>JAFLTS010000002.1 GCA_022509185.1 Muribaculaceae bacterium | reverse complement strand
ACTGAGCTATTTCCGCAATACATTCTACAAATGTTGGAGATACAAAAATGGTGAAGAGGAGGAGACTCGAACTCCCACGTCGCAATTGACACTACCCCCTCAAAGTAGCGCGTCTACCAATTCCGCCACCTCTCCAGCATACAAGGTATGCATATTAAAAAAAGAGTGCCCAGAACAGGACTCGAACCTGCACGCCTCGCAGCACTCGCACCTGAAACGAGCGCGTCTACCATTCCGCCACCTGGGCCTATGTGTTTGCAAATTTATATATTTTTTTTGATTGATGCAAGGAATTTTGTTTTGCAGCTAACCTCACGTTTAATTTAAATTTTAGGCTTTTTTTATTAATTTCGCACAGGAATTTTTATCTAATACCCCATAGCTATATGGCTGATAATTCAGAAGTTAAAGGAAATTCAGATAATAAAACAGAGAGTTCTGCGATTTCCTCGGCGTCATCCGCGGCTCAGGCTAATCAATCTGTGTCCGGTGTCTCCCCTGAAACATCCACGGCTCAGGCTAATAAATCCGTGTCCGGTATCTTCTCTGAAACATCCAAGACTCAGGATATCCCATCCGAGCCTATGCGTGACGGTATGCCGGCTAAAGACTTGAAAGCTTCGGAGGTGGTTTCCCCATCGGCGGATTCGGCTCTGCAATCTGCACCAACCTCGGGCGGATATTACTGGTTTGTAATTATTTATCTCGTTTTACTAAGTGCTTTCGGATCTTTTGTCAACGATATGTATATCCCGACACTTCCGGTGATGTGCAAGGCTTTTCATTGTTCGGTTTCCACATGTCAACTTGGATTGACTTTCGGAATGATCGGACTCGGTTTGGGGCAGATGCTTTTCGGTCCTTTCAGCGACCGGTGGGGGCGTAAACCGATTCTTTATATCGCCATGGTAGTTTTTGCCATAGGAGCTGTGTTAAGCATTTGGTCGAAAAGCATATGGGAATTTATCTGGTGGCGTCTTGTGCAAGGGTTTGGTGCTTCCGGAGGATATTTCCTTGCCCGTACTATCCCGGCGGATATGTATAGAGGTCAGGATCTTGCAAAGGTAATGGCTTTAGTAGGAGCTATCAATGGTTTTGCCCCGGCCAGTGCTCCGGTGCTCGGAGGTTTTGTTTCACATAGCATCGGTTGGAGGGGAATTTTCTGGATTCTGTTTGGTTTCAGTATGCTGCTTCTGATACTTGCTCCCGCCTTAAAAGAATCATTGCCAAAAAGCCGTCGCGTTCAGGGTCCGTTCTGGATAGCTTTTGAAAATTATGGCTATCTGATCAAGAACAAAAGATTTATGATCCATTCAACCCTTAAAGGTGCAGCCTTAGGATTGATATTCGCCTATGTTTCGGCGGCTCCCTTTATAATTCAGGATCATTATGGCTACACCCAGCTTGAATTCGGATTGTTTATGGGATTCAATGCCATCTTCATAGCTTTGGGGGCAACCTGTGCACTGACCTTCAAACCCTTGAAAAAAGCAGCGGTTTATGCTGCGTGGGGCATAATGATACTTACAATAGCCCAGGGAATATGTCTTTTTCTTTTACACAGTGTCTGGATGTATGAAGTGTGGAATGTATTGATGATATTCTGCATAGGAATGATCTTTACGGTATCTAATACCCTGGCCATGAATGAAGGACGCCTGTATGCAGGGGATGCTTCTGCGTTACTTGGTTTTATAGGTTATGTGTTCGGAGGAATAGCGAGTCCGTTAGTGGGTCTTGACAATATATTACATTCTACGGCCATCACTCAGGTGGTATATGCAGTTATAATACTGATTTTCGCCCATATGACTAAAGTGTTGCCTGCGGAACTTGTTCCCACATTCCAGAGCGCGGGCAGGGCCGGATTACCTAAATATCCTAAGCCACTTGCTTCTACAAAGGAAAACAAACCTGCTGAACTGCAGCCAACTGCCACAGTTCAGGTAGCAAATTGATGCTTTATGGTTAAAGACCTTAAAATAGAGGATTACGATTATCCCCTCCCGGAAGAGAAGATACCCAAACATCCGCTTCAAAAGAGGGACGAATGTAAACTTTTGCTTTATAGCCCTCAGGGGAAGATTTATCATAAAAAATTCAAGGAGCTTCCTGATCTACTACCGTTGGGCTCCTTATTGGTACGCAATGACACAAAAGTGATTAATGCGAGGCTGAGTTTTCATAAATCCACGGGAGCAGCTATTGAATTATTCCTGTTAGAACCACTTTCCCCAACTGATTATATCCTAAATTTTCAGACACGTAAAGAATGTGTCTGGAAGTGCCTTGTAGGAAATTCAAAGAAATGGAAGGAGGGTGAAATAAATACAATAGTGCCTGTAGAGAAAGGTATAGAAATAAAATTACAGGCAAGAAGAAAATCAACTTTTGAAGATGGCTCTTCAGAGATAGAATTTACATGGGATAATCCAGATTATACATTTTCCCAGATAATAGAACGCACAGGTGTCATACCTATTCCTCCCTATCTAAACCGTGCTACTGAAGAAACTGACAAAGAGGATTATCAAACTGTCTATGCCCGGGAAAACGGATCTGTGGCAGCACCGACAGCCGGCTTGCATTTTACTCCGGCAGTATTTGAAAATCTTGAGGCACATTCCATAAAAATAGGTGAGGTGACATTGCATGTAGGAGCCGGTACGTTTCGTCCCGTCAAGAGTGAATCTATCGGAGACCATCAGATGCATTCAGAGCCGTTCACGGTTAGCATCGGGTTGTTAAAAAATTTGCTTGAATGGAAACTCGCCGGTCGGCCGGTAATAGCAGTCGGTACAACTACAGTAAGAACTTTAGAATCACTCCCTTATATTGGCCAGGCTATAATATCAAATAAAGATAACCCTTTTCATGTAAACCAATGGGATCCCTATGTGGACCCTATAACACTTCCGGATACTTTAGAAAGTCTGAAAGCGATAATCCGGGAGATGGAAGATAAGGAGTTAAAGAGCATAACAGCTTCAACTTCCATAATGATAGCACCGGGATTTAATTGGAAAATAACCGACGGGATGGTGACAAATTTTCATCAACCCAAATCTACATTACTTTTATTGGTTTCATCCTTTTTAGGTGAAGAAAAATGGAGGGAGATATATGGAGAAGCATTAAAGCAAGATTACCGTTTCCTTTCCTACGGAGATGCCTGCCTTTTTTTAAAACAGAGAAATTAATTTTTTTTAATAAATAAGGCTTAAAAGCCGTTATTTTTATAAATTAGAGTCTTAATTCCTAAATCTTTTATCATAAATTTCATAAATAATTGTTTATGAAGCGTTTCCTATTTTCAATTTTCTGTATTTTATTACTTTCAAACATCACAAGAGCCTATACGGGCACAGTAACTTTTGATGCCAAGAATATAGATCTTCCTGATCTCACTACTATTGGAAGTAGCCATCCTTTCTCGGTTGATACCAATATAGATGTGATATTCTCTAATGCCATTGCAAAGCCGAGCGGTGGTTATGTAGCCGTATTACCCTCGGGAGGCTTCTCTGTGAAGCCTAAGAACGGAGCTATTATTACTGAAATAAAGTTTTATTGTTATAACAATGCCACGGGAATCGACGGCTCGGTGGAATACTCTCCTTCTTTAGGCGACAGCGGCGGTTTTAGTGACACAAATTTAGTGAACCCTACAAATCCTGTTTGGTCGGGGAGAAGTGCCTCAAAGGCTGATTTTATTATTAAAGGAGGTACTCATGAAATCCATATAAAGAGTATGGTTATCAAGTATATTATTGAGGATTTCACTTATTCATACAAAGGCCAGACATTACATTATACTAAGATAGATGACAATTATGTTAGCACGGTAATTTACTCAGCCAATAAGCCTGCTGACAATATATCGGGAAATCTGGAGCTCCCTGCAGAAGTTTATTACGGAGGAAAGTTTTATAAACTGAAAGAAATTTTACCTAATACTTTTTCCAATAGTCCCGGACTGGCAAGCATCAAGATTCCCAATACTGTAACAACTATCGGAGAGAACGCCTTTAAGGGTTGTAAAGCTTTGACAAAATTGGAAATAGAAACCGGAAACACGTCATTATTCCTTTACTCTCAGAAAGATGACAATGGATTATCACAGGGATTATTTAATGATTGTCCCCTCAATGAAATCTATTTAGGACACAATATTACTTATTCTGATGCTCCTTTTAATGGAGGTAAATTCTTAGATAAATTAACTATCGGAGAGAAGGTGTCTTCCTTAAGAAGTGATTTATTCGGAGAAGCAGGTTATTTAACCGATGTCGTTTTTGAAGATGCTGACGCATCATTATCTTTGGTGACAACAGGAACAATAACAGACGGAGTAAGCAAGACAATATATTTCTTTGAAAACTCACCTATAAAGACTTTATACTTAGGGAGAAATTTGAGTTATTCTGACGTACCTCAATCCGGTTATTCTCCCTTTAATAACAAACCTCTGGAGAGCATCATAATAGGTTCAAAAGTAACTGCTCTGGGAAATAATCTTTTCAAGGATTGTAATGACATAAAGGAGATAGATGTAAGGGCTACACTTCCCCCGGCAGCTACTTCTTCTACCTTCACCGAGTATTCTGCAAATTTGAAAGTTCCTTTCAAGAGTTATGAGCAATACTTAGATCATGATATATGGAGCAAATTCAACATAGAAAGTGAAGGTCAGCCTAAAAAAGTGGTAATAACTGCCGGAGAAACTATTGAACTGCCTGTAAATCAAGAAATAAAGTTGACAGCTTCGGCTGATATTGAAAACGGCTCCTACGACTATGTTTGGAGTATAGAAGATCCGGAGATTGCAAGTTTATCGCCGGAGAGGATACTGAAAGGTCTTCAGGAGGGTAAAACAAGAGTGACAGTAAAATATGGCCCGGTAATGACAAGTAGTACGGTTAACGTGAAATATGTGGTGGCAGAGACAGTGACAGTGGCACCGTCTTCTGTGGAACTTACCTGGGGCGAGAGCTGTAATCTTAACGCCACGTTATATCCTGAAGTGCTGAGCAATTCCACCATATTTTGGAGTTCCTACAATAAGGAAGTGGCTACAGTGGATGATCACGGAGTGGTATCCACTCATAAATTCGGTACTGCAAAAATACAAGCCATGAGTGGTAGAGGCAAAGGGTATTGTGAAGTAACGGTTAAAGCGGCCCCAATCTCTTCTATCTCTATCAATGAAAGTGATTTTGAAATCCTGCAGGGAGGCACCATGCAATTAAGTGCCACCGTAGAGCCGTGGAATTGCGACCCATCAATGATAACATGGAGTTCAAGCCGAGAAGAAGTAGCGGTTGTAGACAAAAATGGATTTGTGGTTACCAAAGAATCAGGAGATGCAATAATCACAGCTTCCTATAATAACATAAAATCACAAGTAAAGGTGACTGTAAAGGATTTCATTCCTGAGTATTTTGATTTCGAAGAAGATTTCTCTTTATCAGATGGAACTGATTTCCCCAAAACGAGCCAGGATGTAGCCAATACCGGCCGTTACACCTCGAAGTCTACAGGTATTTCTTATACGATGCAAGGTGTTCAACTACAGGGAGGTTACGGCACACCTTATTATTTATGGGTAAATACCTATGATTATCGTGATGCATCCTTGAGTTTTATGCTTGATTATCCATGTAGTGAGATAGAGCTTTCTACCGACGGCCCAAACAGCACCTCTTTCAAATTATATGCCGAAGGGAAATATATAGGTGAATATGGTAAAGAAACGGGAGAATTCACAGTTAAAATAGAGATTCCTGAGGAATATCAAAAAACAGGCACTTTATTTACTTTATGTGAATTTACAAGTAATATGGCCTTTTCGAAACTCGTCTTCAATAGTTATGAGCGGAAACCTTCCACTATTAGACTCAACGAGGAGCTTTTGAAACTTATAATGATAGAAAAAGTTCAACTTGAAGCATATCATGTAGGTGAAAACAATAGTCAGGCAGCCTTTACCTGGAAGAGCAATGATGAGGATGTGGTAACTGTATCAGAAGAGGGACTTGTTATCCCCGTAGGTTATGGCACTGCATATATTACGGTGAGCGATGGAGATGATTATGCCACCTGTAAAGTAATAGTGGCTGAATCCTTTGTGGAACGTGAGTTTACAATTACCGAGAGTTTCCGTAAACCAAACATGGGGATGCCGGATGCAAACAGTATTCCTAAGACTGCAAAAACCTATACATCAACAAAAACGGGAATTGAATATACTTTACTGGACAGTTATCAACCCAACAATTCAAACGGCACATATTTAAGGTTGAACTCAACTAATTTTAACCGTAGTGATGCATACATGTCGTTTACGTTAGATTATTATTGTACCAAGATTGTAGTGAGTGCTTATGCACCAACCAGTAGTTCATCCTACACGTTTAATGCTAATAATAAATCTTTGGCTACAGTATATCCGGATAATGATAAGGAATATACTATAGAAATACCGTCAGAATATCAAGCACCGGGCACCGTTTATAAGATTGGAGTAAATCAGGAAAGACCTTGCATTTATAGTCTCACTTACTATTGCCAGGAGAGAAAAGAAGTAGTACAGCCCATATCAGTTACTTTGAATAAATCCAGTATATCAATGGATTTAGGAAGCAGTGAACAACTTACAGCTACAATAAAACCACTGAATACCTTCAACAAAACAATTCTATGGGAATCCAGCAATAGCGACGTGGTGGAAGTTTCTGAAGATGGAACTCTTACTGCCAAATGGTTTGGCGACGCTGTTATCACAGCCAGCTGTGGCGAGAAGAAAGCAACATGTAAAGTAATGGTTAAAAGGCCGAATTATTCTATAACTACTGAATATCATGGGATAGAGGGGCTGAAGTATTCTCTGAAAACCGGAGAGACCATGAAACTGAAGGTTACCGTTACTCCGGAATGCGATTACGGAAAAATAATATGGAAATTTGACGACTATGTAACAGCCGAAGGAATGGATGAAGGCGATGGTTCTGAAATTAGGATTACAGCCAAGGATAATGCAGCGGGTAAAACTGTAAAATTTACAATAAATACAGAAAATTACGACTGGCCATCCTCTAATTACCAGCTCAGAATAAAAGAGCCGATAAAAGGTGATGCCAACGATAACGATGTAATCACTGTCTCTGATATTGTGACTGTGGCCAACCATATCTTAAAATTTGAAGACAAGGAAAATATCAATTTCTGTTATGCCAACGCTGATATAAATGATGATGGAATTATAGATGTATCAGATGTCTCCGCTGTCACTAACATTGTATTGGGTAAGGAAGAAGCCTATAATCTTGTGGCTACCCGAAGCATGGGAGATATGAGAGGTTATGCAAAAGTTGAAGACAACCTTTATGAAGGCTCGGAACTGAGGTTTACCCTAAAAGACGCATATAAATATGTGAATCTGCAGGCTGATCTGGTGATACCTGAAGGAGTAGAAATCTATGATATAGTAGCCGGAGATCCTGCGAGGGCGCATATTCTCTCCTATAATCAGATTGAAGAGAATATCGTGAGAATAGTCGTATATTCCTTAGAAAATCAATCTTTTAGCTCCTCTAATCAACCATTGTTTATCATAAGAGGCAGATCGGATGATTCTATAATCAAGATAACTTTTGAGAATGTGCTGGCTTCGGATGAATTCTCCAACAGGTATTATATAGAAACAGGAGAAGGTGAGGCTCCGGAAACAACCGGTGTGGATCAGATCGGATACGAATCGATAACGACAATTGGTAAAACCGGTGGAGTAATGGTATATAATGCAGCAGGCAAGGAGATATTTATTTATGCCTTAGACGGAAGATTAGTTACCCATACAAGAGTAAATGATGATCGTGAGTTCGTTTCACTGTCAAAAGGTCTTTATATAGTGACTGTGGATAATCACGAAAATAAAGTGATAGTGAAATAATAGAATAAAAAATAATTAAACTTAGATAAATGAAAATCTCTATCAAATATTTGCATCTTGTGGTATTATTCCTGTTCATGCTGATGGGACAGACCTTAGGAGCCCAGGTGTCTTTGGAATACCGATATGATAAAGCATGGTATGCTCCCGGAGAGGAAGTAAATGTAACAGTGTATCTTAAAACGAGCTCCAGCTTCAATACTCGGGTCAGAGGATTTGAAATCGATATGGATTATTATTCGGTATTAACTTTTAATTCAGTAGAATTGGGAAGTAGTTTGCCGGATACATTCAAATTGCAATGGAATCCTTCTAAAGATGATGAAAGGAAAGTTAAAATAATAGCTACCGATCTTACATCGTCTTCGGGGACTTTATTGAAGGGCTCCAACCTAACTGTGTTGAAGTTAAACTATACATTAACTGAAAATCCGGAACGTACCACAGGAGCAGCTTCCTTTAGTAACTGTTATCTTTCTTCCTCCACCGGAGCTGACATAAAGGTGGATATACTCAATGATTATTCTTTCGCCATATACCCGCCATTGGACTTTATTCAGATGAGTTCAGGAGCGACGAAGATCAACATAGGTGATACTTTTACCTGTGGAGTAAATCTCCTGCCGGAAAACACATATCAGAAGGGAGTGGAATGGCGACTTGAGAAAGGTAAAGAATATATTAAAGTACTGTCAGTAAATGATGAAACTATTACGCTGGAAGCATTGTCCCCCGGAGTATGCACTCTGAAAGCCATTTCAGTTTATAATCCTGAAATTTATCAGACAATAGATATCACTATATTGGCAAAATCTGTTGAATCGATAACTTTTAATAAAAACTCCATAGAAGTTAAACCGGGAGATACAGAGCAGCTAATAGCATTCATAGAACCTTACGATGCCGACTACAGCGGCATGAAATGGTCTGTCAATCCTGGGGGAATTGTCGAGTTGGAACCAACTACTGTTACTAATGTAGTGAATGTTAAAGGAATTGCTCAAGGAGATGCGTCCATAACCGCTACGGTAAGTAATAAGTCACAGACCATACAAGTAGCTGTAAGAGAAGTAATTGTAGCCCCTGAATCGATAAGCCTAAACAGAACTTCATATACCGGAAAACCGGGAGAAACAGTTCAGTTGACGGCAACTGTTTCACCTGAAGAAACTACAGACAAAACCGTGGTTTGGACTACTTATAATGATGATGTCAGTGTTGATCAGAATGGTCTGGTAACATTAAATAGGAAAGGCCACAGTTGGGTTTATGCCAGATGTGGAGATATAGCCGCTGACTGTGAATTTGTGATAGAAGCGCCGGATCTTCAAACTATCATTCTAAATCAGACATCCGCAACGTTAAAGCCTGGGGATAATATTCAACTGGAAGCAACAAGATATCCGGAGGATTCAGAAGCTCAATTAACATGGAGCAGCGATAACACTTCAGTAGCCACAGTGGATAATTATGGATGGGTAAAAGCGCAAGGTTTAGGAAGTGCCATTATCACAGTAGGAAGTGCCACCGGAGTAAAGGCAACTTGCAATATTACTGTTGTAAGTGATGTGATAGAAGTTACAGAAGTGTCTCTGAATTCATATGAGTTAAGAATGAAGCCTGGTAATACTTCGGTATTAATTGCAGATGTATTACCATATAATGCAACTGACCGTTCAGTGACCTGGACATCTTCCAATCCTGAAGTGGCTACAGTGACGAATGGATTGGTCACAACTGTTAATATAGGCCAAAGTGTAATCAAAGCGACAGCATCCAACGGAGTCAGTGCTTCCTGTAATGTAACTGTGGATCCCATTTATGTTGAACAAGTGATCTTGAGTTGGGGATATTATATAGGAGAGATAGGTGATAACCTACAACTGGAAGCAACCCTTATCCCTTCAAATGCAACGGATCAAACAGTGGTATGGACTTCGACTAATCCTGAAGTGGCTACAGTAGATCAGAATGGATTAGTGAAATTGGTGGCTCCGGGAAAGGCAACTATAAAAGCTACCTCAGGTTCAGTGTTTGGAGAATGTGGGATAGAGGTAAACATACCGGAAGTAAGAGAAATAGTTATGACACCGAACACTCTTGCCCTTAAACCCGGTGAAACTTTCCAATTGCAAATTATTATTCTCCCGGAAAATGCCAAGGCTGAAATCAGATGGGTCTCAGATAACGAAAATGTGGTAAAAGTAGACACACAGGGAAATATCACAGCCGAGAGTGAAGGGGAAATCTATGTTACAGCCATAGCTTCCAATGGTGTTTGGGCTCATTGCTTAGTAACGGTGAAATCTGATGTGATAGCGGTTTCAGGAATAGAGTTAGACAGAACAGAATACGCCGGAGAAGAGGGAAGCAGTATACAACTTTCCGCAGTAGTGACCCCTTCAAATGCTACTGAAAAAACAGTGACCTGGACCTCATCCTCACCAGAAATAGCTAATGTGTCATCAACCGGATTGGTATCTTTACTTTCAGCCGGCACAACAGTAGTTACAGCTACGGCCGGAAGTGTTTCAGCAAAGTGTGACATAACTGTTAAAGCTAAATACGTACCTGATCCCGATCCAACACCTGATCCCGATCCAACACCTGATCCCGATCCAACACCGGACCCAACTCCGACACCGGATCCGACACCTACACCGGATCCGACTCCGACACCGGATCCGACACCTACACCAGACCCGACACCGACACCGGATCCGACACCGGATCCGACACCGACACCGGACCCAACTCCGACACCGGATCCGACACCGACACCAGATCCGACACCGACACCAGATCCGACACCGACACCAGATCCGACACCGACACCAGATCCGACACCGACACCGGACCCCGATCCTATATATCCTCAAAGCGTGACTTTAAGTGAAACTTCTTTAAAGCTTGTAGAAGGTGAAAATGCTGTTCTTACGGCCACGATTAATCCTGACAATTCAACAGATAAATCATTAATCTGGTCGTCCTCTAATCCGGATGTGTTGACTGTAAACAATGGGAAAGTTTATGCTGTAACACCAGGAAATGCAATTGTAACAGTAGCTACAGTAAATAATTTGAAAGCAACTTGTCAAGTAACCGTCACCTCGAAATATATAGAAGTCAACTATGTGCAACTTAATGTAGAAGAAGTGACTATGCCGGTAGGCAAGGAATTTACATTAGTAGCTACTATATTTCCGGAAAATGCCACTGATAAGAGTATAATATGGGAAACATCAGATCTAAAGATAGTGACAGTGAATGAAGGAAAAGTCAAGTCTATCAGTCCCGGTGAGGCGATTGTCACAGCAATTGCATCAAACGGTAAAAGTGCCGGATGTGAATTTATAGTGGAAGATATCAAGACTGAAACGCCTTCGGTAGAACAAATTACCCTTAATGAGACAGAAATCAATGGAGAAGTAGGTGAGGAATTCACTTTGATAGCGATTATTTATCCGGAACAGGCTTCGGAAACGGCATTAATCTGGGAAAGTAGTAACGAAGATGTAGTTTTGGTCAATGAGACCGGCAACTGTAAAATTGTAGGCGAAGGCACTGCTTATATCACTGTCAGAGTACAGGGTCAGGAAGAAATTTCAGCCACGTGTATGGTGACCGGATATTCAGGTATAGAAGAGATATTAGCCAACAAAGACGCTAAAATCGATATTTATACATCTGAAGGAATTCTTTTGAGGAAGAACTGCAATGCGAATACATTGAGAACTCTTGAAAAGGGAATATACATTATAGCAAACGGCCAGAAAAGATACAAAATATTGCTATAAGAGCTCTTAACAAAAGAAGTGGCGGGGATTGCTTAGATCTCCGCCATTGTTATATTAAATAGTTAAAATCGTCTTTGGTGGAATTGCTTTTATTGGTATTGATTTATTTTAGAAATATAGTAATCACGTAGATTTTTCCAATTATAATAATTACCTGTAACAGGATTTCCCGGCATTGAAACTTCTCTTTCGTTGATCATTGCTTTTACAAGAATATCATCGGGAGATATGGTTTCGGAATTATCTGCAGGCCTGTAAAAAATAAGCTGAAGATTACCGGCCATAGGAATAATTTCAAAATCCTTCCACTCAGATTTCTCAAGTTGTTCGAAAGAATTGATTTCCCGGCCATATCCTCCTAATTCCATAAGAGTTATTATAGATACTAAAATACCATCGTGACCAAAACGCAGATTGGCACCGGGTTTTCCTGTTGAGATAGAGGAATCTGTTCTTTCTATTATGCGTTTAAGAAGGTTTCTTTGCACAAAAGGCATTTTACCGTCAGTCATTTTAGAATTCCCTCCATGAAGAAACCATCCGGCGTTTCCGGCTTTCCAGTTTTCCATCAGTTCCTCACGGCTGAAAACCTCCTCAAAAAGCCAAGGTTGTCCGGAATGGCTTTGGGTATTTCCCAAAACCCAATACAATCTTGGAAGAAGACCCGGTTTAACACTATCTTGAGCGAACTTCGGGTCGGAAACCAATCTTGAAAGATAGGTCTCGGTAATCATTATTGAATCCCGATAAGGCGCCAAAACTAAAGGGGAAACGCTGTCTTTTATGGCCCATGTGGGTTTATCATCAAAATTCATAAACCACATGTCAGCCTGGCTTGCATCTTTTTCGAAATGAATACCCGGCACTTGGTTTTGAATTCCTTCAAGGGCATTGGCCATAGAAATGATGCAACGTATCACGGTTGTTGATTTTGCAGTGAGATCAGCTTCCGGGGTAAAAATTTCGGGGAAATTAAGAGCCATTCTTTTTCCTATAGCCTGATGTTGAAGAGCTCCGATATCTGAAAGTTCACCCAGTCGTCCATTACTCTGTTTTTCTATCTGTCGTAATGCCTCTAAAGTTTCTAAGCCCAGAGGAGTCAGCAAACCGGCTTTTTCAGCCTTTTCAAGATTCTGTACAGGAACAAGATAATCTTCGGGTCCGAGAAGCCAGCGGCTTCCATGACGTCCGTAATGTTCCATATGGAAAGGAACATAACCTTGTGGTGCAGGAGTCAACTTTGGAGGTGCAGTTTCAAGATAAGGGTAGGCGAGAAGATTTCCTGCAAGCTGATGCCCAGTAATTGAGTCCGGTTGAGCAAAACAGATAAATGTATAAAAAGCGAAAAACAGGGAAAGAAGAGGTTTCATATTTTAAATAAATAATTATAAATAAAAAATTTTACGCAAAAGAACCTAAGACCCGTATAGACATACCATGCCATGTCTTCTATCAAAAAATCTTTGGTTTTGCAGACATCGCACACGATGTCATTACTTTAGACGGTATAATTATAGTGAAATTATTTTTGGTATTTTTTACCGATGATCATATAACAATTATACAGACCGAAGTTCGGAAACAAGAAGCAATAACTCATCTTTTACTTCCGGGGGAAGCTCTATTTTTCTCAGAGTAATGCTTTTTGCCCATCCGGCAATATCCTGAGGAAGAAGTGTGAGAAGTACATCACGGAATTCTTCTGTTTCTTCATAAGTATAACTTTGCGGATCACGCCCTATAAACCGGTCAAGTTCTTCATCGTCATAGTAAATCACTTGATCTGATACCACAGCCAGAGACGTTTTCTCACATATAAGATGCATCCCGCAACAAACTTCTTCTGAAACATTATTTTGTGGTTCATCTGTCTTTGAAGCTTCCGAACCATTATCTGTTTCTGCACTTCCGGCTGCATGATGATGGCGGAAATAAGTGACATCTGTTATGTACAGGAGAATTCCTATAATCACCATTGCAGCTAAAATTACCAGTGCTCCGGTCATTTCCTAACAATCATTATATTGTCAGTTTCGGAACAAGAAAGGCCTATCTGCTCTATTTGATTCCAGAAATTGATAAAGGATTTTTCCACTACCCGAGGATTAGCTATTCTTATCTCTCCGGTTTTAAAAGCAATCATTGCAAAGGCCATGGCAACCCTATGGTCATCATGAGGATCAATCACGGGATCCGTTACTTTATCAACTGTTTCACCTTCCCAGAATATAGAATCCTCTTCAATAGTAACTTTCCAACCGAGTTTCAATGCTTCTTCGTATAATGATTTAAGTCTGTCGCTTTCTTTTAGCCTAAGATGAGCCACACCGTTGAATCGGAAATGACAGCCCCGGCAAAGACTAGCCACGGCAAAAGGCAACAATAAATCAGGAGAATCTTTGAAATCAAGTGTAATACTTTTTCCTGTTTCTTCTTTTCTCGATATAGATGCAGATTTTGAATTAAATGAGGAATATACCCCTAATAATTCAAACAGAGAAGCACAGACAGCGTCTCCTTGCAGAGAGTCGGAAGGCTCTGCAAGATTGGCAATTTCAATGGGTTGCCCGCTTATGGCACAAGCTTCATAGAAAAAAGATGCAGAACTCCAATCAGCTTCTACGGTGAAATTCTGAGGTTGTATATAAGGTGCATGGGGAACTTTAACTGTTTCATTGTCTAACTCTACAGTTATCCCGAATTTTTCCATGAGTTGTTGAGTCATTTTCAAATAAGGTTTAGATACTGTAGGAGTGGAGAATTTAAGATTCAAGCCATTTTCCCAGGTAGGAGCTACCAACATTAAAGCTGAAATAAACTGAGAAGAAATATCCCCTCTTATTTCAAAATCCCCACCCTCAAGTTTATTGCCTTTTACCCGATAAGGGCCGGTATTGTTTTCTCCTAAAGCCTGGATATCGGCACCTGCTTTTCTTAGTAATTCAATCAAAGGCAACATTGGACGTTCCATCAGGCGTGGCGTGCCGCCAATCACATAGTCTGCTCCTTTTGATGATGCGCAGACAGCAGTTACAAATCTTAGGGCAGTTCCCGAGGCTCCCACATCTATTGGAGAATCACCATAGTCGATGGGTTCTTCATCTGAATAAACTTCCAGAAGAGCCTCCTGCAACACCATAAGGTCATCATTATCTTCAAAGAAAGGGTCTGCGGGTAAAGTTCCTGCAAAATAAGTGGCCACCATATATCGTGCGCCAATGCTTTTTGAAACGGGGAGTTCTATCATATTGCAAATTTAAGAATTTTATCTGCCATTTTATAGGGTTAAAAAAGAGGATATGTTAAAAAATAAAATATTTACCATGGTCTTGAACCTTTTGGTATTTTATGTCGTTATAATTCTGTAAGAACTCAAAACCAACTAAATAATAACATAAAAAAGAAAAAAGGTTATGAAGAATTTGTTTAAAGTTTTAGGCCTCGCCCTTATTCTTGCTTTGGGAACAGCCACAGTAAAAGCTGAGAGAGTAGAAATGCCAGTAGAAAAGATGCCGGCTCAGGTTCAAACTTTCCTCAACGATTATTATCCTGGAGCAGCGGTTGCAAAATCATGGGCAAAGATGATGCGTCCCACCACAGAACCGATGTGGTACCGTGTAAACCTTGACAACGGAACAAAACTATGGTTCGACCTCACAGGCAACTGGTATCAGGTAAGTGCAAAGAAATCGACAGTTCCTGTATCAATCGATCTTCTTCCCAACGATGCTCGTAAAACTATCACTGACCAATGTCCGGGCTGCTCAATTAAATCAATCAAATTTAAGAAAGATCAATACAAGATTAAATTGTCTGACGGTCAGAAACTTACATTCGACAAAACCTATGGATTAAAGGTTAAGAAAGACAAAAAGAAGGATAAAAAATAAATAAACCCAACCCGTAATATAAAAGGGTGTGCCGCTAAAAGCGCACACCCTTTTTAGTGAAATTTACAGAGAGCGGAGGTAGTGATTTGTAGTTTGTAGTTATAGTTATGGATTGCGCTTTTTGGTTTGTAGAAGTTTAAAGGTTTAACTTTGAATTCTGATCTCTGAACTCTAAACTCTAAATTAAAAGATGATAGAGGATACCTTGATGAAAATGGATGGCATAAGTCTCGAAGAGATGAGCGCCGTGAAGCTGATGAACCGTATTGATACTAAATTTATCACTACGGAGACGGTACTTGATGCTTTACTTCGCAAGGCTTCGGAACATTTTTTAGTACAGGAATCCAATGGTATTAGAAACGCTAATTACTATACGCGATATTACGACACGGAAGACGTGCGAATGTATTACGATCACCAGAGAGGGAAAAAATCACGTAGAAAAATCCGAATAAGGGAATATGTTGATTCCGACCTCCAGCCTTTTCTTGAGATAAAGGATAAAAACAACAAGGGGCGTACAAAAAAACGTAGGGTTTCTATGGATACGGGTCTGATCCTAAATGATTTTGCTGAATTCATTTCCCGACATTCCGAATTCTTTGTTAATGACCTTGATTCGAAAATAGAAAACAGGTTCAGGCGCATCACTTTGGTCAATAAGGAAAAGACAGAGAGAATCACTATTGATACTTCAATTGAATTTCATAATTTTGTAACCGATAGAGAAATAATCTTGCCCGGAATAGTGATAATTGAATGGAAACGGGATGGCCTTTCGATGAAATCTCACTTGAAACCTTTGCTGCGGGAATTAAAAATCCGGGAAAGTGGATTCAGTAAGTATGTAGTGGGGATGGCATTAACGGATGACGAGTTGCCTCATAACAAAATCAAACCCAGATTACGAATGCTGGAAAAGTTGAATTATTAATGGAAGAATTCGGAATTTTAGACATCCCCTTAATAGATGTCCCAAGCCTAAGTCTGATGATTTTTAGGTTTGTGCTCAACTTATTTTTTGTTTTCATCTTAATTCAGTTTTTCTATTATCGGAAAAGCAGGCGTCTGGATTATTATTTCACCTTTATTCTGATAAGTATCAGTATTTTTTTCCTGATATATTTATTGGGAAGTGTAAAGATAAAGGTGGGAATGGCTCTGGGTCTTTTCGCTATTTTCGGAATAATAAGATATAGGACGGAAACAGTGCCTGTGAGGGAGATGACTTATCTTTTCGTCATTATCTCTCTATCTGTCATCAATGCCATAGCTCTGAATCTGAGCTATGCTGAAATATTTGCCACAAACATTATATATGTCTTGTCGGTGTGGCTTGTTGAGAGTTTCAGAGGGCTGCGCCATATGTCTTCAAAACTAATTTTATACGACAGGGTAGACAATATCCATCCACATCAGCGGGAGGAACTGATTGAAGATCTTCGTAGGCGCACCGGCTTGAAAATAATCAAAGTTGATGTCGGGGCAATCAATTTCATGCAGGATACAGTAATGCTTAAAATATATTATGAAACTGCATTTCAAGAAGCCAGTTCTGTAGACCATATGCTGAAACTTCCTAAAAACGAAAAGTGAAAAATAATGTCTGGTAACCACAATATCAAGTTTACTTTAGAGAATCTGTCAGAAGCCGCAAAAAAATTCATAGATACCATAGGAGACGACAGAATTTTTCTGTTTGAAGGAGAAATGGGCTCCGGCAAGACTACATTTATAACAGAGGTGTGCAAACAGCTTGGAGCTACCGATCATTTGGGAAGCCCTACCTTCAGTCTGGTAAATGAATACAACGATGCCGAAGGGAATCCGGTTTATCATTTCGATCTCTATAGAATCGAGAGTCCTCGCGAAGCCTTGGAGATGGGAGCTGAGGAATATTTTGATTCAGGAGAATTTTGTTTTGTGGAATGGCCTGACCGTCTTGAAAATATCGTTCCGGAAAATGCACGAATTGTCACTATAAAGGTAAATGAAGACGGTAGCCGGGTTCTAGGTTTTTGAAATGCAGATTCTAAAGATAGATTCAACTACATCAACTAATACCTGGATAGCCGCCCATGAGACTGAATTGGCTTCTCCCGGGTTGGTCTATTGTAAAGAACAGACCGCCGGAAGAGGGCAACGTGGCAATTCCTGGGAAAGTGAACCCGGAAAAAATATAACGGCTTCAGTAGTTTTTCATCCCGGAGATTTTAAAGCAAGCGCACAATTTTTAATATCAGAAATTGTGGCCTTGTCAATAGCTGAATATCTCCAGAAAAAAGATGTGTCGGTGAAAATCAAATGGCCTAATGATATTTATGCGGAAAATAAGAAAATTTGTGGAATCTTAGTGGAGCATGTTGTAACCGGAAGAAATATCACTCGGACGATAGCAGGATTCGGTATAAATTTGAATCAGACAGAATTTAAAAGTGATGCTCCTAATCCAATATCATTAAAGATGATTACCGGGAAAAATTATAATATTGATGAAGAAATTAAAGAATTGGCCGACATTTTGGAGAAAAATATATATAGCTTGAAAGAGCCCGGTGGTACTCATACACAATTTTTAAGCAAATTATGGAGAGCTGACGGACAATATTATAATTTCTTTGACCGTAAAAAAGAAGAAAGGATAAAAGCAAGGATTACCACAGTGGCAGAAGACGGTATCATTTTTTTGACTACAGATTCAGGTGAAATGCGGGAATACGCATTTAAGGAGATAGAATACATTTTATGATAAAGGAAAATTCCGAACGTTTGCTGGAAGAAACTTTCGAGGAAACCATTTCCCCGAAAGATCCGGCATGGAAAAAATGGTTAGGTTTTTTTCTTCGCTACATAGTTCCCATAGCCTTTACTGTGCTTCTCCTTGTGTATCTTTTCCACAAGGTGAATTTCGAGGAAATGATCTCACTGCTGCGTCACGGAGTGGACTATTGGTGGATATTGCTGGCAATGGGAATAAGCATTTTCTCACATATTTTCCGGGCCGCAAGATGGCAACTGCAACTTAATGCCTTAAATATAAAGGTTCCATTCATGGCACTATGTTGTTCTATTTTCGGGTGTTATGCATTGAATCTCGTGTTTCCCCGCCTTGGAGAGTTATGGCGATGCACCTATATTTCCACCATGAAAAAGAATTCTTTCACCTCTGTGCTGGGATCGATGATAGCGGATAGGGCAGCCGACACGCTGATGGTGGCATTCTTATTAGTTTTTTCCTTGATTGTGGCTGCACCCGCTATACATGTTTTCCTCGACAAGTATCCTTTAGGAAAAGACTTCATTCACCTTATAAGTCAGTTTTGGTTTTGGGCAGCTGTGTCAGGTGGAATAATCTTAGTCCTGCTGGTATATTTTTTCTTCAAGGACCATCCCTTTATGATGAAGCTTCGGGAGATGGGAAAAAACGTATGGGAAGGTATTATTGTGATAGTAAAGATGAAGGGTAAGTGGAAATTCCTTATCTTTACACTTTGCATATGGGGTTGTTATTTCATACAATTGTATGTGGCCTTCTATGCATTTGAATTCACAAAAAAATTATGTGAGACTCCAGGTCTTGCAGCCGGCTTCACTCCTTGTCTGGTAGCCTTCGTTTTAAGCTCAATAAGTATGGCTATCCCATCAAATGGTGGTCTGGGACCATGGAACATAGCCATAATGTTTGCACTGGCAATTTATGGAGTGCCTGATGCCCAAGGCATAGCATTCTCGATGGTGCAATGGAGCGGACAGACCGTGATGCTCATTATTTTGGGAATTTATACCATGGGCTATATATCAATCAATAAAACGAAAAAGATTCAAAATTAAATTATAAGTAATGAGATTCGGAAATAACGACGATGACCGCGATGAGGATCTTTTTGATAATGAACGCACCGAGCCTCAAAAGCCTCCTGTAGAGAAGAAGCCGGAGTATAAGCCTGAAGATCCCGACTATTGGGAACAGGAGGAATCCGAATGGGATCATTTGAAACGCCGTAGCCGGATCCCTTTCTGGGTATGGATATTGTGTGGTCTGGCTGTAGTTGGGCTCGTTGTAGGATGCTGGATAAGATATTTTTCTCCCTATGTAGAAGATGCCACCCAATATGGATATGTGGAGAGTATAGAAAAGAGGGGAATGGTATTCAAGACTTATGAAGGTACGCTCATTCCCTATAAAGAACTGATGGATACTACAAGGATCTATAATCGGGATTTTGTATTTTCCGTGGCCGACAATAAGACAGCTGCCATACTTAAAGAGGCTCTTTATAAAGCAAAGCCTATACGTGTGGGATATAAAAAATATTATGCCACTGTACCATGGCGTGGAGCAAGTAAAATAGTGGTGGTTTCCGCCGATACGGTAAATCCGGATCTGATTCTACCTCCGGAATTTGCACCTCAGAGAAAATGAGAGGAGACATAATACGACTTTTGGGGATTTCTCTGTCAATTTTAGTTGCACTAAATATTAGTGCCGGGAATCCTGTGCCTTTAAATAATGTAGATTTATCTTACAGTGTATCTAATGATAGTCTTACAGTTATATGGCCCGGTGAAGTAAAAGAATTGCCTTCGTACGAATTTAAAGATAACAGGGTGTTGAGAAGGATAGTGCTTGAAGAGGGTGTTGAAATTATAGGGGAATATGCCTTTCTGGGATGTGAAAATCTTACAGAAATAATTTTGCCCTCTACACTAAGGGAAATAAGAGAGGGCGCTTTCAGAGAATGTTCTTCTTTAAAGAAATTGGAGATTCCTGAAGGTGTTTCTATAATTCCGGCTTATATGTGTGCCTGGGATGAAAACCTGGAAGAGGTAAGTTTGCCGGAAAGTGTAAGGGATATACAAAGAAATGCCTTTTCCTACTGTTATAGACTCAAGGAAATAGATTTACCGTCTCTACTGATTCATATCGGTCCTAATGCTTTCAGTTTTTGCACTGATCTGAAGGAAATCAGTGTGCCGGATACCATGGAGGAGTTAGAGTCATATGCCTTTTCCGGATGTGAAAACTTACAAAGAGCAAAACTGCCGTCTAATTCAAAAATGTTAGGGGAGCTCCTTTTCACAGGTTGCAGGAATATCACCGAAATCATATGCATGAGTGAAGAACCTCCTACCTTTGATTGTGATACTCCTCCCTTTGACCCTTTGGAAAACGATCTGTGGAAACAATGCCAACTTGTGGTTCCTGCAGCTTCCGAAGATCTGTATAAGGATGCGCCCGGTTGGAGCATGTTCTTTCAAACCGAATTAATTTATTAAATTTGCAACCATATGGACCGGCTTGCAAAAATCCAACAAAGGATAGAACCAGAATTGGCAAAAATGAATGCCATAATTCGGGAGTCTCTGGAATCTGACAATGCACTGATGAATACTGTAGTAAGCAATTACCTGCTTACCAAAGGCAAACAGATACGTCCGATAATGGTGATTTTGAGTGCCAAATTTTTTGGTGACATAAACAATCATGTGCTTCATGCAGGTGCAGCTCTCGAAATGCTTCATAATGCTTCATTGATTCACGATGACGTGGTAGACGACACAGCGCTTCGCAGAGGGAAGGCAACAGTTAACAATCAATGGGGAAACCATATTGCCGTGCTTGTAGGAGATTTCTTTGTAGCCAATGCCTTGGCAGCCGGTATCCGCACAGGCAATCTCTCTATTATATCTTCTCTTTCAGATTTAGGCAAAGAGCTTTCCACCGGAGAGGTAGATCAGATTTGCAATGTGAGAGACCATAGACTTGATGAAGATCATTATCTCTCTATGATCAGGAAAAAAACGGCCTCTTTGTTCAGAAACTGTGTCAAAATGGGAGCAGAGGCCGTTGGAAAAAATGAAAAACAATATAAGACCCTGGCCCAGTATGCCGAGTTGTTGGGGATGTGTTTCCAGATACGCGACGATATCTTCGATTATTTTTCCAATCCTCTGATCGGTAAGCCAACGGGAAATGATTTACGAGAGGGAAAAGTGACGTTACCCCTACTGCATGCAATTGAGACGGCTCCGGAGCCCATTTCTCAGAGTGTAAAGGATATGTTGAAAAAAGGAGACCTAAACGAAAAAGAGATAGGAATCCTGATTGATTTCGCCAAGGAATACGACGGTATAGAATATTCTTTTTCCAGGATGAGAGAAATGCAATCGGAGGCTGACCGACTTTTAGATAGATATCCCGATTCTGAATGGAAGGAAACTTTCCGTCAGCTTTTCGATTATATAATATCCCGCGACAAATAGAAATTAATGTTGGAAGCCAGCATGCATCCGGGAGTTATTGAGGCGGGTTGTGACGAAGCCGGCCGTGGATGTCTATGCGGGCCTGTGGCTTGTGCAGCAGTGATCCTTCCGGATGATTTTGAATGTGAAGGGCTAAACGACAGCAAACAGCTTTCTGAGAAGAAAAGAGAGGAGTTACGTCCTTTTATTGAAGAAAATGCATTGGCCTGGGCAGTTGTAATGGTTGGCCCGGAAGAGATTGATGAGATTAATATCCTCAATGCCTCAATAGAAGGGATGCACAGGGCCTTGACACAATTGGCCGTAAGGCCTCAACATATCATAGTGGATGGGAACCGTTTCCGCCAGTTTGAAGATATCCCCCATACCACCGTGGTGAAAGGTGATAGTAAATATATGTCGATAGCTGCAGCCTCCATACTTGCAAAGACTCATCGTGATGAATTGATGGTGGAGCTGTCGGAAAAATATCCGGGTTATGGTTGGGAAAAACATAAGGGTTACCCTACCAAGGCTCATAAGGAAGCTATCAGAAAACTCGGTCTGACTCCTCTTCATAGGAAGAGTTTTAATTGTGGTTATGCCTAAAATATTCATACCATGGAAGAAAAAAGACTATTTCTGTTGGATGCATTTGCATTGATTTTCCGTGCTTATTATGCTTTGATAAAAATGCCCCGACTCACTCAGGGAGGGTTTAACACATCGGCTATCTTCGGTTTTGTAAATACTCTGGAGGAGATATTGCGCAAAGAGAAGCCTACGCATATAGCAGTGTGTTTCGATCCTCAGGGCCCCACTTTCCGTAGTGAAGCTGATGCATCATACAAGGCTGAGCGTGATTCCATGCCAGAAGATATCCGAACCTCAATACCAATCATCAAGGAGATAATCAAAGCTTACAACATTCCTATTCTGGAAGTGGAGGGTTATGAGGCGGATGATGTGATAGGCACGATGTCGAAACGTGCTGAAAAGGAAGGTTTCACCACCTATATGATGACCCCCGACAAAGACTTCGGGCAACTGGTGAGTCCAACCGTGCTTCAATATAAACCTTCCTACAGAGGGCAGGATTTTGAATTGAGAGGCGAGGAAGAAGTTTGTGCACGTTATGGCATTCAAAACACTCATCAGGTTATAGATCTCCTGGCTTTGATGGGAGATAAGATCGACAATATCCCGGGGTGCCCGGGAATCGGTGAGAAAACAGCAGTGAAACTCATAAACGATTTCGGAAGTGTGGAGGAACTTCTGAAACGTACAGATGAATTAAAAGGTGCCTTAAAAAAGAAAGTTGAAGAGAACCGTCAGCAAATACTTGATTCATATTTCCTGGCCACTATTCGCACTGATGTGCCAATGGAAATAAATCCTGATGAACTGGAAAGAAAACCTGAAGATAAAGAAAAGCTTTTCGCAATATTCAAAGAACTCGAATTCCGTTCACTTCGGGAAAGAGTGGAAAAAAGGCTTTCCGGTTCTGCATCAGGAAACAAGGGATTTACAGGATCTCTTTTTGATGAAGAGGATAAAGAATCTGCAAAACCTTTGCCGGAAGATCTTCCTATAGAATGTAAGGTGATCACAAATAAGGAGGAGTTAGATTATCTGAGCGGAAAACTCATTGAAAGTGGTTGTGGTTTAAGTTTTCTTGCAGAAGGAGAAAACGACATGGAGGCTTTAATTTTCGGAGCGGCAGTAGCGGTATCTGAGACAGAAGCCTGCTACATTCCGGCCACATATGAAGAGGGAATGGGTTTGATTTTAGATCTCATGGCTCGACCTGATATAACAAAGGTTACATTTGAAGCGAAAAGGTCGTATGTTCTTGCCTGCAGGCTGCGTACAGATGATGCTCCCGGGCTACGGAATTATTTTGATGTTGCAGTAGCCCATTACCTCATTCAACCTGAGATGAGACATGCAGCCGATACACTTGCATCTAAATATCTGGGCCATGTAATGCCTCCTTTTCCGGTGCTGGCTGTGAAAAAAGGGTCCCGAAGTGCTGTATCTCCCCTGGAAGAAATAGCAAAATATTGTTGTCATGAAGCTGCCATGGCTCTTCGTCTGCGTCCGGTTCTGGAAAAGGAAGTGGAAGAGGAGGGTATGTCTCACCTGCTCAATGATGTGGAATTCCCAATATCCTCAGTGCTTGCCAAGATGGAAATAGCCGGAGTTCGTCTTGATGTGAATGCTTTAAACGAAGCTGCCTCTCAACTGGAAAACCGACTCTCTACACTGGAACATGAAATTTTTGAACTTGCCGGCGAAGAGTTCAACATCGGATCTCCTTCAAAAGTAGGGGAAATATTGTTTGATAAACTTGCGCTTGATCCTAAGGCTAAAAAAACTAAGACAGGACAATATTCCACAAGCGAAGATGTTCTGGAGAAAGTTGCCGGCAAAAATCCCATAGTAGGAAAGATTCTGGAATACCGGCAGCTAAAGAAATTGCTCACTACCTATCTCACGGCATTGCCTGCAGCTATAAATCCTGCCACAGGAAAGGTTCACACAGTTTATAATCAGACAGTGACTGCCACAGGGCGTATATCTTCTTCAGCGCCAAATCTGCAGAACATACCTGTGAGGGAAGAACAGGGCAGAGAGATAAGAAGGGCTTTCATAGCTGATGAAGGCCATCTATTCCTTTCTGCTGATTATTCCCAGATAGAATTGCGTCTGGTTTCTGATTTCGCTCAGGACGAAACCATGCTTGAAGCCTTTAAAAATGGAGATGACATTCATGCTATAACTGCCGCAAAAATATATCATAAGACACCTGAGGAGGTCACAGCTAATGAACGCCGGAATGCAAAGACAGCCAACTTTGGTATTCTGTATGGTATTTCGGCATTCGGACTGGCTCAAAGACTCGGAATTCCAAGAGCCGAGGCCAAGGAAATAATAGATAACTATTTCGAGACTTTCCCCACTATTAAAAGATATATGCATGATTCAGTGGAGAGTGCCCGCGATAATGGATATGTTTCCACAAAAATGGGACGTAAAAGAAGACTTCCCGATATCAACAGCAAGAATCCTGTGGTGAGAGGATACGGAGAAAGAAATGCCATAAATGCTCCTATCCAGGGTTCGGCTGCAGATATAATAAAAGTGGCCATGGTAGACATCGACCGTGAATTCAGAGAGAGAAATCTCAGGTCAAGAATGATCATGCAGGTGCACGATGAGTTGAATTTCGATGTATTACCGGAAGAACTCCCGGTGGTACAGGAGATTGTGACACGTTGTATGGAAAATGCCTATAAAGGTGATGTGACATTAACTGCTTCCAGCGGAGTAGCCTCTAACTGGCTGGATGCACATTAAACCTTTTATAAGACTGAATCATACCTTAAGATAAATATCGGTCAAAGGATCGATAAAATGTTTCCAGGAGAGTCTTTGATTGAAAGTATCAAAGGCTCTCTTTCCCATTTTTATTCTTAGTTCTTGATCGGATGCCAGTTTATTGATACTTTCTGCGAGAAAAGAGGGATTGGATGGGGGAACCAGAAGGCCGTCCCAACCGTCTGTAAGATATTCCGGTTGAGCTCCATTGGATGAACTTACCTGAGCGCGCCCCATCGCCATGTATTCAATATTGGCAAGACCGAACGCCTCTTCCTGTACCGAAGGAAGCACTCCTAAATCGCAGTCCTTAATCAAAGGAAGAGGATCGTCAACATGTTTATGCCAGTCGATCATTTCCATTACACCACGAGATATTGCCCTTCTGCGTATACGGTCGAGATAGTCGGGAGTGCCACTGCCGACAATACGCAATCGAATACGTTTACCTTTGAGCATTGACATGGCATCTATAAGAGTATCGAGCCCTTTCCCTGCTTTCAAAGGTCCATGAAACATGGCTGTGATAGGCCCTGATGGATCCGGAGGAGAGTATTGGGGAGTATCGATATTCAGACTGTTGTGAATTATATACATTCTGTCGGGGTTGATTGGCATCAGTCGGTTATGCCACGTTGCCACGAATCTGTCACGTGAAAGCCTGGAAACGAATATGAGGGCATCGAGATTACGGTATAGGAGGCGCAGCGACCATGAATCCACAGCCCGTCTCACCTTATGGCGCGTCATAATGACCTTAACATTCTTGTTACCCGAAATTTTTCGTGCCATAAGAGCAGTAAACACATTGCGGAAACCATGGGCATGAATAATAATCTTACCGGGCAGTTCCTTTAATTTCCTGCTGAGTAACCTTATTGAAAAAATATCGTAGAATCCTTGCAAAGGAGCATGAATCAATGGCACCCCCTCTTTCTCAAACATTGCATCCACTGCCTTTGCATCAATGGTAAGGGCAAAGACATTCCAATCCTGTTTGATGAAATGACGGCAAATGTCTAGAGCGTATCTTTCGATTCCACCCCAACGGTTTGAACTTATTATCTGGATTAAGGTCAATTGGAAGCTGCGAGCATCACTTTAATATCTACGCTCGGAAGATTGAGGAAAGAACCTATCAGTTTATCCACAAGTTTACCATTATAGGTCACCATTCCTGCCTGCACACCGGGGGTTGCCGCAAGCATATGGTGCATTCCGCCTTTCAGGATCACATCATCAAAGAAATTAACAATAACATTGGATAATGCCATAGCTACTGTGCGAGGCACAGAAATTGAAGGATGAGTTTCTCTGAAATTGAGAAGATATACTGAATCCTTTAAGGCAGGGGAAAGGTTCTTCGGGAAATCAAACGGCCGGGTACATTCTCCGATAAGGATTACGTCGGCACTTTTTACACGGTTGAACAGAACGCGGGGATGAATGGCAATAGTATTCAAGTTGTCTCCACAAACCTGTTTTGCAGTCTGAAGGGCTGAGATATCGTTATTCATTAAAGTCACGAAAGCACCGGCAGCCATAGCCGCCTTTGCTGCAGAATAAACCACGTTGCCATCACCAATTATCAATACTTCGCAAGGATTGATTCCGGCTACACCGGCTAATAATACACCTTTGCCACCTCCTACATACGACAGAAATTCCTGTGCATAGATGATGGATCCGCGTCCGTCGATTTCATCGATGATATTTGCAAACACCGGTTCATCATTATGGCTGAGCATATTGTCAAAAATTCCACATGCGATCTCTTTATCCAACAAAGCCTTGATGACATTCACATCGAAAATCCCGGAGCCCATCATGGTGAAAAGAGTTGCACCTTTTTTCATTTTGTGGATATCACTGGCGTGCAGAGGGCGATAAGACAGAACCACATCAGCTTTGAGAGCCTCCGAACGGGTAACTATATTTACACCAAATTCGCGGTAGCTTGCATCCGGGAAGCTGATATCTGTGGCCGCACCTTTTTCCATTAATACTTTTATGCCGGAAGAAGTCAACAATCCGGAACCCTCGGGTGTGAGGAGAAAACGCGTTTCATCTGTATCGGCATAGTTTGCCACCAGACCCAGGGTGAAAGAAGCATCCATGGTTTCAACTTCCACGGGTTGAAGTTTTGTTTTCAGATCGAAATCGGTTGAAGTATTCTGGCTCATGGTTTCAGAAAGGGAGGGAAAAGAAGATGCGTCTCAATGCTTCTGTCTCCTTGTATATAGCAAAGGTAAGGAAAAGACACTTAAATTGCAAGAACAGGGATGATTATCGGAACAAGGATGGATACGAGGAAACAAAAGAAGAAACATTTTCTTCAATTTCTTTTTCGTTTTCCAGATCATCGCCGTGCCATTTCAATTTTGCCTCCATATAATGGGGAAGCCTTTCGCAAAGCTGTGTCAGGACTTTCTTCCTGATTTCTTCATCAGATTTACCAGCCATCAAAGGTCGATTTGTACTCTCTTTCTGCAATCTGGAAATTAACACCGGTGTGGAAGTTTCGATGAAAATTGTAATACCCCGGTTGTTTAAGAATTCCATATTGTCGAAATGACAGGGAGTGCCACCTCCGCAGGCCAAGACAATATCCTCGTTTTCTTCCACTACTTTTCGCAAGGCATCTCGCTCTATTTCACGGAATGTTTGTTCTCCCGATTCAGCAAAAATTTCCGGGATGGATTTGCCCGTTAATTCTTCTACGAAAGAGTCAAGATCGATAAAGGGAATCTCTAATTTATTGGCCAGGGCTTTCCCGAAGGTAGTTTTTCCCGAAGCCATATATCCGGTGATGAATAGGCGCATTTCTATTTTATTTTTTCCGGCTGTAAATTTAAAGAAAAAATATCAGTTGAAGGTTTATCTCATTTATATTAAGAAATTTATTAGCGCAGAAGTCTTTTGGATCTGTTTGAGAGAGTATGACGTTGTGCCGGAGTCAGAGAATTATAGAATCTCAACCATTCCTTTTTTCGTTCTTTCATCAGAGAATCAATAGCATTTGCTTTATGTTTATACTTGATGTTATGGGTGGAATCTGCCAGTGTATTAAGCAGATTTACAAATTCTCTTCCTTCGTATAAAGTGGAGTCTTCCACTGTGAAATCACGAGGAAGTATTTGAGTATAAGGCAAATGATTTTCTATTTTTTCTATTAGTAATGAAGGTAGAAGAGTATCGCCGGAATTTAACCTTTGTTGGGCAGCCATGACAAGTTCACCCCTGTATCTTCCTGACCTGTCAGTAATAAGAGGATCAAGATATCTGGTGTCAGGAAGCGTAGGATTCAGTTTATTTAATTCCCGGAGTAAAGAAACGGCCATTAAAGAGTCGGTTTGCGGTTCAGAAAGCCAGGGGGCATAAATTTTCCCAAAAAGGGCCGGTCTTAAGAAAGGATCAAGAGGATGATAAAATCTATGATCGATAGCCGACGGAAAATAAAGAGCTTTAGGCGAGGGGGAATTTAATTGGGAAGCCAAAAAATCAAGCATCATTAACTGCCTGAAAGGAAGCCAGGATCCTCCAGAGGTGAATTTATGAAGATTGATAACAGTTGAATCACCGGGTGCCACAGGAATCTTGACAAGAGATGTAGGCCATACCGGTTCAGCCGGATTGCTTTCATATAATAAAGACAAAGCCTTCTCCAAAGGCATAACAAAGGAGACACTGTCGGGAGGTATCCGGGTCAGTATAAAAGCTCCATAGGCTAATTTATTGGAAGGTGCAATAGTTTCTATTCCCTTATTCCCTTGTTTTTTAAGATTAATTATATAAGAAGGCAGCGACAGATAGGTAACATCTGCAGGCGTATGAGCCGAACCGGGATCCATTACTTCGGAAGCATACCAATTAGGGAATGTTAGATTATCCCCCTGGGTGAAGATTATGGAAGGGATTTCAAGATCAATTAAGGAGGAAGCAAAAAATTCCGGTTGATATCGACCTCTTCTGTCATGATCATCAAAATTTTCAACAGCCATAAGAGCCGGAGGACCTATGGAAATTATAAAGGCGAGTAAAAGACTCAAACGCCGGGATAATATCCTGAACACCCTCAGGGATATGAATAGCGAGCCCGCTGCTATCCATATGGCGAAGGCCATATAAGATCCTAAGAAAGTATAATCCCTTTCTCTGGGTTCTCCCGGGGTCTGATTAAGATAAACCACAATGGCGATTCCTGTCATGATAAAGAAAACCGTTATAACCGTAAGATATCTTCTGCTCAGGCGGGAATTGCCAAATAAAAATGCTATTCCCACTACGGCGAGAATAAAAGGAATACCAAAATAAATGTTCCGGCCTTTATTATCTTTATAAATTTCAAGTGGATATGAAGAAGTATCCCCTACCATAAATTTATCGATTGCCGGTATACCTGAAATAAAATTCCCATGTTCTATTTCTCCGGTTGAAGCAAAGTCGTTTTGACGGCCAATGAAATTCCAGCACAGGTATCTTAAATACATATAGAAAGTCTGGTATTCTATGAAGTATCTTAGATTCTGCATATAGGTGGGACGGTAAGAATAAACTACCGGACGTCCGCCTATAGGGGATATTCTTGTTTTAAATCTTCCCGTAGAGTCTATCGTTTCAGAAACACTGACCCTATCCATTGTTTCTTCCGTCATACCGGCCCAATCTGCATAAGCCTCACGGTCCGGTAGCTTTCGGGAGGTGATGCGGGGGAACCACATGTCAAGTTCAGGAGTTAGTTTCTGAGAGAACTCATAATCGGCCAGCAGATAACCATGCTTACGTGACATTACCTCATTATTTTTCAAAGAATCCTTTGAAGTAAACATCCGGCTCCGGTAGTTAAGGGAAGGTTGATCAGAATACGGGATATATACCGGCTTACCTTTCTCAAGCAAATATTTGTGATAAACAGGTTTGTGATTTATAAAATCTTCTTCAAAAAGGGGATGACTGTAAGGCGTTGCACCGAACAGCAGGGGAGTGGAAGGGTACTGTTCTCTTGATATATATGAGGCTAATGAGAAAATATTGTCGGGAGCACCCTGATTCATAGAAGGTGCGGCCTTTGCCCGGATTAATATTACTCCGAATGATGAAAATCCCAGGAGAATAAATAGAAGCATCCAGATGGCTTCCCGGCAATTTTTTCGGTAATAATATGATCTGAAATGAAGAAAAATTGTGATCAACAAAGAAATGACGGCTCCGAACCAAATATTGTTATCAAAGACAACAATTCCTGAAAGCCAAATAAATATAAAAATAAAAAGATAGGGAAGAATCCGGATTCGGTAATTTATTAAAAAAATTGAAAACAGTCCGGAGAATAACAAGGCTCCGGCATAAATCAATACCCCTCCATCATAGGGAAACTGAAGATTATTTACGAAGAAAATTTCAAAAGTCTGAGCCCAAAAAAGAGATCCAGGCATCAATCCGAAAAGTAAAATTCCTATAAGTATGAAAGAACAAATCAAACTTCCTATAACCAGGGCGGGACTTATTTTTTCAGGAAACCTTTTATAAATCCATATAACTGCAAAAACAGGAATCAGCAATAGGTTAAGTTGGTGCACTCCTAAGGAAAGACCGGTGATATAAGCCAAAAGTATGAGCAAATGATTCTGACGTCCGGGATTTTCCTCCAAAGCCCATCTTATCATTATCCACAATGAAAGGGATGACAGGAAAGCCGACATAGCGTAGACTTCTGCTTCAACTGCGGAAAACCAGGCAGAGTCGCAGAAGGCAAAACATAAAGCTCCACCTGCTGAAACAAGTGAAATAATAAGATCGAGATATCCGGGAGAGATGGAAAACTTCTCTTGTCTTCTTGAAAACAGATATCTGAAAGGCACAAAAATCAGTCTGCAAAGAAAGAAGGCGGAGAAGGCCATCAGAAAAGCGCTACATAGATTTATTATATAAGCGTGATGTTGTGAAGGGAAAGGAGAAGTGGCTACTCTCATTGCCAGCATCCATATAGGATTACCGGGAGGATGTCCTACCTCCATACGGGAAGCCACAGTGACATATTCCGGGCAATCCCAGTAAGAAACGGAAGGATCAAGAGTGATCCAATATAAGGTTAGGGCTGCTGCAAAGGTAATCCAGGAAGAAATCTCCAAGGGAAGCCGGTATCTGCGGAGAAAGGGCGCCGGCATAATTCTAACGTGCGATACCCTTATCGAGCATCTGATGTTTAACCATCATTCTTATTTTTGTAGGAAGAATTCCCACAAAGAAGATTGAAACACGGTTAAGCCAACCGTTGATGTATTGTTTTCTTTTTTTCATCATTTTCCCAATAGCTTTGGAAGCAAAAGCTTCAGGTGTCTGAAGCACGCCAATAGCCACGGCAAATCTTTTCCATTTTTGAGGAAGACCGAAAAGATCGGTAGCAATTCCACCGGGACAAGCTACTGTAACGCCTACTCCATAGTCTTTCATTTCATAATGAAGGGAACGAGTGAAAACTCTGATATAGGATTTGGTGGAAGCATACATGGCCAACCCGGGCATAGGCATCCAGCAAGACATTGAGCTCATATTAAGCATCCATCCGTTTCCTTCTCCTTTTCTCCTGGTTGTAAACCAGCGGGAAAGTAGAGTAACGGCTCTGACATGGAGATCTATAAAAGTCTCTATCAATTTAGAATCAGTTGTGTCTATCGGATTAAAGGAAAATATTCCCGCGTTATTGATAAGAATATCAGGATTAAGAGAGTTCTGCGTGCAATAATCATCAATCTTACCGAGGAAATCAGGATCTGTAAGATCGGCTTGTAGAAGAAATATTGATGGATCGGCTTCCTGCTTGCAATTTAAAAGAATCTCATCTCTTGCTTTTTGAAGGCGTTGTAAGTTAAGATCAAGAATAATAAGGTCTGCTCCCCTTGCTGCAAGCACTTTCGAGAATTCAAGGCCTATTCCTCCGGCGGCTCCGGTTACTAAAGCCAGGTGATTCTTTAAAGACTTATTATTTGCCATTCCTTTGCAGGATTTGGTTTATCTCCTTGTTAATTCCTTTTGGTAGATCAGGAGTATGCTGATAGCATGCCATATCACGTGAATACATTCTCGCAATACAATAGTTCACATGATCACACCCGGACTTATAGCAATCATCAGCTTTCATTTTATTCACGAACCCCGGATCATTGAGCAAAGCCCTTCCCATCTGGAGGAATTCAAAACCTTCTTCATCAATTATGCGGTCGGCATCTTTACGGCTTGTCACTCCTCCCACATACACCAAGGGCATCTTGAGAGCTTCCCTAAACAATCTTGCCTGCTGTAGGAAATAGAGAGGTTTGAATTCATGTTTTGGCACCATTAAGTCTCCAAACATTCTTACGGCATATTTAAGCCAAAGCTGATCCATATAGTGAGTCATGGTATAAATAGGCATTTTACCTCTCATTACATACATGGGGGCTTTGCTTACAAAACCTCCTGAAAGCACCAAGGCGTGAGCTCCCGATTTTTCAAGTTCCAGTGCCACTTTAATGCAATCTTCTTCCTGCAGACCTGACTTAAAGCCATCGTTCATATTTACCTTAACCAAAACCCCCATGTCGGAACCGGCCGCTTTCATCACCTGCTCCATACATTCCTGCATGAATTTCATGCGGTTTTGCAAGTTTCCTCCGTATTCATCGTGCCGATGGTTAGTGTAAGGAGACAGGAATTGAGAAATAAGATATCCATGGCCTGCATGCACTTCGACGCAATCAAAGCCGGCATCACGAGCAATACCAACTGCCTCTCCGAATTTTTTTGCAAGGTCTTTGATTTCTTCTTTACGAAGGCCTCTCACTATCGTGGGGGAATATAAATTCAGACCTGAAGAAGCACCTACAGGAATACATCCGGCCGTAGCCATATGGGTCATATTTCCGCAATGACCTATCTGTATTGAAGCCTTTGCTCCGTTAGCGTGCACCTCATCTGTTATCTCTCTCAAGGGAGACACTATCTCGGGACGTAACCAAAGTTGGGAATCAAATGATAGAGCAGACCGACAGATTCCGGCATAGGCCACTGTGGTCATACCAACTCCACCTTTAGCCACCGATACGTGGTAATCCTTAAGGGCCTGTGTGGGGTTGTTGTTTTTGCCCATTCCTTCAAAAGCTGCGCTCCTGATGGTGCGGTTTCTTAAGGTGACTGGCCCGATTGAGGCCGGAGTGAAGAGTTTTTTATCTTGTGGCATGGATTCTTTCAATAGAGAAAAGGAATTATGAAACGACGACCCAATGATGAGTATTGATCCCCGAATTCATTGCAATATCTGGAATGAATGGCCCTGGCTCTGGGAGCAAGGTTGGCAAAGGTCCAAAGAGCGAACACTGCCCCGGCCACACTCCATGTCAGGATAGCATAGCCTACCCATTCCACAGTTTCACCGAAATAATTTGCTGAGGCCACGTATTTATACAACCCCTTATTAGGGATGTAATGTTTTGAATCTCCGGGGGTCCTCAGATTTCTTATCACATGGTCTGAATGGAGATTGATAGCCATGCCGATAAAGAAAATGAAAGTGCCCAGGAAGAATAACGGAGAAAGGAGCCATGAATCCGTATATAAAGATGAAGGAGATAAATAAAAAAGCCATCCTCCTATCATATAAGCGTTTATGGCATTAAATACCATCCCCATGCAAATAATGGCCCATGGCATTTTATTTTTTCCTCGAATAAGGAAGGGGAAAATGAAGGTGCGTTGGAAATAATGAAGCTCGAAGAGAGCCCCCATGACACAAGGAGCAGGATTACCGCCACGCGGACTCAGAGCCCAGATCACAGCCATACATGCGAATGCCGGCAGCTCCATAATGATCCAACCGATTCGATTATTGATTGCCGGACCCCATTTTCGGGAGCCCATCATTCCATAGCCGGCGTTTATTCTATGCAGTGCTATGAAAACAATTACGGCTAACACAGCCATGGTGGCCGTAACTATATAATAACCGGTGGGTATGAATAATTTTTCCACAATTCAAAATTAGAGAAATTCATGCTAATAAACAACTCCTTATCCTCAGGGTTGTAAAGCACTTAAAGAGGCACATCTTAGGGATATGCCTCTTGAAAAGGAAAACCTTAAAATCTTTTATTCAGTGGGAGCTGAAACGGGAGCCGGAGCCGGCATTGTAGTTTCAACCGGTGATGCTGAGATGGCTGACTTTGATGTGGGTTTGGTGATGGTGAATGAAGCAAGAATGCTTATCACACAGATGAAAACTGCCAGACTCCATGTTGCTTTCTCTATGAAGTCGGTGGTTTTACGATAACCCATAAATTGATTACCTTGAGAATAGTCGGATGCAAGGCCACCCCCTTTTGACTTTTGAATCAGCACAGCGCCGATAAGCAATACGCATGCGATTACAATAAGGATGCTTAGAAAAATATACATTGTTGTTAATCTTATGTAAAGCTGATTTTCAGCTCTTCGGTTTATTTCTAAAAGCTTCTATATAGATGAGTTTCTTTAAGAAGCGGATTTGGTGTGCAAAATAAATACTTTTCTTTGGATTATTCAAATTTTGTTGTTCAATAAAATTCAGAGCCTCCTTATATTTCTTTTGTTTTATAAGGTTGCTTAAGTCCGTAGGTTGAGTTTCTTCCTTAGGAGCGGCGGCTATTTCTTCCGATTCGATAACATAAGCGCCGGTTCCGGTATCGTTTTTACCGAATTTCTGAATAAAGGAATCAATAGTGTCGAAAGTTGATGGAGATGCTGTCTCCATGTCGGGATAAAATTTGGCAAATTCGGGAGGATCTATACCCAATATAAGCCGAAGAGAAGCATAGTCGCCGATATTGGCTGCAATCTTCCTGCTTAGGGCCTGGGCCTCCGGAGATTCGGGATCCAGACTTTTGTATTCCTCTATGTAGGGCAATATATAGTAAGGTGCGTTCAAGATAAAATAGGATTACCAGTTACCTAAAGTGGCGTTAAAAATAAGATTAACCAATTCATCACAGATTTCGTTACAAAGGTCGTCTTGCACATCAGTGAGCATTAAAGTGCTTGAGAATTGCCGGTAGGCAGAGAATGTCTGATCTATATCGTTGGTGGAATTCTTTGAATCGGTATATTTCACCCTCACAGTAATTGTGAGCCGGGTTTCAGTGGCATATGCATCTTCCCCCACCGACTGAGGGGAGAGGCTGTAGCCGGTTATTTCTCCGGTCATTTCCAGGTCGGCGTTTCCATCTATTTCCTGCAATCTGGTCTGGCGGGTTACTGTGTCGAGAAGCTTGTTTTCAAAAATCTGTTGCAGGGGAGGATACACCAATGCTGCGCGGATAGGGAAATCAGTTATGTCTATTGTCTTATATACATCATAATTGAGTGCGGATCCATTGAATTTATATGAGGGTATACAGCTTGTGAATGCACACATTATGATCGGCAGGGAGATCATCCACACCGGAGAAATACGTAATCTGGATATAAAATTGAAAAAATTTTTTTTCACTTAGCCGGAAATTGATTCAGTATTAAGATCTATGCCGAGTTCATGAATTTTTCTATATAAAGTTCGTTGTGAAATATTCAATTGTTCGGCAGTGATTTTTTTGTTGCCATTGTTTCTTTTCAGGGCAGCCGAGATTGTTTCTCTCTCAGCTTGTTCCAAAGAAGAAGGAACCTCTTTCACCACAGTCACTCCTTGTGTGTCGGAGTCAAGAGGCTGATATTTTATAAGAGACTGAATTTTTTCGGGTTTTATTATATTTTCATTAGAATCTTTAAGAGCCTCCACTTTGCGATTAAGCTCTTTTAACTCATTGCGAAGGCCATAGATCAATTGCCAAAGCATCTCTCGTTCGGTCTCATATTTATGTTCTGCTCCTGAAGGTACGAGCGAAGCATTCGCGGAATAGTCTATTGGCAAAAGTCCCATAAACTGATCACGGTTTATTTCTTCTCCGGCATTGAATAAGGCCAGCTGTTCCACCACATTTTTGAGCTGTCTCACATTTCCGGGCCATCTGTAAAGCAGCATGGCTCTTTGCGTCTCCTCCGAGAAAGTGATTGGAGGCATGACATATTTTTCAGAAAAGTCAGCGGCGAATTTGCGTGCCAGCAATACTACATCTTCCCCACGGTCATGAAGGGCAGGCACATCTATCACCACAGTTGACAGACGATAATAAAGATCTTCGCGGAATTTACCTTTTTCAACAGCTTTCAAAAGGTTTACATTTGTGGCGGCTACAATTCTGATATCAGTTTTTTGCACTTCCGAAGAACCTACTTTAAGGAATTCCCCGGTTTCAAGCACCCTTAGCAAGCGCGCCTGAGTGGTGAGAGGTAATTCAGCCACTTCATCAAGGAAAATAGTCCCCCCGTCAGCTTCTTCAAAATAACCTTTGCGTGTGCTTATGGCTCCTGTAAACGCACCTTTTTCGTGGCCGAACAATTCCGAATCTATAGTTCCCTCAGGTATGGCCCCGCAATTCACTGCGATATATTTCTTATGTTTTCGTGCTCCGTAGGCATGGATGATTTTTGGAAAAAATTCCTTACCGCTTCCGCTTTCGCCTGTGACAAGCACAGAGAGATCTATGGGTGCAACCTTCACGGCTCTTCCTATGGCTTCCAACAGAGCAGGGGAGTTTCCGATAATCGAAAACCTTTGTTTCACTTTTGCTATCTCATCCATTCCCGTAACGATCTTTTAATTCATAAGTCTTTTCTCTTAGAAAAGCGCCCAATTCCTGAAGTGTGGGATATTTGTTCTGTTCTTCCACAGAAATAGGATCACCAAAAGAAACCCTGATTTTTTTATCATAGGATGCGAAGAGTTCTCCCGGAAGGCGCATTGTGCGCAGCCTCCAGTCGATAATTCCCAAAATATTACAGAAGGTGGAATTCTTGCAATGGAAATAAATGGGTATGACAGGCACTTTAAGTTGCCGGATTAGCCGTATAATAACTTCCTGCCAGGGACGGTCGGAAATCTTGAGATTCCATTTCACATCGGAGATAGCTCCGGCCGGGAAGAACCCCAGAGGATGTCCTTCCTTAACATGGGTTATGGCCTCTCTCATGCCATGCATGGTCACTTTGCGTTTTTCATGATCCTGGCTTTTCTGCGGATCTACAGCAATGAAGCCCGGCCTCATGGCCTGGAGATGGTTGAGAATCAGATTCACCATCACTTTATAGTCAGGTCTTTTTTTACCTACAAGATACAAAAGGATTATTCCGTCGTAACTCCCTATAGGATGGTTGCTAACTGTGATAAATGGGCCCGTTTTGAATTGATCGAGCACATCATAATTATCAAGAGTAAGCTGCCATTTGTATTCATCTTCAGCAAGAGCCGTGGCAAAATCCACTCCCAGGCGGTTACTGAATTTTCCATGCGTGAAATTCACTTTGTCCATAGCGATAAAACGCAGGAATGCATTCACTAACTTGGGATAGTTTTTCAAAGCGGGTATTGCCTCTACCACATCATCATAGTTAATCACATCCTTGCGAACGCCGTTGTTTTCTTCTGCCATATAAAACGTAGACTGCTTAGTTGCAAAGTTAATTAAAAAACGGAAATTTCAAGCCGGATATAAAGCCTCAAGAGCCTTCTCGGCCCTATGCACCGGGCGCGAGAAATGATTGCCCGGCACCCATTCAAAGGTGGTATCTATTCCCGCTTCTTTAAATATTGCTACAATTTTTTCCGTATTTACACCCACGCTTCTGAAAGCTTCTACATGAGAAGCCGGTTCTTCTTCACCAAGAAGGAAGAAGGCTTTCCCTTTTTTCGGAGGTACAGATTGCTTTTCAAACCATTCAAGAAATCCCACATACCAGAAAGAACCCGAAAGCGAGGCTATCGACCTGAAAGTGTCGCACATCATCCATTGCCAAAGAGTGAAGAGGCCACCCAGCGAAACTCCGATCAAATCCCTGTGAATTACTCCTTTTAAGTTAAAGGCCCTATCTGTAAGAGGGATAATTTTTTCCTGAAAAAGCTTCAGGAAATTGCGGCTTTCTCCGGCAAAAGGAGGGCATCCCTTAGCCTCTCCGGGTTCCGGCCACGGTGTCAAGGCATCGTTCCATTGGTCAGCCGGCACATATACAGCCACTAAATTCACTTTATGCAACTCGCTCATTCTCTGAAGCCATTTGTCTTCAAGTTCGGCAAGCTGTGGATAAATCATATACGCCACTGTGTCGGCCCCTTCGAAAGGTACGCAATGGCAGTCATAACCATCGATGTGTTTTTTAATCATAATTCTGAAAGTTTCATCATGTCGGGCAGATCGTGGAACCCCAGTGATTCATAAAGATGACGCCCCATCGGAGTAGTTTCAAGATATATCTTATGGCAATTCCTTATTTTGGCTTCATCTATTAGTCGTGACACAATAGCATGTCCCACGCCCTTTTCCCTGAATTTATTCCTTACATAAATATTCATTAAATACCCGCACCGTCCGGTTGGATTATCCGGAGAGGGCAATTCATCGTAAAGACAAAGACTACCGCATCCGGCCTCTTCATTGTCACACAGAGCCTCAAAAGCCAGATGAGAGCCATCAGCCAGATGCCGCCTGTAAAAACTTTGGTTTTCCAGCATAAGTTGCTCGGATGGTGAGGTGTCAAATACGTTTTCAATCACCTCTCGCCGCCATTTCAAAAGTTGAGGCAGCGCTTCCACAGGCCTGAGTTCAATCATTTATATTCTCCTTCTTTTAATACAACAGGAAGCTGTTCATTATCCACTTTCCCTCTCACTGTGAGTGGTATCTTGTGGAGAGATACGAAGAATTCCGGAATCATGAAATCCGCGAGTTTTGACTTTAGCCATTTTTTAAGGCCTGCAAGTGTAAAACCTAAATTAGGCACGATATAAGCCACCAGATAGTGCAATCCGGCCTCATCTAGGAAAGCCCTCACTATTCCGCGGTCGATACCCTGATATTCATTCAAGACATTTTCCACTTCTTCAGGTTCTACCCTTCGTCCTAGTATCATCACCTGGTCGTCTCTTCGATGGAGAAAGACCATATTCCCGTCAGGAAGCTCATAACCCATATCTCCGCTGCGATAGAACCTTGTACCGTCATCAAGAGTTACAAAATTGGCTTGTTCCGGTGGATTCCCCAGATAACCATGGCTCACTCCTTCTCCAAAGATACATATTTCTCCATATTCTCCTTTTGGCACTTCATGGAAATTTTCATCAAGGATTTTCACTTTTACACCGGCCACAGGTTTTCCAATCGGGAAAGTTCCGTCTTCGAGCGGTATTGCCGTGTCTATCCGGTAATAATTTGAGCAGACAGTTGTTTCCGATGGTCCGTAAGTATTATATATTCTTATGTTTTTATCTTTTAACCGGGAAATATAGTTAGCTCTTACCACATCTCCTCCGCTTATAATCAGATTTACTGATTCGGGTATTAACCGGGGTTCTTTATTGATGTCTGCGATAAAATAAGGGAATCCATCCAGAATAGTCACTTTATGACGCTTGCAGAAATCCATTAAGCCCTCCATACTCCCTGAATGAATCTCTTTAGATGGTATGGCTAATGCTCCTCCGTTAAGAAGTGTGGCGAAAACTTCTTCTACAAAAATGTCAAAAGAGCAAATGGAATACTGCAACATTACGTCACCGGGTCCTATTTTCATTTCTTGTTCAAAAGCATGAGCATAATTCACCACCGAATGATTCTCAACCATCACACCTTTTGGCTTGCCTGTAGTGCCTGAAGTATACAGCACATAGGCGATTCCATCCGGAACAGACCTGTCGGGAAAATCTTTGTCAGTTCGGGGCAGATTGCTGCAGAATTGATCATCGATCACCAATTTTACGCCCGCGTTTTTCATCATATATTTAATCCTGTCTGCCGGCAGAGCCGGTTCGGCCGGCACATAAGCAGCGCCGCTTTTCAACACTGCCAGCATGGCAGCCACCTGCATTATTCCATGGCTCATTACAATGCCTATATATTTATCGCCGGAATCATAAAATTTAGAAAGAATCTGATTTACTATTCCGTCTAATTCCAGGAAAGTTACTGATTTACCATCTTCTAAAATGGCCGGACTTTGGGGGTACTTTTCAGCAATGGTCTTGAAAGTGCTGTATATGGTGGCGCGGTTCATAAGGAAGAAATATTTTTAATGTTGATTTTCAAAAGTATAACAATATTTTGCCTTAAATAGATTTAGAGATTATTTCTTCAAATATATTTATGGCTTACTTTCATATCACCTAAGCCTTTCTCTTTTTGGTTTCTGTAATAAATCATTAGTAAACGTTGCTTATTTTTTGTTAATTTTGTGGTTGCACTCAATATTACGGTGAGGGTGATAAAAGGAATCAATCAAATATTGTCCGGGCAACACGATTAAGAGATGAAAGATCTTTTTATGTTTATGAGGCGGTTTGCCTCCCCGTACAAATGGAACATAGTGTGGAGTGTGTTGTTTAATTTCCTCACCATGTTTCTCACCGTTTTCTCCTTTGCTTTCATCATGCCGATCCTGAGGATCCTGTTTAATCTTGACACCACAAGTTATGTTTGGCAAGACTGGACGGAGGGGCAGTTTCAGGATGTTCTGATCAACAATTTCTATTGGTACGTCACCCAGATGATAGGGAGAATGGGCGCTATAGCCACACTTGCCCTGATGGCCTGCGCCTTGATAGTGGCCACACTGATGAAAGTAATGGCAGCCTACATGAGCGATTATTGTGTTATTCCCCTTCGCAACGGTATTGTCACCGATATCCGTAACCAGATGTATTCCAAGATAGTGTCTTTGCCGATAGGATTCTATTCACATGAAAGGAAGGGAGATATAATGTCGAGATTGCTTGGCGATGTCGGCGAGATAGAGGCTTCGGTAGCGGCAAGCCTTGCAGGTCTGGTAAAGAATCCAATTCAGATTATCGGATATCTTTTCGTGATGGTTGTGCTTAGCTGGAAACTCACGGTGTTTGTTTTTGTGATTCTTCCGATTGCCGGCTGGATAATGGGTTCGGTGGGAAAGAAACTTAAGGCGGCATCGCTTGAGGCACAGAACATGCTTGGCACAATTCTCTCAACGGCCGAAGAAACTATCGGCGGTTTGAAAGTTATAAAGGCCTTTAATGCCGAGGGGCATATGAAGAAGGTATTCGATAGCGAAACCGATACATATAAAAAATTATCCAATGGCATTCAAAGGCGCTGGAGTCTGGCTCATCCCATGAGTGAGTTTCTGGGCACCATAGCTGTCTCCGTAGTTTTATGGTTTGGAGGTGCTATAATTATCAGCGGGGAAACAGCTATAGATGCTCCCGGTTTTATTTATTACATGGTGATATTCTATAGCCTTATAAATCCTGCCAAAGAGCTTACTAAAGTAGGTTATACCTTGCGTAAGGGTATGGCAGCCCTACAAAGGATAGATAAAATACTCGATGCTGAAAATCCTATTAAAGATCCCGAGAGTCCGGAAGAGATGCCCTCAAATCTTAAAAGAGGGGGAAGTGTGGCATTTAAGAATGTTAGTTTCAGTTATGACGGGGAACGCTATGTTCTTAAGGATATAGATCTGAAAATAAAAGCGGGAATGACTGTAGCTCTCGTGGGCCAGTCGGGATCAGGGAAATCTACTCTTGTAGACCTTATACCTCGTTTCTGGGATGTGGCGCACGGCACTGTAGAAGTAGAATCTCATCCTGTGCAAAGTTATAGGGTAAACGATCTGAGAAGCGTGATGGGAATAGTGAATCAAGAGCCTATCTTGTTTAACGACACCATATACAATAACATAGCTTTCGGTACTCCCGGAGCCACTATGGAGGAAGTGGTAGAGGCGGCAAAAATAGCAAATGCCTATGAATTTATCATGGCCACGGAAAAGGGATTTGAAACCATGGCAGGCGATCGTGGCAGTAGATTTTCCGGGGGACAGAAGCAACGTATCAGCATTGCCCGGGCCGTACTTAAAAATCCCCCGATTTTAATACTTGACGAGGCTACATCAGCCTTGGATACCGAAAGCGAACGTCTTGTGCAGGAAGCATTGGAGCGGCTTATGAAAAACCGTACCACCATAGTGGTGGCCCACCGGCTTTCAACAATAGCAAATGCCGACCTCATTTGTGTGCTACAGGATGGAAGAATAGTGGAAAAGGGCACCCACAAAGAACTGATAAATAATGCCGGTGTATACAAACACCTGGTGGATATGCAAAATATAGGATGAAGAAGATTGCAATATTTGTATCCGGAAACGGCGAAGCTGCCGAAAGAATTGTAAAACTTTTCAATGAAGGCAACCGGGTAAGGACCGAAGTAATAGTTGCAGACGATTCGGCAGCCCGGCTGGCTGACAGGCTTCAGGGAGAAGATGTGATATTTATCCATATTCCCGATTCCCAGTGGCATGAAAGGTCAGAAGAAGTTGCTCAAGTATTAAAAGATAAGGATATACGTCTTCTTGTGCTGGATAATTTTGCTCTGGCTCTTTCAGATGAAATAATGGAAACCACCGGTGGAGAAATGATAAGGGTAAGTTCACCCGAACAGGCTCCTCGGGAGGTTGTAGCAGCTTTGGAAGCATATCTGAGGGCTCCTAAGGAAGAAGAAGTGGCAACAGAAGAAAAGCCGGTTGAAGAAGAGGGAGGGAATAAATCTCCGGAACATGAATGGGCCGATGCTTTGAAAATACGGTATACACCCCCTAAAGTTCCAACCACTCCACCGGAAGTGCCGAAAGCCAATGATGAAAACCCGGAACCTAAAATGTCGGAGCCTTCATCTTTTCAAAATGTTGTAAACGGTTTTGCACCGAGGTATGAATTCAGAAATGAAAAGCACCGTCATCATGAGGAGCCGATGCCATCTACCTGGCTGGTATGGTCGGTTTTAGTCACTGTTTTCTGTTGCTTTATACCCGGAATCATTGCCATTATCTTTTCTTCACAAGTCAGTTCCCGATACTATGGGGGTGATATAGAGGGAGCAAAGAGGGCTTCAAGGATGGCAGAAATATGGATTATTGTATCTTTCGTACTGGGAGTGATTACTGCTACTTTCTATTTCCCTTTTATGCTTTTAGGCTGGTGAAATGAACAGGATATTAAATAAAGGATGGATATGGATAATTGTTTTTTCATTCCTTCTTCTATTTTATTATTTCTTTAATCCTGTTGAATTTTCCTGGATGCCGCAATGTGTTTTCCATCGTATCACGGGAATGCAATGCATGGGTTGCGGCAGCCAGAGGATGATCTATTCCCTTTTGCATGGAGATATAAAGGGAGCCTGGGAGGCCAATAGGTTTCTTATGCTATGTTTGCCTTATCTGGCTTTGTTGTTATGGAGTGAATTTCACAGAAAGAAATATCAGCGTCTTTATGCTGCCTTACATTCCGTTCCTGTCATTATAATAATATCAGCCATGCTTGTGGCCTGGCTGATATTGAGAAATATTTTAGGAATGTAATTCTTAAGTCTCAATTTTTGAGTTTGGTTCTTATTGATTGAGGGAGGGAGCCTTTATTTACGAACACGGAAAGGGTCTTTTCGAGGAAATAGGGTTCCGATACGTATATATACCCATCATATAGTTGGTTAGTGTCCCAGGAGTTTTTCACTTTATAATATCTGTTACCCTCCTGATCTTTTGCATAACCCACTATTACCATTCCATGGTCGTCGGTAGTTTCGTAATTGTCAAAAGTTTTCTGACGGCTTTCCTGAGTCACGGTTCGTTCCTTCACCGGCCCCTTTATTTTATAGGTGGCTTCTTCTCGGTCTTTATCCGACAGTTGTACCCAGCGAGAGAGCTCAGTCCCGTCAAGATCCTCACCGGTTTTCTTTTCCGGAAGCAGTGCGAAACCGTTTCTCCACTGAAATCCACCTTCCGACACATCGGCACTCCAGCAAACGGTATATCCGTTTTCAAGTGCATTATCAACGGCTTCTTTCATTTGCTCCATCGGTACGTTAAAACTTTCAGCCCAGGTCCAGTTATCGGGTATCTCAATTGCAAAATTTTCGTAGAAAGGGTGATGGGTGTAACTTGTCAGCGAAATAAAATCATCTCCTTTTATCCCCAGTTCCTGAGCATAGGATTGAGGAGTGTAGGTTTTACCGTTTACCGTGAATGTTTCCGGCACTTCTCCTAAATAAGCATCCAGGATGCCGATAAATCCGGGTAACCAGGCGGTGGAAAGACGTTTGTTGGGGTTTTTCATCAATGCATCCAGATATGCTTTGAGCACCCCTTCCATTTCATAATGCATATGTTTCTCTTCGCCATAGTTAAGACCGGGATAAACTTCATCCGGCACAATCCCGTAAGTATCTGCCACGTAAAGAACATCTGATGCCGCGCCACCTTGTGCAAAATTTGTGACACCGTTTGTGCGGACATATTTTTTAGCCTTGTCAATATAGCAGTTCCTTACAGTAAACATTTCAGATAGATCAAGTTCAGGCCCACCTCTCCTGAGCACGTCCTCTTCCAGAAAAGATGTTGCGGCAAAACTCCAGCATGTCCCTGATTTATTCTGATCTTTCACTGAAGTTGTAGGATTCACTTTCACATCGGTGAATTTGAATCCGGTGGAATCAGGCACCACCACTTCCGGTTCTGCTGCAGGAGCCATTCTTCCGGTGGCCAAAGCCATACCCGGCAGAAGCAATATTGAAAGGAATAAATTTTTCATAGCATTATGTGTTAGGTTTTTGCAAAGTTAATATTTTTTGCAAAAGTTTTTATTAATTTTGTGATTTAACAAACCGGCTCTTCCAATAGAAACTGAAGCCACGCAACGGAGTAACGGAACCTGGTTTAAACCACTCGGAAAGACTAACTTAAAATCTAAATAACAAAATAACTTTATGAAGAAAATTATTTCAATTTTCGGGCTGATCGGAGCATTGTTCTGCTCAGCTTGTGGCAGCAAAAATAAAGCTACCGACGCACAAAAAGAGGAACGGGATTCCACCTACACTCAGGTTAAGCATCCCGAATGGAGTCGCAATGCAGTGATTTATGAGGTAAACCTTCGCCAGTTTACAAATGAAGGCACCATCAATGCCTTCTCAGAGCAGCTCCCGCGTCTTAAAGACCTTGGCATCGATATTCTTTGGTTTATGCCTATCAATCCTATTAGTGAAAAAGACCGCAAGGGCACACTCGGAAGTTATTATGCAGTGAAAAATTACACTGAGTTCAATCCTGAATTCGGTACACTGGATGAATTCAAAGCCACTGTAAAGAAAGCTCAGGAAATGGGTATGAAAGTGATTCTTGACTGGGTACCCAACCATTCCGGACGTGATAATATTTGGGTTGACCTTCATCCCGACTGGTATGAAAAAGATTCATTAGGCAACATGAAAGGTATCTATGACTGGACTGATGTTTATGTATTCGACTATAATAATCCGGAAATGCGTCAGGGTATGATCGACGCCATGAAATTCTGGCTGACAGAAGTAGGTGTTAACGGTTTCCGTTGCGATGTTGCTATGGAAGTGCCCACTGATTTTTGGAACGATGCACGCGTACAATTGCAAGGTGTTCAGCCGGAACTCTTCATGTTGGCCGAGGCAACATCTCCCGAACTTCAGGAACTAGCTTTCGATATGGGTTACAACTGGCCGCTTAAAGATCTTTTCAATCAAATTGCAGCCACTTCAGGCCAATATCATTTCAAAGGAGAGAACGGCGAGATCCGCGAATTCCCCGAAACTCATGCTATAGCCATCAACAACCTCCTGGCACAACAGTTTGAAGATTTCCCGAAAGACACTTATCTGATGAACATGATCACCAACCATGACCTCAACTCATGGGAAGGCACAGAATTCGAGCGTCTCGGCGATCTTACAAATGCATTCGCAGTTCTTACTTACACTCTCCCCGGAATGCCTTTGATCTATACAGGTCAGGAAACAGGTATGAACCGTCCTTTGGCTTTCTTCGAAAAAGATGTTCCTCCAACATGGGAACCGCGTAACGAATATTTCACTTTCTATCAGAAACTCAACGAACTCAAACACACTCAGGCCGCTCTCACAGCCGGTATGGACGGTGGAGAACTTATAAGCTACCAGACTTCCAGTCCTGATCTCTATGTGTTCTGCCGTGAAAGAGAAAATTCAAAAGTAATAACTTTGGTAAACCTTGGTTCAGGTGATCTTCCCTTGGAATTCACATCAAAGAATCATCCTGACATCCGCTATATGAAGAACTTCTTCACAGGAGAAGACGCACAACTTCCTGAAGTGATGAAACAAGGTGAATACCTCGTATTCGTAAAGAAATAATAAAACAGGAATGGCCTCGAGCAATCGAGGCCATTTTTCTATCTAAACCGGAGTTTATTAAACTCCAAACTTTAATCTTTAATTATAAACTACAAGCTATTTTACACGTTATTCCCCGCGGTTCTCTTTGTTAAAAATATGCCTTAGGCGTGAGAATATGCGTTTGGAAGTAGATTCTGTCGGAACAACGTTTGGTGCATTCTTAAGGCTTTCAATAGCGGCTTTCTCAGTATCAGTGAGGTTTTCCGGAATATACACCATCACATTCACCAAAAGGTCTCCCTTATTATTGCTGTTCATTTGGGGCAAACCCTTACCTCTTAATCTCAATACCTTTCCCGGTTGAGTGCCCGGAGCGATCTTGAGGCGTGCTCTTCCTTCCACAGTAGGAACTTCTGCACTTCCGCCCAAAGCAGCGGTAGGAATATCGAGCATGAGGTTATATATCAAATCATTTCCGTCTCTGATAAGTTCAGGATCTTTTTCCTCCTGAATCACAATAAGCAGGTCTCCGTTCACGCCTCCATGTCTCGGAGCGTTTCCCTGGCCTCTCATAGTGAGCACCATACCGTCGGTTACTCCAGCCGGGATGTGGAAGCTAACGATCTCTTCCTTCTTTTCAACTCCGGAGCCGCCGCAAGAGCTGCAAGCCTGAGAAATCACCTTGCCTTCACCGTTGCAATCCGGGCAGACGGCTTCTGTCTGCATCGGGCCGAATATAGATTGTTCCACATGAGAGATATGTCCCGAACCATGGCATCGAGAACAGGTATGATAGGCTGTGCCGTCTTTTGCACCTGTACCATGACAGGATGTGCAGGCCACCAGACGAGGAATCTTGAGTTTCTTGTCAACTCCGTTCATTATGTCCTTAAGGTTTACTTTTACAGTAATCCTAAGGTCAGTGCCTTTATTCACCTGTTTACGAGCACGCCGGCCGGCTCCTGTTGCACCTTCAAAACCGCCGAATCCACCGAATCCACCACCCATTCTTCCTCCGAATATATCTCCGAAGTGGGCGAATATGTCTTCCATCGACATGCCGCCTCCACTGAATCCGCCAGCGCCGCCTCCGAATCCTTGCGGACCCATAGAATGACCGAACTGGTCATATTTGGCCCTCTTGTCGGCATCACTCAAGACATCATAGGCCTCGGCAGCCTCCTTGAATTTCTCCTCGGCGTTCTTGTCGTCGGGATTTCGGTCGGGATGGTATTTGATGGCAAGTTTGCGGTAGGCCTTCTTTATATCATCGGCGCTCGCATTCCTCGGCACCCCAAGCACTTCATAGTAATCTCTCTTCTCTGCCATAACCTTACATTATTGGCCTACCACCACTTTCGCATGGCGTAGCACTTTATCGTTGATTGTATATCCTTTTTCCACAGTGTCTATAATCTTACCTTTTTTAGTTTCATCGGGCACCGGCACTGCGGAGATAGCTTCATGTTTTTCAGTATCGAATGTGTCGTCGGAAGGATCGATTTCCTTCACTCCGTTCTGATTCAGATATTTCTTAAACTTATTGTAGATAAGATTTACTCCTTCTTTTACGGAATCAGCTTCCGGGGTATTTTCGGCAGCCTTGATGCCTCTCTCGAAATCATCCATAATCGGCAAGAGACCCTTCAATACATTTTCTCCGGCATTTTTTATAATCTCACTCTTTTCTTTAAGGGTGCGTTTGCGGAAATTATCAAACTCAGCCATCAGGAACAGATACTCCTTCTTTTCCTTGTCCAATTGTTCCTGGAGTTCCGCTATTTTCTTTTCTGCGTCACTGCAGGCATCGGCCATTTCTTCTTCCGGTTTGGAATCTTCAGCTTTAACCTCTTCGGGGATTACTTCCTCTACTTCGGGTTCTTCAGCCACGGGAGCTTTAGGTTGCTCTTCTTCGGGTTTGATATTCTCTTCCTGATTCATTTTCTTACCGTTGAAATTATTTCCGTGAAATTTGTTTCCGTGGAATTTATTTTTATTTCCCATAGTTTCTCTTGTTTAATCGTTTGCAAAAATTAAGCCAAATTTCAATTTTTTCAGACTTTGGGAAATAAAAAGGATTAAATCCCGCGGGAGGAAAATTGAACCAGCTTTATAATCCAAACAACCAAACCCCCGGATAGGTTGACTCAATGCGGTCTCTTTCTTTAAAGGCAAGGTCTTTGTCACGATAAATTCCATAAATGGCAGAACCTGACCCGCTCATGGAAGCATACAGGGCTCCCGAATCATATAAACGCGATTTTATCTCAGAGAGTTCCGGATGCCGGCTGAACACGGAGGGTTCAAAATCGTTCACCACTTTTTCTTTCCATTCCTCTATGGGAAGAAAAGGGAGAAAACGCAGGTCAAAATCCGGCTTATGCGGCGTGACATCAGCGAAAGCCTCAGCTGTCGATACATACACATCGGGCTTAATTATCAATATCACATATTCATGTAAGTCAAGATCCATCTTATTCAGGTCTTCTCCTATTCCTGAAGCAAAGCAAGGTGAGTTTATCAGGAAAAAAGGACAGTCTGCTCCTAACTTCACAGCCATTCCGGATAATTCGGATTCCGAGAAATGGTTTCCGGTTATCTCATTGAGCGATGCAAGAGTAAATGCGGCATCGGCGCTACCTCCGCCTAAACCTGCCCCGTCGGGAAGATGTTTGTCGAGGGTGATCTGAAACATGCCGAATTTATTCAGGTCGCTTAACCGTTCATTGTATTTGCCTAAGAAAAGAGAAGCGGCTCTCACCACAAGATTCTTTTTCGGTGGGCAATCAATTCTTCTTCCCACAAACTGAAATCGGCAGCCGCTCATTTCTCCACTGTCATAAGTCACCTCCAGTACATCATCGAAAGGTCCCGGCTGATGGGGCAACCCACATTCAAGGCCTACCGGATAAAAAACCGTTTCCAGATCATGATAACCATCTTCACGCTTGGCCACTACATTCAGACCTATATTTATCTTGGCATTTACAAATCGTATCATATATAAATTAAAATCGTGTGCAATATTAATAAAAATGATTATCCGCAAAAATAACCAAAAATAATTTCACTATAATTATAGAGTTTAATTGTAGTGACATCGCGTGCGATGTCAGCATAAGCTAAAGATTTTCTGTTAGATGTGATGGCAGGCCATGTCACCCACAGGTATTTTGTTAATTTCGAGGGATAAAATGTTAAAAATAATTAATTATTTCATATAAAATTCATTATCGATTATGTATCAATCAGTTGCAGAAATACTAATTCAGAGATAAAATTTTGGAGATTTTTTATTGATAAAATACGGGATTCAGTGAAACTTGTTAAAAAATATTTGGAGGAAATTGCTCGTGGCTTTGGAAGAATCTTATTATAAATTAATAAGTTACAAAAAATTATTCAGGTGTTAAAGATTTGTTTTTTACAAATATTGAGTTGTAAATTTGCGTTTGAAAAACACGAAAAAAGTGTCCGGTTTTAACCGTTAATCCTGGAATAGATAAACAAGGCAGGCCTTCCCCTGCAACAATAATAGATTTAGAAGTGAAAAAAAGAATTTTCATTGTATGCCTGTCTTTGCTTCAAATGATAGGCATAGCCGAATCTCAGAATGTAGGTATAAAAACCAATCTGATTTCAGATGGATTTTTATCCCCTAACTTGGGAGTTGAGGTGGGATTAGCTCGAAAATGGACCTTAGACCTTACCGGGCAAACCAACTTATGGGATGTCAATCAACATAAATGGAAACATTGGCTCTTCCAACCTGAAGGAAGATACTGGTTCTGTGATCGTTTTGCAGGGAATTTCTTAGGTTTCCATGCCATCGGAGGTCAATATAATTTTGGCAACATTCACAACAATATCAAATTTTTAGGCAGCGATTTTTCCCAGTTGAGCAATTACCGTTTCCAAGGATGGGGTGTAGGAGCCGGTATCGCATACGGTTATGCCTGGACTCTGGCAAAACACTGGAATATTGAGGCCGAAATCGGTATAGGGTGGATTTATACTCAATTTCATAAATACTATTGCTTCGATTGCGGGAAGAAAGTGCCGGGAAAATTTCATCATAATTATTTCGGTCCTACAAAGCTTAACCTCGCTTTAGAATATATTTTCTAAGAGCTACCACCGAACACTGTAAATCTAAAAATTAAAATCAAGTGAAAAGAACAGGAATAATATTGGGAATAGTAATACTCGCAGCATTTTTCTCACAAGATATACAGGCATCGGCCACGGCTCAGCTTCCTGAAGTGAAGTCGGCTGAATTGGAACGGGAAGGCTCCAAATTCGCAGCCTCTGTAACTTTGGATCTTTCGGACGTGAAAGTAAAGGGTAACAGTGCTGTGGTATTCCAGCCTATGATTGTAAATGGCACCGATACTTTAGTGATGCCGGGGGTAGGTGTCTACGGTAAGACAAGAAAGCACCAGCTTCAGAGAAGAAATGAATTCCCTATAACGGGCCCGGATGAACTCACTCTCAATAATGGTAAACATTCCGACCCCGTGACTTTATCAGGCATATATCCTTATGAACCCTGGATGGACGGCAGCGAGATGATTTTGAGACGTATGGACTATGGATGTGCCGGCTGCGGCGATGTCGAGACAATAGAGAATGATCTCGCCCAATATCATGAAATAAAATATGAACCCGATTTTATGTTTGCTGCTGCTGTCGCTGAAACTGTGAAGACACGTGAATTGAGCGGCCGTGCATATGTGGATTTCCCGGTTAATCAGACTGTTATTTATCCCGATTACCGCCGTAACACCATTGAATTGGCAAAGATTATAGCAACAATAGATTCTGTTAAGAATGATAAGGACATAACGGTTACTTCTCTATCTATCAAAGGATTCGCTTCTCCGGAAGGACCATACGACAATAATATCCGTCTGGCCAAGGGAAGAACTGAAGCTTTGAAAAACTATGTGCAACAGTTATATAAGTTCCCGGAGGGCTTCATAAAGACATCATATGAACCTGAAGACTGGGAGGGTTTGAGAGAATGGGTTGTCAACAGTAACATTGATAATAAGGAAGGAATTATTTCTATAATCGACAGTGATCTCGCTCCCGACCCCAAGAATACTAAAATTCAAACCACATATCCCGTGCAATATAAATTTTTGCTGGACAATGTGTATCCGGGATTACGCCATTCCGATTACAGGATAGAGTATGAAATACGTCAATTCACCGATGTAGCCGAAATCGCGGAGGTGATGAAAACTGCTCCTCAGAAACTTAGTCTTAACGAGATGTATGTTCTGGCAGGTTCGTTAGAACCGGGAAGTGATGCTTACAACGAAGTGTTTGAAACAGCTGTGAGAATGTATCCCAACGATGAGACAGCCAACATCAACGCTGCCAATTCGGAGATGATGAGAGGTAATCTTGAAACGGCTGAAAGATATCTTCAAAAAGCCGGAAACAGTGTGGAAGCCAATCACGCAAGAGAAATACTTGAAAAGCTGAAAGCCCTACGTGAGAATAAATAATTCAGTTTCGGCGAAAAAAATAAATGAAAAAATTATAATTAAATAAACTATAACCAAACCAAACACAATGAAAAAATCTTTATTTTTAGGTTTAGGTCTCTTGCTTGCAGCGGGTTTCACCGCATGTAAGGATGATGCCCTGACCGAGGACAATTCATCTCAAATTGTTCAGGAAGACACTTCATTTTATATAAATGTAGCTGTCTATGGAGAAGGTGAGAACACCCGTGCCGGATATGACGGTACTACAGAGCCGGATTATGACAAAGGTACCTGGGGAGAAAAAGATGATTATGAAAATTCAGTCTTCAACGTTTATCTGATTTTCTATGATTCCGAGGGTCGACGTGTATCAACTACTCAGGCCATGTATGACGGAGAAACTCAGTTAACCGGTCCAACAAGTGGTACAGGTAGTGAAAACTCCATTTATAAAGGAGTTGTGCAAGTGGATGTTAACCATGGATACGGTATTCCTCAACAGGTTCTTGCCTTCATCAACCCCATAACCGGTTTAAACTTTGCAGATAACCCCGACTTTGCACTTCTTTCAGATGTGGATAATATCACCAGACCTTCCATTATTAGTAAGAATGATAAGTTTGCGATGAGTAAGTCTACTTATTACGGTGTGAACCCTAACAGTAATTCACAGGAAAAAGTAAGAATCGCAGCCACTCCGATCGGCTCGGGTCAACTTTTCTCAACGAGAGAACAGGCTGAGCAAGCTCTCAATGATGATACCTCTATAGTGGATATCTATGTGGAACGTTATGCTGCTAAAGTGACATTAAATCTTGGAGAAGGTATCTGGGATAATAAATTAGAGGTATCTCCGTATACTTCCGGTTATGCATCAGCAAATAAGATAGAATTGAAATTTGTGCCGGAATATTGGGCAGTCAATGCTTACGAAGACCAGACCTATGTAGTGAAGAGTTTCTATACCGACAATGAAAAGACTACAATGGCTTCCTTCACATGGATGGATAATTTCCTAAGCGGAGGAACAGCAGAAGAGAAAGGTAAATACCCATGGTTTTGGAACAATGAAGAAGCCCACAGATGCTACTGGGGCCAGTCTCCGGGTTATTATTCTGACTCAGAAAAATATCCAATGGTGGCGGATGATGTCTGGGATAACAGAACGAATCAGTTGGATCCTACCGACAAGGCCGGCTTCGCTTTGAATTATTATTCATATAATAATATGAAAGAAAATGCCACTGAAGAGCTTAATTCACGTTCAAGAGCAATTGTAAATGAAAATCTTCGTACCAGTGTAGGCCCATTCCAGTCAATTTATTGCCGCGAAAATACAGTTGCCGGTAGAGTGTTGAGGGAGACTGCTGCCAATCCTCTGTCCAGTCCGAAAGCTGCTATAGGATCTGTAGTTATTGTAGGTTCTTATATGGTTGACGGAGAACCAATTAAGGATAAAACTTTCTATATTATCGGTAATAATGAAGATGATTACAGATATGTTTCAAACGACAGGGACATGTTGTGGCATTTCTTCAGCCAGGGAACCACTCTTGCCGCAAATGCTTCCGGAACCGCATCCATCCTCGATGAAGATGGATATTTGGATCCTCGGTATGACCAACTGTTTACTATTGAACATCCGAAACCGGCAGTTCGTAACGGTATGATTCTCGACAGCCGCTTTGTGACTCTGCAGATTGACAAGGATGCATATAAAAACAGCAATATAACTTTGTATGCTCTTTTGAACAACAAATATGAAGAGATTCAAAAAAATGAGGAAGATGGTGGCGTAAGCATCGATTATGTAAACTATCAGATTTTCAGTTCTGCCGGTATCGCCCGTGGTTTCCAAGAAGGTAAAGCTTATTTCAGTGTTCCGATCCAACATCTCGGATTCTATAGGAAAGATAATCCCAATGCGGGAAAATATATCAACGATGATGAATTCGATTGGAATGAGGTTCAATCAGGAGATTTTGGTGTGGTACGTAACCATTCCTATACCATTGAAGCTACAAGCATAGGTGGTCTCGGAAATGCAATCCCCGATCCTGATGTTCCAATCGTGCCTCCAACAGATCCAGACAAGAACTTTATCGGTGCAAGAATCATCGTTCTTAACTGGGCAATTGTGCCGACCCAGAAAGTAGTGCTTTAATCTTATCGGAATTTTATTATCATAATCAAATTGAAGCCGGCGGTTGCAGCCGAAATCCTTCAATCGCCGGCTTCAATTCTTTTAACTAATATCCATACTTACTACAGCCTATAATATCTTTAGTAATGAAAAAATTTTCGAGAATACTGCTGACCCTCTCTTTACCTTTGGTTTCTTTCGCTTTTTCTTCTTGCGAAAGCGGCGGACCTCTTTTTGATGAAGAAGGGGATTGCTCAACCAAAGTGCAGTTTGTATTCAAAAAACACCGTCAGGCCTTACATCAGATTGCCGGGAAAGAAACCGACGCATTCTATGCGTCAGTGCCAAGTGTGCATCTTTTCATTTATGACAAGGAGAGCGGAGAATTAGTGTTTGAACAACAGGAAAAAACCGACAATCTTAAATCTGCTTCCCAACTGAAGATAGGGTCAGGCACCGAAAAATGTTATCTGCCGATAGATCTCGCTCCGGGAACCTATAAATTGGTGGCTTGGGGAGGATTGGATGAGACGGATAATAACAATGCGTTCCGGCTTACCGACGGAACCAGATCCGGATATTCACATTGCCGGATTAAAATGAATGAGGAAACGGGATATCCCGTAAATCATGAAAAATACGACGGGCTTTACCATGGTATAGTAGAATCTGTCGAAATCACTGTGAATAATATCAGTTCACAGATCATTCCTATTGAACTTACCAAAAACACAAACGATATAACTGTCTGGGTGCAGCATACCAACGCCACTTTTGCCAATGGAGATTACGAAGTGGTGTATACCGATGCCAATGGCAGCATGCATTTTGAAAACAATAACCTCAACGATGATAATAAATTGGAATATCATCCGCATACCGTTTCCTTACTGACCTCCGATTCGGAATACAACGGTAATACCGTAGAGGCCGGAGCCCTGATAGCTCATTTGTCGACCTCCAGATTACATGAAAGCAATGTTGAAGATGCTAAGTTGGAAGTAAGAAACAGGGAAGGTAACACGGTGTATTCAGTCCCCTTTATCAAATATCTTCTTCAGATGCAGAATTTGACTGAAGATAACCAATATTATCTCGATTGCGAGGATACCTATAACTGTACTTTCTATCTTACGGGAGCGGAAGAGGAGGAAGGAGCATGGGTGCCGTTGCGTATTATAATAAATAATTGGGTGAAAGTGCCCGACCAGAATACCGAATTAGGTATATGAAACATTAAATGAAATGACTTTTATTAAACGACATATATTCGCTTTATGCTTAGGGGTATCTTTGATATCTTTCACGGGTTGTGTGAATGAAGATTTCGAAGAGACGGTTGAGGAAAGCCAAGTGCTGAGCGATACTCCTATAGCATATATGCCGTTTTTTCTACAATTAAACGGAAGTGAAACCACAAGGGCCGGTGGATTCGATTTTGGTGACACCTCGGAATTGAGTTTAGCTCCCGGGGAGAATCATTTTGCCATCTTTTATACTCAATATTCAAATAAACCGAAATATATAGCAAGTATCAATACCGCGGAATCACAAAATAATGATAAGTACAAAGAGAACTATACAATAGCTTATGCCACTTTATTTGGTAAAGATTTAGTGGAAGATGAGGAATTATTAAACAGCCTGTATAGTTGTATTGTGATTTTAAACTCTCCCTATTCAAAAGATGATCTTTTCGGAATGAACAAAGATATTCTTTTGGAAAGAATAATAGATAATTATTATATTATAGGAAAAGACGGGAAAAAGTATTTCACCATGACGAGTTCTACTTTTATTGATGAAAAAGAAAGTAAAACAATCGAGACATTGGTGGATGTGTCAAAAATATATGATAATCAGATAATGGCTCTTCAAAGAGCTTATGCGGGAGAGGCGGCTGTTTTGGCTCAGGTGGAACGACTGGCGGCAAAATTTCAACTGGATGTAAATATTGATCCTTCTACCGGCACTCGGGTGGAAAATCTTACGCAAAGAATTTTTCAACCTCAAAAAAATGTAATCAGTGTTTTTTCTTGTATCGGAGAAGACACTATTCCGGTTTATGAAACCAATAAATATTCCTATCAGGTTAAAATAACGGGTTGGGGTATGAATGCCTTGGAGAGGGAGACCTTCCTGTTTAAACAGGTATCCGCTTCGGGAAACTATTTCCAGGATTGGTATGATTCCGATAATGTGAGGTGTTATTGGAGCGTGGATAATAATTACAGTGTCACAGATTATCCTCATCAGTTCAGAAAGGCCGTTGATAAAAATCAAATCTACTATCAACAAAATTATAGTCCGACTTCTAACACAAATATTCTCAGAAATTACTCTTATGATGAGATTGAAGAGCAGTCAAGCTTTACAAAGGAATTTGTATATACAAATGAAAACACATTTGATTTCAATAATTCAACACTAAAGAGAAATTTAGAGGATAGACTAAGTGTTTTAGCCGGGACACATTTGTTGTTGACAGCTGAATTACTCACCGATTTAAATGACAATGAGTATAAGGCAAACGATGTTTACAGAGACAAAGCCGGAAACTTTTACCGCACTGAAAAAGAAGCTTTCATGGCATTAATAACGTCTCTGAATTATCAGTTGAAATCAATTGAGGATATGTATTTCAAATCTTACACCTGGGGGGAAAAACCAAGCCTCACTCATGGAGAAAACCTTCAGGCTTCAACTCAAGGAGATTATATGGTGTATTATTACAACACCCCTTTGACTCCCGAAAACATAGAAAAATTGGATTTGGACTCTTATTCTATCGAAGCCACCATAGAAAAAGGCGACGGACAAAGATTATTATGGATTGACGGATTGTCTATAAAGAAACCGGAAAAGGAAGGTGATCCGACTCCTTTAAAAATTATCGATGAAATAAAAGTTGATACGGAATATGGTAATGATGTGCATTACACTCGTGAGGATCCTGCAACCGAGGATGAATTGAAGTCTTTCATTCTGGAATGGGTGGGACCGATACAACATTTTTCCAACGGCAAGATGTATTATGCCGTGCCGGTGACCCATCGCACCGGTATTAATGCTGTGGTTAGAAACCATAATTATTCCTTCTCTCTGGAGGGTATTCAGCAAATCGGCACTTCAGTGGATTATCCCGACCAACCTATAGTTCCGGTTGAAATATCTGTAGGAAACCGTATTAATTTCACGATGGAAATTTTAGGATGGCATCATTTCGAGGCTTCATATCCCGGAGCTACTTTAGGAAATTAATAAACAAAAAATGAAATTAAAGATAATATATAGATTTGCAATTCTAACCTTTCTGTGTTTTTATCTTCAGTCAGGGCTGACATCATGTAAAGATGATTTTGATCCGGTGAATGAAGACCAGAATGTTGGACTACCATCGGCCGGTGAACAATATTCGCTTGATTTCATCGTGACTTTAGATGCAATGGGGGATGAAAAAGGGAAATACAATCCTTACAAGGAAATAGAAAACTATATAGATCCACAGAAATTCAGAGTTTTGTTTTTCGATGGTGACAATAAATTCCTTTTTGAATCAAGGCAACGTTATGTAAAGAATATAACAGACGAAGAAGATGCAGACAATGTAACATGGTATGTATCGGTTCCGCTTTATGGAGGAGGAAATGATTCCCAGTATGATCCCGACCATGATAAGGTGATTGAAGAATATGACTGGGATTTCGAAAGTATCAGAAATGTATTGATGACTGAGAATTTCAAAATTGCTTTGCTGGTGAATCGTCCGTTGAATGAATATTGTGACGACTATGCCGGTATGAATGATGTGGATGTAGGAGGTGAAAAGGGATGGTTCCCGAATAATTCTCCGGAATGGACAAGAGCCGATTCCCGTTTCCCCAAACCCGGAGTAGAAGATAAGACGAATTGTAAACGCGTGTTTGATATCCATCATGCTCAGAGAGAACCGACTTATCAAAACAAGGGTAAGCCAAGCGGATGGGACGGAGAGGGATTATATAATTTCATCATGGGAAACTGTGGCACTGAGAATAATCCTGTCAACTGTACTCTGAGTTCTTTTGTAAGCTGGGTTAACTGGCATGGCCAGAATGATGCCGACCAGCCTAACAAGGTTCAGGTCACTGACAAACCACAGTTGATGAATAAAGCTCAGCTTCCTTCTAAAGGTCACCCCATACCAATGTATGGAATACAGGAATTCGAGCCTATTTCAGATTGGGAAAAAGGGATCCCCTTTACTTTAGGACGTGACTCGGACAACCCCATATCATTATTACGTTCAGCCGTGAAACTCGACCTCGTACTTCCGGCCGGTAAGCTGCCCGATATGGTGATACTTATGTATTCCAATATCTATTCACATTGTGAACCAATGGATATATGGACTCCTACCGAAAAGATCTGGAAAGACCATGATACGGAATGTGAATGGAAATCCATTATGAATTTCGGTCCTATGGTAAAAAGCACGGATTCCTCAATTGTGGATAATTCTACTGATGCTTTCAATACCTATAGAAAACGTTTAAGCTGGTTTTACGGGGCCTGGTTAGACAACGGTTTCTGGGATTTCGGCACCTTGAAGACAAGCGTCGGTGTACAGGCAGCGGGTGCTGATACGCCTTATCCTAAGGTCTTTAATCCTTTGATTCAAAGAAATGTGGGTGTATACTGTTATGGCCCGGATTATACCGATGCTTATAGTAAAGATGATAATGGAAACATACATATCATGCTCTATACAGGAGAGAGAAATATCAACGATCCTTCAAATCAGACTAAGTTAAAAAGTACCGGCCCGGGTAGTCGGACCTTGATTTACTGGGCGCTGATTTATGATAAAACCATTCGTTGTTTCCCGATAGCGGATTATGGTCAGACGGCAAACACTGCACTGCTTAACAGAAATACAACAGCTGTATATGATAAGAAATCAACAGGAGATTTTCAATCAATGTCAAATCCTTGTGTTTCCGAATATGAGACATATATGAGCACAGCAAACACTAATGTGTATCACCGGAACTGGCCATTGATCAGAAATCATGTCTATAGGATTAAATTAGGACAAACCAAAGGAGATGACTCCTGGGAAAATGTAATAATCTCTTCAGAAGATTCTTATACGAAAGATATTTATTTCCCGCAAGCCAAGTCGAGGTTAAAGAAGAAAAAAGATGACTTAACTTGGAAGGCTTCTTTGAAAGCAAAATAAAATAAAGGTCTGATATTCAATAATATCAGACCTTTATTTATTGCCATAAAATAGACGGAGTAGCCGGAAAATATAATCAAAAATTATTTTTGGGTATTATTGGGGATAATCGTAAAATTTAAATTAACCGGTCACCCGATTTTTATACAGACCGGAGGGTATGTCCCATACGCTCCTTTTTGGTATGCATGTAAAACCTGTTGTATTCATTAGGCTCTATCTCTAACGGCACATTCTCAGTTACTTCGAGTCCGTATCCCTCCAATCCTATACGTTTCATGGGATTATTGGTCATCAGTCTCATTTTTTTAACTCCGAGAGCGTTAAGGATATTAGCCCCCACGCCATAATCACGTTCATCGGCCTTATGGCCAAGATGAAGATTGGCATCTACGGTATCCATCCCGTTTTCCTGGAGCTTATAGGCTCTGATCTTGTCCATCAGACCTATTCCTCTTCCTTCCTGATTGAGATATACGATAACTCCTTTTCCCTCCTTATCAATGGTCTCCATGGCTTTATGGAGTTGTTCGCCACATTCACATCTTTTTGATCCGAAAATATCACCGGTGGCACAGGAAGAATGCATCCTGACCAATACCGGTTTACCGTCGGAAATGTCTCCTTTTATCAAAGCTATATGTTCAAGGCCGTTATCCTTCTGGCGGAAGGGAATAAGCCGGAAATCTCCATAGGCTGTAGGGAGGTTCACTTCTTCTCCTTTCTCCACTATTGAATCGTTTTTCATCCGATATGCTATAAGGTCACGGATGCTCACAAGTTTGAACCCCCATTTATCAGCCAGCCTCCTGAGTTCCGGAAGACGTGCCATCGACCCGTCATCGCTCATTATTTCCATAAGTGCAGCAGCGGGGTAGAGGCCTGCCAGACGAGCAAAATCTACAGCAGCCTCTGTGTGTCCGCAACGTTGTATCACCCCTCGGTCTTGAGCATAGAGAGGATTGATATGTCCCGGGCGTCCGAAAGTTTCGGGTGTGGAGGCCGGATCTGCCAATGCCCTGATTGTGGCTGCACGGTCGTCTGCCGAAACTCCTGTGGAACATCCTTCAAGCTTGTCTACTGTCACTGTGAAAGGAGTCCCGAGCATTGAGGTATTGTCGCTGACCTGTTTCGGCAACTTAAGCTCCTCACATCTTTTATTGGTGATAGGTGCGCACAACACCCCACGGGCGTTCTTTAGCATGAAATTCACATCTTCCGGTGTTATCTTTTCAGCTGCTATGATAAGGTCTCCCTCATTTTCACGGTCTTCATCATCCACGACGATAATGAATTTACCATTTTTAAAATCTTCAATAGCCTCTACTATTGTATCCAGCTTTATTTTATCCATTTTATTCAATCAAGAAAATAGAGAAATTCACACTGCCATAAGCCCGGCGTTGATTAAAGCCGGGAAGCATGGAAAAATCCTTGTTTTTAGAATGTTCAATAATAACCACGGTTCCCGGTTTCACAAGCCGCGAACGAAGTATAAGTTCAGGTATTTCCTCAAATCGGGGATGGTCGTAAGGGGGATCGGCAAACACATAATCATAGGCTCTTGATGCTTCCTCAATAAACCGGAACACATCACCTTTCACCACATGAATATTCTCATCTCCCAGAATCCCGGCCACTTTTTTTATGAATGCTGACTGCACCGGAGCCTTTTCCACAGCGGTGACATAAGAGCAACCCCGGGAAAGGAATTCAAAGCTTACAGCCCCTGTGCCGGCGAACAGGTCGCAGGCGCTTTTATCTTCAAATCCCTCTAGATTTTCAAGCACATTAAAAATATTTTCACGTGCAAAATCAGTAGTGGGGCGAGCCGTTATATTTTTCGGCACATCAAATCTTCTTCTGCCGTATTTACCGCTGATTATTCTCATTTTTATCAGTTTCTTTCAGAAAATTTCCGGCTTTGTCGGCTATATATTTCCAGGCCTCGGAATCAGTTTCGAGATTAACCGTTGTGATTCCGGTATCTTCCGGCTTAATTCCATATACATCCAAAAGATTTAAAGCCAGAAATGCCAGATCATCAGGATGACGCCACTCATGAGTGGATGCTGAAATCAAGTCGGAACCTTTTAAGAGAATGAGGTCGGCTTCATTTTTTCTGGCAAAAACAAAAAGAGATATACCCCGGTTTGTTTTCCGCAGATTTCTCACCTTCTCCATAAGGTTGCAGGTGATTCGTGCCCCCGGGAAGGTTCTCATAAGAAAACTCTTTATACCCGGAGCCAGACACCATGCTGCGGTAATATCCTTATCAAAATCGGTCATTATATCGGTTTCTTCAGCCGTATATACTTTTTTATAGATCTGCTCTTCAGCTCCCAGTCTCTCTTCCACAATTTCGGAGGGTATAAAAAGAGTGCGGGGATCATACAGTATGATTCTGGTGGCAAAATCGTCAAGGAGCCGCGGATTGGAATACACAGCCTCTTCAATATTCTTTCTTAAGTTATCCTTATTTATATCCCAAGAAGCCGAACAAAGAAACTGAGGTTCTATTTCGGGATGCAGAGTGTTTTCCAGAAAAGCTTCGAGGCCGGCGCAACCAATTTTGAGGAAAAGCCTCCATTGCCCCGTGTCAGCGAAATCAGCAGCAGTCAGTTTATACATTAGCTCTTTTTCAAGACATTTCTCCGCAGAGATTGTATTGCATCAGACGTTTCACCTCGTCAGTGTTAAGTCCTTTGCCCAGAAGATACATCAATTTTGTAATTGCCGCTTCAAATGTGAGGTCATGGCCCGGCACTACACCTGTCTGCGCAAGTTCCAGACCTGTCATATATCTGTAAGGATCCACTTCACCGTTGGGACACTGGGTGATATTCACTACTATTATTCCCTTGTTGACTGCATCTCTTATCGCTTCTGAAAACCAAGGTTCAGCCGGAGCGTTTCCGGCTCCGAAAGTTTTCAAAACCACAGCTTTCAGACCCGGTGTATTAAGTATATGTCTAACCATACACTCACGCATGCCGGGGAACAGGTCAAGACACAACAGATTAGTGTCCATGTCGTAATGCACCTCCAGTTGAGGAGATGAAGACTTGCTACGCCACAAGGCCTCTTTGTTAAAAGATATCCCCAGACCTATCTTAGCCAATTCCGGGTAATTGTTGCTACGGAAAGCATCGAAATTATCGGCACTGCGTTTTGTACTGCGGTTGCCGCGCCAAAGGTAATTTTCAAAAAGTATAGCCACTTCTCTCACAGTAGGGCGTCCGTCGGTATCTCGTGCCGCCGCTATTTGCAAGGCTGTGATGAGATTTTCTTCCCCGTCTGTTCTGACTTCACCGATAGGAAGCTGGGATCCCGTGATAATAACCGGCTTGGAGAGATTTTGCAACATGAAGCTCAGGGCAGAAGCGGTGTAAGCCATTGTATCTGTGCCATGGAGCACCACAAAGCCATCAAAGTTATCATAATTATCGTCTATCACCTTCACAATCTGGCCCCAATGCCTGGGGTTCATATCGGAAGAATCTATAGGAGTATGAAATTGATGGTGGGAAATGTCGTAGTCAAGCATTTTGAGTTTAGGCACATTGTCGAGCAGATGATTGAAATCAAAGGGCTCGAGTGCCTTGGTCACCGGGTTTTCTTTCATCCCTATAGTACCCCCGGTGTAAATCATCAATATGCGTGGACGCGGCTTTTCTGACATGCAAAAATGGTATTGGCTTCTAAGTGCAAATATATATTTTAAAGCTTAAAAATCAAAATTTTATTCCCCTGTATAAAAACCGGTTTATTCTAAAGGTCTTAGCCATCTGTAACCATAGAAAAACTGACCGTCGATCTTAAATCTTCGGGTCACGGGGAAAGGGTCTGTAATCACCTTCCCCTCTTCCTTGGGCATGTGAATCAAGGTTGGCTCTCCGTTTTCTATGGAAATTATCCCAATATCATAAATATCGAAATCGGAATCCATGGGGCTAAGTATGATAATATCTCCGTTCTGAAGAAGTTCCTTAACAGTTTTATTCCCGATACTTTGTTTTTTAAGATGTGGAATCCGATGACTTCTGTAGCCATATTCCATCACCTTCACTTTATCAGCCACATCCGGGTTTGCCATTGCGGGAAACTGTTCAGGGTGACGGCTCACATAATCAAGTGTTTTTGTACGGTAGCTTCCTCCATCGAGATATTCTGTCATTTCTTTTATATTGCCACGGTAAACATTGTCTATGATCCAATCGGCACCATACAGAAACTGAGAAGGAAAGCCTTCATCCAGCCCTTTGCGACGGCTCACTGAGGCCAGATAGTTTTCAAATTCCCTTATAGTAGGAACGGATCTCTCCGCAGTCTTGGCAGCAGCCAAAGCTATATAAATAAATTCACGTTGGTTAAGAGAATCAAGGCGCAATACCATTGTGCCGATAGAATCATTGTCAGCGGCAGGAGCAAATGGTATTCCCTCCATACTTTTGGCTGCGGCCACTATTTTTTCTCCTAAAGTGTTTCCTTTCCGTGCGTGCTCGATTATTTCCATCACTTTTATGGAATCTTCCGGGCAGTGATAGCGCAATTCAGCCTTGGCAGACAAAATGCTGAAGACGATAACACTCAGACATATAAGGATTTTTGATAGCTGAGACATACTTAAATTTAGTTTCTGCAAAGTTAATGGAAAAATGATTATTTTTGTGATATGAAAGCTCAAGAAGTGATTATGATCGGAGCCGGAGGTCATGCATTGTCGCTGGCAGAATTTTCCGCAGAAAGAATCATTGGCTATATTTCACCCGAGGAAAATGATGAAATGCCGGGTCAATGGTTAGGAGATGATGAAACCGGAATCTCTTTGATAAAAGAGGGCGATAAATTTCATATGGCTTTCATTTATTCCGGCTGGCCACGAATGCAGGCAAGAAGGGCCTTGATATCTCGTTATTTAGAAAAAGGGGCCAGGTTTATAACCTTGGTTTCCCCTAATGCCATAATAACAAAATCTTCCCGGATAGGAGAGGGAAGCGCGGTATTGGCGGGAGCAATTGTAAACCGGGCAAAACTTGAGGCCAATGTAGTTGTGAATTCCGGTGCGATAGTGGAACATGACTGTATCATTGGAGAAAACACTTTCATAGGGCCGGGAGCAGTGATAGGAGGCTTCACTCACATTGGAAGAGATTGTTTCATAGGGTTAGGTGCCCGAATCGGTAACGGACTGACCATAGGAGATAATATCACTGTTGCGATGGGTGCTGTGGTAAACAAAGATCTGACAGAGCCGGGTATTTATCATGGCTGCCCGGTAAGACATTTTAAATTTAAAGACTGACAAAATATGAAAATTATAGCAGAGGCCGGTGTGAACCATAACGGTTCTTTGGAAACGGCAATGAAGATGGTGGATGCGGCCGTTGAGGCAGGCGCCGATTATATAAAATTCCAGACTTTCCATACCGATGCGCTGGTCACGGCTCTGTGTGAGGCTGCAGACTATCAGAAAGAGAATGCCGGAGCTGTAAAGCAGGATGAGATGCTTAAGAATCTCGAGCTGACTTATGAGGATTTCCAGAAATTAAAGGATTATTGCGAAAAGAAGGGGATAGGCTTTCTTTCCACGGCTTTTGATGAGGAAAGCGTGGATTTTGTCGCTTCCCTGAATCCGGATTTCATAAAAGTGCCCAGCGGAGAGCTCACCAATCTTCCGTTTCTAAGAAAGATGGCTTCAACAGGAATTCCTGTAATAATGTCTACCGGCATGGCTACTCCTGAAGAGATAGCCAAGGCTCTTGCTCCGTTTAGAAAAGCCGGATATAAAAATGAGGATATAGTGTTGCTCCACTGTACCACACAATATCCCGCTCCTATGGAAGATGTGAATCTGCTGGCTATGAAAACCGTATCCGACAGTTTCGGCTTGCCTTCCGGCTATTCCGATCATACATTAGGAATAGAGATACCTATTGCCGCGGCTACTTTGGGCGCTTCAGTGATAGAGAAACACTTTACCCTTTCAAGAGAAATGGAGGGTCCTGACCATAAGGCATCTTTAGAAGCGGATGAGTTGGCTTCAATGGTAAAGGCCATCCGAAACATCGAGATAGCTTTAGGCAATGGTGTGAAAGAGGTGAAAGATTCTGAAAGAGCCAATATCACGGCAGCGCGGAGAAGTATAGTGGCCCGGAACCCTATTTCCAAAGGACAGACTATCCGTGAAGAGGATATATGCACCAAAAGACCCGCCACAGGTCTGAGCCCGATGTTCTGGGACAAGGTAGTCGGCTCAACAGCTAAACGTGACTTTGCTCCTGATGAAATGATAGAAATATGAAGAAAATTTGTTTTATCACGGGAACAAGAGCTGATTACGGGATTCTTTCTCCCGTGATGAAAGAAATTGCGAAGAGTGGGGAAGCCACCCTTCAGGTGATAGCCACCAATATGCACCTGTCTCCAAAGTTCGGCATGACTGTTGATGAAATAGAAAAAGATGGAATAAAGATAGATGCCAGGATAGAATCATTAGTTGAAGGAGACGGAGCTGAATCCGCAGTGGAATCCATGGGTAAAGTTCAGAAAGGTCTGGCTGAAGTGTTTCCGGTGTTAGATCCGGATATGGTGGTGATTCTGGGAGACCGTTATGAAGCTTTGGCAGCCGCCGCTTCAGCGGTAGCCTTTAATATACCGGTGGCTCATCTTCACGGAGGAGAAACCACAGAGGGAGCTATCGACAACAAATTCCGCCATGCCATAACCCAACTGGCCGATTATCATTTCGCTGCTACTCCACAATACGTGGATAAGATAGTGTCGATGGGTATAAATCCTGAACGGGTGTATCATTCAGGAGCACCGGGCGCCGAAGCTTTGGAGGAGGATTATTCAAAAAAATTGGTTGAGCTTTTTTATAATAAAACCGGAATTCATCCCTTAGAAAAATATCTGATATTGGCTATGCATCCTGTCACAATGCTGGAAGATAAGGGACAGCAGGAGGTTAAGGAGGTTTTAAAAGCTTTGGATGATTTTATCGGTGATGAATTCAAAGTGCTTGTTACAGGATCTAATTCCGATCCTGGAAATCAATCTGTAAGTTCTTTAATTGAAAACTGGGTCAGGAATAATCCCGGAAAAGCGGTAATGGTTTCTTCACTTGGTTCGGAACTGTTTCATTTCGCCATGGATCATGCAGCTGCCATAGTCGGAAATTCCTCGGCTGCCTTGATTGAAGCTCCCACCTATAGGCTTCCTGCGGTGAATGTGGGTATACGTCAGAAAGGAAGGGCACACGGATGCACTGTTATAGATGCTGGGGCCGAAAAGGAAAAAATTCTTCAGGCATTGAAAGCTGCCACTTCTTTAGAAATGAAATCTGTGACTATGGGGATGCCGGTGCATGTGTTGAATCCATATTATAAAGCTGATTCAGCTAAATTCATTGCTCAAGTATTAATCAAAATTTAATAATCAAATGAAAATTAAATCAATTCTAACAGGAGCTGCTTTACTTGCAGGCTTTCTTTGCATACATCAGGAGAGCGATGCTTGTACCAGGGTGAATTATCATGGCTCCGACTCAACATTTGTAATAGCAAGATGTCTTGACTGGAAAACCCCTATACCCACTAATCTTTATGTTTATCCCCGTGGTATAGAGAAGGAAAGTTCAGATCAGCCTGGTGCTATTAAATGGACATCCAAATATGGAGCAGTTTACGCAGTGGGCTATGACGGAGGTATCACTGAGGGAATGAATGAGAAAGGATTGGTGGTTAACGGCCTTTTCTGTAAGGGTACCGTTTATTCAAATCCTGATACTGAGGGCAGACCTCCTATGTCACTGGCAATGTTTGTAGGTTGGCTTCTGGATCTTAACGCCACCACGGATGAATGTGTTGAGATTTTGCAGAAACACGATTTCAATATAGGTGGTGCCACCTTTGACGGCGGAACGGTTTCAGCCTTACACTGGGGTATTACCGATGCTTCGGGCAAGAGCGTGATAGTAGAGTTTGACAACGGTGAGATAAAGATCAACGACATGGGAGATTATTGGGCAATGACCAACGATCCGCAATGGCCGTCAATGAGAGCTATCATTGACTATTGGGGAAATGTGGGTGGCACAAACATGCTCCCGGGCACTGTGAAAAGCCCTGACCGTTGCGTACGTGCCAATTTCTTTGCACACCATGTGGAAGCAACGTCGGAGCCTGATCTTGCTGTGAACATTGCCAGGAGCGTATTGGTGAATTCTTGCGTACCTTACACCTATCTGATTCAAGGAGAACCCAATGTGTCATCTACCCAATGGAGATCTTACGCCGATATAAAGAACAGACGTTATTTCTTTGATATAGTTACAAATTTCGGAATCTATTATGTGGATCTGCAAAAATGTGATCTCAAAAAAGAAGCTCCGATTTTGAAGCTTGACACTACTAAGGAAACCAAATTGATGGGAGATGCCAATCATGCCTTAGAGAAATCAAAAGGTTTCACTCCTATGTATTGATAATACCCGGGTATAATAGAGAGCAGAAGTACATATTAAAGTGCTTTTGCAGGGATAATCAGAAAATAAAGGGATGAGATGGAAAAATGATAAAAAAGACCTTGATTTCATGTTTTTTCTTCCCTTTATTTTTGCAAAATGAAAAAATAATATTACCTTTGCTTTGTTATGCCGAACGAGGTATAATATTAACCCGCAACAACAAATTCTTCTCATAAGACCAATTAATCGTTTCATTGATAATTTTATTGTTGCATTAGTAAAGTTATGGATTAATAGTTAAAATTAGGATTAGGACCATCAATGTATTCCGATGTGTTTCGTGATGCATTGGAAAAAAGGGATACGTAGTGATACGCATCCCTTTTTTTGTAATAATATTCTATCCTATTTTAAAAGCGGTGTCATGACAGAGAAACAAATACCTTTTAGGATAGATAAAAATGATTATCCGTAAAAGTACCTAAAAGACCAGTGAAGATATAGCGTGTCTTGTCTTCTAAAAAACTTTGGTTTTTGCAGATATCGCACGCGATGTCCCTACATTTTGACAGTATAATGGTTTTGCAGACATCGCACGCGATGTCCCTACATTTTGACAGTATCATGGTTTTTGCAGACATCGCACGCGATGTCCCTACATTTTGACAGTATAATGGTTTTTGCAGATATCGTATGTTATATCACTATAGTTTGACGGTATAATCATTAGTAAAATTATTTTGGTATTTTAAGGATATTCATGGAAGATATTCCAGGAGAGACATAAAAGGCGGGGAAGAGAAGTGTCAGGCAGGTGAGGTAAGGTTTCAGAAAGACAGCATAAAAATCCCGGAAAATTTCGATATGAAACTTCCCGGGAAAGGATATAGGGAGGGGAATTAATCTACTATTCTTTTGGGAAGAACCGGCATGGCTCCTTTCTGTGTGCATACATAGGCTGAAGTTTCCACTGCCTTATGATGTGCTTCAGGAACTGATAGGCCTTTCAGAATGCTTGCTATGAAAGCTGCAGTGAAAGAATCGCCCGCACCCACTGTATCCTGCACTTCAACATGAGGGGTCGGAAGGAAAGATACATTACCCGGAGTGAAGACATAGCTACCGTTGATGCCACAAGTGAGGATAAGCATCTTCAGGTTGTATTTACCTAAGAGAATCCAGCATTTATCTTGAAGATCGATACCCGGATATCCAAACATACGGCTTACAGTGACCAATTCTTCATCATTGATCTTCAGAATATTGCAACGCTCCATGGAATTGCACAGAATCTCCTTGGTGTAGAAACCTTGGCGGAGATTTACGTCGAAAACCACTAAAGTGTCTTCAGACTTAGGCATTTCATCCAGGAATTCATTGATTGTGGTGCGGGATACAATGTTTCTTTGAGCCAAAGATCCGAAACAGAAGGCCTGGGTCTTTGATGCCAAGGTTTTAAGATTCTCTGTAAACGGGATATTATCCCACGCAACATTTTCCTTGATATCATACTGCGGAATACCGGCCTGATCAATTTCCACCTGAACCGTGCCTGTGGGATAAGGCACCTCAGCAAGACTATAATTGAGGCCTTTTGAAGTAAAATTCTCTATGATCTCTTTACCTAAGGTGTCATTACCAACAGCGCTTACCACGCAGCTCGGCAGTCCGAATTGGGATACATGATAGGCGAAATTTGCCGGAGCACCGCCGATCTTTTTACCCTCGGGCAGTACATCCCAGAGTGCTTCGCCCATACCGACTACAACTTTATTTTTTTCCATGGTTATTTATTCTTTGTAGTTTTTCTTTAGATTCTGATTTGATGTTATTGAAGGTTGTCAGCTTCTTTTTGGTGTAAGATCAACCTTCAACTTCCGGTTTTCTAATACGGGTTGTAAAGAAGAGAAGGTAGAGCACACCTACACTGATTATAGCAATTGCTCCGGCAATTCCTCCGAAAAGATCATACGCGTAGCCCATTACTCCGGAGAAAGCAGCTCCACCAACAAGACCCATAATCATAAGACCTGAAACTTCGTTTCTCTCTTTAGGTTTGGCTTCAATAGCCTGTGAGAAAACAATCGCGAAGATATTAGAGTTACCGAAACCTACAAGTGCTATACCGGTGTAAATAGCTGCCACAGATGTGCAGGAGAAGAAAATCACCATAGCAGCGATCATCATTGCCACACTACCCAAGAAGAACACCTTCTGTGACATCATTCGCAAGAGGAATGTGCCGATAAATGTGCCGGCTAGACGGAACATGAAATAGAGGGTGGTACAGAAGACAATTGCTTCCTCGAAAGGTTGGAGACTCAGGGCATCCATAAGTATTTTCTTACCGTAGGTGTTGACCCCTACATCAATTCCCACATGACAGAAGATTCCGATGAAACAAAGGAACACAAATGGACTTCCCAGAAGTTTGATACATTCAAAAATACCTGAAGCCTTGTCGGGTTTTTCCTCCTTGATGGGGGTTGCTGCCAATGCAGCTATAGAGAGGAAACTGATTATTGCATAGATAGCCATGAAACCTTTCCATCCATGTCCGAATGTGGGAATCATTTCACTTGCACCCCAAGCCACCATAAGAGGAGTTATGGCTGAAGCAATCGCTTTGATAAATTGTCCGAAAGTAAGGGTTGAGGCAAGTTTATCGTTTGAAATCAAGTTACTTACAAGGGGGTTGAGGGATGTCTGCATAATGGCATTTCCTATTCCCAAGAGGCAGAAACCGATAATGACAAGCGCCAGACTGTTGCCGCAGATGGGGATGATTAGCGCAAGGGTTGTCACTATTAATGAAAGGAGCACGGTTTTCTTTCTTCCGATTTTGTTCATAAGGATACCCGTTGGCACGGAAATCACGAAGAACCAGAAGAATACTATAGAGGGGAGCCAGCCTGCAAGGCTTTCACTCATGTTGAAATCATTTTGCACATAATCTTTAGCTGTGCCGATAAGATCCACGAAACCCATGGCAAAGAAACATAGCATCACGGGCACGAACTGCATTACGGATGTTTTTTTATCCATTGTCATGATATTGTTCATTGAAGCGTCCATTTTTTTAATAATAAAGAATCAGACTGATAAAGAATATACTTTAAGATCGGAGAGTTTGGCATCACCGTTCTTTGATTCAATGGATAGTTTGGAATATGGCTCATGTGGGAATACAAGATTTGTCATAACAAACTCGCCGTTATTTCCAAAGAGCTCTATGCTTGAACGGTCTAAGAATAATCTGAGCGTGATTTTCCCTGAATCCTCGAAGGTGGGAGCTACTGTAACTGCAGGGAACTTCTGGCTGAAATCTACGATTCCGCTTTGGCGACGGTCGAAAGACATTGTGCGGTTTTTGGCATCATATTTCATCACCACTTTTTCATCCTGAGCATTGGCGAGTGTGAAAGACACAACATCGTTGCCTGTGGCCTCAAACGACAGCTCGATCTCAGCGATACCGTCAGCCGGCAGTTTATAATTCAGGGAGTTTCCTGAGATAGTTTTGTTGGAAGCCTTATCTACCACCTTGTCACGTAGTTTGAGTAATTCGGGAGAAGGTACGGAAGCTACATATATCTCACCATCGGGGGATGTGAAAAGTTCCATTTCGCGTGGAAGCGTATTGGCGCTCCTGAATTGCATTGTGGGAACATCTGCAGCATACTGCCAGTTGCTCATCCATCCTACAGTGGTACGACGATTATCGGGTGCGTCGCTCCAGCTTACCAAAGCATAGTTGTCTTTCCCATAATCGAGCCATTTTGTTGGCACTGTTCCGTCAGGTTTAGTATCACTTGTGAAAGTTTTACCGTCGAAATCACCGATAAAGTATTGGATAGCGCTGCCACCGAAAGGACCGCCCGGGTTGATGTTGCAAATCAATACCCATTTCTTTTCACCGGTTTCCGGTACTACGAGTTCGAAAAGATCGGGACATTCCCATACACCTTCCTGAGCTCCCAGGCCCTTTCCGAAAGTGCCGGATAAAGTCCAGTGAATAAGATCCGGAGAAGTGAAGAAGAGATTTTCCTTTTCCAAAGCGTGAGCCAGCACGAGGTTCCATTCGCCTGTCTTTTCGTTCCAGAACATATTCGGGTCGCGTGCCTCAGTATCCAGGGTTATGATTGGGTTGCCCGGATAGACTTCAAAAGTCTGACCATTGTCGTTGCTATGAGCAAGACTTTGCATCTGGCTCGTGCCTGCAGAAGTGAACAGAGCTACTATAGCATCTTCACCAAAACCTGCTGTATTATTGTGGTCGATAACAGAACTACCACTGAATATTGCACCAAGACCGTCAGGCTTGATAGCATCGGGTTGTTGTTCCCACGTAATCAGGTCGGTAGATGTGGAGTGGCCCCAGGTCATGTTCTGCCATTTTGACCCATAAGGATTTTTCTGGTAATAAAGGTGCCATACACCGTCTTTATAGAACATACCGTTAGGATCGTTCATCCATCCGTAAAGAGGAGTATGGTGATAAGCCGGGCGGTATTTGGTTTCTGTGTTGGTTGTGTCAAACTCATCCACAATAACCATTTCGTCCCAGCAAACGTCATCCTTAGCGTCTCTAACACTGTTACGGCCTTGACCGGTTACAATGTCGAGAACAAGATTTTTACCTTTATAAGGAGTGATATCGAAAGGTACGGTATAATCGGTCTTGGTCCTGGCTAATCTCACGTATATTGTTTCTTCGATTTTGCCGTCTACCAATACATTGATTCTTGCATCGTCTTCATATGCTTCCTGCACCGGGAGGATCAGGTAGTTTCCATCTCCGTGAACTCTCACCAGAGTATTGTTGGTGCCGAGATGATTTATTTCAACATCATCAGCTGCAAAGGCCATCGCAGGAAGTAGGATGGTGCCGATTCCCAACATTGTTTTTACTGTCTTGCTTAGTATCATAGTTAAAATTTTTATTTCAAATTTACTTCCAAATAATAAAATTTCGGGTGGAGAGGTATTTAAAAAATCCTAAAGACAATCTTTTTTACCTAAACTTATCAACCAAATTTACCTTACACACCTGCAGAGTCTATTTTTGAAGAGTAACTGTTTCCGGTGGCAAATCTAAAACTACTTAATACAGTTATTATATAATAAATATTGCTGATGTTATGATAATTGTGGATATACACGAAAATTTATATTTTTTGCATGATTTGTTATATTATATGCTTATATTTGCGTAGGAATGATTGAAAAAGTCATTCCAAGCTTTCTAAATTAACCTTGCCTCTTAATAATGAAGATTATCCGACTGATCCTAATCTCCCTTATTTCGATAATAATTTTAGATGGATGTCAAAAGAAACCGGTATATAAAATCGGAGTATCACAATGTAGCTCAGACGATTGGCGCACCAAGATGAACGATGAAGTGCAAAGGGAAGCGATGCTTCATGATGATGTGGTGGTTGAGATACGTTCGGCTCGTGATAACAGTGAAAAACAGATTAAGGACATTAAATATTTCGTAGACAACGATTTTGATGTGATAGTTGTATCACCGAACGAAGCAAATGCACTTACGCCGGTGATACGTGATGTTTATGAAAAGGGGACTCCTGTAATTATTTTCGACCGTAACATCAACGACACAACCTATACCCAGCGTATAGGGGTAGATAACGTGGCAATGGGAAGATCTGCCGCGGAATATTCATTGAATATGATAAACGGCCCGTTGAAAGTGTTGGAAATATACGGCCTGAGGGGTTCGTCACCGGCTGAAGACCGTGACAGGGGATTTAAAGAGATACTTTCTCAAAACGGAGGCGAGATAATTGCCGGAGGAGCAGCCGACTGGAGAGAGGAGAGAGCCGTAGTGGTAGCAGATTCTCTGCTCAGGTTGCATCCCGACATTAATCTGATTTTTGCACACAACGACCGAATGGCGATAGGAGCAGCCAGGGCTGCTGAAGCGTTAGGGTTGAATGATATTAAGATAATCGGGATTGATGCTGCCCCTGAAATAGGTATTCAAGCTGTGGCTGAAGGAAAAATAGATGCAACCTTCGTCTATCCCACAGAGGGTCACCTGATAATCCGTGAAGCCATAAATATCGCTAAAGGGAAAGCTTATGAAAAGGAAATAATGCTTCCCACCGTTTCAGCAGTAGATAATACCAATGCCGATATTCTTTTACTGCAAAACGCGGCTATGGAGGAGGATACCCGAAAGGTTCTTTTACTGAAAAACCAGCTTGACAATTATGTAAGCCTTCATAATGCCCAGACCGCTCTTGTATATGCAATTATTGCCATACTTATTCTTCTTTTCGGTGTCTTATTTCTGGTGCTTCGTACATTTTGGTCTCATCGTAAGCATCAGGCCACGTTGATGGTGCAGAACCATCTTCTCCAGGAGGAAAGAGACAAACAGAAAGAACTTAACGAAAAATTGGAAGAAGCCACTCAATCCAAACTGGTTTTTTTCACAAATGTGAGTCATGATCTCCGCACTCCTCTCACTCTCATAGCTGAGCCCGTTTCACAGCTGAATGAGGCTACCAATCTCGACAGCCAGCAGAAGACTCTGATGAAGATTGCCAATAAGAATGTAAAGATTCTGCAAAGACTGATAAACCAGATTCTTGATTTCCGAAAATTTGAAAATAACAAGCTGAAGCTTTCTTTAGTAGAAGTAGATTTTAAAAAGACTATACGGGATTGGCTGGAGGCTTTTTATGCGGTTGCCAAGAAGAGGGATATCAATTTAGTGGTGGAAGAGCCGGAAGAAGATTTGACAATTGCTATAGATCCGGAAAAGATTGAAAGAGTTTTTTTCAATCTTATTTCCAATGCAATGAAATATAGCCCCGACAACAGCACGATAACAATAAAGTATTACATAGAAAATGGAAAACTCGTGCTTAAAGTGGAGGATGAAGGTGAGGGGATAAGTAAAGAAGATATGGGACAAATCTTCGACCGCTTTTTCCAGGTTGACCGTGTCAGACCACACGGTTCCGGTATAGGACTATCTCTTGCAAAAGCACTTGTAGAACTTCATGGAGGTTCTATCGAGGTGGAAAGTGAGCTACATAAAGGTTCGATATTCACAGTTATTTTACCTTTGGTACACGTGGCTGAAAAGGCATCTGAAATCACCAACAATATTACAAAAGAGGATGTAGAGTCAGAACTTCAGGCTGTAGAATCGGAAGTGGAGTTTACTGAGGATAAACCGATGTTGCTGGTGATAGATGACAATAGGGATATCAGGGACCTTGTGAGTGAATTAATGAAAGATGACTATAATATCATAACCGCACCTAACGGTAAGGAAGGAATCCGCAAGGCTATAAAATATGTGCCTGATCTTATAGTGTGTGATGTCATGATGCCGGGAATAGATGGAATTGAATGTTGTATGCGGTTAAAAACGGAACCTCTTACATCTCATATACCCGTCTTGATGCTCACTGCCTGCACCCTTGATGAACAGCGTGTGCAGGGATTGGAAAGCGGTGCGGACGCTTATCTCTCCAAACCCTTCTCTGCGGCCGTATTGAAAGCGCAGTCTGAGTCTCTCATTAAAAACCGGAAAAGAATAAAAGACGTGTATGCTGCATCAGGCGTTAAACCGGTTGTTGAAAAGAAAGAGGAAACCAAACGTCCTCAGAAACCCGGAGAAATCGATAATGATTTTTATAATAAATTCCTGGCTCTCTTTGAAACCAAGATGTCAGATCCTGATGTAAATGTGGAAGGGATAGCCTCGGAACTGGGATTCGAGCGCACGCAATTATATAGAAAGATAAAGGCGATAACGAATTATTCACCTGTAGAACTGATGCGTAATCTTAGATTGAAAAAGGCTGCTAACCTCTTGAAGACAACCGATAAGTCGATAAGTGAGATATGTTATGAAGTGGGATTTTCCACTCCGGCTTATTTCACCAAGTGTTATCGGGAGCATTTCGGGGAAACGCCCTCGGAGACTCGTTCCGGATTAGCGTGAGGCTTCGTCACCGGATGGTGCCAGGGTCCAGCCTCCTCCTAAGGCTTTGTAAAGCTGCACAAGTGCCAGATGTTCGTCACGAATAGCGTTTATTCTGGATATCCGGGCCTCCAGATATCTTCTCTGGGCATCCAGTACATCAATATAATTTATGGTTCCTCCACGGTATTGTTTCCAGGTGAGGTCCTGGTATTTATAGGCAGCTTCTAAAAGTTCAGTATCGCGGGTAACGGCCATTCTTGAAGTGGAATAGCGGGTTGCTGCATTATCTACCTCCTGGAAAGCCTCAAGCACCTTGTTTTCATAACCCAGACGCGCTTCCTCATATGCAGCTACCGCAGCCTTGTAAGTGTTTTTTCTCTTGCCGAAATCCACTAATGGAGCCACGAAGTTTTCAGCAACGTAACTGAACGGAGACCTGAATAGATTTTTGAAATCATTATCTTCCAATCCTCCCGTAAGTTCGATATTCAGAGAGGGAAACCGTTTGGCATATGTGTATCCGACATTTGCAACAGCGCTCCTCAATTTTTCTTCAAAAGATACAATATCCGGCCTCCGCTCCAAAAGTGACGATGGCAAGCCGGCAGGAATTCTCTCCGGAAGGCTGTTGTCTTTCAATTCCCGGGCCCGTAAAACCTCCCGGTCCGGCAGTTCTCCCATAAGAATGAGCAATGCGTTTTCAGCCACTTTGATATTATATTCAAGGTTGGGAATGAGAGCGGCGGCTGTGGCATATTGCACCTGAGCCTGCTGATACACAGTTTCCGAGGTTAATCCTCCCTCAAATCTCAGTTTTGCCAGACGCACCCCCTCTTCTCGGGTTGTCATGGTGGATCTGACGATCGAAAGTTCATTGTCGAGGGCCACCAGACGGAAATATGCAGAAGCCGTTTCCGCCACTAACACCATTCTCATGGCTCTTTCATCCTGAACTGTGGCTAAGTATTGAGCCTGCGATTTCTTTTTATTCCATCTCAGGCTGCCGAACAAGTCGGCTTCCCAACTTATTGTAGCCTTTACCCCTATTTCGGGGTCTATCAGTTTTAATTCCTGATAATAGGAATTGGTTTCATGGTTCCAGGGCAGACGGAATGAAAGTTCCGGTAATAATTTTGCCTTGTCTGCATTCAATAAATACCTGGATTGCTCCACTCTCTGTGCGGCCATCTGCAGACGTTTGTTGTTTTCCAACACTTTCTGTATGATATCCTTAAGATATTCATCACCGTAAAATTCCCACCATCCTAAATCGGCTATCGTCAAAGAGTCAGTATCGAAATAGCCGCTTTCAGCCGAAGGCAAAGAAACTTCGGGCGGAGTGAGTTTTTTCACCGCAGAACATCCTCCGCATAGAAGAGCAAAAAGGATCAGGATACATAAATGGAATTTTTTCATTTTTTTCTTCTTCCGTTTTTCATATAGTACTTTATCCTGTATATCCATACAAAGGAAAAAGGCACGAAAATTATACCGGCAGTAATAGCTGTGACCATACCGAAAAATACACCGGTGCCGATACCTCTTCGGCTGACTGATCCGGGTCCGGTGGCGATAACTAAAGGAATCAAACCAAGAATAAAGGCAAGCGATGTCATGACAATCGGACGGAATCTTAAATGTGCGGCTGTAAGAGCAGCTCCCACCACATCTTTGCCCTTGTCCATCTCTTCTTTGGCAAACTCTACAATAAGAATGGCATTCCTTGCGGCCAAGCCAATCAACATAACAAGCCCTATCTGGAAATAAATGTTGTTTTCCAATCCGAAGAACCAAATACCTATATATGCACCCACGCAGGCAATCGGTAACGTTAACAGCACGGCCATAGGAATAGACCAACTTTCATATTGCGCCGCCAGGAAAAGGAAGACAAACAGGAAGGCCAAGGCCAGAACAAAACCGGTTTTCCCGCTGGCATGTTTCTCCTGGTAAGATAAGCCGCTCCATTCTATCCTGATATTGTCAGGCAAATGATCTTCTACTATTTCTTGGATAGCCGACATGGCCTGCCCGGAACTGTATCCCTGTGATGCCTCCCCGGTGAACGGCGCTGAGGTGAACATGTTGAACCTCTTTATAGTGCCGGCTCCTGCCGTATAATTAGCTTCGCCGAATGATGATATCGGAATCATCTTGCCTCCCGTGCCTTTTACATAAAAGAGACCGATATTATCTCTGCGAGCCCTGTATGGAGCCTCAGCCTGGATGTAAACACGATAAATACGGTTGAAAAGATTGAAGTCGTTCACATACACCGATCCGGTAAAGGTCTTCATAGTGGTGAAGATATCCGACATCTGGACCCCCTGGAGCCTGGCTTTATCACGGTCGACATCAAAATATAACTGAGGGATATCATTCTGCATTGAAGAAGCCATAGAGGAAAGCTCCGGACGCATCGCAGCATAATAAAGCAGAGTGTCGGCCGCACGTTGCACATCCTGATAAGTAGCGTCGCCACGGGCTTCCAACGCAAATGAGAAACCACCGGACTCTCCTAACCCGGGAATTACAGGGGGACGGGAAAGATAAACCTTGCTTTCCGGGTATTTGGAAAGTTCTTTATTAACTCTTTCCATAATTTTACCCATATCGGAACTTTTCCTTTCTTCCCACGGTTTCAAAATAACTGTGAGCTGGCTTCTGGCCTGTGATGTGCCAAGCCGCGGGCTCGATCCCGTTACATTAAGCACATATTCCACATCCGGGTCAGATGTCAGAAAATCCATAGCCCGATCAGTCACGATCCTGGTTCTTTCTATGGTAGCATCTTCGGGAAGTTCGAGTTCTACCGTAAAATATCCCTGGTCTTCCTGGGGGATAAAACTTTGAGGCAGAAAACGATTGAAAAGCCAGATAGCCACAAGAATCATACCGAAAGCGGCAATCACTCTTCTTGACCGGGTGAGGGCTTTAACAATAAGTTTGGCATATATTCTGTTTCCTTTGGCAAGCCAGATGTTTATTCTTCGGAAAATCTTGTTCTTTTTCTTAGAATCGGGTCTTAACATGAGGGCACACATCACCGGACTAAGAGTCAACGCAACAATTGTGGAAATAATCACCGACACAACGATAGTTACCGTAAACTGCCGGTATAACATACCGGTGATGCCCGATAGAAAGCTTACTGGCACGAAAACTGCGCAAAGCACCAGAGACATGGCTATTAAAGCTCCTCCCAGATTACTCATCGCTTTCTTGGTGGCTTCATAAGGTGAAAGTTTTTCCTGACGCATCACCCTGTCGACATTCTCCACCACCACAATTGCATCATCCACCACAATACCAATAGCCAGGATAAGTCCCAAGAGTGTCAGCATGTTGAGTGAGAATCCGAACAACAACATTACTCCAAAGGTGCCTACTAAAGATATCGGTACGGCTATCATTGGTATCACAGTGGCCCTCCAGCTTTGCAAAGAGAGAAAAACCACGAAAATCACCAGCATTATGGCCTCAAACAATGTGCGATACACATGATGCACCGATTCAGAAATATAGGTTGTTACATCAAACGGGATGTTATATGTGATACCGTCTGGGAAATTACGGCTCAATTCCTTCATTTCCTCTCTCACACGTTTCGACACTTCAATAGCGTTGGCTCCCGGCAAGAGGTTGATATTCATAACAGCGGCATTTTCCCCATTCACACCGCTTTCAGTATTATAAGACTGAGCTTCAAGCGAAATTCTGGCCACGTCTTTAAGGCGTATGATTGAGCCGTCGGGATTAGCCCTCACCACAATCTGCTCAAATTCAGAAACCGAGGAAAGACGCCCCCGGGCTGTGATAGGGATAGTGACATCCACACCATCCATAGGTGCCTGACCGAAAACACCGGCTGCCGATTCACGGTTCTGGTCGAGAAGGGCATTCTGCAGATCCTTTACTGTCAGGCCCATATCGGCCAGTTTATCCGGCTGAACCCATATCTGCATCGCATAATACCGGCTGCCGACATTAGTGACGCTTCCTACACCGGGAATACGCCTCAACATGTCAAGCACATTTAAGGTGGAATAGTTGGAAAGATAAATCTCATCAAACTTAGGGTCGTTTGAAAGAAGAGTCACAGTCATGAGCCGGCTTGCAGCCTGTTTCTCAACAGATATTCCATTTTTAACTACTTCGGCCGGAAGACGTGCCTCAGCTTTTTTTATCCTGTTCTGAATATCTACGGCTGCTATGTCAGGATCCGTGCCGATATCAAAAGTTACCGAGGCATTGTATCCTCCGGAATTTGAACTCGTGGATTCCATATACAACATGCCGGGTGTTCCGTTGAGTTCCTGTTCGATAGGTGTGGCCACGGCCTGAGTCACTGTCTGTGCATCTGCTCCGGGATAGGAGGCTGAAATTTTTACCGAGGGAGGAACAATGTCGGGATATTGATCCACCGGTAGCAAAGCCAGACCGATGACACCTATGATCAGGATGACCACAGATATCACTATAGAGAATACAGGTCGGTCTATGAAAAAATCAGATTTCATTCCTTTTTATCAGACGGTGGATTTGTAGAAACTACAGGATTCACTTTCATTCCCGGATTAAGCTTATGGAACCCTTCCACAACAATTCTCTCACCTTTTGCAAGACCTCGTTCAATGACAGTATTATTTTCGATTTCCGGACCAATTTCCACATAACGTCTTTCCACAACACTGTCGGGACGAACAACGAAAATGTATGCACCTCCCTTTTCTATTTCCAGCGCTTTAGAGGGTGCAACTACTGCATTTTCTCTCACATCAAGCAACATTTTTACTCTTGTGAACTGTCCCGGAAGTAATTCTCTCTGATGATTGGGCATCTCTGCTCTTACTGAGAAAGTACCCGTCTGAGGGTCGACCTGCGGATCGGCAAAGTCTACGATTCCTTTATAAGGATATTCGGTTCCGTCAGCTAAAGTCACCGTAACATAGGAATCCCAATTACGTGTTGAATCTTTTTGTCCGATATTCACGTTTCTTTCTTTTGACCGCAGATAATCCAAAGCAGTCATACTGAAGTCTATCCTTACCGTATCGGTTTTTACCACGGTGGCAAGCAAAGATTTTCCACCGGGGCCCACTAAGGTTCCTATATCCACATTTCTTTCAGAGATGTAACCTGAAATAGGAGACTTCACTGCAGTGTAGCCTAATACCATTTCGGCCCTGGTGAGGTCTGCTTCACCTATCACCACATCGGCATGCGAGGTTTCATAGGCTGCCACGGCATTGTCAAGGTCTAGTTGGCTTGCCGCATTTTCTTCGTAGAGAGGCTTGATTCGGTTGAGATCTCTTTCGGCTTTAAGAGCCTGGGCCTTGGCCTTATTCAAACGTGCCTTTGCACTCTCCACATTTGCCTTATAAAGCAGGGGGTCGATAATGAATAGTGTCTGCCCTTTTTCCACATAGGTACCCTCATCAAACAACATCTTTTCCAGATACCCTTCCACTCGGGCTCTGACCTCAACAAACTGATGTGCGTTAATTCTACCCACATAGTCTCCATAGATATTCACGTTGTCTGTAACAACGGGTTCTACCGCCACAACCGGATATTCGGGTTCTACCGGCTTTGGAAGACTGATCCATACTATGCCTCCGGCTACAACTATGATTCCTATAGCAATCAAAACCCATTGCCACCATCGAAGGTGAACATGCTTGATATTAGCCGACATGGCCTTTATATCACTAAGTTTTAGATCGCGAAGTTTTTGGAGATTAAGATTATTAGGCAGATGTTTTGGCATGACAGGAAAAATTTGCAGTCTTAAAAATCCTCCTGAAAGAATTAGTGGTTAAAGCAACCGGGATTTTAGAACAAGCAAAAAAATCTGAGAAATGTTTCTCATTTTATTAAGATAATAATTTGTGTTTTAGACTGCTAAATTACATTAAAATGAAATATTACACTATGTGTTATAGAATTTTATGTGAATGACAGATTAAGATTTTTATATTTCTTTAGCGAGCGTGGCCACATTAAGGCAAGGAAGGCTCCACGCACAAACAGATAACCAAGAAAAGCGGTCCAGATTATCTGATTTCCATCTATAGGCAACCATTCGATATTGATAAGGTTGATGACACCGAAAAACAGTATGCCTCCCAACAATGTAGAGAGCATCATCTTGTAGGTATCGGTAATTCCGATATAGAAGCCGTCGAAAATAAACGACCAGCAGGATATAATAGGCAACAACGTAAGCCAGGGCCAAAGGGAAGAAATACTCTCTACCACTTCCTGACTTTCTGATAATAATCCTGTGATATTCTCAGATGCGAAAAAATAAATGATGGAGAAGATAACAGCAGTGCCAAGTGACCATTGAAGCAATTTTGAAGCGCTCTTTCCCAGCAACTCAAAATTTCTTTCTCCGGCTCTAAGCCCTATCATCGCTTCGGCGCTAAATGCGAAACCATCCATAAAGAAAGAGAAGAAAAGGAAGAATTGCATCATCACTGCGTTCACAGCCAGGATATGAAGGCTTAACCGGCCTCCGGCAGCAGTAACACCAAGTGTAACCGCAATAATACATAAGGAACGGAGAAACAGGTTTCCGTTTACTGAGAAATATCTCCACCATTCTCCCTTAATCACTTCCTTTAACCGGCATTTAAGCATTTTCCCCTTTCTAAACCATAACACGCATGCCAAAGATAAAGCAAGGCCAAACCAGTTTGACAACATCGTTCCGAACGCAACTCCGGGAAATCCCATATCCAACGGGAAAACAAGCACAAAACTGGCCACGATGTTGATGATATTCATGGAAATGGCTATCAACATAGGATAGAATGTGTTTTGCATACCTACAAACCATCCACTGATCATAATCACTGACAGCAATGCCGGAGCGCCCCATACTCTCCAGCTGAAATATTGCCATACATAATCCTTTATTTCTTCTGATGTGCCCGTAATCCACCATAGGCCGTTGAAAACAACCCTTTGAAGAAGTATGATAAGAAGACCGGCCAGGAGTGCAATTATCATTCCTCTATAGAAGACTTTGGCAATCTCATTTTCATTTTTTTCACCCAAGGCATTTGCCGTAAGACCCGTTGTTCCCCCTCTCAGGAATCCAAAGATCCAGAACACCACATTCTGCATCACCGACCCCACGGCTATTGCTGAAAGAAATGCTTCCGACCCCAAATGACCGCTTATGGCAGTATCACATATCCCCAGAAGAGGTATGGTGATATTGCTCGCAATGGTCGGTACACTGAGCCGGATTATTTCTTTATTTATATTGTGCATTTATGTGATATCGATAAAAAATATACCAACAAAAATGTAACGTTTTTTAAAGCCGCGTATTTTATTGAGAATAAATGATATGAATTTTGTTGCAATGATTATAAAAAATGATAAATGTCTAAAATTTTATATTCCCTACAACATTCTTCATCACTTAATATAAGGACGCGTAATAATTTTGCGGCGAGAAAATTTTCTAACTAAACCCAAACATAACATCATGAAAAAAGGAATCCTAAGCGCAGCGGTAGCACTCCTGTTTGGAGTGGCAGCGCAGGCCCAGGTAGATATCACGGTGCATGGCACAGTGGTGTCTCGAGCCGACGATGAACCCCTGATCGGGGCCACCGTGATGAGTGAGGCAACCCATAAGGGCACAGCCACCGACATCGACGGTATGTTTACTTTGACAGTGCCCGAAGGCACATTGATTACAGTTTCTTACATCGGCTTCCAGACCAAGAGCATAATGGCGGAGCCGCAAATGATGATCTACATGGATGAAGATTCCGAACTTCTTGACGAAGTTGTGGTAATCGGTTATCAGACCATCCGTAAAGCCGACCTCACCGGTGCAGTGTCTGTAATGGACATGAAAGAGCCTATGAGCCAGAATACCGGTAACGTATTGAACTCAATGGCCGGCAAGCTTCCCGGTGTTAACATCGTTCCTGACACAAAACCCGGTGGTGGTGGTTCTATCCGTGTGCGCGGTATGTCTACAGCCAATTCAAGCAACGATCCACTTTATATCGTAGACGGCGTGCCTACCTCAGAGGGTCTTAACGGTATCAACCCAAGTGATATCGAAACCCTTCAGGTTTTGAAAGACGCAGCATCCGCTTCTATCTACGGTAGCCGTGCAGCCAACGGTGTTGTGATTATCACAACCAAACATGGTAAAGGTGACAGACTAAACGTTTCATTGAATTATTCAGTAACTGCCCAGACTATTGCCAAGAAATATAAACTTCTTGATACAGAGAACTGGGGTAAGGCCTGGTGGACTGCTCAGAACAATGCCGGCCTCACTCCTCCGGGAAATGACCGACTTGGCAGTATTTACGGATTTGGAAACACTCCGGAACTCCAGCAATATATCCTTGGAGATCCTAATTTCCCGGTTTCCAATACCGACTGGCAGGATGCAATCTACAGAACTGCATGGACCAACAACCTTACAGCCACAGTCACCAATAACACTGAAAAAGGTTCAGTTTTGTTCTCAATGAACCTTATCGACCAACAGGGTAACATAAAAGACACTGACTATAAACGCTACTCAGCACGTGTCAACAGCCGTTTCGATTTCAATAAGTATATCACTATAGGAGAAAACCTCATGGTGGCTTACTGGAAAGACAGAACACCCGCTATGGACACCGACCGCAGTGCAAGCGTTCTGGCCCTTGAAATGCTCCCCGCACTTCCTGTTAAAGGCAGAGACGGCAGCTGGGCAAATCCTATGACCTTGCTTGGTGTTGACTATGCTAACCCGTTATGGATGCTGGATAACGACAGGGATGATAACTCAACTTCCTGGCGTATCTTCGGAAACGCTTTCCTCGAAGTTAAACCTATTGACGGCCTTGTTTTAAAAACTAACCTCGGTATAGAGCACATACAATTTTTCAACCGTGACCTCACCCGTACAATGAACGAGAATGACCAGACTTATGCTGCCAATTCTTACGGACAAGGTGACACCTGGACATGGACCAACACAGCTAACTATAACAAGACATTCAAAGATGTAAATCATCTTACAGTGCTCTTAGGTACTGAATTTATCCAGTATACCAACAAGACTCTCTTTGCAAGCCGTCAAGGTTATGTATCACAGGATGAGCAATTTATGCAGGTGGGTTCCGGTACTACAGTATGGGGTGCCGATGGTGGTAAGAGCGCTTGGAGCGTATTCTCTCTATTCGGTAAGATAGACTATAACTATGATGACCGTTATCTGGCTTCTTTCACTATCCGTCGCGACGAAAACTCACGTTTCTCAAAGAAGAAAAGAGGAGGTACATTCCCGGCATTCTCTTTGGCATGGCGTCCGAGCGCTGAACCCTGGTTCCCGAAAAATGATGTATTAGCCGACTTTAAGGTTCGTTATTCATGGGGACAAAACGGTAATGCCAACATTCCTGACCTCTATCCGGCTTTCACTACTTACAGATATGGCTTGGCTAACGGTTCTTACGACATGGCAGGCACCGGTAACGGTTCAACTTCAGGTATTCAGAAAGTTTACACAGGTAATCCTAACCTGACTTGGGAAACCACTACACAAAACAACATCGGTGTTGACCTTTCATTCCTTGGTGGTTCAATCAACCTTTCAGGTGATTTCTTCATCAAAAAGACAAAAGACATGCTTACAACTCCTCCGGTGCTTAATGTAGCCGGTGAAGCTGCAACAGTATGGATGAACACAGGTGCTATGCGTAACATCGGTTGGGAAGTAACATTCGGTTATACTTCACCTTATTACGGTGACTTCTCATGGACCGGTAATATCAACATCTCTCAATATAAGAACAAACTTCTCTATCTGAATAGTCAGGATAGCTTCTTAGGTGGCGACGTACGTCTTATCCCGGGCAAACCGATGGGTGTATACTGGGGTTATGTATGCGACGGTATATTCCAGAATGAAGAAGAGGTTGCCAACCATGCAACACAGCCGGGGGCTGCCACAGGCCGTCTTAAATATCGCGACCTCAATGGTGACGGCGTAATCAACGACGACGACCGTTGTATCATAGGTAATCCTAATCCAGACTTATCATTAGGTCTGAACCTTGCATTCAAATACAAAGGTTTCACTCTTGATATGTTCTTCGCCGGTGACTTCGGTCAGGATATATACAACAACATGAAGAGAATTCTCTATTTCATGAGCACTAACTCAGGTCTTTGTAACAGAGCATCTGATATTATCAGCAAAGCCTGGACACCGACCAATACCAATACCGATATCCCCGCTCTCACTACAGTAGACAATAACAACGAAACAAGATTCTCATCCTGGGCTGTAGAAAACGGCAGCTATTTCAAGATGAAATATCTCAAGCTTTCTTACTCATTACCTTACAAATGTCTTGAAAAATGGGCCCAGAATCTTGACGTATTCTTCCAGGTTGAAAATGTATTCACAGCCACTAAGTATAAAGGCTTGGATCCGGAATTATTGCCCGGCGGTTGGGGACAGATCTTCGACAGCGGTTCTTACCCGCGTCCTCGCTCATACACAGTTGGTGTTAACGTTACTTTCTAATCAAAAACTCACCTAATTCAGAAACAAAATGAAATCATATAATAAAATCATCAGCAAGTCTTTATGTGGTGTGGCTATCGCACTGACAGGACTCGGAGCAGTTTCTTGCGGTGATCAGCTTGATCTCAAGCCCCAGGGTGTGCTCTTCGCGGATCAGATTGGCGAAGACCAGGCCGTGGAATTGATGACAGCCGCCTATGCTACATTGATGAACCACTATTTCGGCAATAATGAATCTTTTGCCGGCCCAATCAATAACTGGGTAATCGACCTTCGTTCCGACGATGCCTTGAAAGGCGGTATGTTTACATTCGAAGCCTACATGCATCAGCTTGAAATCGGAAATGTGCAGAGTGATAATCCGGTTATCAACAACAAGTGGCTCAACAACTATTTCTCAATTGCTCGTTGCAACATAGCTATTCAGACCCTTCTGGACGCCGGGCAGATTGATGAAAATGTAAGAAATCAGTATATTGCTGAAATGAAGACTCTAAGAGCTTATTATTACTTCGATATGCTCCGACTCTTCAAGAAATTCCCATATATTGATGAAACCATGAATGCATCTGAAGTGCCTGCAGGTAATCTTACTCGTCCCCAGGTGGCTGAAGAGATCAAACAGGATTTACGCGATGCTTATGATCTGCTTCCAGAAACACAGCCACAACCGGGTCGCTTCAACAAATATGTAGCTGCCGCTATTCTGGCCCGTGTAGACCTCTTTACAGCAACCTCTGAATTCACTGACAACACACAGGCTGTCTGGGCTGAAGCAGAGCAATATTGCAACTACGTGATCAACAGCGGACAATATGGTTTGTTTGGAAGATTCCAGGATATCTCCAAGCCGGAAATGAACAACGGTGCTGAATCAGTGATGGCAGTACAGTTCTCATCTGCAAATGAAGGTGCAATGTTTAACTTCAATAACTGTCTGAACTGTACCGTTTCAGAAGGAAACGTATATGGAAACGGTGACGACTTCTATATCGGATCACAAGACCTGGCCAATGCTTTCCGCACTGACGACGACGGTCTGCCATATCTCAACGGTTATGACGGTGATGAAGTGATCGGACGTCTTGATGGCGAGGATGAACTCTTCCCGATCTATACAGGCAACACGGATCCACGTTTCGATCTTACTTTCGGACGTATCGGAATGTATTGGCGTTCTAACCTTTCAAATGCTGAACAAACTTATGTTTACAATCAGAAGTGGTGTCGTGAGTATTCAGTATACGGACAGTTCTCAAGCAAAAAGCCATATCCTGCTCCCTATAATTCTGAAGTAACTGTAGGTATTGTTCCTTGGGGTGCTTCTTCCCTCAACTATATGATCATCCGCTATTCAGATATTCTCCTTATGAAGGCAGAGGCTCTTATAGAACAGAACAAAGACTTCACCGAGGCTATCGGACTTGTAAACCAGGTGCGTCAGAGAGCAGCTGATTCTATCGACCCGGCTTATGTGCCTGTAGACCTTAATCCTTCAATCGTGGATTATAAAGTTGCCCCGTATCCATTAACAGGCTGGAACCAGGAGAATGCCCGTCAGGCAGTGCGTTACGAACGTCGTCTTGAATTCGCAATGGAAGGTTTACGTTGGTTCGACCTCCTTCGTTGGGGTGTGGCTGAACAAGTTGTTACCTCTTACTATCAGTATGAATCAAACTTCCAGGAATATTATAATGGAGCTTCTTTGAGTGCCAATGATTTCTATTTCCCGATTCCATTGTCTCAGGTTGATAACTCCAACGGCTTATACAGCAATAATTGATAATCCTCAATCCTTAAATTAAGAAAAAATGAAAAGTATAATTAAATATAGCCTGTCGCTGACAGCATTAGCCCTCGCCGGTGTTTTCACCTCCTGTGGCGACTTTAAGGCCGAGACTCCGGATATTCCGGCTCTGCCGACAGTGACAAATCTAAAGGCAGATATAGCCAACAGGGTTGTGAATCTGTCTTGGCAGCTTCCTTCCTCTTCACTGAGTGTGGAAGGAGTAACTGTAAAGGTTAACAATAACAGCGAAATATATCTTCCCGGAGCAGTATCCAATTATTCTATCTATGGTCAACCCATGGAAATGGAATATATGTATACTATAAAATTGAACTATGCCGGCGGATATGTTTCAGAAGGCCAATCAGTGATAGCCACAGTACCTTATGAGGATCTGGCAGATCTCGCAAGTTTTGAGGTTGCCAATCTTGAGGGAAGAGATGTCACCTTTGCATGGACATTACCAAGTGCTCCCGGAATTACCGGTGTATGGGTAGGTCTTGACGGTTCAGAAATGGGAACAGTCTTCAACGTTGCCGAAAATCCTGACGGTGGTACCTTAACCCGCCAGAAAACAGGAGTAGATCTGAAATATCGTGCAAAAGTGGTATATGACGAAGCATATTATTCAGATGGCGTTGTAGTTAACACAGCTCTTCCCAAGATGGAGACAAGAGTAGGCTATCTTATGCTTGCAAACAGTATTTCAGCTCTTCCCGACGACGATGAACAAGCTGCTGCCACATGGTTTAACGATAACTACGTTGAAACCGATAAGGGTGATTTCATCAATGTGTCAGATCTTGGCAAAATTGATTTTGATGAATATGGCGTTATTTGGATTGAAGTAGACCGTGAGGGTCTGGGAACAGGTTGGAAATACTTACCCTCTAATCTTGTTAGCGACGAGACCTTGGATCTTCTTAGAGAATATGGCGCAAACGGTGGCAACCTGTTCCTTGCAAACATGGCTACTCAGCTTGCAGTGCCCCTTCAGATTGTTCCCGAAAATATGCCAATTAATACATTCGGAAGTGGCCCCGGCGGTGAAAACGGCGACCTCTGGAGTATCAACCCGCATCTTGGATGGGTATTTAAGTCAGAAGGCCAATATTACGACAGAACTTCGCACGCTGTTTATGAAGGTCTGGAGTTTGAAATGGTGAACGGTTATGAATATGCAACTCTGCCTCTCTTAGGTGGAAATTATAAAGAAGACCACAACTCACTTTGGGATATCAATCCTTACTGGCATGAGGCCGGCGATCCGGCACCCAACTGCGTGAAGTGGTTTGAAAACGTTACCAATTCTTTAGTATTGGCTGTATGGGGACAAGTTGGCGACCATTGTATAGCCGGTATGGTAGACTTTAACGCAAATTCTGTTCACGGTCAGTGTATAGCTATGGGTCTCGGTGCTTACGAATGGAATGTAAACAACGGTACCAATCCTTATCAAGGAAACATCGAAAAGCTCACTGAAAATATACTTAACTACCTTAAGTAATCGTTAATAGGTTGCCGGGAAATTACTTTCCCGGCAACTCCCAAAATCCATAAATCAGTATGAAAAAAACATTACCAATCCTAATGAGCCTGTGCCTTGGAGCTCCAATAGCTATGGGTGCAGATGTTGTTACCTCTGTGCCGATGGAAACCGACGGCATGTCAAGAATTAAGGAAAAAATTAGTGGCACTAATCTGAAGGTGCAGGGACGCCACGCAAATGAAAATGTGAAAGGGGCGAAAGGAGATGCATTGAGATTTGACGGATACACCACATTCGTTGAAGGAATCATTCCTGAATTTACTCCTGAGGGAGCTTCATCATTTTCTATTTGGATTGCACCGGAAACCTATCCTATAGTAATGCATGACCAGCCCACGGAAGACAAAATAACCTTAGCGGGCACAATCGACCATACCTCACGTAGCGGATGGGCCTTCTCTTTAGGCAGAACCGGAAACTATTCATTTGATTGTTATGCCGGAGGTTGGCTGGCTACTGTAGAAGCTTCAGATCTCCTTCCTTGCTATGAATGGAGCTATCTGGTGGCTGTTAATGATCCGGATGAGGGTACCTTGACTCTTTATCGTAATGGCGAACAGGTTGGCCAGGCAAAGAGCCTCGGAGTTTTAGGTAACGGCACCGGTAATGTCATTATAGGCAAGAAGGCCGGATCTATCGGAGGGGCATATCTTTTAGACACTTTCAACGGATTAATTGATGATATAGAGGTATATGACGGAAAGCTTGCAGGGGATGAACTAAAAGGTGCAGCCGAGAATGTAGCTGATCTTTCGATACCTGAAACAAGATTTGCTGAAGATAAGTTGCGTCCTAAATATCACGGAATGCCTGGAGCCAACTGGACTAATGAAACTCACGGAATGACTTATTCCGATGGAAAATACCATGTATTTTTCCAGAAGAATGCAAACGGTCCGTATATGAGCCGTCTGCATTGGGGTCATATCACCAGTGATAATCTCTATGACTGGACAGAAGAGAAAATAGCTATCGCTCCCGGCGAATCTTATGATATAAAAGGAGCATGGAGCGGTTGTGTCTTCACAGATGAGGAAATTACAGGAGGACTTCCCAATATCATATACACAGGTGTGGATTATGTAAAGGCTGTAATCGTACAGGCTTATCCCAAAGATGAAACTTTGCTCGACTGGGAAAAGAAGGGAGTGATAATAAACGGACGTCCTGAAGGACTCTCGGATGACTTCCGCGATCCTTATTTCTTCCGTAACGGCGATAATGCATATATTATAGTCGGAACTTCAAAAAATGGAATAGGAGCCACAACGCTTCATAAATATAATCCTAAAAGCGAAACATGGAGCAATGATGGAAGCATATTCTACAGCGGTACCTCAAAAGAGGAGGTGGGCACATTCTGGGAAATGCCGAATATCACGAAACTCTCAGATGGAAAATGGCTGTTTACTGTAACCCCACAAAACACATCCCAGGGAGTGCATACCCTGTATTGGATCGGAGATATCAATCCTGATGGAACTTTCAAGCCTGAAAGCGAGCAACCTCTGGATCTTGAATTAATAAACGGCCAGGGCTATGGATTGCTTTCTCCAACAATTTATCAGAAGGATGGAAAGACTCTCGTATTGGGTATTGTACCGGATAAACTTTCAACAGAAGATAACTGTCAGCTTGGATGGGCACATTTATATTCCTTCCCGAGAGAACTCTCTATAGATGAAAAAGGAAATCTTATACAAAAACCATATTCCGGTCTGACAGAACTTCGTGCTGAAGAAGGATTTGAGGCAAAAGATCTTAATCTTGACGGTGTTAAGGGAATAACCGGAGTGGGCGGACGCCAATTCGAGGTGAAAGCAGTATTTACAGTAGGTGAAAATCCCTTTGGTTTTAACTTCTTCAAAAGTAACAATGGAGCAGCCACACTCACTTATACACCATCGAACAATAAATTGGAAGTCAACCTTCAGAAACTCAATAGGAAAATAAACGACAGAAACAGTTTTGGAGGAAGGTATGCCGTAGAACTTCCTGAAAAGCCTGAACCGGGTAGCGAGCTGACAATTCAAATGTTTGTAGACGGTTCTGTTCTGGATATATTTGTAAACAACCAATGGGCCACTTCTATAAGAGTATATCCCACTGATGAAGGAGCCGACGGTCTTGAAGTATTCTCAACAGGAGGAGCAGTAAAAGTGAACAGCTTGGAAGCGTGGCTTTTGGGAGATTCAACCTATGAAAATGAAGGAGGAGAAGAACCGGATACTCCCGGTGAAGACCCAAAGGAAGATGAAGACACAGGTATAGAAGAGATTTTTGAAGATCTTCCCGATTATGTGAATATCTATTCGATAAATGGCACATTATTGAAAAGAAACATTAGCAAAATTGATTGTACAAAGTCGTTACCCAAAGGTCTTTATATAATCAACGACAAAAAAGTTATGTTGAAATAAGGCTGAAATGTTAAACGAATAAAGTTTTCAGCTTTTATTTTAACATAAGATTGTTAAAAATGCGATATATATATGTTGTAAAGCAAAAAAATACGGTGAAAGTGGTTGCGAAAAAAAAATAAGTGTTAACTTTGCACCGTTTTTGATAGCAAATATTGTTTTATTATTTTAAATTAATTACGAGATGAAAAAAGTATTTCTTTCACTTGCAGTGCTTTTCAGCGTAGCACTCGTTAGCTGCGGTGGCCACAAGGCTGCTGAAGAAGCTCAAGAAGAAGCTCCTGTAGAAGAAATAGTTGCTGATGCAGCTGTTGTTGAAGACACAGTAGCTCCTGATTCAGTAGTAGCTGACACAGTTGTAGCTGTTGCCGCTGAACAAGCTCCCGCTCAGGCTCAATAATAAGAGCTCTAAGCCAGAAAAAAAAGACAAAAAGCGAGAGTGGCCGGTTTCTCTTTGAGATAATCGGTCATTCTAATTTTATATGCCTCTTAATTTCAACAGATCATCCATAAAAATACTCAAAAAAATAATCACTATAATTATACCTCCAAAATGTTGTGACATTGCGTGAGATGTCTGTAAAAGCCATAGATTTTTGGTAGAAGACATGGCACGCCATATTCCCAACGGTTCTTGGGGTACTTTTGGGATAATCATATAATTTTAACTGTAGAGTGTATTAGGTTTACGTTTTGGGAATAATTATATAATTTTGCATTGTTATGAACAAGACACAGAAGATTATCATATTTGGAGGCGGGGCAGCGGTATTATGTCTGATCGCTTTGGTGATTATATTGATTGTGAATAATGCGGCACGAACCGACCAGGTAAACGAGGCCAGAGCAGAAATGGAGAGCCTCCGGCTGGCTAACGACCGTTTGCTTCTTACTAATGAGTTTAATCAGCTCAATGCAGATTTTTCTCAATATGAGGATCAGCAGATATATCTGAAAAATGACTCATTAGTGCATCAATATAACGAGGCACGCCTCAAGGTGGAAGGTCTTCTGGCTGAACTTGACGAGCAAAAGAAGAATAACGCTGCAAATAGGAAAAGAATTAAAGAGCTTGAAGCAGAAATATCCACACTCAAGGGTATTGTGAAGCATTATCTTGAGGAAATCAGAAGACTTGGGGAAGAAAATGAAGGATTGCGTCAGGAGATTGCACAGGTAAATGAAAGAAATGAAAAACTTTCTACACAAGTGACGCAGGCCACATCACAGAACAAGGAGCTGACGCAGACTGTAAAACTGGCCAAAAAGCTTAATATCACAGGTCTTTCTTTCCAGGCTTACAACAAAAAGGGCAAGGTAGAGAAAAATATCACCAAGGCAAAACAGCTTGGTGTGAGCTTTATAGTGAGCCCTAACAATACTGCATCAGCGGGAATGAAAGATTTTTATATCAGAATTCTAACTCCTGAAGGAGTACTTTTGGGAGGGGATCTATCTTTTGAGATGGATGGTTCCAATATTGCAGCCACAGCCAAAAGGCAGATGGAATATTCCAATGAGGAATTAAGTGTGAGTGTATATTGGGACGTAAACACGACATTGACTCCCGGGGATTACACCGTGGAAGTTTTTGCAGACGGATACCGTCTTGCATCACGCCATTACACTATGAAGAAATAAAGGCCCGGAAATTTCAGTGTTTTCAAAAACTGATAAAAGGATCCTTTTTCAAATAGACCTGGATTTCACTTTGTCATAGGCATTGAAACCTTTGATAACTGAAGGCCGCACAACCCATCTCTGTACACAATAGGCGCCAACCATATAAGATCCGGCCAATATCCAAAGATTGATATAGCACTTGCTAACCTGAGCCAAAGTGGCGCCGTTAGTGTTCATTTTTATAAATCCTTCCATTCCCCATGTGGCCGGAATACAGTCGCTTATGGCTTTCCAGAAACCGGGCATTGCATATCTTGGCCAGGTGAGGCCCGAGAGGAAAAGGAAAATTACAGATGTCACCACCCATAAAACAAATACCGACTCCCTTTCCCATACAATTCCCTGAAAACACCAGCCTAATCCCACACAGGCAAACACCATTGGCAACAGGAACATTAGAATTTCAAAAAGGTTGCCTGCCATCGGAAACGAAAACATAAGTGGAACATAATGCACCAGATAAATAATTGGCACCATCAAAATTGTGATATAACAGAGCATTTGACCGAACATTGTCATTAGCACACTTGGTTGCTCATTAAAAGAATCATATCCTATCAAAGAGGGTCTTTCACGTTTGGCTCCTCCTGCCATTCCCGAAGCCAGAATGATACACTGATGAAGTATAAGGATCAGAACTCCCGGCATTATAAAAGAATCGAAACCTCCTTCGATGTTTCCCATAGTAATGTTTTTGATGGGCATGAGGTCTCCATCCACAATTGTTTCAGCCAAAGGTGCCACTAGATCTATTTTCTCAGATAGAATCTCAGCACCCATAGCCTGAGCTACATTTGTAGATGCAACGAGAAGAGACCGATAGCGCAACAGAAGGCTCATCTCACAATATAAAACTGCTTCTCCCTGTTCATTATTCTTTATTCTCTTACCGAATCCGGCCGGAATTTCAAGAATCGCATAGCAGTCATGGTTGTTCATGGCTCGTCTCGCTTCGGGAAGATCCGCTGCATATCCTTTCACCCAGGCTTCCTGCGTGGCGTCAAAGTTTCGCACTAATTGCCGGCTTATATCCGAACGGTCATTGTCAACAACAACTACAGCTACTTCTCTAACCAATTCCGGGTTATAAATCAGGGAATAAATCACCGGATAAGCCAAAGGGAGAAAAAGGAAAAAGATTATGATGCCCGGATCCCGAATCACTATCCGGAACTCATGACAATATACTTTAAAAAGCTGTTTTAAAAGTGTCATGGTGCGTAAACCGGTTTTGCCATTTCACGTTTTATTCTCCATAATAAAGTGAAAGGCAGAATCATGAAGATTATATAGGCCACAAACCATATCCTGGAATAATAAACCGGGATGCCGTTGAGGGCCTGATCAATATAGATAAGAAAATTATATCTCACCGGTAGAATCCAACTGAAGATGCTGATGGCACTATACATACTTTCTACCGGGAAAGAGAAGGCAGCAACTGAAAAGGCCAGGATTCCAAGCAAGGCACTTACCGAAAGAGATAGCCTGAGATTCGGGAGCACCCCGAAAAAGAAAATTGCCCAACCCTGGCACGCCAGTACAAACATGATTTCCGAAAGGGTAAGCCAGAACCATGAACCATAGACCGGATATCCGTTAACCCCAAAAAGCCAGGCTTCCATGAACAGTGCTATCACTATCCAAATGATGGTCTGAGGTAATAGTTTGGCAAATAAAGCTTTAACAATTGATCCGTTTGCCAATTCAAGCAACCGTACCGATGTTCCATATTTTATTTCTTGTCCTAGACTGAAACAAGTCACCAGAAATATCATCAGTTCCAAAACCCCGGGAATGAATGAATTACAAAGATAGATTGCGTAATTCAGTTGAGGGTTATATAGCCCACGTGCCTGAATATTTATAGGAAGAAGAAGAGGGGTGACCTCCAGAGGTGAAGCACCGACTGATTCCAAAACAGTCATGGCCACACCTGCTTTGGTATATAAGGCCGTAGTTTTGAAAGTTTTGAAAAGTATGGATGCCGGCACAAAATAAGTCATATTGGTATAGAAAGTTATCACCGGCTTACGACCCGAAAGAAGATCTCGTTCAAAATTTTCCGGAATAAGAAAAAAGCCGAAGATATCACCTTTCTGCATCAGATGGCGTGCCTCGGTATAACTATTGCATGATTCCACGAGGTCAACCATTTGCATTCCTCCTAAATTTTGAGTGACTTTTCTTGACAGAGATGATCCATCTTTATCAATCATAGCCGCCGGAACCTGAGAGGGGAGCCCCTCTTGCATCAGGCTTGTAAGGAGCATGAAACAGAAAAGAGGCAGAATGAAGAAGGCCACCCAATAAATGGGCCGTCTCACCAGTTGCAGAACGCTTCTAATGAAGATAGCTTTCATTTCTTGTGATCCTCAAGAATCACCGACATTCCCGGACGTAAGTTATCAATTCTGGAAAGAGGCCGGGCTTTTACCTGGAAGGTGCGGGCATCATAATCTCCAGTGGCTTTTGTGGCCTGCCAATTGGCGTAGGTCCCCAGGTCTTTAATATAAAATACCTTGGCGTCTGTGGTCATATCTAAAGCCGGAATGCGGATCTTAATTAAGGTGCCGGTTGAAATATCTTTGAGCAATGTTTCCCTTACGTTAAAAACCACCCAGTGATCGTTTTTCTGCAATGACATGATTGGAGCTCCGGTGGCCACAAGTTCTGACACATTTGGGTAAATTTCCGTGATTTCTCCATCGTAAGGAGCAGTAAGATATTGATCTTCAAGGAGAGCTGTTACTTCATTCACTCCTCCTTTAGCTACATTAACCATAGCAAGAGCCGCTTCCTTATCTTCACGTTGAGCCCCGGCTTTGGCCAAAGAATAATTACTTTCTGCCGCTGCAACGCCGGCACTGGTGGCTTCGTAGGCTGCTTTTGCTTCATCTCTTTTCTGCTCACTAACCACTCCTTTTTCGTAAAGATTTTCCATTCTGTCATAGGTCTTTTTGGCGATTCCCTCAGCAGCTAAAGCCTGTTGCCAAAGTTCATAGGCCGCTTTTACTATCTGGGAACGGGTGCCTGCATCTACCTTAGCATTGGCTGCTTGAGCGGCTGTTTCCATAGCCTCGGCCTGTCCGAGTCTTGCCTCTACCAAAGAAGACCTGATATGCACTAATGTGTCTCCTTTCCTTACCTTATCTCCCTCTTCGACGAAAATCTCTTCTATACGTCCGGGTAGTTTACCTGATATTCGTATTTCTGTGGCATCAGCTTGTCCTTGAACCGTATCAGGTCCTTGCTTTATCACTAAGAAGCCGAGAATAGCCAATCCGGCTAAAATTAAAATCACTACCACAATGGTGAGTATAAGCATACGATCTTTTGCCGAAACCGCTTCTTCAGAAGTTTGTGTAGACATGGTTTGTGGTTTATGGTTAGTGGAATATGATTAACGGTTTTATATTATGGTTAAAACTAAAAATTCTAAGCTTTAAACTCTAAATTCTAAGCTAAAATTTCAATATGGAAGAGAGCCTAAAACCTTTGAAAGATAGGTATGGGCAAGGCGCACACCTATTTCAGCATCAATTTTTTCAGAATTTGCACCCAGCCAGGCTGTCTGGGCCGCAAGTACATCACTGGTTGTAACCACTCCTTCCTTAAATCCTAACTGTGCCTGCCGGAGATTTTCTTCAGCTTTCTTAAGATTGAGTGAAGCCATGTTATAGGTTTTCTCAGCTTCATCCAGGCTGAATTTTGCCTGGCTTACCTGCAACCGCACTTTTTCTTCAAGATCTTCCAGAAGCAGACGTTGGGCTGTAGTGGTGGATTTGGCTGCTTTAAATCTTTTGTAATCACCACCCCAATGCCAGATGGGAATCTGTAGCATTGCGCCCACACTGAAACCTCCGCCAAAACGTTTTCTAAATCCGTCATTCACGTTTGGATTAGAAAATGAATATGCTCCTACAAGAGCTATTTTAGGCAACAATTCACTAAGACTTAGATTTTCCCGGGCTTTCAGTAGATTGACAGTCTGTCTCACTATTTCCAGGTCCTGCCGTTTCCCATAAACTTCATCTATGTTGATATATGCGGGAGCAGGTCTCATATCCGGTGTTTGCTGCTCTTCGTCATGAAGTGTCAGCTGAGTGTCGGGTGATAATCCGCAAATCTGAGCCAGAGCCATCCTGGATAAAGTGAGACCGTTACCAACTTTAACTAAGGCTATTTCAGCCTCATTAGCCCTGACTTCTACGGAAAGAAGATCGCTTTTTGTGGCTACACCTTCTTCCAGCATATATTTTACGTTGTTTCTGAAAGTATCAGTGAGAGCAACGAAGCTTTCGGCAAGAATCTTTTTCTCTTTAAGGGAAACCACGGTCCAATATGCCTCATCCACTGAATAAATTATTTCCTGAGCCACATTATTGTTCATAGCTGCGGCTATTTTTTCGCCAAATCCCGCAATCTGATTTAAAGCCCGTATCTGGCCTCCCATATATATGGGTTGTGTAAGTGTGAAAGCACCTGCAAACACATTATGCACATCAAACGACATGGCTTCTTTAGGAATCACAGCCACTTCCGAAGGAATGTAACTGCCTGTTTCGGGATTCAAGACCGGCTTACCGTCAGATCCTTTAACCAGATTATACTGATATGACATTGTGGTTGGATCAAAACTCATAGTGGGAAGTTTGGCATCTTCCCCGAGAAGACTAATAATTCTCTGGTTGTAAAGGTAAGAACCGGTGAAATCTATTCCGGGAAGGTAAGCGGTCCGCGCAGCATCTTTCAGTGTGGAAGCACCCTTAAGATTTTCCTGCGCCATCCGTATCAGTTTATTGTTTTTCAACGCCATATTACGGCATGAATCCAAAGTGACATTTGCGGCCATATGGAAAACGGCCCAAATACTCAATATAATAGCGAAACTGCGTTTCATATCGGAGGATGTATAACAATGCAAAAATAAGGATAAAATCAGTAATTTTGCATTGCGGGTAAAAATAAAAAGATGGACTATACAGCCGATAAGGCTACTTCAGGAGGATACTTTCAGATACTCAGGGATTTACTGAAATTAGGGGTTCCTGTTCTTGTTACTCAGGTAGGAATAATAATAGTGAGTTTTGCCGATACTATGATGGTTGGAGCCTACGGCCTCAACGAATTGGCAGCATCTGCCTTTGTCAACAGTCTGTTCCTTATAGCTGTGGTGATGTTGCTGGGATTTGCCGGTGGTGTCACTCCCATAATAGGTGCCCTTTACGGTAAGGGTGATCATGAAGAAGGCGGGTTAATGTTAAGGGCTTCTCTATTAGTGAATCTTGGCATGTCGGCCATTTTCATTATAGCAATGGGAATTCTTTATTTCCTTCTCGATTATTTTGGTCAAGACCCGGAAATATTGCCTATTGCCAAGGATTATTATCTTATAATACTGCCCTCACTTTTACCCATGGCAATATTCAATTGTATGCAACAGGCATGTAACGGTCTCACGGATACCTCCACTCCCATGTGGATTATCTTAGGGGCTGACATATTGAATATAATAGGCAACTATGCATTGATATTCGGTAATTGGGGTTTCCCGGAATTAGGATTGTCGGGAGCGGGATGGAGCACGCTTTGTGCCCGTACAGTTTCAGCAATAGCCATTATCTTTGTTTATGGTTTGACTTCACGTTACAGAATTTATTGGAGATATGTTTTGAAAGGAGGATCAGGTTTTCAAAGAAAGGTAAAAGTGTGGAAAACAAGCTATCCTCTTATGGTGCAAAGCGGTGTGGAATGTGGTCTTTGGACGGCAGGTGCCGTAGTAAGCGGATGGTTTGGCAAAGTGGAGCTTGCAGCATATCAGGTCATGAATACTATCGGACAGTTAGGCTTCATGATATATATGAGTTTCGGATGGGCCACATCGATAAAAGTTGCAAATTATACGGGTCGCAATGATTTTGTTTCTGTAAGAAATGTCACCCGTGTAGGTTTGCACATGATTTTGATACTGGCCACAGCAGCCTCTATAGTGTTCCTTTTCTTCACCGATGAGATGGTATATTATTTTACTCCCGAAGAAGATGTAGTCGCTTACAGCATGTTGATGATAATACCTTTAGTTTTATATCAATACTGCGATGGCACTCAGCTCACTTATGTTAATGCCCTGCGTGGCACTTCGGAAGTGAAACCTTTGCTTTGGATTTCTATAGTCAGCTATGTATTGGTGGGAATTCCTGTGTTGTTGCTATTCGCAAAAGCTTTCGGAATGGAAACCGTGGGTGTTTATTATAGTTTTTCAGTAGCATTGTCTTGTGCAGCTGTTCTTCTTGTGCTGACTTTCAGAAAAACTTTAAGGAAGTTGGAAAGAGGTTACAAAGATAAAATAGTGTTAAATATAGAATCATAAAGGAAGGCAAAAGCTGAATTTAGGAATAAAAGTTATTACTTTGCAAATTGAAACTAATATATTGCCCTAACCATAGCGATATATTTGACAAGAAGGAAATGGGTAAGATCATATCAATAGCCAATCAGAAGGGAGGAGTGGGGAAAACCACCACAGCCTTTAATCTTGGGGCCTGCCTGGCAGCCGATGGCAAAAAGGTTTTGCTTGTGGATGCCGATCCTCAAGCAAACGCCACATCCGGTTTAGGTTTAAATCCGGAAGAAGCGGAAATATCTGTTTATGAATGTATCGTGGATGGTGCCGATCCTAAAGCCGGTATAAGGAAAAGCTGTATAGATGGGCTCGAGGTGCTGGGATCAAGGATAGATCTTGTAGGAGCCGAAGTAGAACTGATGCAGCAAAAAGACCGGGAGAGAGTGCTTTCAAGGGTGTTGCGTCCACTTAAGGATTCTTATGATTATATACTCATAGACTGCAGCCCGTCTTTAGGGTTGATCACAGTTAATGCCCTTACGGCTTCGGATTCCGTGATAATACCTGTGCAGGCTGAATATTTTGCGTTAGAGGGAATCTCACAATTGTTAAATACCATAAGGATAATAAAGAGCAGATTGAGTCCTACATTGGAGATTGAGGGTTTTCTGCTCACCATGTATGATGCTCGACTTAGACTCGCCAATCAGATTTTTGAAGAATTGCGCTGTCATTTCGGCGATATGGTTTTCACCACTGTGATTCCCAGGAATATAAAACTTTCAGAATCTCCGAGCCATGGGCTTCCGGTGATACTTTACGATGCAGAGAGCCGCGGAGCAATAGCATATAGTCAGCTTAGCCGAGAATTGATTACCAAAAACCGCAAAGGAAGGTAAAAAATATGGCATTGAAAAGAAACGCTTTGGGAAGAGGTCTCGACTCTCTGATATCGGTAGCCGATATTCAGACAGGGGGCTCTTCAGCTATAAATGAGATAAAAATCGAAGATATTAAGCCAAATCCCAATCAACCCCGAAGAAGTTTTGATGAAGAAACTCTGGAGGAGCTTGCTTCATCTATTAAGGAATTGGGAGTGGTGCAGCCTTTGTCGGTTAGAGATTTGGGTGACGGCACATATCAGATCATCGCAGGAGAAAGACGATGGAGGGCAGCTACAAAAGCCGGTCTGACTTCAGTGCCGGCATATGTACGCAAGGCTTCCGATTCCGAGGTTACAGAGATGGCTCTCATTGAAAATATCCAACGTGAGGATTTAAACGCCATTGAAGTTGCTTTGGCATTCAGAAACCTTATTGACACATATAATCTGACTCAAGAACGTCTTTCTGAAAGATTAGGAAAGAAACGTGCCACAATAGCCAATCATCTCAGGCTTCTTAAGCTGCCGGCTGAAATTCAACTGGGACTTCGGGATCATAAACTTGATATGGGTCATGCAAGGGCACTCTTAAGTGTGGAAAATCCTAAACAACAGCTTAAGATTTACAACCTTATTCTTAAAGATGGTCTCTCTGTGAGAAAAGTGGAAGAACTTGCAAAAAAATGTGGAGAGGAAAAAATAGAAATTTCTGAAAAGGCTAAAACTGATTTCAGCAATATTCAACAAAAACTGACACAAAGTCTCGGAATAGGAGTAAGAATAAAAGGAACATCTGACGGAAAGGGTACAATTACCCTTAAATACAACAATCCGGAAGAATTGAATAATCTTGTTTCAATGCTTGATAAAGCAGGAGAAAGATAAAAATTGAGAAATACCTTAAGATATATAATAATCCTGACGTGCGTGTTATGCGGGATAATATTGCCTGAGGCCCAGACTCAGGAGCCATCGGTTTTTGCCGAGCCTGATCCGGCAGTTACACCGGAAGTCTATACCGAACCTCAACCTGCCGGTGAACCTCAGGATACAACCACTTATTTGGAAGGAGATATCCTGGTGAGGACACCCCTGGAGGCCGAAGAAGAAGACGGTGATATAACTGTGGTGACAGCCGATGACTATCATCCTTACGGACTCGAAAACAAGAGGGAATTCAATCCGAGTCCTGAGCGTGCTGTATGGATGTCAGCTTTATTTCCCGGTCTGGGTCAAATTTATAACCGACGCTACTGGAAACTTCCGATAGTGGTGGGAGGGTTTATGGGACTCGGATATGCCACTAACTGGAACAACGGGCAACTTCAGGAATATTCCCAGGCTTACAGAGACCTGATGGACAATGACCCCTCCACCAACTCTTATATGAATTTTTTCCCTCCTAACACTAAGGAGGAGAGTCTTAATAAAACATGGCTTACCAATGTGATGAAAAGCCGCAGGGATTTCTATAGACGAAACCGCGACCTATGCATAATATGTTGTGTAGGTTTGTACTTGCTATGTATGGTAGATGCTTATGTTGACGCTTCTTTGGCGAAATTTGATATATCGCCTGACCTCTCTATTGAATGGAGCCCTGCTATTGGGGTTGATCCTTCTGAAAAGAAACTGAATGTGGGGATACAATGGGCCTTTAATTTTTGAATACCGGATACCGGTCTAACCAGAACAGACATGAAAAAAGTAATACTCGCTCTTTTAATTTTATCTACAATATCAGTAGGTTTGAAAGCTCAGAATAAGAATGGAAACGTGCTTGATCTAAAACATAGTATCACTGATTCAGCCATCGTTTATCCTGAAAGCTTTGAGACCGATATTCAAAAGCTTAAGGAAAGCTGGTTTATCAAGAATTATACGGCCACCGATGACCGTTATGCAACCGAACCGGATGTTGAGGTGAGCGAAGAGATTATTGTGGAGCGTCTCGGTGCTCTCCCAAATGTGATAGAAATGCCTTATAATCAGATAGTAAGGAGTTATATAGAAAAGTATACAAAGGGAGAAAGGGCTCAGGTTTCTGCCCTGTTGGGTCTGGGTTTGTATTATAATCCCATCTTCGAACAGGCCCTCGAGGAGCAAGGCCTGCCTCTGGAATTACGGTATCTGCCCATGATCGAATCTTCACTGGATCCGAATGCCGTATCCAAGCATGGAGCAGCCGGACTTTGGCAATTTATGTTGGGCACAGCAAAGGGACTTGGTATGGAGGTGAACAGTCTGATCGACGAAAGAAGAGATCCCTATCTCTCTTCCGAAATGGCTGCCTCATATCTTAAGGGCCTTTATGAGTCCTATGGTGACTGGAGTCTGGCTATCGCTGCCTACAATTGTGGACCGGGCACTCTCAACAAAGTTATACGTCGTGCGGGAGGAGAGCCGAAGGACCATGATTTCTGGTCGGTATATAATTATTTACCTGAAGAAACCAGAGGATACGTGCCGGCTTTCATTGCCGTGAATTATGTTATGACCTATTATCCCGAACATAATATCTCACCGGTGCTTCCTACTTCTCCTTTGGTAATGGATACTATTCATGTATCCGACCGTATTCATTTCGATCAGATATCTCAGGTTCTCGATATTCCGGTTGAAGAACTGAGAATTCTTAATCCGCAATATCGTGCTGATATAATTCCGGGCACAACCGATAGTCCGCGTAATCTTATACTTCCTTCTCAACAGATACATGCCTATCTTATGAGTGAAGAGGATATAAAGAATTATGATGCCGATAAATATGCAGTGAGGGGAAAGGTTGAACCCGGGGATGCCCTTGTGGCTGTGGAGGAAACTGAAATATGGGCCGAACCTCTTAGCAAACCATCTGATAAAGTCGAACTTGACGGAGAAAAAACCACGATCATTCATAAGGTAAAGGCCGGAGAAACCCTTGCTTCAATAGCGAAAATCTATGAAGTGACACCGGAAGATATAAAGAAGAACAATAATTTACGAAGAAATGCTGTGAGGGTTGGCCAGCAATTGAGAATTACAACAGGGGCACCTCAGGCTGTAATGGAGTCTACCGTGGCAGCTGTCACAGGTAATAACAAAGCTACCCAATCAGATACAGATGCCAAGAAAACTTCAACCAAGAAAACTTCTACCACTTCAACCCCTACTTCCCATACAATTAAAAAAGGGGAAACTTTATCTGTGATAGCAAAAAAATATGGCGTCACTATTTCTGCCCTTAAGAGTGCAAACGGAATGACCAACGATAATATCCGAGCCGGTCAGAAATTAAAAATTCCCGCCAAGAAGACGGGAACATCAAAATCAACTACTTCAAAGAGTAAGACGGGCAGTAAGAAAAAACGTAATTAAGTGAAGGTTTAACAGGAACAACCTTCACCACATCCGCCTTCACTGCATCCACTACCACAGCCACCACAGCAGCCCCCTGAAGGAAGGTCTTCAGGTGTGGCGTCTCTTACTTCTACAATTTCTCCTTCATATCTGACCGTGAGACCGGCAAAAGGATGATTGAAATCCATGGTTACTGTAGAATCATCAATTTTTGTTACCGTGCCATTTACGATCTGATTATCGGCAGTCATCATAGGCAATATAGCGCCTACTTTCAATTCTTCCACGAGCTTCCCATCTTTCATGAAGATTTCCTTGTCAAGGACTTGAAGAAGTTCATCGCTTTTATCTCCGAAAGCAGCTACAGGGGGCAGGGTCACTTCAAACTTATCGCCTACTCCCAGCCCTTCCATCACCGATATCAAACCGGGCACAATTCCCGGGGTAACACCAAACACCATCTGGTCGGGAGCATCTTTAGGAGTTTCAAACAAAAGCTTGCCATCAGCATCATTATAAAGCTTGTAGGAATATTCCACGAATTTTCCGGGACCTACCTTTTCTTGTTCTTTTTCCATAATTACAATTTTTCTGAAATAACAATCATGAGGGGTTCGGGGTTCAATATTCTCCCGCTTCTTCCTCCTCTTCCCATAGTTCAGGATGTTTCATAACGTATTGCTGGGTTGGCACTCCAACATTAAAATAAAAACCCTGTGCCACTTTGTCCCTAAGACGTCGTTGGGTTTCCTCATCAGGTCTCACCGTGAGATAATCATAGGCAGGTTCAATAAAATCTGCATCTGTGGCTTCATAGCCCAGAAGTTTTACCAAATCATACTCATGGACCGGATAAATCACAAACCAGGCGTTTTCAATATCTTCTCCTGTGCCGGTGCTTTTTATAGCTCCCAAGAGATGTTCAAGACGATATTCCCAGATCTTGGCACTCATATCCTTACGTTTTTCTTTAAGCACATGCACTAAAAACGACATCTGACGTAGATCGAAAGGATTGTCTCTTAAAGAGAGCTCTGCATATTTTCTTATAGTATCTATCTCCTCCTTGGTATGGCTAGACTTGAGTCGAAGCTCATCGGTCACTCCGGAATAAGGGGAAGTACGGTAGGGATCATAATCTTCCTGAAACATATATCCCAAATAGAAATATCGGTACTCTTCGTTGGTCATGACCGTGTCGTTGCGGGTATATTTGGCCATCAGTTTTGGGAAATAGAAAGGACTTTTCGGATCCAGAGTTTTTTCTTTTATATCTTCCAAATCAGGTTTCTCAACAGTTATTTTTCTTTTATTCTGTATATTACGGTCAGTTTCCTGAGCTGCCATACAGCCTAAGTAAAATACTGTGATGATAAATAAAGAGAAATATTTAAAGAAATACTTATGCATTTTGGGATTGATTTAGATTTTGGGCAGTGGCAGTGTCCTTATTTAATTCGGGATACCTCACTCGTGTGTGATATATTGTGGCTAGGCGTTGTTTGAATATCTTCTTTATTTTTTCCACATCTTTGAAGGAAATAGGAGATTCCTTATACATCCCGTCGGCAATCTGACCGTTGATGATATTTTCCACCAGTTTATCAATACTTTGAGGTGAATAGTCTGAAAGAGACCTTGAAGCTGCTTCCACAGCATCGGCCATCATAAGTATAGAGGTTTCTATGCTCTGCGGATTTGGACCCGGATAAGAGAAGTCGGCCTTATCTATCACTTTGTCGGGATTATTATTTACAGCAGTGGTATAGAAATACTTTGCCATCCCCTTGCCGTGATGCTCCAATATGAAGGATTTGATAAGTGGAGGGAGTTTATGTTTATTAGCTAAAGAAGCTCCTTCTGTGACATGAGAAATTATTTTCTTGGCACTTGTAACGGGATCTAATCCCTGATGAGGATTTACTCCATGTTGGTTTTCCGTATAGAAAACAGGGCTTGAGAGCTTCCCGATGTCATGATATAAGGCCCCCGTTCTCACTAAAGTGGTATTAGCTCCTATTGCCCTGGCCGCTTCAGCTGCAATGGTAGATACCTGGATGGAATGTTGGAAGGTGCCCGGGGCTTCTTCAGCAAGCCTTCTGAGCAAGGGACTGTTGATATCGCTTAGCTCAACAAGGGTTACGGCTGAAGTAAATCCGAAAATCTTTTCTATCACAAGGATAAGTATATAAGCAAAAGAAAGAATCACGGAGTTTATTACAAACATGATTAAGATGCGCCAGGAGAACTGTGAAAAATTGCCCTCCATTATAAGGCACATAGTGAAGTATGTAAAGGCGTAAGTAAGCAAGGATAATAAAGCAGTGCGAAGCAACTGTGATCGCCTGTCGAGTTGCCAGATACTGAAAGTGGCTACAAGTCCCACTATAAGCTCCATAAACAGGAATTGCAGAGGATAAGTAGAAACTAAAGCAGCCAGAAAGACAGTTGTTATCAGGGAGAAAATTGCTGTTCGGGAGTCGAAGAAGACCAGTACTATTACAGGAACCGCGGCAAAAGGCACCACATATAGACCCTGCACCACATTTTCAAACATCAGTACGGCAAATACAGTGAAAACGGTAATAAATGACACAAGGAATGTCATTTTCCGTATGTCAGAGAAAAACAATGGTCGGTAAATTGCCAGGAAAATATATAAAGTGGCCAGAATTATGGCTATGTAAATTCCTTGACCGATAACGAAGTATGTATGATCGTTGCGGTCGGATTGCCGCGTCTGCAACATTTCCTGGTAAGTATTGAGGTTGGTATAGATTTGAGGCGTGATAATCTCCCCGCGATCCACAATTCTCTGACCGGTTTTTATCACTCCGAGTGCTCCGTTTACCGTTAGATACTCCTGGTCGCGATACTTTGTATCCGTAAGAGTGTCGAGTACGATATTGGGAGAGAGACTTAAATTTATAGCACGGGTTATCTCCTGTGATAAGGGAGGCATAGATTGTTGTTTACGGGCATTATAGGCCGAATCTATAAAAGAATAAGCATTTCGTGCAGAAAACATTCGTGAAGCATCAATAGCTACAATTTCCTTAGTCTGGTCTTTATTTTCCATAACAAGGCGTAAAGTAGGGTTATTGGTGCGTTTTATCTGGTCGGCCAGATCATTGTCTAACACTCCGTCGGCAAATGTCTCCAGCATGAGGGAGTTAAGGAGAGCTGTCTGTTCCGGTTCCGCATGCTCTTCAAGGAGCGAGTTAAATCTGGATAGATTAGCTTCCTCTGTTTTGTTATCACGTTTTACAAATGGTACGAAAGTTTTATCGATACTATCTCTCATCACCCTTACTGAGGTGGAATCCCGGAGAATCGGAATATCGAACTCAGCGGTGAGGAGAGGGTATTTCCAAGGTTGGTTTTGTTCATAAGTGAATTCTTTATGATCGGCATGAGGTAGCACAAGTAGGATTATTGCTATAGCTGCCAGGGCAAGACCCAACCTTAGGAGACTTATTTTTGAAAATATCTTTGACAACATAATTTTATCCTCAGAAAATCTCAAGAAGTGCGTTTGGCGAATTTCACTCCTTTGATATGCAGCAGGTTCTCACATAGCTGATTCACGGTTTCAGCTCTGTCTACATTAAACGACATATCGCAGTGAAACACCTCGCGGCTTGTGGAAATATTCATACTGCGTATATTAATAGAGAATTTAGATGAGACCATGTCTACAATCTCCTCGAGAATTCCTAAACGGTCGATGCCGTCAATGGCAACTGTAGACATAAAATTAGATGAATTTCCTGCCCATTGGGTCACGACTAAACGTGATCCGTAAGCACTCTTAAGACGCATGGCGATGGGACAATCCACTTTATGTACAACTACCTCCTCATCTTCATTCACAAATCCCAATACATCGTCTCCGGGCAAAGGAGAACAGCATGACTCTATATGATAGTTAGGTTCTTTATCATCCGGGAAAAGCATAAACACTTTCTTTCGGTCGATAGGAGAATTATTCTTGGATTCTCCGGCCTTTTTCTTTGAAGAGAAAGGATTACGCAATATTTTCCTTACCAATGATCTCTTTTCTTCGGGAGTTCTTGAAGGATTTCCTATTTTATCGAGTTCTTCAAGAGTGAGAATATCCACATTCCTGGCTTTTCTCAGATAAGTGCGCAGCCTGGTTTTAGCTTTAGCCGTATAACAGAAGTCAAGCCATTCGGGCGACGGAGTGCGGGATTGTGATGTGATAATTTCCACCTGGTCGCCACTTTGCAACTTATGAGACAAAGGTACGAGTTTATGACTGATCTTTCCGGCCATACATTGCAAGCCGAGTTGTGAGTGTATTGCAAATGCCATATCGAGCACGGTGGCGCCGGATGGTAAGGTGAGAAGGTCGCCCTTAGGAGTGAACACATAAATCTCTGAAGAAAAGAGGTTAAGTTTGATGGTGTCCAGGAAATCCATGGCATTGGGTTCCGGATGGGCCAGGATATCCTTTATAGTGTTCATCCATGAGTCAAGTTCAGTTTCATCTTCCTGGACTCCGGTTTTATACTTCCAGTGAGCTGCATAACCCAGTTCTGCAATCTCATCCATTTTCTTTGAACGTATCTGCACTTCAATCCATTTTCCTTCAGGACCCATTGCTGTAAGGTGTAAGGCCCTGTAGCCGTTAGCTTTCGGAATACTGATCCAGTCGCGCAGACGTTCGGGATGGATTCTATGACCCTCCGTAAAAAAGGTATATATCTGCCAGCATTTTATTTTTTCGAGAGCTTCGTCTTCGTTCTCAAAGATTACTCTGACGGCATATACATCATATATTTCTTCGAAAGGAATTTTCTTGGTCTCCATCTTTTTATAGATGGAATAAGCGCTTTTCACCCGAGCCTTGATCTCATATTTAAACCCTGCCTCATCAAGCATTTTTCTCACCGGTTTAACGAATTCCTCCACTATCGCCTTACGGTGTTCTTCCGTTTCATTTACTTTTTCAATGATCTCCTTGTATTTCTGGGGATGTTCATATTTAAATGCAAGATCTTCGAGTTCATACTTGATTTTGCTAAGACCGAGACGATGAGCCAGGGGTGCATATACATAAAGAGTTTCACCTGCAATTTTATATTGTTTTTCCGGTCTCATACTGCCCAAAGTGCGCATATTGTGAAGCCGGTCGGCCATCTTCACTAAAATCACCCTGATATCTGTGCTCATAGAGAGAAGCAGTTTGCGGAAATTTTCCGCCTGAGCTGAGGCCTTATCTCCGAAGATTCCACCGGAAATCTTTGTGACTCCCTCCACAATTGCTGCAATTTTAGGACCGAAAGCGGTGAGAATATCCTCATGGGTGTAATCAGTGTCTTCCACCACATCATGCAAGAGGGCGGCACAAATAGATGTGGAACCCAGACCAAGCTCTTCCACTACAATACGTGCCACAGCTATAGGATGCAGGATATATGGCTCTCCGCTTCTTCGTCGAGCCCCCTTATGGGCCTGACGGGCAAAACGGAATGCTTTTTCTATTATTTCCACTTTTTTCCTGTGGTTGCTTTCAACATAACAATTGAGCAACTCACGGAAAGCGGCGTCTACAATTTTATCTTCCTGGGATGCCGCCGGAGTGGTGATGAACGGGGAATAGGAATCCTGCATTTAACATAAATTGGGGAGCGCGCTCATACTATCAGACCATAGTGGGTCAGATACAAAGTTAATTATAAAGTAGATTATAACCAAAATGAAATATGGAAGTTGGCCATGGTTACTGCAGCTGCTGCCGCTTCAGCACCTTTGTTGCCCAATATTCCTCCCGCACGTTCCTGAGCCTGTTGCAGATTGTCTACAGTTAGCACGCCGAAGATCACCGGAGCCTTCCCCAGGCTGTTCAATTCGGCTGTGCCTTGTGCCGCAATCCGGCATACATAATCGAAATGAGGGGTATCTCCTCTGATGACACATCCAATAACGATAACTGCTGCAGTCACTCCTTCCTTCACGGCTAAGGCAGCCGCATTTACAAGTTCTACTGTGCCGGGTACGCTTATAGTCTTTATTTTCGAATCTTCCACTCCGGCCTTTCGCAAAACATCCAAAGCACCGTCACGTAACGTGTAGGTAATATCGGAGTTCCAATCGGCTGTAATAACATAGAAATTTCCTTTCACCTTGTCATCAAGCCGTGGAATGGCCAGAGAATCGCCATTAGTGTTCAGGATGGTAGACATTATTCCGGTTTTTTGGATTTCAGTTTAGATTTTGCACCGGCTATAACTTTATGAAGGAATAATCTCCATTTTGTTTCGGGCTCTTCATTGGCATCGATTACTTCGATTAGAGAAATGATATCCTGTTCAAGTTGCACAGTTTCCAAAGCCACTGCATGAGGAAGAATGGCATTCAACAGCCGTTTGGCTCTTGGTTGCATAGTCCGTAGGCGTATCATAACTTCCGCCATTTCCACGGTCATTTTCACTTCTTTGCGTGTGACACGGCCGGCACGTTTCTTGGAATACTTTATGGCTTCGGCATAAAATTTCAAAGCTCCTCTGATATCACCTGTTGCAGCCAGCAGTTGTGCGGTAGTACAGAGACTGTCTACGAGTTTATCAGTGGCTGCAGCAATTCCGGCATTTACCTTTTCATATAGCGACCCCGTGGTGATCTGCTGTTTCACAAGAAGATCGAGTGCTTTCTTTCGTGAACGCAGTATTCTTGTGGATAGCTCCATAGCCAGAATATGATACTGGCCGAATCTTTCCTCATCTATTTTTACAAGATTATCAAGTACTTTAAAAAGCAATTCCACTTCTTTTTCGCTCTGCTTGTAATTTTTAAGGGCATAATGAATTTCTGCCAGGTCAAAAAGGAGAGCTACGAAGAGCAACCGGAATTCCGGATTCTGATAATCTGAGAAATCTCTCATTATCTTAAGAGCAGCCACAGTGCGTTCCATGGCTTCCAGATATTTATCCTGACGGATAAATTCTCCTGCCTGGTTTCTTGCATCCAAGGCTTCACTAAGGATCTGAGCATCCGTATCATTGATTCCGGGAGCTTCCAGATTAAGTATAAGTTCTATCTGAGTCATTCGTTTTGTTTTTAATTCTTTAAAAGTGAGGAAAGTTTACTACGCCATTCCTCGCTTAGTGGTGCAGATTTCTGTGTGTTGGGATCAAAAGAAACCATTACAGTTTCACACACAGATTTTACTTCAAGAGTATCGGCATTTCTAAGCATTTGCAATAGTCTGAAACTTTTTTCATGTATTCCGACGCATGTTGTGAGCACCTCTATATTTTCACCCCAGAATATAGGAGCGATGAAAGCGCAGTCTACATTCGCCACTACTGTATCAACTTCATCCCAACTTATTTTTCTTCCTAAGAGTTCTGCCATAAAAGCTGCCTTCCCTGTGTCATAATAGGCAAAAAACACTATGTTGTTTACATGGCCCACCACATCTACGTCGCTGAAACGAACCTGTATGGGAAGGCGGTTAGTAAAGATATCTGCTGAGGGAAGTTCATGAGGATTCATGATGTAAATTTAATTTCTTTGATTATTTCTTTTCCGAAATTAGTGTTTATAATCTCTCTGATCCGAGACCGGGTCATATATAATTCATTTCTCAACACCGGATTGGCAACAGGCACATACATCAGTCCGTTTTTGACTTGAGGTTTACCTGTTTGAGATGCAATCTGGCGCCCTACAATCTTATCCCATAATCCGGCAGCCCTAAGTTCATCCATTCTGGCCTGCAGGCTTGTTTCTTCCAGAAGATTTCTGAGTACATCACCTACTGATTGAGGAGGCAGACGATTCATATCAATCTAAGTCTATAGGTGTGAATTCACCTTCTGAAACATTTATTAGGGCTTTCTGTCCGGAAATGCCGGCCAGAATATCATCAAGGTGTTTACGATTGGTATCGGTTATGAAAATCTGACCGAAATTTCCATCACCGGTCACTTCTTTCATGATATTTTCCACCCTTTGTGCATCAAGTTTATCAAATATATCATCTAGCAGAAGCAAAGGCGTAACTCCCTTTTTCTTTTTAAGGTATCTGAAAATAGCCAGTCGTAAGGCCACAGCAAACGTTTTAAGCTGTCCCTGGCTCCCTAAGGCTCTAAGGCTATGAGAATCAAGCGAGGCTTCTAAATCATCTCTGTGTACTCCTCCGGAAGTAAAACCCAGAATCTGGTCTTTGGCCCTGTTGTTGGCCAATACATCCTTCATTGTGGCGGTGTTAAGGGCGCTTTTATAGCTTATTTCTGTTTTTTCACGGTTTCCGGCAATACGATTATAGAGTTCTTCTACGATAGGTGCCATTTCGTTTACCCATTGAGCCCTTCTTTCGTGAATAAGTTGGGCTGCTTCCACCATTGTGTTTTCTATCGATTCATACAGAATAGGATCCTTTACCCCGGCTCTCAGCATTTTGTTCCTATTGTCGAGAGCTCTGTTGTATCTTATCAAAGCATTAAGGTATTCCGGATCAGCCTGAGAAATAACCATATCCATAAGCTTGCGACGTTCCTCTGCACTTCCTGACACTATTCTTGCGTCTTCAGGAGTGGAAATAACAACGGGGTAATTCCCTATATGTTCCGAAAGCTTGGCATATTCTTTACCGTTACGTTTCAGACTTTTTCTTTTTCCTTTTGCAAGCCCGCATGAGATTGTATCTTTTGCACCGGCATCTGTAGTGAAATCTCCTTTCACTAACATTACTTCTTCACCATGCTTCATTATTGAGGCATCGGGAAGTGAGGATATGGTGCGTGCCATGCTTAAGAGATGAATTGCGTCCAAAAGATTACTTTTGCCCATACCGTTCATCCCCAGCAGACAATTTATTCCCGGTGAAAATTCTATTTTTGCGTTAGGAATATTTTTAAAATTCAATATTTCTATATTGTCCAAAGTCATAGTTTTACGCCGAAAGCGAGGTCTCCCGCATCTCCAAGACCCGGCACGATATAGCTGTGACTGTTTATCTCAGGATCGATTGCTGCAGTCCAGACTGTGGTTTTTTCTTCCGGAAACACACTTGCCACATAATCCACTGCCTGTTGAGAGGCTATAACAGAAGCCACATGAATCTTGTCAGGAGTCCCGTTGTTAAGTAGAGCCCTATAACCTAATTCCATGGAACTCCCTGTTGCCAGCATCGGATCCACTATTATGAGGGTCTTGCCATTGATATCGGGAGAGGCCAGGTATTCCACGAGCACATCAAACTTATCTCCCTTTTCCTTATATTTTCTATAAGCACTAACAAAGGCATTTTCAGCTCTGTCGAAATAATTAAGAAAACCGTGATGAAAAGGTAAACCTGCTCTCAGGATAGTAGCTAGAACTATATTATTCTTTGGTTCAATTACCTTTGTTTTGGCCAATGGAGTTTCAATCTCTATTTCTTCGTAGTCAATACGTTTGGATATCTCATAGGCCATTATTTCACCAATGCGTTCGAGATTGCGGCGAAAGCGTAAAGGATCCCCTTGAATATTAATATCCCTCAGCTCTCTCATATATCGGTTGAGGAGACTTGGGGTGTCTTGAAGATTAATAATTTCAATCATATGCAAATTTATAATTTTTCTTGCACAAAATGTAGAAAATCTCTAAATTTGCATTGAATTGATTGCCAAGGCAAGAATTCAAGGGTGGATACCAGAGTGGCCAAATGGGGCAGACTGTAAATCTGCTGGCTTACGCCTTCGGTGGTTCGAATCCATCTCCACCCACAAAAAAGCTCCATGCATTGCATGGAGCTTTTGTTTATTAATCTTAGGCAAAATTTTATTTGAGCTGTAGAGAAGCTTCGCGAATACGATGCATGGCCTCCCGGATATTATCGTCGGATGTGGCATAACTAAGCCGCATATATCCCGGAGCGCAGAAGGCCTCTCCATCCACACATGCCACATGAGCTTCCTCGAGAAGATACATCACATAGTCACCACTGCTTTTTATCTCATATCCCTTATGCTTCTTGCCGATAAAGTAAGTCACATCAGGGAAAAGATAGAAGGCCCCTTGAGGTTTATTCACTTTCCATCCCTCTATCTCTTGAGCAAGATTAACGATCAGATCTCTACGACGTTCAAAAGCCTTTCTCATGTCTTCCACGCATTGCTGTGGTCCGTTGTAGGCAGCCTCGGCAGCTTTCTGGGCAATTGAGGAGGCTCCCGAGGTATATTGACCCTGAAGCTTGGTGCAAGCTTTGGCAATTTCCAAAGGAGCGGCCATGTAACCTACACGCCATCCAGTCATGGCATAAGCTTTGGATACTCCGTTGATAATAACGGTGCGTTGTTTCATCCAGTCGAAGTCAGCTATTGAAGATACCCCTTCCACAAAATTTATATGCTCGTAGATCTCGTCACTCATCACTACTATTTCCGGATGTTTTTTCAACACCTCGGCCAAAGCTTTTAATTCTTCATAAGAATAGACCGAGCCTGTGGGGTTACAAGGGGAATTGAGAAGGAGCATCCTGGTGGAAGGCGTAATGGCCCCTTCTAATTGAGCCGGCGTGATTTTAAAATCATTTTCAAGACCTGCAGGCAGTAATACGGATTTTCCTTCTGCGAGTTTCACCATTTCCACATAGCTCACCCATGCAGGAGTGGGTATAATAACTTCATCGCCGGGATTTATCAGAGAAAGGATAGTATTGGTCAATTCCTGTTTTGCTCCGTTTCCCACAACAATCTGATCGGGAGTGTAGGTAAGATGATTCTCTCTGTCAAGTTTGTCACAAACGGCTTTTCTCAATGACAGGAATCCTGCTACCGGCGAATATCGTGAGAAGTTATCGTCGATAGCTTTTTTTGCCGCATCCTTTATAAACTCAGGAGTGTCGAAATCGGGTTCTCCCACAGAAAGATTTATCACATCAACACCTGCTGCTTTTAATTCAGCACTTTTTTGCGACATGGCCAAAGTGGCTGACGGGGAGAGATTCTTAATTCTATTTGAAATCACTGGAAATTGATTAAATATTAAGCTATAATTAGAATTAAATGGAAAGACGACGCAAAGTGTTCATCAACTCCTGATTTATCGGCTTGTCATTTTTGATGGCCTTGGTGAAAGGCACATATACTATATCGTCGTTTTTAATTCCTACCATTACGTTTCTTTGGTCGTCGAGAAGGGCATCCACTGCGGCGGCTCCCATTCTTGAAGCAAGTATACGGTCGTAGGCTGTAGGTGAACCACCTCTCTGTAAGTGGCCCAAAATGGTCACTCTCACATCGTAATCCGGGTATTGCTCCTTAACCCTTTGAGCAAGACCCAGAGCTCCTCCTGTGGAAGGAGATTCGGCCACAAGTACTATTGAAGAGTTCTTAGATTTTCTGAAGCCGTTGGCTATAAGTTCATCAAGTTGTTCCACCTGGGTTGAAATTTCCGGTATTATAGCTGCTTCTGCACCGGAAGCTATAGCGCCGTTAAGAGCCAGGAAGCCGGCATCGCGTCCCATCACTTCTATGAAAAACAGGCGTTCATGAGAAGTTGCCGTATCCCTGATTTTATCCACACAGTCCATGATGGTATTCAATGCCGTGTCATAACCGATAGTGGAGTCTGTTCCATAGAGGTCGTTATCGATTGTGCCGGGAAGACCTACTACCTGGAAATTGAACTCATTTGCAAAAATTCTGGCTCCGGTGAGTGAACCGTCACCGCCAATCACCACGAGGCTGTCGATGCCATGACGTTGCAAAACATCATAGGCGCATTGCCTGCCTTCAGGTGTAGTAAATTCCTTACATCTTGCAGTCTTGAGAATTGTTCCTCCACGTTGTATAATATTTGATACGTTCTGTGTGGAAAATTCCTGAATTTCATCTGTTATAAGGCCACGGTAGCCCCTCATTATACCGAATACTTTAAAACCGGCAACTATTGCGGCGCGTGTCACGGCCCGGATGGCTGCATTCATGCCCGGAGCATCTCCTCCGGAGGTAAGGATACCTACTGCTCTTTTTGTACTCATGATGATTGAGAGATTAGAGATTCTGTTATATTTATTTAATAGGAGAGAGGAAACGGTGGTGTTCACAAAATTAAGGATTTTGTAATTACTGACAAAAAATTTGGTTAAATTTGCCTCTTACTCATCAGGAATCAATTCATTGACATGAAAGAGATAAAGAATATCATTTTCGACCTTGGTGGTGTGGTTATAGACCTGCAACGTGAAATGGCTGTGAAAGCTCTGGATAGGTTGGGCTTGAAAGATTCTTCAGCCCTTTTGGGTGAATACGAACAGAAAGGCCCTTTCCTTATGCTTGAAAAAGGGGATATATCATCTTCAGAGCTTTATGATATATTGCTTCCGCATTGCAAACCCGGTACTACTTGTTCCGATATTCGGGATGCTTTTGAAGAATTCCTCAAAGATCTTCCTGTGGAAAGGCTGAGAATGATTGAGAAATTAAGAGCCAAAGGATATAAGGTATATGTCTTGTCTAACACTAATCCGATAATGTACAACCATTGGATAGATAATGCGTTCAGAAATGATGGGAAATCCATCAATGATTATTTTGATGGTATAGTCACATCTTTCCAGGAGCGTACCTGTAAACCGGATCCTGAAATTTTCAGAAGGATTGTTAACCGATATAACTTGAATCCCGAGGAAACAATACTTTTAGACGATTCGGAGGCTAATGTAAATTCGGCAAAGTCTATCGGTCTTCAAGGTAAAAGGATAAAACCGGAAGGCCCGGATTCTTTTATGAGTGTCTGTGAAAAGCTTTTGGAAAAGGAGGCCATGGAATGAGACCCCGAATAGCTGCCATAGGAACATTTGACGGAGTGCACAGAGGCCATCGTTCGGTGCTGGAAGTATTGGGCCAATATGCAAGAGAGCATGATATGGAGCCGGTGGTCATCACTTTTAGCCGGCATCCCTTGAATGTTATAGATCCTGCAAGAGAACCTTTGCAACTCACTCCATTAAATAAAAAGAAAAGATTGCTTAAGGAAGCAGGAGTTTCTCCGATAATACTAGATTTTGATGAGGATTTGCGTAACACCTCAGCCCGGCAATGGATGCAACGTCTTCATGATGAATATGATGTGAGAGCCCTGGTTGTAGGATATGATAACACTTTCGGGAATGACGGAGTGAACCTGTCACTTGAAGAATACAGGAAACTTGGAGAAGAAACCGGCATACGGGTTCTTTCGGCTCCGGAAATTAAGGAAGTGAGCAGTTCCGCCATTCGTAAGGCTGTTTTAGCCGGAGAAATGGAAAAAGCACGGGAATTTTTAGGACGTCCATATTCTATCACAGGCAGAGTGGAGAAGGGAAACGGCCTAGGTCATAATATCGGTTATCCCACGGCTAATGTTGACCCCCCTTCGGGTATAGCAATACCTAAACCGGGAGTCTATGCAGGCATAGTCAAAATTCTTGGCACCGGTGCCAAATATCCGGCTATGGTAAATATCGGTAAACGTCCCACTGTTATGAGGGGAGACTACACTGTTATAGAGGCCCATTTATTTGACTGGCATGGAGATCTTTACGATAAGGAAATAACGATAAGATTTTTAAAGCGACTTAGAGAAGAAAAGAAATATGAATCCATCGCTTCTTTGAAAAAACAACTGGAAAATGATAAAGAGGAAGCTTTGGCTGTGTTTAAAACGGATGGTTTATAGAAATAAATAGATTACCAAATGAATATAAGAAAATTAGTATTGTTGACTGCAGCCATGATGCTGCTGGTGTTCAGTTCCTGTAAAAAGGAGACAGTTGATGTCACTGATCTCCTCACCACCGTGCCATCTTCGGCTGGCGGTGTAATAGTTTTCAATCTGGAAAGTATGTTGGAAGATGCAGGTTGTAAGATAAAGGATCACTCTGTCACTCCTTCTCCCGAGGTTCTGGCATTGATAGAGAAGAGCTCCCCGCAAGACAAAAAAGGATTTATGATGCTTTTCGAGGGGAATTCGGGAATAGAACCAAAAGGAGCTGTGGTTTTTTATGATTCCAACCGTACTTATCTCACGTTCGCTCTCTATGATGTGGCAAAATTCTGTGAGTTTGTAGAAATGCAAGACGGAATGAAGTTTGGCAATGAAGAAGATGGAGTGAAGATTGCAGGTAATGTAGCTGTGAAAGGTGCACAGGCATGGGTTTGCCTCAATGGCAATAAAAGACTTGACAGTGATGTCATATCATCTTATTCAGGTTTGAACAGTTCCCAAAGTTTCCTTGTCACTCCGATGGGAGAATCCTTATTGGTGTCTGAGAAAGATATAAGAGGGTGGGCCTTATTAAAGACCATGATGAATGAAATGCTCGACCGTTATAACAGGAATGTGGCCAATATGGCGCAGTCCTTCCTGTTTGAAGATGCGGAATCCCTGAAGTTTGAAGTGGATTTTGAGAAGGGGAAGATTGAATCTGAGGCTATGCTTATGAATGAAAAATTCAAGCCTGCGAAATATCAGTTGCCTGCAGAAAAAATAGATATAAAGACTTTGAAAGACCTGGGCTCCACATGTGATGCCATGATGGCCTTTACTGTAACTCCAAAATTGATCAAGAAATTTGATCAGTTGGGTAATGCTTTCGGTGGAGCTTTATTTGGAGATTTAGGTGACATGTTCAAGAACATAGACGGAACTGTAGGAGTAATAGCAAGTGGAGAAGGAGTGGGAGAATCACTCCAGGGAGTTATCACTACCAAAGGAGATGTTTCTCAGAGTTTACGCGATATGATATCCAAATCATTGGCTCCGATCAGTATAGAGGGAAAACTGCTGAAATTCTCCAAAGGAGATGTTAAAGGAGCCTTGAGTGTTGAAGAATGTGCAGATTTACTCAAGGGAAGCTGTTTTGGCATTGTCCTGGATGCCTCGGGCCTCAATAGTGTAGGTTATGCAGGCAACCCGGCAATGGGCGGATATAAGGAATTATGTTTCAGGATGAGTCCGGAATCGGGAGGCCTGGAATTTGAATTTGAAATAACTCTTCAAGACAGCAATGAGAATTCCTTGCTTAGAGTATTGAAAACAATGTAATAGTTGTTAAAGATTGTAAAATAAACAAGGCGTTAATTGCGTGTTAATTTTACTAATTAACATTGTTAATGCCAAATATAGAATGAGGGTAATGGAAATTTAACTTTATTTTTGCGAATATTTTAGAGAAAATCCATTGAAAAGCTCATAAAAAGAGGCAAAAGCTGTTGTGCTTTTAAGTGAATATCTGTGGAAAACTCGAAAATATGTTAAAAAAGCTCTAAAAGAAATCTAACCAAATATATCAACTAAATTTTTCTTGCATGAAGAACATCTGTTTTCAACTGAACAGGAAGTTGTGGATGACGCTGGCCATGCTGGTATGTCTCGCACTTCCCGGCTTCGCGCAGAAAATCACAGTTCACGGATACGTGGATGATGATTTGGGCGAGCCCCTGATCGGTGCCACCGTCATGGAGAAAGGCACAACAAACGGAACGGCAACCGACATTGATGGTAACTTCACATTGAATGTAGCACCGGATGCTACTCTGGTAGTTAGCTACGTTGGTTACGATCCTATGGAAATTCCTGTAAACGGACGTACTGACATTAAAGTAACCATGCAACAGAATGCCCAGATGTTGGCTGAAACTGTTGTTATCGGTTACGGTACTGTTAAGAAAGCTGATGCCACCGGTTCTGTAGCCGTGGTAAAGCCGGATGAAATTGAAGCCGGACTTGCAACTTCGGCACAAGATCTTCTTGTAGGTGCAAGCCCCGGTGTGGTAGTAACTCTAGATGGTGGTAACCCTTCAGGAGGTGCTAATATTACCATTCGTGGTGGTGCTTCTCTTGCAGCATCCAACAATCCTCTTATCGTGATCGATGGTGTGCCCATCAACAACGATGCAGTAACCGGTAGCTCAAACCCCTTGGGCCTGATCTCTCCGGAAAATATTGAAAGCATGACTATTCTTAAGGATGCTTCTGCTACTGCTATCTATGGTAGCCGTGCATCTAACGGTGTAATCATCATTACAACTAAGAAGGGACAAAGCGGCAAACCTCAGGTGAACTTCACAATGAATTTCTATCTGAATACACCCCGCAACACCCTCAAAATGATGAACGGTAATCAGTTCAGAAGTTACATTCTCAACACTTATGGAGAAGACTCTTTGCAAGCCAGCGCTTTGGGAACAGCCAACACCAACTGGCAGAAAGAAGAACTTCGCACCACTTTCTCCAGCGACTATTCTCTGAGCATCGGTGGTACGGCTAAGTGGCTTCCCTACCGTTTCTCTCTTTCATATACCAACAACAATGGTATCATGAGACACTCAGCAATGGATAGAGCTACAGTAGGTATCAACCTTACTCCGAAATTCTTCGATGATCTTCTCAGTATCCAGGCTAATGTGAAAGGTTCATATGTAAAGAACCAGTATTTCACAGGCACAATGGGAACTGCAATTTCTTTCAACCCGACTCTCCCGGTTAAGGATCTTGAGAATGGTGTTGAACAGTTCGGCTACTGGACAGTTTATGATGGTTCTGGAAGACCTTTCACAGAAGATACTTGGACAGGTAACGGTCTTGACATCAATACTACAACAGCTCCTATGAACCCCATCTCAGCTTTGTTGGAAAACACAAGCAAGGGTACAAGCTGGCAAAGTATCGGTAACTTACAGATAGACCTCAAGATGCCGTTCCTTCGTGAATTACGCGCAAACCTTAACCTCGGTTATGATATAGCTCGCGGTTACTGGTTCGGTTATAACTGGGCTTTCTCTCCCACAGCTTGGAGAAACGGTTATTCTGTAACAGGTGAAGACGGTAATCCTCTTCAGATCCGTGACGGTGGTACTTCAGCCACTCAACAACGCGCATTGAAGAGAAACCTTCTTTTAGATTTCTATCTAAACTACAATAAAGAATTTGAAGCTATCAAATCTCAGATTGACTTGACAGCCGGTTATTCATGGCAACGTTTCCACAACGATGGCAGCGAATACAGCTACGTTTATAAAGTAGGAAAATTGGAAAACAGCCATCACTTGGGAGAACAGGCTTATCCTACTTCTTATTACTCAAACAATCTTCAGTTGGTTTCATTCTTCGGACGTCTTAACTGGGTATTAAACAATAAATATCTTATCACAGGTACAGTTCGTTGGGACGGAACTTCACGTTTCTCAAAAGACCATCGTTGGGGTGTGTTCCCCTCAGTGGCTTTGGGTTGGAAGTTGCTTGAAGAAAACTTCCTTGAGAGAGCTCGCGGATGGATGAGTGAATTGAAGATACGTGCCGGTTACGGTATCACTGGTCAGCAAGACCTTGGCGATGATCTGTTGTTCCCCTATCTGCCTATCTACAGCATAGGAACAAATGACTTGAACCATCGTTATCCGTTCGGTACAATGACCGACATACCTTATGTAACTCCCGGCTCTTATAACACTGAGATCAAATGGGAAGAAACTCATACTTGGAATGCAGGTGTCGATTTCGGTTTCATCAACAACAGAATTTCAGGTAGTGTTGATTTCTATAAGAGAAAGACTAAAGACCTCTTGACTTATGCCAACTATCCTGCAGGTTCCAATCTTTCTAACCAGGGTCCGATGAATATCGGTGACTTGGAAAATATCGGTGTTGAATTCAATTTGAACACACGTCCGGTCGTTACAGAAAATGTAACATGGACTTCGGCTATCAATGTGGCATGGAATAAGAATAAGATTACACGTCTCGCTGAAGGTGCCGACACACAGACCGGTAACATCGGTGGACAGAACGGTTATATCCAGAAACATGATGTTGGACATCCAGCCTACAGCTTCTATGTATACGAGCAGGTTTATGATCAGGATGGCAAGCCACTTGACAATGTATTCGTAGACCGCAACGGTGATGGTCAGATAGATGAATCAGATAAATATCTATACCACAGCCGTGATCCGAAAGTAACAATCGCATGGAACAACAATGTGAACTATAAGAACTGGGACTTCGGTATCGTTCTTCGTGCCAACATCGGCAACTGGGTATACAACCAGAACCAGATGAGCAACGTCTTCACCAGTGTAAACAATGCATTGCCATTGAGCAACCTTATGAGAGATGAATTCTATTTCACTGAGAAATCAATCGCTGCTATGCAGAGCGACTATTTCGTACAGAACGCATCTTTCGTTCGTTGCGACAACATCACTGTAGGCTACACTTGGCCGAACCTTCTCGACGATCATCTCCGCATCCGTCTTTACGGTGCCGTTCAGAATCCTTTTGTAATCACCAAATACAAAGGTTTGGATCCTGAAATCTACTCCGGTATTGACAATGCTGTGTATCCGAAACCTATTACATTCACTTTGGGTGTCGTAGCAACATTCTAATTCTAATAAAAGAACACACAACATGAAAATTTCGAAATATATATTAATAAGTGGTGCGGCCTTGATGGTGAGCTTGACCTCCTGTGTCGGCGATCTTGATACAAAGCCCACTAATCCAACTGATGTAACCGACCTCACCACCAAGGACCAATATTTAGGCCTTATTATGCGTGCATATGGCGGACTTGTACAGGAGGGTGGTATTTCGGTGAGCGACGGCGGTGCAGGTGTATATACTCGCCAGCTTTTCAACCAACAGGAGCTTCCTACCGACGAATGTGTTATTGCAGGTAACTGGGATGATGCCGGTATCGATGAACTCGTGTATGCTCAACCAAGTGCAGATAATCACTGGACTTATGAGATGTATTCCCGTATCAATTTCCAGATTGCTCTTTGCAACACTGTTATCCGTCAGCTTGGCGATGCAGGGGAATTTTTCTCAGATGCTGAATTGGATGCATTTAAAGCTGAATTAAGAGTGCTCCGTGATCTTTCATATTATCATATGATCGATATATTCGGTAAAGGTCCCTGGACTGATGAAGATAGCCCTGTAGGAACAACTCCTCCAACTTATTCTCGTACCGAACTTTTTGAAGCCGTTGTAGGTGACCTTCTGGATGCCATTCCTCATGTAGCTCCGGCTGCTCAGCAAGAATATGGAAGGATAAGCCGTGAAGCTGCTTATGCTCTTCTTGCAAAGCTTTATCTCAATGCAGGAGTATATACAGGAAACCCGATGTGGCAGGAATGTGCAAACGCTTGTCTTGAAATCACCAAGACAATACCTAATCTTGCACCCACTTACAAATATCTTTTCTGCGGTACAAACAGAAAATATGTGGCTTCTTCAACTTATGGTACTGAATATGGAGAAATCTTATGGTCAGTTCCTCAAGATGAGACTACAATGCAAACCTATGGTGGCACAACTTATCTGAGTGGTGGTGCTTACAGTACTGAGTCTCCATACAACTCCTACGGTCTTGTGTCAGCTCCTTGGCAGGGCCCGCATATGCGTCCTGAAACTGTTGACAGATTTGAGAGCGGCGACCAAAGAGCTCTTTTCTGGGGTGAAGATTTCTTCCAGAAGAATCTGTACGACATTACTACCTGGGGTGCTGAAGGCGATTGTGGTTATCAATGTATAAAGTTCGTTTATACCCCGGAAGACCATTACCTTCTTCCTGACGGATGCGCAGATGAGTCAAATGAAAATTATGCTGCTTACCACCAGTATCTTGCGTTGGATATCTTCAACTCAGCAGATACCCCCGTTTTCCGTCTTGCCGACATCTACCTTATGCTTGCAGAATGTGGAAAGAATGGAGCTACTGTTGACGGTTTAAGCTATTACAACAAGGTTAGAATCCGTGCTGGTCTCGGTGCAGTAAGTAACTATACTGATCAGGATCTTCTTGATGAAAGAAATCGTGAGCTCTATTGGGAATCACATAGAAGAAGCGACCTTATCCGTTTTGGAAAATATACAGGATCAGCTTACAACTGGGAATGGAAAGCAGGCGTGCAACAAGGTGGTGCAATCGAAAACTATCGTGATCTTATGCCTATCCCGACACAGTTCACCCCGACTTTGGGGCAGAACCCGGGTTATTGATTTAATTAATCTTGAAATTTCTAATCTAATATGAAGAAATTAATAATATTAGGTCTTCCGGTTCTGGCCATGTTAGGCATGGTGTCATGTAAAGATGACCAAGATCCGAAGATTGACACAACAAAAGATGTAGAATTCAAACTGAATGTGCCTCCATATGCCAATCAGATGTTGGAGCTGTCGTTAGGAGGTACAGTAAGTTTCACTGTTTCCCAACCAACTTACGGACTCACTGTAGTTCCTACCTATGGTTTGGAAATATCCTTGACTCCTGATTTTACACCTATCGTTACCGAACCGGTTGTAGACAATACCGGGGAAGAACATGTGGTGCCCGGCACATATAAATTGAATCTCGACAGCCAGCTTGCAGGTGTCTTGGTGGCTCAGATGTCAGATATAGCAAATGGTATCAATGAATTGTTGGGTATTTATGACGAGGATGCCTATGTAGAAGCATTTGGAGAAGACGGAGCTCCTCTTATTTCTCCCCTCTACGTAAAGGCAAGTGCTTATTTAGGTTCAGGTCAGGCCGCTATTTCTACAGCAACTGAATCCAATGTAATAACTTTGGCTCAGGTAGAAGGATATGCAGCCTTCGGTTCTAACGAACTTCTCCTTTCTGTTCCCGGCGATGCAAATGGTTGGAATCACCTGCCTCAAGTTCTTTATGTTGGCGACACTGAGGATGGCTCTGCTATGAAGTTCAAAGGATTCGCAGTTGTTGACGGTTCTTTCAAAGTTACAGACGGTGACTGGGAAGGTTCCGGTAACTGGGGTGCTACTGAAGACGGACTTGAATTTGATAAAGCAACAGGTACTTATACAGGTAAACTCATCCAGAATAGCCAAACCAATTTCTCAGGTCTTGACGCCGGCTTGTATTATTTCTATGTTGAATTGACCGATATGACAAACGGCAATGACAATGCGGAAGTAGGAAGCATGACAATCACACCTATAACAGCTATTACACTTCCGGGTGATTATAATGGTTGGGATGTGAATAGTAATCCTTTGACTCAGGATGATGATTTCTTCACCTGGACAGGTAGTTACAGCGTGACAGACGCAGGATGGAAGTTTGCTATGAACAATTCATGGGATATCAACCTTGGTGGCTCTTTAGACAATCTTGAGTTTGATGGCGGTAACCTATTTGTAGGCGGCTCATCTATCACACTTGATCTTGAGCAGTATCCCTGGACAGCAACAGTTCAATAATTTAAAAAGAAGAGCTAATGAAACTAAGATATTTATACTTACTACCGCTTCTCGGCGCAGCCTTAATGGGCTGCGACGAGATCGAGTACAGCGATGCTAAACCGATTGAAAATCCTCAGCTTCCGGAGATTACTTTCGATGATTTCACTGTGACTCCTGCAGAAGCTTTGGTTGAAGGGCTTGATCTTACAACTCTTGCAGAAGAAGTGGAAGATCCCGACAATTATATGATAAAATTGTATACTGTTTCTACCAACACGGATTTAATTGGTGAAGAAGGTGAATTAAAAGGTGGTCTTATTCTGAGTATAGGAGTTGACAGCCCGGAATTCAATATTGACAATGTGGTGATGGAAGATAACGTTGCCTATGCTCCCCTCAGCAGTTTCCTCTACACCAGAAGCATGATGTTTGGCAAAGATCCGAGACAATACACAGTATACTATGAAGTGCCTTTGTATTTAACGGTTAATGGAAGTACTTTCAAGCTTGGTCTTAAGAATCAGAATTATCTCCAAGGTAATTTCTTCCCGGAAACCGGTGTGGATCCCGGCTATGTTGTAGAAGATGCTTATTACCTGTTAGGAACTAACGGAACAGCTCTTTCAAGTGCCGTTAAATTTGACCATTCAGGATATAATGTATACGATGATGCTATCTTTACTGTTACTGCCAAATTTACACAGGGCAACACTTGGCTGGTAGTTCCTCTAAGTGTATACGAATCAGGAACACTGGATACAGCCAAATGTTATGGTCCTGAAGATGCAAAAGCATTGGAAGGTGTCCTCGAACTCGGTGGTTCTGCCGGACAAGTAACTGAAGGTAACAAGTATACAATTACCATCAATCTTGCCGAACTTTCTTATACAGTTCATGAGATTGCAGACTTTGAATACCTCTATACACCGGGTAATTCCAACGATTGGAATTTCGATGCTTGTCAGTTGCTCTTTACAGATGACTTTGTAAGATATAACGGTTTTGCATATCTGCTTGATTCATTTAAGTTGGTGAATATGCCTACTTGGGATGGTTCACTCAACTGGGGTGGTTCAGTTAATGAGACTGCAGAAGGTGGCATTTCAACCGGTGCTCTTGTAGCCAATGGTGATAATATTGGCGTTGAAACCGAGGGTCTTTACTGGCTTTCCACAAATATGGATGCCTTGACATTCAATATGCAGCTTATCAATACCGTAGCTATTATAGGCGACTTTAACGGCTGGGGTGATGAAGGCCAGGTATATATGGATAGTGAAGATTATCTGATCTGGACTGCTACACTGGAAGATAATGGCAATGGCTGGAAGTTCCGTATGTATAACGATAAAGCTTCCAGTGATACTTGGTGGGCTGTCAACTTAGGTGGTCCGGCCGATGAACTGGCACTTAACGGCGCTAACATCGAGTTGCCTGCAGGCAAATATACTATCACTCTAGATTTGAGCAAACTGCCTTATACATACACTTATACGGCAGCTAACTGATAGAAAGATTTAAACAACCCGATAAACCGGAGGAGCCTTGACTTCTCCGGTTTTTTGCCTTTACAAGCTCGGATTTTTGGTTTAATAATTTAAAATTAAGTGAAGGGATTCTATGATTCCACAAAGAGAGAAATAAAAAAACCCCATTCGTTAGAATGAGGTCTTTAGGTTGGCTTACCAAGATTCGAACTTGGACAGGCAGAACCAAAATCTGTAGTGCTACCATTACACCATAAGCCAATCTTTGTGGTTTGTGGTGCAAATTTACGAAATTACGTTTAAACTTGCAAATAAAACATAAGTCTGAAATTATTTGTTTATATTACAGAATAAATAGAAGAATATATGGCTTCAACCAACGAAACCCTCATAAAAGATGCCACGGGCAGTGATTATAAATATGGTTTTACAAGTGACATAGCCACTGATATAGTAGCTCCGGGGTTAAATGAAGATGTGATAAAATTTATATCTGAAAAGAAGGGAGAACCGGAATGGCTACTCGACTTTCGTCTTAAGGCGTATCGTTATTGGCTGACTCTTAAAATGTCTCATTGGGCACATCTGAATATTCCACATATAGATTTTCAGGCTATATCTTATTATGCTGCTCCGAAGAAAAAGGAACTGAAGAAAAGCATGGATGAAGTTGATCCTGAACTGGTGGAAACTTTCAATAAGCTTGGAATCTCTTTGGAAGAGCAAAAACAATTGGCTGGTGTAGCCGTTGACGCCGTTATGGATTCCGTGAGTGTAAAGACTACTCACCGGGAAAAACTGGCAGAGTTAGGAGTGATTTTCTGTTCTTTTTCAGAAGCGGTGAAAGACTATCCCGATCTGGTGAAAAAATATTTAGGCACGGTGGTGAGTTATCGTGATAATTTTTTCGCAGCATTAAATTCTGCAGTGTTTTCCGACGGCTCTTTTGTGTATATCCCTAAGGGAGTGAGATGTCCCATGGAATTGAGTACTTATTTCCGCATCAACGCAGCCGGGACGGGTCAGTTTGAACGTACATTGATAGTGGCTGATGATGATGCCTATGTGAGTTATCTTGAGGGTTGCACTGCACCGATGCGGGATGAAAACCAGCTACACGCTGCAATTGTAGAGATAATTTGTGAGGAGAGGGCTGAAGTGAAATATAGCACTGTGCAAAATTGGTATGCCGGTGATAAGGAAGGTAACGGTGGAATATACAATTTTGTAACAAAGAGAGGTATATGCCGTGGATATAAATCTAAAATATCCTGGACCCAGGTGGAAACCGGGTCGGCCATCACGTGGAAATATCCCTCATGTATTCTGAAAGGAGAGGAGAGTGTGGGAGAATTTTATTCTGTAGCAGTCACTAATAACAGACAACAGGCTGATACCGGTACTAAAATGATACATGTAGGTAAAAATAGCCGGAGTACAATCGTAAGTAAGGGAATTTCGGCAGGTAAAAGCCAGAATTCATACAGAGGTTTGGTAAGAGTGGATGAAAAAGCCACAGGTTGTCGCAATTATACGCAATGTGATTCGTTATTAATGGGAAATGAATGTGGAGCGCATACTTTCCCCTATATTGATGTGAGAAATTCAGCAAGCACTGTGGAACATGAAGCCACCACATCCAAGATTAACGAGGCTCAGCTGTTTTATTGTCGTCAGAGGGGTATACCGACTGAAGAGGCGGTTGCTCTGATAGTGAACGGTTATGCTAAGGAAGTGATGAACAAACTTCCAATGGAATTTGCTGTAGAGGCACAGAAGCTTCTTCAGATAACATTAGAAGGATCAGTAGGATGAACGAAAGAACAGTTATAATAGATGCAGTAGATCCCCAGATATTTTATGGGGTAAACAACAATAATGTAAACCTTATAAGAAATCTCTTTCCGAAATTAAGGATGGCAGCCCGTGGCAACGTGCTAAAAGTGATAGGAGAGGATTCTGAAACCCTGGAATTCGAAAAGAAAATAAAGGAATTAGAAAGATATGCCTCTCAATACAACAAGCTTCCGGAAGATGTAATTATCGACGTGATAAAGGGAGAGCCTCCGAAGCCCGTGAATGCCGAAGGTGTGATAATATTCGGTCAGAATGGAAAACCTATAAGTCCCAGAAATGGCAATCAAGCAAAGATGGTGAGAAGTTTCTCACAAAACGGTCTTACTTTTGCATTGGGACCCGCTGGCACCGGAAAGACTTATATAGCAATTGCATTAGCTGTAGCAGCTTTGAAAAACAAAGCTTGTAAGCGAATAATCCTTTCCCGGCCAGCAGTGGAAGCAGGAGAAAAACTCGGATTTCTGCCCGGTGATATGAAAGATAAGATTGACCCCTATTTAAGGCCTCTGTATGATGCATTGGAAGATATGATTCCTAATCTGAAGTTAAAGGAGTACATGGAAAGTGATGTAATACAGATAGCACCCCTTGCTTTTATGCGTGGGCGCACCTTGAATGATGCAGTGATAATACTTGATGAGGCCCAGAACACCACACGTCATCAAATGAAAATGTTTCTTACCCGTATGGGCATGAACAGCCGTATGATTGTAACAGGCGACCTTACTCAGGTAGACTTACCGAAGACCACGCAAAGCGGATTACTACAGGCAATGCGTATTCTTAAGGATGTAGAGGGTATAGGTGTAATTGAATATGGAAAGAAAGATATCGTTCGTCATCCTCTCGTGCAAAGGATTGTTGATGCCTATGAACGTAGAGAAAAAGAAGTAACTGATGATTCCGGTGAAGAATAATTAAAAGAACATCATAAAGATTAAAAGAGAAGATATAGATAAAATGGCAAAAGCTGGAGATAGAGTAAGGTTCCTTAATGCTACCGGTGGAGGTGTTATAAAAAGAATAGAAGGAAAGACAGCCTACGTGGAGGATGAAGACGGATTTGAATCCCCGATACTTCTAAAAGATGTAGTTGTAGTGCTTCCTGCCGGTCATGAAACAGCCATAAAAGGAAGCAAGATTATGTTTGACCAGAAGGCTTTCGATGCCGGAAGAAAAATAGAAGAACCAAAATCTGAATCACCGGTTAAAGAAGTAGTTAAAGAAGAGGAAGAGTTTAAAATTGAAGAAACCTCTCACGGTGACAGTCCTACTATTTTGCTTGCATTTGAACCGGAAAATATAAAACGACTCAGTTCTACCCGTTTCACAGGTGTTCTCGTTAATGATTCCAACTATTTCCTGGATTTTGTGTTTTTAAGACGTTCAAGAGAAGACCGAGGGTGGGAGGTAGTATTTTCAGGAACTGTCAACCCAAATGAATTGATGGATTTAGTGGTTCTGACTCATGAGGATCTCCCCGATTACGGCAGAGTGGGATTACAGGGAATGCTATATAAGAAAGAAAAGGCATTTTCCCTGTTACCTCCTTTGAATGTTAACAGAAAGCTTGATCTCACAAAGTTTCATAAACTGCATTGTTTCCGTGAGAGCCGTTATTTTGATAATCCTGTGTTGGAATTTCCTATGGTGAGCAAGGGAGAATCTCTTGAAACTCCGGAAACAAGTGCTATCCAAATTGAGGAAAGCATGAAGGGTTTGGCCGACCGGAAAATGGTGAAGGAGCTTTCAAAGAAATACACCACTAACTTAACAGATAAAAAGAATAGTCCCGATGAAGCCAATCCACATAAAAAGCTTCCTTTGATTGAGGTGGATTTGCACATAGGGGAGCTTACTGATTCATTGGTAGGCATGGAACCTAAAGATATGCTGGAACTTCAGCTAGAAGAAGTGAGGAAAACAATGAAAGCACATTCCCGAAGAATAGGCCAGAAAATTGTTTTTATTCATGGTAAAGGTGAAGGAGTATTAAGGAAAGCAGTGCTTGATCTGCTTAAAAAAGAGTACCCGAAAGCGGAATTGCAGGATGCTTCTTTCAGAGAATATGGTTTCGGTGCCACTTTAGTCACTATCCATTAAGCAGGAATTATGAGATTATTTATTGTCGTCTATTTTTGTAAAATAGGCGACAATTATTAAATTTACCTATAAATTAACCTAATATATATAACATGAGAAAACTTTACTTTACAGCTTTGTTTGCCATTTTGTTAGGTATGGCCGGAATCAAGGCACAAGTTACTACGGAGCCTACTCCTCTTCAGGAAGATTCTCAAGACGTGGTGATCTATTACCATGCAGATGAAGGTAACAAAGGTTTGATGGGAGTGAAACCCCCAACAAGGGTATTTGCACATACAGGTGTAACTATAAACGGAGTTAAATGGCAATATGCGCCCGAATGGGGAGATAATTCCGATAAATACGAACTCGAATGGGTAAGTGATAATCTTTGGATGCTACCAATAGGAAATTTGCGAACCTATTATGGGGTAAAAGACAATGAAACCATAGAAGAATTAGCTTTCGTGTTCCGTACGGAAGACAAATCTAAAGAGGGAAAGACTGCAGCCGGTGGAGATATATTCGTGCCGGTGGTTGATGCCGGATTGCAGATCAATCTGTCCGCCAATATTAATGGAGAGCTTATCAACAGTGAGACAGGCCCCGTAACTTTTACCGTGAATTGCACAATGGAGGCCACATTGACTCTCAGTATAAACGGTAAAGAGGTTGAATCAAAGGAAAATGTCAAGAGTCTCAGCTATACCTATAGTTTCGATGAAACCGGCGATTACCTTGTGACGGCTACTGCCACAGTGAACGACCAGCAGGAATCAGTTTCTATAAACTACGCATACTTAGCAGCTGCTCAGGAAAAGCCATATCCGGGGAATGACGGAGTGCCTGTGATGGGACCGGTGACAAATAACGATGGAAGTGTAACTTTCTGTGTTGCAGCTCCCGGAATGGAAAATATGGTGATTATAGGTTCATGGAACAATTATGCGGTGAGCACTTCACAACAGATGTATTACACTGATTTTGAGACAGCCAATCCTGTGACCGGAGAAACGGGAATATTCCGTTACTTCTGGACGACAATTGATAATTTGGGAAATACTAATGATCCTTATATTTATTTTTTCTCGGTTAACGGAAAGGCAGAGAACCAAAACGGCAACAGTATTTCTATAAATTCACGTACATGCGATCCATATGCAAGATTAGTGCTCGATCCCTGGAACGATAAATACCTTGCAACTGATGTTTATCCCAATTTGCCGGAATATCCCTATGATGTAATTGATGGAGTACCTGTAGCAGTTTATCAGAAAAATTTCAACGATTACAATTGGAAGGTAAAGGATTTTGAGCTGCCCAACCCCGCAGATCTGATAATATATGAGCTTTTATTCCGTGACTTTACAGGCACAGAAGGCAAAGCCTTGGGTAATGGTACCGTTCAGAAAGCTATGGAAAAAATCGACTATTTAAAACGGCTCGGTGTAAATGCCATAGAACTTTTGCCGATTTGTGAATTCAATGGTAATCAGTCATGGGGATATAATCCTAATTTCTATTTCGCCATAGATAAGGCATACGGCACAGCCGAAGATTACAAAGCTTTCATAGACCTGTGTCATGAAAACGGTATGGCTGTGATACTTGATATGGTGTTTAATCAGAGTGACGGTCTCCATCCCTGGTATCAGATGTATGGAGGACCGCAATACAGCCCGTTCTATAACGTAGATGCCCCACATGCATATAGCGTGCTTAACGACTGGAACCAAGGCTATCCATTGGTTCAGCAGCAGTGGACCGATGTAATCGAATACTGGCTTACTGAGTTCAACTTTGACGGATTCCGTTTCGACCTTGTAAAAGGCCTCGGTCTGAATGATTCTTATCCGAATAATGGGGACGCTGCAACAAATCAATATAATGCATCACGCGTTGCAGAGATGGCTTATTTGAACAGCGTGATTCAAAATGTGAAACCCGGAGCATATTGTATTAATGAAAATCTGGCCACTGCAAAAGAAGAGAATGAAATGGCTGAAGACGGTGAACTTAACTGGCTTAACATGAATGTCCCGGCATGTGAATATGCTATGGGTTGGCCCGAAAGAAGCGGTCTTAACGCACTCTATGCTCCCGATGCTTCCCGCACATGGGGTTCTACAGTGTCTTATCTCGAAAGTCACGATGAGCAACGTCTTGCTTACAAACAGAATATGTGGGCAGCTGAAGGTATTATTGGCAATGATGAGGTAAGTTGTCAAAGACTTGGTTCTACAGCAGCTCAGATGATTATGTGTCCCGGATCCCATATGATCTGGATGTTCTCGGAATTGGGAAATGCACAAAACACAAAGAATAACAACGACGATGGTAATAATACAGATCCAAAGATTGTAAACTGGAGTCTATATAGCAACCCTGATCATAAAGGATTGTATTACTCCTATAGCGAGATGATTCAGATACGTCTGAAAAATGCTGAAATGTTCACTGAAGAAGCAGGGTTTAAGATGGCATGTAATGCTTCCGACTGGAAAGACGGCCGCTATCTTATCTCTACTTTGGGCGACAAGGAATTGTTTACCCTGATCAACCCGAATATCACGGGGGATATCACCATGAACGTAAGTTTCCAGAATAAAGACAATTCACTTTATGAAATATTGAGTAAATCTTACAATAGCGAACCATCGTATGATGCAGTGGCAGGCACTGTGACAATTCCGGCCAACTGTTATGTGGTGATCGGAAGTGTAGGCCTTGAAGAGGCGGGAATTGAAAATATTTCAGTATCAGGATCTGAAAATACTCTTAGAGTTAGAGGCGGATATGGAGAGGTGATAGTAGATCATGCCTCTGAAGGAGCTGTGGTTTACACTCTTGATGGCCGTGTGGCAGGTCGTGTTGCAGAGAGCGGTGTGGTGAAAGCTTCACGCGGTATCTATATAGTGAAGAGCGGCAGAAATACAAGAAAAGTCGTTGTAAAATAAATATTCCTAAGATATCAAAAAGGGCGTTGAATTTTCAACGCCCTTTTTTGACGGGTATATTGTATAAGATTATTTTCCTGAAACAATCTTAGCTGTGTCTTGGGCTATCATAAGCTCTTCATCTGTGGGAATCACCACTACATGCACTTTAGAATCTTTGCCGGAGATCTCTATTTCCTTACCTCTTACCTTATTTGCTTCTGCATCGAAAGTGAGGCCAAGGAATTCAAATTGTTTACATATCGCCTCTCTTGTGCGTATCTGGTTTTCTCCGACACCCCCGGTGAATACTATTATATCTACTCCGCCCAATACTGCCACATATTGGCCGATATACTTTATAATCCTGTATTCATACATTTCCAGGGCGAGTTTGGCTCTGTCATAACCCTTTTCAATAGCTTCCTCAATATCTCTCATATCGCTTGATTTGCCTGAGATACCCAATACTCCGCTCTGTTTATTCACCAATTTGCTCAGACCTGCTGCATCGAGGTTTTCGCGTTCCATAAGATAAATCAAAGCACCGGGGTCTACATCTCCGGAACGAGTGCCCATCATGAGCCCCTCAGTCGGAGTAAGACCCATTGAGGTGTCAACGCTTACACCGTCGCGAATAGCTGTAATACTGCCTCCGTTTCCTATATGGCAGGTGATTATCCTTTGTTTTTCATAAGGAAGACCAAGGAATTCACAGGCTCTTTTGGACACATAGCGGTGGCTTGTTCCATGGAAACCATATCTTCTCACGCCGTATTTTTCATATAAATCATAGGGCAGGGCATACATATAGGCCTTTTTGGGCATAGTCTGATGAAAAGCAGTGTCGAACACAGCAACCTGAGGCACATTGGGAATAAGAGATTCCACGGCTTCGATACCTGTTACATTAGCGGGATTGTGAAGAGGAGCCACGCTATATGCTTCCTTCACTTTCTTGATTACATCAGGAGTGATCAATACAGATTCACTGAAATCTTCCATTCCATGCACCACCCTGTGGCCCACGGCCTCTATTTCATCCAGATGCTTCACTACACCGTTCTTAGAGTCCGTGAGTAGATCAAGTATATTTTTTACAGCCTCCTTAGCCGTAGGCATGGGAGTAAAGATGGTTTCTTTTCCCCCGTCAGGTTTCTTGAATTTCAGGAAGGAATCAGGTAGACCTATTTTTTCCACTCCGCCTTCTGCGAGCACTTTTTTTGTGTCAGAGTCAATCAGTTTATATTTCACGCTACTGCTACCGCAGTTGAGAACAAGAATCTTCATGGTTAATATTTTGAATTAGATATTTTTAGAGACCTTTGTCGCCAATAGCCTGATTACATGTCACTATGATGGTGTTAACTATATCTTCCACTGTTGCGCCTCTTGACAGATCGTTAACAGGAGCTGCCAAACCTTGTAATATTGGTCCAACGGCACCCGCACCGGCCAGACGTTGTACAAGTTTGTAGGCAATATTTCCGGTTTCCAAAGATGGGAAAATCAGAGTGTTGGCATGTCCTGCCACTTGGCTTTCCGGAGCTTTAAGTTTACCGACTGAAGGGACAATCGCGGCATCACTCTGCAATTCACCGTCAAGCTTAAGGGTGGGATCAAGTTTATGTGCTATTTCCAAAGCTTCTTTCACTTTGTCTACTCTTGCATGAGAAGCGCTGCCCTTAGTTGAGAAACTGAGAAGAGCCACCACAGGATCAAGACCTGCAATATCTTTTGTTGTCTTAGCTGTAGCAATGGCGATTTGAGCAAGTTCCTCGGCTGTTGGATCCGGAATTACTGCGCAATCAGCAAACACGAGCATATGGTTTTCTCCGAAATTCACATTTTCCGGAAGAAGCATTATAAATGCTCCGCTCACCACGGAAATGCCCGGTTTGGTTTTTAAAACTTGGAACGCTGCACGAAGTACACTTGATGTGGGACTCAGTGCGCCGGCCACCATGGCATCGGCTTTACCTGCTTTGATAAGAAGACAACCCAAATAAAGAGGATTCTTTACCGTATATCTTGCGTCCTGGAGAGTCACACCTTTTGATTTTCTAAGTTCATAGAAAAGTTCTGCATAATTTTCTGTTTCCTTAGCATCATCGCAATCAATGAACTCAGCCTCTCCGATTTTTGATAGACCAAGTTTGGCTGCTTCTTCCAGAATTTCTTCTTTTTTACCTATAAAAATAACATTGGCAGCCTTTTTCTCGATAATTTGTTGAGCCGCCATCAAAGTGCGGGGTTCTTTTGATTCAGGGAGCACCAGACGCTGAGGGTGTTCCTGTGCTTTCTTAGTGAGACGTTCAAAAAGTGTCATGGTATATTGTTTTTTAATCTTTAGTCGAGGTTAATGCAAATTTAGTGAAAAGGGTAATAAAAATAAATGCTAAAAGTACAAAAGACTTGTATAAAAATACTTTTAGAGTAAAATAAATTGAATATCCGCAATAATATCCGTGATGTTTTATTGTGATTATCCCCGTTCAAATGTATAGACACACGTCTCGCTTGTACGAAAAGTAATGACTGAAATACGATGTATTCCAGTAGATGTAGGAAACGTAATTCCCTTCTTTCTATCCTGTGAGTATTTAGGCTTGATCTTTAGAATAGAAGAAGCAAATTCTAAAGAACACCAAATAACCGCTTAAAGATGCAATACGGATATAAATATATTCTTTTTAGTCAAGAAATTTGGAAAATTAATTAATTCAGCTTACCTTTGCACCGCGAATAAAAGCGAAGGCCCATTCGTCTATCGGTTAGGACGAGAGATTTTCATTCTCTAAAGAGCAGTTCGACTCTGCTATGGGCTACAAAACCAAAGACAAGAAACTTAAGATGGCAAATCATAAATCATCACTTAAAAGGATCCGCCAAGCAGAAAAGAGGAGACTTGAGAACCGTTATTGGGCAAAAACAGCAAGAAACGCTGTGAGAAAAATCAGAAAGATGACCGATAAGAAGGAAGCTCAGGAAGCCTACAATAAAGTAAGTGCACTTTTACAACGTTTAGGTCGCAAGAATATAATTTCAAAAAACAAAGCGGCAAATCTTTGCAGCGGACTCGAGCACTACATCAATAAGCTCGCATAAAAAAATATAATGGTCCATTCGTCTATCGGTTAGGACGAGAGATTTTCATTCTCTAAAGAGCAGTTCGACTCTGCTATGGACTACTAATTAACCGGAAGGCCGGCGGCTCGAAATAGTCCCGGCCTATTTTTTAAAATGAGCAAACAAAAATTTTCCTTATCCTATCTTAATGAAGACGACCGTGCTTACGGCTTGGCCGGCATGATGATAGCTTTGGCTAATCTTGATGCAATAGACAGGGTGGCTAATGTAACCATAGACACTGACGGGCCTATGGTAGAATTCTCTCACGCTTATTATTTCTCCGGTTCTCCATCGATTTCTCCTAAATCTACTTGGGATAATCTTGTTGCTAATTTTCATATCACCACTTCAATGGTGGTGGGAAATGTGTTGGCAAGATCATTGGTGAGACTCAAAGAGGAGGCTCCCAAAGATATTATGAAGGAGATTTATGATATTGTTCTCGAAGAGGGACAGGAAACGTGCGCTTTAGAGGATGATGAAATTGAAAGATTGTATGATCATGCAATGGCACGGGCATTAAGAGTGTTCAGAAATCCCAGGATGCATTCAGCTATCGATGAATTTGCAAGGATTATTTCCCTGAAACGCTCTTTTTCCGGAAGAGAAATCTTCGATGAACTTCATCTTCTTCAATTGATATAATAAAATTGGGAGTGCTTGATTTTATCAGCTGGAATGCGAGCCCTGAATTCTTTAGTTTGGGTTCTTTTTCTGTAAGGTGGTATGGCCTTGCTTTCGCTGTAGGTTTCATAATCGGATATAATATTGTGGCCCGAATGTTTAAACATGAAGGGGCTCCGGAAAAATGGCTCGGAATCTTGCTTGCGTATGTGGTGGTGGCAACTATTATAGGAGCAAGGTTGGGGCATGTGTTTTTCTATGAGTGGGACTATTATTCCCAACATTTATCAGAAATCCCGAAAGTATGGAACGGAGGCCTGGCTTCCCATGGAGGTACAATCGCTATAATTATAGCCGTATTCCTGTTTTCATGGTTTGTCACGAAGAAACCGGCCTCATGGACTTTCGATAAGTTAGTGATTGCGATAGCTCTTGTAGGAGGACTAATCAGGTTGGGTAATCTAATGAACAGTGAAATATATGGTGGGGAAACCGATCTTCCCTGGGGATTTGTCTTTGAAAGAAACGGAGAGACGGTGCCAAAACATCCCACTCAGATATATGAGGCTACCTGTTATTTTATACTCTTTGCACTCTTGATGTGGATGTACTGGCGCAAGAATGCCCAGGAACGTCCCTATCTCATCACCGGCGTTTTTTTTATCGGAATTTTCCTTCCTCGTTTTTTTATAGAATATATCAAGAATGTTCAGGTAGACTGGGAAAACGAGATGATAGCCACATACGGCATAAATCAGGGACAACTCCTGAGTATACCCTTTGTTTTACTAGGATGCGCATTAGTGATCTGGGCCATGATACATCCCAGGGTTAAGTTTGATTTCCCTAATAAATACGCGGAAGAATTAGAAGCTGAGAAACGTCACCGTTATATCCGGAAAAAACATTAACGAAGAATATCGGCGGCACGTTTGACTGCCGCGATAAAAATTTCCACTTCCTTCATAGTATTGTAAACAGCAAAAGAGGCTCTCACTGTGCCCGGAATACCGAGACGTTCCATCAAAGGCATGGCACAATGATGGCCTGTGCGTACTTCCACACCTTGTTTATCAAGAAGCATACCCATATCGTAGGGATGCACACCTTCAAGGAGGAATGACAAAACCGGTCCCTTATCCGTTGCATTACCATAAATTTTGATACCCGATATTTCCTGAAGTCCCTCTTCAGCTTTTCTGCAAAGCTGAGTCTCATGGGCTTCCATTTGCTTCATGCCGATCTCATCTATAAATTCTATTGCTTTTGCAAAGGCAGCGATTCCAATGTAATCAGGAGTTCCTGCTTCAAATTTGAAAGGAAGGTCGGCGTATGTTGTTTTATCAAAAGTCACTACTGAAATCATTTCCCCGCCTCCTTGCCAGGGTGGCATCTTTCCCAATAATTCCTTTCGTCCGTAAAGCACACCCACTCCCGAAGGTCCATACATTTTATGGGCAGAGAAAGCGTAGAAATCACAGTTAAGATCTTTCACATCAATTTTAAGATGCGGAGCAACCTGAGCTCCATCAATCAAGACAGCTACTCCCCGGCTTTTGGCATAAGAAGTCATCTCCTTGACCGGATTGATAGTCCCCAAGACATTGCTTACATGGCAGAAAGAGGCCAAAACGGTACGTGGAGAGAACAAAGACTTGTATTGATTTAGATCCAGTTGGCCTTTATCATCGATATCAACAATTTTCAGCTCAATACCGGTGCGGTCACGCAAAAGTTGCCATGGAACGATATTGGCATGATGTTCCATGACAGTGAGAATTATTTCGTCTCCCTTTTTGAAGGTGCCTCCGAATGAATTTGCCACTAAATTTATAGATTCAGTGGTACCACGGGTAAAAATTATCTCTTCTATTGAGGAAGCGTTGATAAATTGCCTTACTTTCTCCCGACAGGATTCCTGAAGATTTGTCATTTCCTGAGATAAAGTATGCACCCCCCGATGCACATTCGCCCTCATCCCCGAGTATATACGTTCAATTTCCCTCACTACCCGGGAGGGGGCCTGGGAAGTGGCAGTGTTATCCAGATAAACCAAAGGTTTCCCTGCCACACTGCGTTGTAAGATAGGGAAATCCCTTCTTATTTTATCTGTATCAATCATTGGGAATGCACAGGTTTTTGCAGGAATTACAGTTGCGTTCCCCGCGGGCAAATCTTCGTTCAACTAAGGCGTGGAGCCTCAATCGGAAATCAGGCATCGATATTCCATCGATCACATCTGCCATGAAAGCCTGTTTCAACAAAAATCTTGCCTGTTCTTCTGAAAGTCCTCGGGTACGCATATAAAAGATCTGTTTCTGGTCAAGCTGACCGATAGCTGATCCATGGCTGCATTTCACATCATCATCATAGATTTCCAGAGTGGGTTTCGAATAAACCCTCGCACCTTCATTACCGATAATGTTGCGGTTATTTTGGAAAGCTTCAGTCTTTGAAGCGCCCTTCATCACCTTGATCAGACCGGAGAAAGTGGCTACGGCCTCATCATCAGCCACATATTTAAACAATTCATCAGTGTGACAACCCGGCAAGGTATGAGTCACTACGGAGTAGGTGTCAATCATACGTTGGCGGTCTTCAATGGCCATGCCGGAGAGTTTCAGATGTGCGTCAGGACCCGTGAAGGAACAATGATATTCATTCCTGGTTATTCCATTGTATAAAGTGACACCTGTAGCCGACACATGGCTTTCACGACCCTGTGCCACATAAGCTGCTGAAAGACGGGATGTTTTCTGGGAAGACTCCTCCATTTCGCAAATTTCTATCGAGGAATTTTCTTCCGCTATTATCTCCGAAACGATGAGGTTAAGGAATTCTGTTTCATTGTTCTGCGTGTGGTCACAAACCAGAAGCTTTATTTCAGAATCCTTTTCAGCGATGATGAGGAGACGTCTAACCGCCATCAGAGGCATTCCGTTTTCCAGAATACCTACAATCTGAATAGGTTTCTCACATTTCACGCCTTCTTTTACATGCACCACTATTCCATCCTGGGCAAAAAGAGTATTTAGAGCCACTATGGGATTCCGCATATCGGCTATGTGTCCATAAAATTTTTTGGCCTCGATTGGGAATTCCATGCAAAATCTCTTTAAACTACCCACAAAAACACCTTCCGGCAGATTTTCGGAGGCATTCGCTGCTTCCGCATATAAATCGTTTCTAAAAAAGAAGATAGATGGTGAAAGATGAGGCACACCACACTGGAACGGTGCGGAAGAATTCACATCAATATCAAGACGTGCCAAATTTAATCCGAAATCGGGTGCAAGAATAGCGGGAAGGTCTATAGTCTCATAATTTTCACTACCCTTTCGTGGTAGTTCTGAATTTTTTAGGATATCCAAAGCTTCAGACCTGAGAGCATTCATCACCTCGCAGCTTCCCTTGTCTACCAGATCCCTGTGATGATCGAAAAGATCGATATATTGGGTGAGAGAATTCATAATCATAAAAATTTATTCCTCACCTTCACTTTGGTTCCTGATCCAGTCGTAACCCTTCTCTTCCAGTTCCAGAGCCAGGTCAGGTCCCCCTGTCATCACAATCTTACCCTTGTAAAGAATATGCACGAAATCAGGCTTGATATAATCCAGGAGTCTTTGATAGTGGGTTATGACAATAGTTGCGTTGTTGGCAGATTTAAGCTTGTTGACACCATTTGCCACTATTCTGAGCGCATCTATGTCAAGGCCGGAATCAGTTTCATCCAGTATGGCAAGTTTAGGTTCAAGCACAGCCATCTGGAAAATTTCATTGCGTTTCTTTTCTCCGCCCGAGAACCCCTCATTTACAGAACGAGACGCAAGGTTGTTATCCAGTTCCACCACAGAGCGTTTCTCTCTCATCATTTTGAGGAATTCAGAAGCACTCATAGGAGGAAGACCGAAATATTTTCTCTTGGCATTAATGGCGGCCCTCATGAAATTCACCATAGATACCCCGGGGATCTCAACCGGATATTGAAATCCCAAAAAAAGGCCTTCATGACTACGAATCTCCGGGGGAAGATCCAGCAAGTCTTTCCCGCAAAAGTCAACTTTGCCATCGAATACTTCATAAGCAGGATTGCCTGCTAGCACCATCGAAAGAGTTGACTTGCCCGATCCATTGGGCCCCATAATAGCGTGAACTTCACCTGCATTCACCGAAAGGTTTATGCCTTTTAATATCTCTTTGCCGTCGATTCCGGCTTTGAGGTCGCGTATCTTTAACATTTCCGAATTTTAACCGTTTGTTATTATAACACTTCCCGAGGGATTAAAGTTGCAACTTATACTTTTGGCTTCTTTAAGTTGATTGAAATGAGCGAAATCCTCAGCCCCGTTGCATCCTAACACTGCCGGGGTTATCTCCATTACAGCGGCAACGAGATTTCCGTCGTTGGCACTTTCATAGCGCAATAAACCGCTTTCCGGATTTATGCACAATAGAAGATTAAGAACAATGGAGAGCCAGAGCAGGTTGGCGAAAAGAGAAAAGAAAGCTCCAAGTAATCTGTTGAATATTCCTATGGAAAAAATCGAGAGGGCGCTTTTGAGTATTGGAGCTGTGATATGAAAAATCCAGAACACCACCGTATATATCAGAGATGCCCAGACCAGATTAGATGTAAAGTCAGTGAATTCTTCAGCCTGACTCAGATGCATACCCCATTGAAAAGTTTGAGACATTTCCAAAGTCAGTATCCTTGACGCCACGGCACCGAAAGCAAGACCTAACACCGATGCCAGTTGCATTGTAATTCCACGTCGAAACCCGGTGGTGACCGACACTAAAGCCACCAGCAAGATTATAGCCGGATAAAGAGCGTTGGAAAAATTCATGATTATTAAGGCAAAAATAATCAAAATATGGTTATATTTGCACAATGCGGTTTAAGAGGCGTCCTACAACAGACATCTTGGCAGCCTTGGCCTTTGTTTTGGTGGTAGGCCTGTTGATTTTTTCAAGTGTCAGGGCCTATAGGCTTTATATAGAGAGCCCGCCGTATGTGGATCCGGAAAAATATCCTGTCAGAGGTATCGATATTTCCAGACATAATGGAGAGATCGACTTCTCAAAAGTAGCTCAATCGGGAATTGAATTTGTTTTTGTAAAGGCCTCAGAAGGGGCTACTCATATTGACAGCCTTTATTCTTCGAATATCTCTGCTGCACGAAAGGCAGGTTTGAAAACCGGTGCCTATCATTTTTTTCGCTTTGACAAAGATGGTGTGGAGCAAGCTGTGAATTTTCTTAAGGCAGTAGGTCACAGGCAGCCGGAATTGGGGCTGGTGATTGATGTGGAAACGGCCGGCAATCCAAAAGATATTTCTCCTGAAGATGTAAAAAACAGGTTGACTTCAATGGTGGAATATATGAATCTGTTAGGCCACAGAGTTATGATTTATACAAATCTTGACGGATATTACGATTATATTGAAGATATATTACCGGGATATCCTTTGTGGATTTGTAGATTCAGAGAATATCCGATAAATGCGGAATGGACATTCTGGCAATATGACCATCATGGCCGTGTAGACGGCATTGAAGGAGATGTGGATCTAAATGCCTTTTGTGGTTCACGTGAAGAATGGGAACGCTTTTTGCAAGGAGATACTTGGCCTTACACGGCCGAAAAATAATACAATAAGAGAGAAGGAATAACGTTAAGAAAGAGGAAAGAAATATAATAATGCCTAATCATAAATCCACTTTACAGTTATCGGGTTTAATTGTCGCTGCTTTATTCCTTATTCAAGGAGGGATGAAGAGTTATGCGAATTCGCCCGAATTTTATGCATCATCTTCAGCTTTGGCTCAAGGAAATTGGGCAAAGGTAGAGGTGAGTGAAACAGGAATACAGTTTATCAGTGACGCAACATTAAGGGGTCTGGGATTTACGGATCCTGAAAAGGTTAATATTTTCGGCTACGGCGGAGAAGTGATCCCGGAAACCCTGGATTCTCCCGATGATTTGCCTCTGGTGCCTTCTATGAGGGTGAACGGAGGTATTGTGTTTTTCGGGAAAGGCTCGGTGAGATGGGCACAAAGTTACAGTGATACGAAATACACCCATCAGTCGCATCCGTATTCCGATATAGCGTATTATTTTATCAGTGATTCGATGGATACACGTCCCGGACTGGAAAATTATGGAAACTACAATTCCGGAGGTATAGTGATTGATAAATTCACTGAAAGATTGGTGCATGAAGAAGACTTGTCTATGCCGATGACATCCGGGCGTCTGATGCTCGGAGAAGATTTCCGCACTACCACGGCCCGTACTTTCCAATTTAAGCTTATTGATAATGTAGGAAGTGCAAAGGTATTGACAGCTTTCGGATGTAAACCGGGAGTGGGGACCGCAACTCTGACTTTTTCAGCCAACGGAGAAGCACTTACAGCCACAGCCAACGATCGTATATCTCCTTCCGATGCTAAACTGATCCTCACTACAAAAAGTTTGAAAGAGGTAAAAAATCCGGGCACAAACCTGGATTATACAATAAAATTTAATGGGAATGGGGCTACCATTGCGGGCCTGGATTATATTGAAGTGGAATATACCAGAGCCCTGAATCTTTATAATGGTGAATTATATTTCTATATCTCTCCTGACGTCACAAGTGAAGTGAAGATTTCCGGTTGTAGTGGTTCCACGGTGGTATGGGATGTAACGGATCCCCTCGCACCTCGGGAAGTAACGACTAAACTGGAAGGCTCCACTTTAAGTTTCAATGCCTCCAACGGCTATCAGGAATTTGTGGCTTTCGAACCCTCGAAGATTAGCCGGGCTGTGACAAACGGTATAAAAGTGGAAAATCAGGACCTCCATTCAATGGAAGCTCCGGATATGTTGGTTATTTCACCGCAGGAATATCTTCCTGCGGCTCAAAGATTGGTGACACTCCATGAGCTCACGGATGGTTTGTCTGTTGCAGTATTGACTCCGGAAGTCATATATAATGAATTTTCTTCCGGTAAGCCGGATCTTTCAGCCTTCAGGAAATTACTGAAAATGTGGTACGACCGGGCGCAAGGCAAGGAGGGAGAATACACTTCCTATTGCCTCATAATGAGCCGTCCTACCTACGACAATAAAATGGTGACCACCCAGGTGAAGAGCGCCGGATATCCCAGGATTCCCATCTGGCAATCCCCGACAGGCGATACTGAAACCACTTCATATTCCACTGATGACTATATCGGAATGCTGGAAGATGTGTACGATGTGTTCAACATAGGAAACGCCAGGATAAATGTGGCTGTGGGAAGAATGCCGGTGAAAAGTCTTGCTGAGGCTAATCAGGCAATTGATAAACTGGAAGAATATATTAATTCCGAAGACTATGGTACCTGGCGCAACCAGGTTATGATAATTGCTGACGACCAGGACAATGGAATACACCTAAGCCAGGCAGAAACCGCGCTTACAGCAATGCAGAGTGAAGGAAAGGGTAGAAATTACCTTTACGAAAAACTCTATCTGGATGCTTATCCGTTAGAATACACCGGCACCGGAGCGGCATATCCGCAGGCTCATGAACGATTGATGAGCAAATGGAATGAGGGCCTGGCATATATCAATTACATAGGTCATGCCAATCCGAAAAACTGGGGTCATGAATATCTGCTTACCTGGACAGATATCAATGCCATGACTAACCGTCGCCTTCCCTTTATCTATGCGGCCACATGTGAATTCATGCGCTGGGATGCAGATGAGATAAGCGGAGCGGAAGTTCTTTGGCTTATGCCTTCCGCCGGGGTAATAGGTATGATTTGCCCGAGCCGTGAAGTGTTGATCTCGGCTAACGGTACCTTAAATAAAAGTACTTCAACCTATCTTTTCTACGAGGATGAAAACGGTGAGACACTTACTGTCGGAGAAATGATGGTAAGAGGGAAAAATGACAGTAATACCGGAACAAATAAGCTTCGCTACGGAATAATCGGAGACCCGTCCATGAAAATTCCCTGGCCTAAGCTGAATGTAAAGATAGATGAGATAAATGGGATAGACCCGGAAAATTGCGAGGATCTCCCCGTAATAAGTGCAAGATCCACAGTGAAACTTAAAGGTCATGTGGAGGATCGTGACGGCAATCTTCTCGAGGATTTCAATGGTATTGCAGAAATCTCTTTGTATGATGCCGAGAAAGTGATAACCACAAATGGAAATGGAAAAGATGGAGTGCAGTCTGTTTACAACGACCGCAAGACACGTCTTTTTGTGGGTAGAGTTAAAGTGAACGAAGGTAAATGGAGCACGGAATTCACCATGCCTTCTGAGATTGAAAACAATTATTCCCCCGCTTTGATTTCATTATACGCTTATGAAGAGAAGGGCCGGGAAGCAAATGGGGCCTGCGAAAACCTATATGTGTATGGTTACGACCAGAATGTACCTGATGATTTTGACGGACCTAAGATTATAGAATTTTATCTCAACAGTCCCGGTTTTGTCAGCGGAAACCAAGTGAGCCCTAACCCGACCTTAAAAGTAAAAGTTTATGATGAATCGGGTATAAGTGTATCTGAAGCCGGAATCGGACATAATATAACTTTATCGCTTGATGGAAAGAAATTCTACGATGATGTGGCCCAGTATTATCTTCCTGATGAAAATGATTCCGGCGCGGGAAGCCTGACATATTTACTGACCGACGTGGAACAAGGAAACCATACTTTGAGTTTCACAGTATGGGATAATGCCAACAACTCCACTACAGCAACGTTGGATTTCAGTATCTCAGCCTTATGGAAACCTTCAATCGAGACCCTTACCACAGATGTTAATCCGGCCACTTCAGGAGTTAACTTTATCGTAGCAACGGATGGCTCTACCTCATCCATGGAATGTTCGATAGATGTATATGATATCTGGGGTCGACATGTATGGTATAATAAGGCACCAAATATCACCTCAGGCAATTCGCGCACAACCATGTCATGGAATTTGTGTGATTTTGGTGGTGCACGTATCCCGGGAGGAGTTTACCTTTATCGAGCAACAGTTAAGACGGAATCGGGTGCTACAGTTTCCAAGACCCGTAAATTAATGGTGGCGGCCCAATAACGGCACTATTTCTATGAAGATTGTAGTCGTGGTGAATAATTATCCCGCTTATAAAAAAGAGGGAGAAACCGGATGGTATCTTTTAGCGGATTCTGCCATGACAAATACAGGAAAACCTTTTTATGCACCGGAGGAAATAGGGCCAATCGAGGTGTCGCTTGCGCCGGCAATCCGGATTTGCAGATTAGGCAAATTTATAAAAAGAAAATTTGCTTCAAGATATTATTCTGAGTTTGCTCCTGCCCTGCATTTTCATTGTCCTGAGATGGCTCATCGGCTACAAATTGAGGGCCTGCCTCAGGACGCTGCCAGAAATTTTGATCGTTCTCTTTTCGTTGGCGATTTCCTGTCATGGGAAGCCGATACTCGATTGGAAATGAAAAAAAATGGAGAGAAAGTTTCTGAATTTCTCTTTGAGGAAATGATAAAGGCTCCGGATCATCTGATAGAAAACTTTTCAGTGATAAACACTTTAAAAATCGGGGATATAATGCTTCCTGCCTTGAGTGCCCCCCTGATCGTTGCTCCGGGTGATTATTTAGAAGTATTGGTTAACAATATCCCGAGTTTTCATGTAAAAGTGAGATAGCAGAGAGAGGGGAGGCAATAAAACCCCTTCATAGTGAGTTAAAATATTATGTCACGTAAAAAATTTTCCACTGTCATATTGTTTTCGGTATTGGGAGCCTCCATGCCGGCTTGGTCTCAGAATGATATCAAGGACGATGATTTCAACCCGGTGAATACCGGTGTAACAACCCTGAGTATCACACCTGACGCTCGTGGTTCCGGTATGGGAAATCTTGGAGCAGCAACAGATCCAGATGTCAATGCCCAGTTCTGGAACCCGTCAAAATATGCCTTTGCATATAGCCGGGGAGCATTGGCTATCTCTTACACTCCATGGTTGAGGAAAATTGTTAATGATATATTTTTGGCCGATCTCACAGGATATTATAAAATCGGAAGCAGTGATAATCAGGCTATCAGCGCTTCGTTCAGATATTTCTCTCTTGGTGAAGTGACAATGGGATATGGTGACGAAGGCCTCACGGGAGTTCAGACTATCAATCCATATGAATTTGCATTCGATGTAGGCTATTCACGCAAACTCTCGGAGAAATTCTCTATGGGTGTTGTGATGAGATATATACTTTCGGATCTGTCTTATGAGGATTCCTATTCAGGTGACACCAATACTGCGGCAAGTGCATTCTCGGCAGATATTTCCGGATATTATGTCACTTATCCGATGGTAGGCAGAAGTGAATGCCAGTTCGCCTGGGGATTCAACATATCAAATATCGGTACAAAGGTAAGTTATGACCATGGCCAGAATTATGCCTTTTTGCCTACGAACTTAAAATTGGGAGCACAATTTATGTTCCCGATAGCTGATTACAATACCCTGGCCTTAGGTCTAGACCTTAATAAGCTTCTTGTGCCTACTATGCCGAGGCAGAAAGACTATGACATGGACACTGTTGAAGGTCAAATGGCTTACGAAGAGGCCCGGGAGAAATGGGAAACAATGTCGCCGATCACCGGTATATTCAAGAGTTTCTCTGATGCACCCGGAGGATTTAAGGAGGAATTGCAGGAAATATCAGTCTCCATAGGAGGAGAATATGCTTACAACCAGCAATTCTTCGGAAGATTGGGTTATAATTATGAAGCTGCCTCAAAGGGTGGAAGAAGTTATTTTACTTTCGGAGCCGGCTTTTCACTAAATGTTGTGAGACTTGATGCCTCTTACATGCTTGCAACAGCTCAAAGTTCTCCGCTTGATCAGACATTGAGGTTTACTTTGACTTTCGATCTTGACGGACTACAAGAGTTAATAGGCAAAAGAAAGAGATAAATATGTATAGGATCGGGCAAGGATACGATGTCCATAAGCTTGTGGAGGATCGGGATCTGTGGCTTTGCGGGGTTAAAGTTCCCCATAGTCACGGGCTTCTCGGCCATAGTGATGCGGATGTGGCTATCCATGCTTTATGTGATGCTCTTCTCGGAGCGGCAGCTCTCAGAGATATAGGATATCATTTCCCTGATAGTGATCAAAGATACAAAGGAGTAGACAGCAAGGTATTGTTGTCAGAAGTAGTTAGACTTATAAAAGAGAAGGGTTGGGCGATAGGTAATGTAGATGTCACGATCATAGCCCAGGCCCCCAAATTAAAAAATCATATTGAAACAATGCGTGCCACCCTGGCCAAAGTGATGGGAGTAGATCTGGAGTCGGTGTCTGTGAAGGCCACGACAACAGAACAGCTGGGCTTTGAGGGAAGGCAAGAGGGGATTTCAGCCATGGCCGTGGCCATGATCTATAATGGAGCTCAATAATAAACAGCAACAGGCCGTAGAAGCTACTGAAGGCAGGGTGCGTGTTGTGGCAGGAGCCGGGTCCGGGAAAACACGTGTCATAGCCCATCGCTATGCTTTTTTGGTAAATGATGTGGGCATCAGTCCGGGTAATATCCTTTGTCTCACCTTTACAAATAAAGCTGCACAGGAGATGAAACGGCGAATTTCAGGCATGGTAGACCGCGGCAGCGTCAATGACTTTATCTGTACCATCCACAGTTTCTGTGCCAAATTCCTGCGGAGGGAGATATATCGCATAGGCTATCCCAAAAACTTTACCATAATAGATGAGGAGGATGCCAAACAGCTTGCCAAGCAGGCTATGATAGAATTTGATATAGACAGGAAGAAAATCACGGCAGAGAGGTTTCTTAAGGGTGTAGCGGCTCTGAAAGGATATGAACCGACTCACTATATTCAACGTCATCTTCTTCCTAATTCTTCATCATTTGCTCCGGATGCAACGGTGCGATATCTTAGATTGCAGCTTAAGCATTTCGCCCTCGATTATGACGATCTTCTCTATTTTACTCTTTATATTCTGAATCATTTTCCCGATGCCAATAAATATTGGACAGAAAAACTGAACTATCTGATGGTGGATGAAGTGCAGGATTGCACCGGAGATGACTGGAAGCTTCTGCATGCTCTGACAAGCCATCATGGAAACCTCTTTGTAGTAGGTGACCCTGATCAGGCCATCTATGAATGGAGGGGGGCTAATCCTAAAATCTTTGTGGATTTCAAGGCTAAGACGGATATAATACTTAATCAGAATTATAGAAGTACCCCTGATATTCTTGATGTGGCCAACCGTATTATAGAAAACAATCATAACAGGGTTCCCAAAGATCTCTTTACCGTAAAGTTAAACGAGAGACAGCCGGTGCATCTTCATTCGAAGTCAGAAAAAGAGGAAGCAGATTTTATCGCAGCTAGAATAGAAGAGGGAATAAAGGAGGGTATGACTCCAAATCAGTTTGCCATCCTTTATCGTAGCAGTTTCCTGTCAAGACAGGTGGAACAGGCTTTGCTGAAACGCAAAATACCATACACCGTTTGGGGTGGGGTAAGGTTTTTTGAGCGTAAGGAAATAAAGGATGTACTTTCTTATCTACGTCTTGTCGCTACAGAATCTGATGATATCTCATTCCGTCGTATTATCAATCTTCCGGCACGTAAATTTGGGGATACCTCTATGAAAACTCTGACGATGCTTGCCGAAGAGGAGGGTATTCCTTTAATGACAGCATTGAGAAGACATATCGGAGAAAAGCCTTTTAATAAGCCTGCCCTTCTGAAATTCATTGAATTAATAGATGGAGCAAGGGAGAGGGTGCCCTTAATGAGAGTATCTGACCTGGCCGACTGGGTGATGAAAGAGAGCGGTCTGGGTGACCTTTATAGAAACGATGAGGAGGAAGAGAGACTCGAGAATATAGCCGAACTTGTTAATTCCATGAAGGAATTTGAGGCCGGTAGAGTAGATGAGGGAGATGCCGATCTAATTTCCTACCTTCAGGAAGTCTCTTTGTATACAAATGTAGATAGAAGCATAGAGTCTGAGAAGGTGAGGATGATGACAATCCATCAGTCTAAAGGACTTGAATTTCCGGAGGTCTTTGTAATAGGGCTTACCGAAGGCGTTTTCCCTAATCACAGATCTATCCGTGAACGCCGGGAGGATGGTGAAGAAGAGGAGAGAAGACTCATGTATGTGGCAGTGACACGTGCTGAAAAAATGCTTTGGCTTTGTGAATCCGAAGGGTATATGCATGATAGCGGAGCTCTGAAATATCCTTCACGTTTTCTTTCCGAAGTACCCGACTGGATGCTTAAACTCGAAGGTGTTATGGATCCGTCGCTTAAAGAGGGTACGAAACAGATGGTTGCAATGCTTAGGGAAGAGTTGGGCGGAAATTCTGAAAAACCTTTGGCTTCAGGCACACGTGTGAGCCATAAAATTTTTGGGGAAGGTGTGATTGAAGCTTATGATGCCTCTTCAAAATCATATAAAGTGAGATTTGGTGATACCACACGAAACCTCCTTTTAAGGGTTCTCACTATAATATAAATTATTTAGAGATACCTATCCCTATAAATTCTTACAGGGATTTCATACTATTCCATTATAATTTTTACCTTTGTGAAAAAATAAATCAGCTATGGAAGACACGAGGGATTATTCCGCACTTATAGAAGAGCGGGCAGAACGAGTATTCAAAGCCATGGAACCGCGCACCTCCGATGCCGATATGGCAAGGCTTCGTGATGCTTTTCTTCTGGCAAAGGAGGCTCATTCTCCCCAGGTAAGAAAAACAGGAGAACCCTACATTCTTCATCCCATAGCTGTGGCAATAATCGCTGCTGAAGAACTTCGACTAGACATCAATTCTGTAATAGCGGCTTTCCTGCATGATGTGGTGGAAGACACGGATCATACCATTGAGGAAATTAAAAGCCGGTTCGGCGATGACGTAGCTTATCTGGTAAAAGTACTCACAAAGCCCGACAAACATGATCCCGGAAGGAGCAAGCAGGTGGATAATTTCAAACAGATGCTTAATTCAATGCAAAGAGATATCCGCCCGATATTCGTTAAGCTTGCCGACAGGCTTCATAATATGAGAACCCTCTCTTCAATGAAACCTGACAAGCAGATGAAAATAGCAGGAGAAACAGATTATTTCTATGCACCGCTTGCCAATCGCCTGGGGCTTTATTATGTAAAGACGGAGCTGGAAAATCTGAGCTTCAAATTCCGTTGCCCACATGATTATGATGAGATAACACGCCTTATAGAAGGAGACAGGCGTCATCAGAAAGAACGTCTTGAAAGGTTCCGTCGCCAGGTACAGGCCACTCTGATGGAATCCGGTATAGAGGCTGAGGTAAAGGTTGAATATCGCGAGCCTTACAGCATATGGAGAAAAATGAGGAAATATGGTGACGATTTCAATCATTTGAAATATCGGCATTTCACTGAGATAATTTTCAAGGTTCCTGAGGACTCCGATGAAAAGGCCACAGCCCTAAAGATATATTCCATTCTTACCGATAGTTTTAAAGAGAAACCGGGAGGATTGTCCAACTATATCGATTCTCCTAAAGAGAATGGTTATCAAAGCCTTCACGTGAAACTTCTGGCGGATTTCGGACGTTGGCAGGAAGTACATATCAACAGCCAGAGGATGGCTGAGGATTCCCATAGAGGGCTTGATACGCGTCACTCCCAGGAATACATAGAGAGATGGCTTCATAAGTTCCGAAGCACTCTGCGGGATATTGACAATCATGAGGTTGGTATTGACTTTATGGAGAAGGTGACAGCTTCTTTCTACAACGACGATATCATGGTCTTTACCCCTCGTTTAAAGACTATCATGCTGCCCCAGAAGGCTTGCGTTTTGGATTTTGCCTATGAAATTTCTACAGAAGTAGGAGATCATGCCAAATATGCAAGAATTAACGGTTTCCTTGCTTCGGTGACTGCCCCATTGCAAAGAGGTGACGTAGTGGAAATTTTCACCGATCCGGAAGTGCATCCTACATTGGAAAGACTCGGATCAGTTGTGACCTACAAGGCAAAGAATGCAATACAGACTTATTTGGGTAACATACCGAAGCCCCATTTTTGCCGGTGTGGTTTCTGCAGGCCAATACCCGGAGAGGAAGTTATCGGTTTCAAAGAAGATGACGGTTCATTGACACTTCATAAACGAGACTGTCCTATAGCCATACGTCTGGCATCGCAACAAGGAGACAGGATAAAAAGTGTGGAATTTGAACCCGACGGAACTTTGTATCCGGTCACACTTTGGGTAAGGGCGGTAGACAGAGTGCATTTATTTGTAGATATTGCGGACTGTATTTCTAAACGATTGAATCTCAATATGACGAAATATGATTCCAATTGCAAAGATTATATAGCCACTATGGAAGTATCCTTCGGAATTCATTCTTATTCAGAGCTGGAAACTATAATGAAATCAGTGGCTTCAATTGATGCCGTAGACGAGGTGAAGAGGAAACTGGAGATCTAAAACCTTTGAAAATTCCATAATTTTACTTTAATTTGCATTAGAAAAAAGGTTGCCGGAAGAAAGTTTCGCCGGTATAGATGCATAAATGAAATTTTTTAATCTCCCCATTTTTTTCAGGAGGCTTCTGGGTCTTCTATGTTTTCTGTGTTTCTTTTCGTCGATTAATGCCGGTGTAAGTAATGAAGAGGCCCGTCAAAGGGCTAAAAGCCTTCAACATGCCCGGACATCTTCAGATAGTATCAGAATCCTGTTAGACGTATATAATCTTAGCGATAAGCTTAACCGTGACCAGGTAAGAACACAGATAATCAGCCTTGCGGAAAGAAGCGACAGTAACGACGTGATAAACGACGTGTTGAATGAGCTTTCCACCTCCACCGACGATGCCCGGGAACTTTCGCGTCTTCTGGTAATATCTAATAGCCTGCCGATGGGGGAAGACAGAGAAAGCGCCCAGACCGTCTTGCATATGGAACAGACCAAAGCCGAGGCTTCGGGTGTCGCAGATAGCGATGTCACAAAACAGATTGCAGAAAATGTCAGAATGGGCTTAAATCCGGGCACGGATATTTATAAAGAAATAAGAAATACTTACAGGGCCATGATGTTTATGGGTGCATCTTCAGAAGGTCCCCTATATTTTGAATATATACATAAGCTGGAAGACCTTGTGAATCAATTGCCCGATAAGGATTATTCTATTAAGAATCTATTCTACACCACGGCAGCTATTTTCTATACTCGGAAACGTGATCATAAAAAAGCCTTGGAAATAGAACGGAAATTAATTAAAGAGCTGGATCTAATGGCTGAGCGATACGCCAGTAAGGACAGAGCTGCAAAAGACCTTGATTATTTTTATTATGTCAGCTATCGAAGAATGCTGAGGAATTCGGCCGCTCTCACCCCGCAGGAAATTGAAGAGATATACCATAAATGCGAGGAACTGGCGGAGAGGAATGAAGAGGTAAGTAAGGAATTTGGCCAAGGAGGTCTTTCAAAATCTTATTACTATATGGGCACACATCAATATGACAAGGCTGTGCCTCAGTTATATAAAGCTTTGGATAATCCAAAAATAAGCAATTTCAGACGTCAGGAGCTTTTAGGATTATTGGTTGAGGCCTTAAGACAAACCGGTGATAAAAACAATGAACTCCTGGCTTTACGACAATATACCGACTTGGTGCTTGCCGAAAGGGAGGAGAGAAGAAAAGACACTTACCGTGAAATTGAGCTTAGAAATTCGGTGAATAAAATGATAGCCGATGAAATGAGGGCTCAACAGCATCAAAGAGAGGAAAACAGCGTGATGAGGAAGACTTCTCTGACTCTTGTTTATGTATTGGCTGTAATTCTTATCTTTATGTGCGGTGCCTATTTCAGGCTCAGGAACAGAATTAAGGATCTCGAAGTCCGCAACAATAAGCTTCGTAAGAACATAGAATATATATTCGATGACGGTGTGCCTAGAGGCACTAAAGACCTTCGTCATCAAAAACACAGATTAAAAGGTTAAATGGCAAATACTCAGACAATCCCCTACGACCATCGCGAGATAGAGCAACGTTGGCAGAATTATTGGAAAGAAAACGACACCTATAAAGTAAAGGAAAACCCTGCAAAGGAGAAATTTTATGTGCTGGACATGTTTCCATATCCTTCGGGTGCCGGTCTACATGTAGGTCATCCATTAGGATATATTGCCAGTGACATATATTCCAGATACAAACGCCAACAGGGGTTTAATGTTCTTCACCCCATGGGATATGATGCCTATGGGCTTCCGGCAGAACAATATGCCATACAGACAGGGCGTCATCCGGAGAAGACTACTATGGAAAACATAGCGCGTTATCGACAACAGCTCGATAAGATAGGGTTCTCTTTTGATTGGAGCAGAGAGGTGAAAACTTGTGATCCTGAATTTTATAAATGGACACAATGGGCTTTCCTTCAGATGTTTAATTCTTATTATGACACCAAAGACCGGAAGGCAAAGCCTATTTCTGAACTTATAGCTCATTTCGAAAAAGAGGGCACAAAGAATATCTATGCCGCAGAATCAAAACCCCTGAGTTTCACTGCTGAAGAATGGAAGGGATTCTCAGAAAAGAAAAAGTCTGAAATTCTGATGAATTACAGGATAGCTTACCAGGGAGAAAGTATGGTGAACTGGTGTGAGGCCTTAGGTACCGTGCTTGCAAATGATGAAGTGAGCGAAGGTCTGAGTGTAAGAGGGGGGCATCCGGTAGAGCAGAAGGTAATGACTCAATGGTTGCTAAGAGTGAGTGCCTATGCACAGAGATTACTCGAGGGCCTTGATACCCTTAACTGGACCGATTCCTTGAAAGAAACTCAGAAAAACTGGATAGGTCGCAGTGAGGGAGCTGAAATGAGATTCCCCGTTGTTGGAAAAGATCTTGAGTTGGAAATCTTCACAACACGTGCCGATACTGCTTTCGGAGTAACTTTTATGGTGCTGGCTCCGGAGTCTAAATATGTGGATATGCTTGTCACACCTGAACAAAGAAAGGAAGTGGACAGTTATCTTGAGGCGGTAGCTAAAAAAACAGAGAGAGAACGCCAGATAGATAAGAAGGTGAGCGGTGTGTTCACAGGTAGTTATGCCTTGAATCCGATATCAGGAGAGGAAATCCCCATCTGGATCAGTGATTATGTGCTTGCAGGATACGGCACGGGAGCTATTATGGCGGTACCGGCGCACGACTCGCGAGACTATGCATTCGCACGTCATTTTAATCTTCCCATCCGTCCCTTGATTGAAGGTGCTGATGTAAGCGAAGAAAGTTTCGATGCCAAAGAGGGCATAATGGTAAATTCAGCCAACGATAAGCTCAATCTTAATGGCCTTACTGTAAAAGAGGCCATAGCAGCCACCAAGAAATTTATTGAACAGGAAGGGATCGGAAAAGTTAAGGTAAACTATCGTCTGAGAGACGCTATTTTCTCAAGACAAAGATATTGGGGAGAACCTTTCCCGATATATTATAAGGATGGTGTGGCCTACCCCATGGATGAAAGCGAACTTCCTCTACATCTTCCGGAAGTGGATTCTTATCTTCCTACATCAGCCGGAGAACCTCCTTTGGGAAGGGCTAAAAACTGGAAGACAAAAGAAGGATATCCCATAGAGTTATGTACCATGCCGGGATTTGCAGGGTCAAGCGCTTATTATCTGCGCTATATGGATCCCCATAATCATGATGCTCTTGTTGGGAAAGAGGCAAATTCTTATTGGAAAGATGTAGATCTTTATGTAGGAGGATCCGAGCATGCTACAGGACACCTTATATATTCAAGGTTCTGGAATAAATTTTTGCATGACCTCGGAGTGGTAGAGATGGACGAGCCCTTCAGAAAATTGGTTAATCAGGGTATGATTCAGGGGCGAAGCAATTTCGTATATCGTTTAAAAGACTCCAATACTTTCGTAAGCAAAGGTTTGAAAGACCAATATGACACCACACCTATCAGGGTGGATATCAATCTGGTGAACAATGATATTCTGGATATTGAAGCTTTCAGGAACTGGCGCCCTGAGTATGCCGATGCGGAGTTTATTCTTGAAAACGGTAAGTATGTTTGTGGCTATGCCGTAGAGAAGATGTCGAAGTCTATGTACAATGTCGTTAATCCTGATGATATTGTAGAAAAATATGGCGCCGACACTTTAAGACTTTATGAGATGTTCCTGGGTCCGTTAGAGCAGTCGAAACCTTGGGACACCAACGGCATCGATGGTGCAAACAGATTCCTCAAGAAACTTTGGACGCAATTCCATAAGTCGCTTGAAGCCGATCAGAAACCCATGACTCCGGCTGAACTGAAGACGATGCATACTTTGATAAAGAAAGTGACTCAGGATATAGAGAATTTCTCTTTCAATACAACGGTTTCTGCTTTCATGGTGGCCCTGAACGAACTCATGGCACAAGGATCTGTCAGTAGGGAGGCAATGGAAATATTCACCCGGGTTTTAGCTCCTTATGCACCTCATATAGCTGAAGAATTCTGGCATAAGTTGGGGAAAGAGGGAAGTGTTGCCGATGCAGAATGGCCTGAATACAATGAAGAATACCTGAAAGAAGACAAGGTGAAATATCCTGTCAGTTTCAACGGAAAGACCAGGTTTACTTTGGAAGTGAATGCGGATGCCGATAAGGCTGAGGTGGAGAAACTGGCTCTGTCTGCTCCTGAGGCTGCAAAATGGCTCGAAGGGAAAACCCCCAAGAAAGTGATAGTAGTACCGGGCAGGATTGTAAATATCGTGGTCTGAAAAAGCTTAGGTCAGTAAAATAACGACCCTGGTAATTTCGTTTTCAAAGAAGATGAATAAATCGATACCTGAAATAGTTTTTGCCACAAATAATCCTCATAAACTTGAGGAGGTGAGAGCTATTTTAAAGGGGAGAGTTAAAGTTTTGTCTCTTGGCGACATAGATTGTCATGACGACATTCCGGAAACAGCCGATACCCTGGAAGGAAATGCCTTAATCAAAGCCCGTTGGGTAAAGGAGAAATACGGGTATGATTGCTTTGCCGACGACACAGGGCTTCTGGTAGATGCTCTGGATGGAGGTCCCGGAGTATACAGCGCCAGATTTGCCGGCGATCATTGCAGCCCTGATGATAATATAGCCTTATTGCTTGAAAAGCTTCAGGGTGAAAAGAATCGACAGGCTAAATTCTGCACTGTTATAGCTTTGATTCAGGGAGATAAAGAATATCTGTTTGAAGGGGAAGTAAAGGGAACGATTGCCGAAAAACACTGTGGTACTGCAGGGTTCGGCTACGACCCTGTTTTTATACCTGAGAATAGCAATCTTTCATTTGCCGAAATGTCTCCTGAATCCAAAAATGAAATATCCCACAGAGGGAGAGCTGTTGCCAAATTAGCCTCATTCCTTTTGAATTCCTGAATAATTCAGACCTGAAAAAATGAAGAAATTATTGTCCTTAATCCTTTTTATGTCAGCCTTTTCCCTAATGAAGGCAGCTGATAACAACTGGAAACTTCATCCTGTTTTTGATGAGGAAGTGTCGCGTGTGGTTGAGACTCCGTCGTATGTGTATTTCAATTCCAGAAATATCCAAGGAAATTCCAACAACGAAACCTACTTCTCTCTTTTTAGATACGATAAAAAGGGAGAGGAACTTATGCCCCTCACTTCTACGGGAATATTAAACGGAACAGCCGTCCGCGATCTTATATATAACCCTCAGAAAGGATACCTTGCTGTTTTATATACAGATAATAACATCGATTTCCTTTTTAACGATGGGAAAGTGCAGAATATGCCCCATTATTCAAGGTCTGATCTCAGTTATTCCAAGAAAGTGAACGGCATGGCGATAGATCCGGATGGCGACCGCCTTTATCTGGCCACGGATTTTGGCTATGTTGCGATTAACGATAAGAAGAATGAAGTGGCGGAAAGCCGTATTTATGGTGAACCATTAACTTCTTTCTGTCGTTTTGGCGAAGATTACATTGCAATAAAAGGGAATGAGATTCTTAAAGCCCCGGTTTCCTCACCACGTCTTAACATTGATGAATATGAAGTGGTGGAAGAGGTGGAATCTCCTGTAGCTCTTTTCCCTGTAGAAGATAAATATTGCGTAATATTTACGAGGGTGCCGGGAGCAAAGGATTATATATATAAATTGGTTAAGGAAGGAAATGATTTTAAACTCGAATATGTAAATGAAGGTACATTTTATAATTTCGAGTATAATCAAAGGGGACTCGGTATTTCCGCAGCCAACAATATGATTCAATTTATGCCTGACGGGAAAGTTTCATATCTGTTAAAACCGGAGAAATACAGAGGGACAGCGGCTGCTTCGGCAGATATGAGCGAACTCTGGATCGGAAAGAAACGTGAAGGTCTTACGAGTATAAAAAATTCGGGTGAACAGTGGAGTATTACAAGAGACTTTATGTTGCCAAGTTCTCCTGCCGCCTTCGCAACAACCTCGTTCCAGAACCATGCCGACAAAGGGTTTCTGGCCTTAAGTTATGGATGGACACCGGCCACTTCAGCCCTCAATTCCAACAATCCCATGCAATTGAGTGCATATAAAGATGGTCGCTGGACTAACCTGGCTCCTACCTATACAAATCCCGGGCGTGCTCCTGTTCTTACAAGTACAACCGGTATGGTAGTAGACCCTGACAACAGAAATTATGTTTATGTAACTTCCTATCATAATGGATTGGCACGATTAAATCTGAATGATCCGCAAGATATTATCCATATTTCTCGTCGTGATGATTCCGATGCTTCCAATCCGGGTTTTGCCGTATTTGATAAATGGCCTGAAAAGAATTCTTTTTATACAAATCTTTCAATTCCATATTTCGACTCAAAGGGTAATTTATGGATGACGTTTGCTGACAGAGATAATGAAGCTGCCCCTAAAGCTACCTTCTTTGTATGGACAGCGGAAGACCGCAGGAATTCAACACCAACTGATATCAGGCAGCCAAAGTTTGTGGAGATGGATGAATATTTTCCACATAGTAACTTTGGAATGGCGTTGCCCTTGAAGAAAACAGGTAATGGTCTGGTGGTTTATGTGGCACGCCAGGAAAAGGAAATGATAATGGTTGCCGATACAAAGGGCACTCCGACCGACACCTCTGATGACAAATATTATAAATTTCCTTCCTTTAATGATAGTGATGGAAACTCTGTAGATATTATCAACAGCTATTATGTTTGGGAAGACCCCGCAACTGGTTACGTATGGGTTTGTCATTACAACGGTGTTGCTTATTTTGTGCCATCACAGGTAGTTCAAGGTAATTATCAGATTAACAGAGTGAAAGTGGCCAGAAACGATGGTACCAATTTGGCCGATTATCTGCTTGAAGGTGTGGCAGTGAATCAGATCACAGCCGACGGTGACGGCAGAAAATGGTTTGCCACCAACGGTGCCGGCATTATCTGCACGTCGTCCGACGGTAGAGAGATTCTGGAGGAATTTACTACAGAAAACAGTCCTCTGCCCGATGATATAGTATTTGGTATCGGATATAATTCAGCGGATAATTCTTTGATGATATCCACAGCCAAGGGCCTGATTGAGTATTCACTGCCTGTGGCTTCGGGCGGTTCCACCAAAGCTGATGTGAGGGCATATCCAAATCCCGTAAGACCGGACTTCTCAGGCTATGTCACTATTACTGATATTCCGGAAGGTTCATTTGTGAAGATAACCGATATCGCAGGAAATCTCGTAAAAGACTTAGGTACAGTTTCAGGTTTCGATATTCTTTGGGATTTATCCGACAGCAATTATAACCGCGTGAAAAGCGGAGTCTACCACATAATGGTCTCACCTGCAAATGAAAACGGAAAATATTCCGGAGTAGGAAAGATCTTGGTGATAAGCTGATGCTGTATGGGTAAAAATAAGTTGAAGAAATTTGCAGAGATAGAGCAGCTTGAATGTGTGCTCCAATATCCTCGGGAACGTATCGTTGCCGAGGGTTTCCCGTTTAAAGGGGAGTGGCATTCTTTGTTCGGGAATTCAAATCCGATAGTACTTGAGTTAGGCTGTGGCAAAGGTGAATATACCGTAGCCCTCGCAAAACGTGAATCGAAAAAAAATTTTATCGGAATAGATATTAAGGGTGCACGCCTATGGAGCGGAGCTAAAACTGTGACGGCTGAAAAGATTTCTAATGCTAAATTTCTTCGCACTGAAATAGAGAATCTTCATGAAATTTTCGACTCCGGGGAAGTAGAGGAGATATGGATCACTTTTCCGGATCCTCAGATGCAGAAAGTAAGAAAACGTCTCACTTCAACAGGCTTCATTATGAGGTATGGCGGCTTTCTTAAACCCAAAGGAAGAATACATTTGAAGACCGATTCTCCTTTCCTCTACGAATACACACGCAGGCTTGTCATGAAAAACAATCTTGAAGTGAAGGAAGACACGGCAGATCTTTATGGAAGCGGACTTGCTGATCCCGTAAAGTCTATAAAAACCTTTTACGAATCGCAATGGTTAGCCCGAGGAAAAACTATAAAATACATATCTTTTCTAATCTCTGACAATATGAATCTGGAGGAGCCGGAAACAGAAGATATTGAGAAAGATGATTACCGGGCTTTCAGCCGTCACAACCCCACAATTAACCATTATAGCAGCAATTTATGAAAATCACTATTCAGGAAGTAACCGATGTATTATCAAAGGTGAGATATCCGGGCAACGGTAAGTCATTGATAGCAAATAATATGGTAGAGGGTATCCATGTAGATGGGAATAAAATTTCCTTTACTCTTTTATTCGATAAATCCACCGACCCCTTTGTGAAAAGTGTGGTAAGAATGGCGGAGACCGAGATAGAAGTAGCATTTGGTAAAGAAGTGGAGGTAAAAGGTAACATTCAGATTAAATTCCGCCAGGAAACCCCTGCCGCTCAGGCTCCTAAGCCGGTGCTTCCCGGTGTTAAGAACATAATAGGCATTTCCTCCGGTAAAGGAGGTGTGGGTAAATCCACAGTTGCAGCCAATGTGGCTATTGCTTTAGCTGCAAAAGGATATAAAGTAGGTCTGCTCGATGCAGATATCTTCGGGCCTTCTATGCCCCGTATGTTCGGAGTGGAAGATGAGCCTTTATATATGATAAACAGGGATGGCAAAGACTGGATTGAACCGATAGAAAAATATGGTGTAAAAATGCTTAGCATTGGTTTTCTCGTAAATAAGGAGAATGCCGTGTTATGGCGTGGCACTATGGCAAGCAATGCCCTGCGTCAGCTTATCACTGATGCCTGGTGGGGAGATCTGGATTATTTCCTGATTGACATGCCTCCCGGCACAAGTGATATCCACCTGACTTTGGTTCAGACATTACCGATCACCGGAGTGGTGATTGTTACGACTCCGCAGGAGGTAGCGTTAGCTGATGCAAGGAAAGGAGTAGCCATGTTTAAAGATGAAAAAATCAATGTGCCCGTTTTAGGTATCGTTGAAAACATGGCATGGTTCAGCCCCGAGATTCATCCGGATGAAAAATATTATCTCTTTGGTAAAGGTGGAGGAGAGGAGCTGGCCCGGAAATTGGGTGTGAAACTTCTGGCTCAGATACCATTGGTGGCAGGAATATGTGAAGATGTAGACAATGGTGTGCCCACATCCTCCTCGCTTTCTGCAAAGACCCTTACGGGCGACGAAGAAAGTCGCAACGATGAGGCCATAGCATTTGCTTTGCTTGCCGACAGTATAGTGTCGCAGTGTGAGGAAAGAAACCGCACTCTGCCGGCTACTAAGAAAGTGGATGTGAAATAATTTCCAAAGATTAGAATTCGGAGAAGAATCTTGGTTTGAATACAAGTCCGGCTCTTAGCATTGATCGAAATTGATTATAGTGAAGGAGATCCTCGCCAAAGCCGTTATAATATTGGGCGAAAAGATTAATGTTGGTTTTCTTACTGATTAGCCAGGAAAATTCCCAGATGGTATTGAAATCAAGTTTGAAATTACCACGTTTCACCCATGTCACTCCGAAACTGAATTTTTTGTTTGGGGTAGTTAGTACGAAACCGCTCTGATAGATTCCGGCATATTTAGTTATGTCGCGGTTATTGCCGCTGTCAATAATGGGGATCCAGAACTTTGCATGCACCATCAGCCACTCATCTATGAGGGCCATTCCGGCCACAGAAACCCTGTTCCAACTACGTGATTCCTCACCTGCTCTTCCGTTGCTTTCATGTTCAACCATCAGAGTAAGTTTCCCCACATACCTGTTGTGACTGAAAAAAGGTTTCGACCATCCTAGAGCCGGATTGAAATTTATGTCACCCATAGGAAGGGATTCCTGAAATACATTCCAAAAAGTTTTTTGGGTATAAGCCAGAAAGAGGAAAGAATTCCAAGGTAAAACGGCATTAGTGAGTCGGATCGCAAAAGATATCTGGAATTTTACATCGGAATTATAGGCAGTAGGAACTCCGGGAACCTTCGTGCCTACGATAAAATAGGTATCTTTATAAAGACCGAAGAAAGGTCCGTAGTCAAGCTGTTTTTTAATAGAATCTGTGAATTCTTTCTGATGTGGTACGGGCACAACCTGTGCGTGGCCGACTAAAGATGAAAATAAAACGGCCAGAGAGAATAGTAATATTCCTAAACCTCTGTATTTCATTCTTTTATTTAGATTCTGACCGCCTGCGGAATTTATCCATCACATCATATCTCATGTCATCCAGAATCGCACGGATAGGGGAGATGAAAGGTGTGAATTCCGATTGTTTTTCCGGAGCAAAAACTTTAAGAGCCTTTCCTTCACATTTAATATCCAGCTTTTTTCCCATATGAAAAGGTTCTCCGTCAAGGTGCACGGGCCCCTCACTTGTTCTGATGATTGTGAGTTGAGGAACTTTAAAAGTGCCGATTCCACGGTTCTTATCCAACATTCCGGTAAACATATCCATACTCATAAGTAAAGTATGGAAAGGATTATCGGCATGCACCACGGTTATATCAAGAAGTCCGTCGGTAAGTTTTGCTTTAGGCCCGATGTAGGCATTGTTGCCGTATTGGGGTGCGTTACAAACAGCAATAAGCAGGGCTTTCTCGGTTATCACCTTCCCTTTTATCACAATGGCATACGGCTGACTGTGATAATTTAGAAATTCTCGGAAAGCGCTTCGAATATAAGTGATTCTGCCCCGACGCTTCATTGAGGCAAATTTTTCGCTCACTGTGGCATCGAACCCGATTCCGAAAGTGCAATAGAAAGGCTGTTGATTAGCTATACCCCTGTCGCATGTCAAAACATTTCCGTTCTCTATCAATTTCAAGGCTCCGAAAAGATCCTGAGGTACCCCTACAGACCGTGCAAGTCCATTGCCTGATCCAAAGGGTAAAATTCCAAGCACACAATTCGAAAAGGCCAGAGCATTGGCGACTTCATTCACAGTGCCGTCTCCTCCGGCTGTGATAACCATGTCGAAGTTTTGTTCCACAGCTTTGCAGGCCATAGTGAAAGCATCGCCGCTCTTTTTGGTTTCTTTCACAATTACTTCAATACCAAAGTTTCTGAGATGATTTGTAACCGTCTGCCCCACTCCTTTTTTGGAACGGGTGCCTGATACCGGATTAATTATCAGCAGAGCCTTTTTTGTTTCCATCTGAAAGAAAGATAAATGCGGGGGTAAAGATACTGAAAATTTGCGAAAGCGGGTAAAAACGACTAATTTTGCGTATTTTAAGGAAAGGATAAAAGAATCTTTTTCCCGGAGTTCGCTTGCAAAAAGAAAGAAAGTGAAAATCCACCGCGAAGGCACCAATATATTGATTTTGCTCATACTTGTGCTCGGGGCTGTTAATGTGCCGATATGGCTTTTTATGCCTCCCTATGCCTTACCAATCATATTCACTTCGGTTTCTGCTGTGGCTTATATTTTTGTTTTCAATTTCTTTCGTAGCCCTAAAAGGCATTACACCGGACCTCGCAAGAATATTGTGGTTAGTTCTGTCGACGGTCATGTAGTGGCCATAGAGAAGGTAAAGGAAAATGAATATCTTAAAAGTGAGGCCATAATGCTGTCTGTTTTTATGTCGCCTTTTAATGTCCATGCTAACTGGTATCCTGTAGAGGGAACGGTAGAATATGTAAGGCACCACCGGGGTAGATTTTTGGCAGCCTATCTTCCAAAAGCAAGCGAGGAAAACGAACGGAGCACGGTAGGTATCGTCACTGATACAGGGCATAGACTGACAGTAAGACAAGTGGCCGGAGCTATGGCACGTAGAATAGTTACATATGCGCGAAGGGGTATGCATTCCACTATCGACGGTCATTTAGGCTTTATTAAATTCGGGTCACGTGTAGATATCTATCTGCCTCTTGATGCAGAAATAATCGTAAAGATGAATCAAAACGTTAAAGGTGGAGTGACTCCGGTAGCACGGTTACGATGAAAAAATCCTGAAGAATGAACAAGATCAAACAAAACATACCGAATTTTGTCACATCATTGAATTTAGGGGCAGGCACATTGTCAATAATAGCAGCCTCCCGGGGTACCGGAGAATTCTGGGGCCTTTTGGGCTTCCAATGGGCTTTTCTTTTCATGGCTATGGGAGCCGTGGCTGATTTTTTAGATGGATTCTTTGCCCGGATACTTAAAGCCTATTCAGATGTAGGTAAAGAACTGGATTCTCTTTGCGACTTAGTGACCTTCGGTGTGGCTCCCGCCCTTACGTTATTTTTCCTGTTGCAGGATATCGGTATTGACAAATGGCTATGCTGGACAACACTGCTGATACCGGTTTGTGCTGCCTTCCGACTGGCAAGATTTAACCTTGACACTCGTCAGACTGTAAATTTTATAGGGCTACCGGTACCTGCAAACGCTATCTTCTGGATTGGTTATGCTGCCCTGATGTGGAGAGGGGTGCAGTTCCTTTCGGTATGGTATGTTTTCCTTTGTTTTCTGGTGGTGGAATGCTGGCTGATGAATTCCGAGCTCCCAATGTTTTCTCTTAAATTCAAGAATTTAGCCTTTAAGGAAAATCTGCCCCGGTATTTACTGATTCTTGCAGCGGGCCTTTTCTGCTTCACATTGGGCACCGGAGGATTATTCTGGCTGATAGTTTTCTATGTATTCCTGGGAATAGCATTCCGAAAATAATCCTCTGAAAAAATGAGAGGTCTGGGAATTCTTATTCTGATAGTGGTATTTTTCTGGCTGATTTGGCCTGTGATTTCGCGTTGGCTTAAGCGGAAGGCCATGGAACGGGCGGAAGACTATATGCGCAAATCAATGGGGATGCCTCCACGCGATAAAAAAAGAAAAGACTCGAAGTCATCTGACAATACCTACTCGGGTGAAAATTTTTATCAGCGCAGGCGCAGGAACCCTTTCGGACCCGATAGATATACAAAGGAACCCATAATCCCGAAGGAGTATGCCGAAGATGTAGAATTCACCGAGACTAAAGATTTTTCTGCATCAGAGTCACGAAAGGATCAGGCTTCCACACAAACTTATCACGAAAGTCAGATTTCCGATGTGGAATGGACTGAAATTAAAAAACCTCGTAATAAATAATACGGCACGTTATATCTTTTTAGGTATAACAGTATGTGCCATAATATTTTTCCTGATTGCCAGCAATCGCTTGGTTAAGCAGCTTGCAAGCCAGGAGAGGGAGAGGATGGATATCTGGGCACAGGCCACACAACGGCTTGCACAAGCTGATGTGGATACAGACGTGGATTTTCTCCTATCTATCATTAGTCAGAATAACTCGATACCTGTATTGGTCTCCGATTCCAATTATAATATTTTGGATTTCAGAAATTTTGACCTCCCCGATGAAACAGATGAGGAGACTGTGACTTATGAACAGCTTTCGGCAGCAAACAGGGATTATCTCTCGCGTAAACTTTATGGAGCCGTAGGCAACCAGGGTCTGGAAGAAATGTCAAAAAACGATTCCCATTTTATCCGTGTGGAGGTTTATTACAATTATCCCCAGTATATCTATTACGAAGACTCGATTCTCCTGCGGCGTCTCAGCTGGTATCCTTATCTGCAGCTGATAGTGATGCTGATTCTGGCAGTTATAATCTATAGCGCAATCATATATACCAAAAACGCGGAACAAAACAGGCTCTGGGCCGGATTGTCGAAAGAGACGGCCCATCAGTTGGGAACTCCGATTTCTTCATTGATGGCCTGGAACGAATATCTCGACAGTTCCGGTACGGATCATGATATCACTTCCGAAATGAATAAGGATATCAAAAGACTCTCCGTGATAGCCGACAGGTTTTCCAAGATCGGATCTCGTCCCGAACTTAATCTTGAATATCTCAATTCCACTATCGGGAAATCACTTGAGTATATGGCTTCAAGGATTTCCGGAAAAGTCAAGATCACACTCGATCTTCCGCCCGACGACACGGGAGTAATGATTTCGGAACCACTCTTTGAGTGGGTGATGGAAAACCTCACCAAGAATGCGGTAGACGCCATGGCAGGCGAAGGAGAGATAACGATTTCCACCGGCACGGAGAAAGGTAAGGTATGGATTGATATTAAAGACACCGGTAAAGGAATCTCCCGCAAGAATTTCAAGAAGGTCTTTGCTGCCGGTTATACTACAAAGAAAAGAGGATGGGGCCTTGGCCTCACCCTCGTGAAACGTATCATTGAGGAATATCATGGCGGCAAGATCTATGTCAAGTCATCCGAGCTTGGCAAAGGCACCACCTTCCGTATCGAACTACCTTCTGAGAATTAACATGGCGTCTCCGTAAGCGCCAAATTTATATTTTTCCTTCACAGCCACATCATAGGCTTTCATCACCTTATCGTAACCACCGAAAGCTGCCACCATCATCAGCATGGTGCTGAGAGGCAGATGGAAATTAGATACCATTGAATTGCATACTGTGAATTCATAAGGAGGGAAAATAAACTTGTTTGTCCAGCCTTCATAGGTCATCAGGTGACCGTTCATACACACAGCCGTGGCAACAGCTCGGAGCACACTTGTGCCAACCGCACAAACATTATGGTCATTGTCTTTGGCTTCATTCACCATGTCTACCAAAGTTTCATCCACAATCATCTCCTCGCTGTCCATCCGGTGTTTGGTGAGGTCTTCCACATCAATATCCTTAAAATTACCCTGTCCGCTGTGAAGAGTCAGAAATCCTCTTTCCACTCCTTTTATTTCCAGACGTTTCATAAGCTCCCGGCTGAAATGAAGACCGGCGGCCGGAGCCATCACAGCCCCTTCGTTCTTTGCAAAAATACACTGATAGCGTTCCGCATCCCACTCTTCCACAGCCCTGGTGATATATTCCGGCAGTGGTGTTTCTCCTAAGGAATAAAGCACCTCCTTGAATTCCTCGTGAGGACCGTCGTATAGGAACCGCAATGTGCGTCCGCGGGCTGTGGTATTGTCGATTACTTCGGCAACCATTGAATCATCTTCGCCGAAATAGAGCTTGTTGCCTATCCTGATCTTTCGTGCAGGCTCCACAAGCACATCCCAGAATTTATTCTCTATATTGAGTTCGCGCAAAAGAAAAACTTCTATCCTTGCGCCTGTTTTTTCTTTATTGCCGTAAAGTCGGGCCGGAAAGACCTTTGTATCGTTAAAGATCATTACGTCGCCGGCATCAAAATAATCAATGATATCTTTAAATACCCTGTGGGTTATTTCGCCCGTTTTGCTGTCAAGAACCATCAGACGACATTCGTCACGGTTTTCCGACGGATACTGCGCTATAAGATTGTCAGGCAGTTTGAATTTAAATTGTGATAATTTCATGTTAATTTGTAAGAATTGTGGATTGCCGGGGAATAATTCCCTTCACCATGTAAGTTTCATCGTTTCTGTATCGGCAATCGTTTTAATATTTGGGCCTTTATTTCTCTGTATTAATATCGTTTTTATTATTTTCAATCTGGTAGGAATCAGGGAAGGTAAGCTCACATTCGGCGATCTTCTTAACGGCCTCGTCGATACTCATGCAATCCCTGATATTAAAATCTCCCACTCTGGTTCTTGTCAGGGCTATAAGATGGGCTCCGCTGCCAAGGGCTTTACCCAGGTCTCGTGCCAGAGCACGGATGTAGGTGCCTTTACCGCAAACCACCCTGAATTTTAAAAGATTGTTTTCGAGACTGATGAATTCTATTTCCCGGATTGTAATGGGTTTGGCCTTTAATTCCGGATCCTTGCCCGTGCGGGCATATTTGTAAGCTCTTTTACCCTCTATTTTTACGGCAGAGAAAGCCGGTGGCACCTGCATGATATTTCCCACGAAATTTTCCAAAGCCTTTCGAGCCATCTCTTCATCTATATGGTCAGTAGGGAAAGTGGCGTCTATCTCTGTTTCAAGATCGAAACTTGGGGTTGTGGCTCCTAATTCCACGGTAGCAACGTATTCCTTTTCACCACTCTGCAACTCCTCGATTTTTCGTGTTGCACGTCCCGTACACACTAATAGCACCCCTGTTGCCAACGGATCGAGAGTGCCGGCGTGGCCCACTTTAAATTTCTTAACCCGCAGACGTTTCTGGATGCTCCCTCTAAGACGTTTTACAGCATCGAATGAGGTCCACTTCAACGGCTTGTCTATTGCTATTATTTCTCCGGTAATAAAATCCACTTCGTTATTCCTTTGTTAGTGGTATATTAATGATTAAAAGGGTATCTTGTTCCCTTCGGCAACTTTGCGTTTTGCTCTGTAATCTCTGAACACTAACCTCATGTTCTCCATAGAATACATATAATACCCATCACCACGCAATATATGGAAAACCAAACTAATTTCCCCTTTTTTACAAGATTTATCATCCATTTGCAGGCACAGCATCCCACAATAAATGAAGAGAAGAAGCCTACCACCAATGTAAGCACTCCTACACTGTTGTCACCTTGCTGGGAAGGAGTCATCACTAATTCCTTGAGATCTAAAAGTGCTTCCCCTAAAATTGGTATGATCACCATCAGGAAAGAGAAGTAAGCCACTTTCGAACGTTTGTCACCCAACATGATTCCGGTCGCGATCGTGGTTCCGGAACGGCTCAGACCGGGGAGCACGGCTATTGCCTGGGCACACCCTATTATGAGTGCGTCGGCCCAATTGATTTCACGACCCTTTTCCGCCGGTATCATGGTTCCCTTGGGCGTACGGTCGGTGTAATGGGCGAAAGCCAGCAAAGCAGCCGTAAATAGGAGGCATATACCTACCAGAAGAAGGCTCCCTCCAAAGAAATCTTCCACATAGTCTTTTAGGAAAAGGCCAACCACAGCTATGGGTATACAGGAAAGAAATATCTTCCATACCATATAATAGTCTGCGTTCTTTTTGAAACTTATGAAGGATATCAGCAATTTGGAGAACATTGGCCAAAGCACCACAATTGTTGAGCAGACAGTGGCCGCGTGCAGTATTATATCGAATTGAAGAATTTTGTCAGAGGGGATGTCTATACCGAGAATTTCACGGAAAATCTCGAGATGACCGCTGGAACTGACCGGAAGATATTCGGCAAGACCTTGAACTATTCCTAAAATCAATGCGTCAAACCATTCCATATCGTCATTGGTTTATGGTTGTTGGTTTCGTTTGGCTGCCCGATCTCCGGGCGTGCAAAATCTTTTTCTTTCGGGGCTAACGAAGGTGCCCCATTATTCTAAAATCTAAACTTTAAACTCTAAAATCTATATCCTCTTTTTCTTCCATTTATAGGGAGGACAGATTATGGCAAATGCCATAAGAAGAAAACCCAGAAATGAAAGTAACGGACCCACTACAATACGTCGCGTACTGAAGATTTCGGGATTAAATCCGTTGGCCTCGGTGCTTCCACCGCCACTCATGAAAAGATAGCCAAGCAAAACTAAAATCAGACATCCTCCCATAAGCCAGAAATTTAGCCTTGAAAAGGGTTTGTCTCGTTCCTCAGATTTGCGGATACTCATAAGATCCGGCTTGGTATTCTGTTTTAACATATTCTTGTTTTGTTCAGTGTATTGTCGGGGTTACAGTTTTGTTTACCCCATGTTTATGTTATGATCTGATTAGTTCGTCGTAGTCTTTCTTTAAATAACGGGAAGTGGCTATAGCAGCTGCCACGCAGCAGATCAAGGGACCCGCAATTACCATACCCCCCGCCACGCAAGCATAAAGCCACCAGCTTATGTAATGGCTCACATCGTTCCATCCCATATGTGGGGCCGCAGCGAAAGATATGGCCAGAATAGCCGAAGCTATCAACGCAGCCATTAGGCCTGCCAGAAGGTTGTTCAATATAAAGGGACGTCTGATAAAACCGTTGGTTGCACCCACCAGCTGCATTGTATGAATTGTGAAACGACGTGCGTAGATAGAAAGATGCACGGTATTGTTGATAAGCACAAAAGAAATCACTATCATCACCAAGGCAACTATCCCCAAAATGATAGCCAGACTCTGTATATTGCTGTTCATAGCTTCCACCATCTCGGAATCAGGCATCACTACATCAGCCACACCCGGAATAGCCTGAAGACTTTTGCTTATCGCTTTTAGTGAATCTGAGGAAGAATATTCAGCCTTCACCCTGAAATATACTTCTGGAGAAAGTGGATTTACTCCGAAAAGGGTCTCCAGGTCTTCCCCGGTTTCTTCCTGCCAGTCTTTTAGTGCCTGAGCTTTACCGATGTATCCCGGCTCGATGGCATAGGGAGCTGCCGACAACCTTTGGGCTACACCGGCAGCATAATTGTCGCTTACGGAATCATTCATCACTAAGTTCACCTCTAATCTCTGCCGTATGTTGCGCGATTCTTTCTGCGAACTAAGTGTGATGAAAGTTATGATGCCTACAAGCAACAAAACAAGGGACACGCTCACTGTGGTAGTGAGATGCGCGGCCCAATACGATATCTTTACGTCTCCCTCTCCTTTCATTCAGACAGGCTACCTTTCACTCGGGTTCTCTCGCGGACCCGGCTTTTCGGAATTTTCTGCAAAGTTAATGATTTAACACCCCCCTTGTCAAGTATTCCGGTCTCTTTTTTATTATAACGGAATCAAATACACCGTATTTTAACTAATTTTGTATCCCTGTTTCAATCCCCCTCCCCCGGTGCAAGAATAATGAAAGTAAGTTATCATACCCTCGGATGCAAGTTGAATTTCTCTGAAACAGCCACAATTGCGGCTATGCTTGAGAAAAAGGGTATAGAGCGTGCCGCTAAAGGTGAGATTCCCGATATATGCGTTGTAAACACTTGTTCGGTCACCGGCAATGCCGATAAGAAAGGACGTCAGCTTATCCGCAGCCTGGCTAAAAGATATCCTGAAGCTTCCATAGTGGTAACAGGATGCTATGCTCAGCTTAAACCGGAAGAGGTGGCTGCTTTGCCGGGAGTGACATTAGTGCTCGGTTCAAATGAAAAACTCCGTATTTCACAATATTTTGATGCTTTGTTACACAACACTGCGGTAACCGTGGAAACCACCCCGTCATTGGAAATACGTGAATTCATGCCCTCATGCGAGAGAGGCGACCGGACACGATATTTCCTCAAGGTGCAGGATGGATGCGATTATTTCTGCACCTATTGCACTATCCCCTTTGCACGGGGCCGTTCAAGGTCAGGCAGGATTGACGATCTTGTCGAGATGGCCCGGGAAGTGGCACAAAGGGGAGGGAAGGAGATTGTGATCACCGGAGTCAATATCGGCACTTTCGGTAAAGATACCGGAGAAGATTTCTTCTCTTTGATTAAGGCCCTGGATAAGATAGAAGAAATCCGGAGATTCCGTATCTCTTCTATTGAACCCAATCTTCTTACAGATGAAATAATCCATTGGATTGCAAATGAATCAAGAGCCTTCATGCCTCATTTTCATATTCCTCTCCAGTCGGGGTCGGATAAGGTATTAAGGCTTATGAACCGCCGATATGATACCCGGCTATTTGCATCATTGATAGATAAGATACATCAAAATATTCCCGATTGCTACATCGGAGTTGATATAATCGCCGGTGCAAGAGGTGAAACCCCTGAAGAATGGAAGAAAAGCTTGGAATTCGCCACTTCCCTGGATGTGGCAAAGTTCCATGCATTCCCGTATTCTGAGAGAGAAGGCACAAAGGCCCTCGCTTTAGGAGACGAAGTGCCAAGAGATGAAAGGTATAGGCGTGTAAGTCTGCTGAATGAATTATCCGATAAGAAAAATCGTGAATTCATAGAGTCAAACATTGGGAAAACACGTAAGGTGCTGTGGGAACGTACTTCCACCGGCAAGCTGATGCATGGCCTTACAGACAATTACATCCGTGTCGAAGCTGAGGTGCGTCCCGGTATGGTAAATCAGATATCTGAAGTGAGGATTGATAAAATAAAGGACGGAAGTTTTGATACAGGGTTGGCTACTCATATTTAACTACGGAAATCATGGAAGTTTCGGAAGATAAGAAATTAGCCGTGATTATCCTGAATTGGAACGGCTTGGAACTGCTCCGGAAGTTTCTTCCTACGGCTGTTACCAATACCCGGGGGCCGGAGGTAGATCTGATAGTAGCTGATAATGGGTCAACGGATGGTTCTGTCAGATGGGTGATGGAAAATTATCCTGACTTAAAACTGATAGTCCTGGATAAAAACTATGGATATGCCGGAGGATATAACCGTGTTATTGACCGGACGCGATACCCCTATACGATTTTGCTGAACAGCGATGTAGAAGTGGAAGAGGGATGGTGGCAGCCTTTATTAAGGTTTATGGAGAATAATCCGGATGTGGGAGCGGTGCAACCCAAGATAAAATCATTTCATCGAAAAGACTATTTCGAATATGCAGGAGCAGCCGGGGGACTTCTTGATAAAAACGGTTATCCTTATTGCCGGGGCCGCGTATTTGATATCATAGAAAAGGATGAAGGGCAATACGACGGTAAAGTGGCAGATATCTGCTGGGCATCCGGAGCAGCTTTGGCGGTAAATACCGAAGTTTACCTTGAATTGGGGGGCCTTGACACCTTATTCTTTGCCCATATGGAGGAAATCGACCTTTGTTGCCGTATGCTCATAAAAGGCTATAGGGTATGTATGATTCCTGATTCGCAGGTGTTTCATGTGGGCGGAGCATCGCTTAATCAGGGTAATCCCCGGAAAACCTACCTCAATTTTCGCAACAATCTTCTGTTGTTATATAAGAATCTTCCCGTGAAAGGGCGGGAAAGAAAACTGATAATCAGAAGATTATTAGACACATTGGCCTTCTTTATGTTCGTTGTAAAAATGGATTTCGGGAATGCCGGAGCAATCTTAAAGGCTCATCGTGATTACCGGAAACTCAAAAAAAATTATCCTGTGGAATCGGCTGTACCTGAGAATTTTAAATTTCCCGGATCCCGGAAAAATATACTTATTGAACGTTATCTAAAAACAAAAATATGAAACCGCTGATTTTGGTAAGTAATGATGATGGAATTGATGCTAAAGGGGTGCATGAACTTGTAAGAAGCCTTCAGCATTTGGGCGAAGTGGTTTGTGTATGTCCCGAACAGCCTCAGTCGGGCATGTCCATGGCTCTTACGGTCAATGATATGCTCCGGGTGAAGAGGGTGGAAGACTATCATGGTGCGGCAATGTATAAAGTGAGCGGCACTCCTGTGGATTGTGTGAAGATGGCCGTAGACAATCTCTTGCCGCGCAAACCGGATGTAGTGGTTTCAGGTATCAACCATGGGTCAAATGCAGCAATCAATGTTGTATATTCAGGCACCATGGGCGCTGCTTTTGAGGGTAGTGCATATGGCATCCCCTCAATAGGCTTCTCTTTGACGAGTCATTCTGAAGATGCGGATTTTTCTCCATGTCTCCCCGTAATCGACAGATTGGTGAAAATGGTTCTTGAAAAAGGATTGCCGGAAGGTGTCTGCCTGAATGTGAATATGCCGGCACAAGTGAAGGAATATAAGGGTATCCGTGTGGTCAGAGGATGCCGGGGAAGGTGGGACGACCGTTATGATGAATACCGCGATCCGGCCCGAAGACCTTTCTATTGGCTTGCCGGAACCTTTATAAACACAGAGCCTGATAATCAGGACACAGATGAATGGTGTCTTGAGCATGGCATTGTATCGGTAGTACCGGTGAAACTTGATCCCACCTACGAAAAGATAGATGAAGTGAAAGAACTCCTGGGAATTTATGGATAAGGAAGTAAAGGGGAAATGGATATCGATCTGAAATATTTGAAAGAACGCCATAAATATTGGATTGAAAAGATAGGAGAGAAGGGTATTTGGGATCCTTCTCTCTTTAAACCTGTCACCATTTGTATAAGGCCTAAATGCCGGTCATATCATGGAATGTTTAAGCGAAAGACAGTGATTTTTCATGGTGAGAAACATTGTTTCGACAAAATAAATCTATACCGTAATACAGATGATTTCGATCCGGTGTTTGTAGATTCCGTGCTTGTGCATGAGATGATACATCAATATATCATCCAAAATGAGTTGAACGACCGTAGCGCCCATGGTCCTTTGTTCCGTAATTTTATGAAAGAAATCAACCGGGAATTTCCCGGAACCTTGGATTTAAGTATCAGCGTCAGATCTAAAAAATAATTAAATTCATTAATTCCTGATACTTAGATTTTTAGAAAATTTTGGGAGAGATTGTTTTTGGAAAAATGTCACAAAATCCACTGTTTACTTGACTTTCAGGGCATTTTTTATTAACTTTGCGGCGCTGAAAAACACTAAAACTGTCCTAATTGCTATTAAAGACATAATAATCAAGGTTTTGTGATATAAACCCAATGAAACATTTTTTTAGAAAAATTATAACGACAGTTGCGCTCCTGGCGAGTCTCTTTGTGGGTTATGCCCAACAGGATGCAACCGGCATTTCCGGTAGCAAGCATTTCCGCCTGCGCTATGTCATAAATATTGCTGAACTTGACACCACCTTCGTGGATAATGGTGAAAGGGCTGCCGATATCCGTGAATTTCTCACGGAAATCAAAAACGACTCCCTCACCACCATCACCGGCGTGGACTTCAGGGGTACAGCCTCTCCCGACGGTAGCTACGAATTCAATGTCTGGCTCAGCGAAAACCGTTTGCGCACATTCAAAGAGCTGATCAACAGCTATATTGATCTTCCCGACTCGCTTATTTTCGCACAAAGTAGCGACATCCCATGGAATGAATTCCGTCAACGTGTTGCCGATAGTGACATAGACCATAAGGAAGAGGTGCTTATAATCATAGATGAAGGTCCTAAACTTGTGCCCTTCTGGGGTGGGCGTCATATCGACCATCGCTTGTTGAAACTAAAAAAACTTTATGGAGGTAAGGTTTGGGAAGAACTGAAGAAGCCGATCCTCTTTGATCTCCGATACGGGGATGCCACTTTCTATTACACAACTCTGCTTCCACTTCCCTTCATGGAGCCAAAATTGACCATGGCTGTGGAAGCACCTGTAGTTTTGGATGTGCCCCGGATACCTCAATACCGGACATGGTTGCCGAATATCTATCTTAAGACAAATCTTATCGGCTGGGCCGCGGGAAGTGTGAATATAGCGGTTGAGTTTGACCTTGCTCCCCATTGGAGCTTTACTCTTCCCTGGTATTATTGCGCTTGGGATTATTTCAAGAGCACAATAAAATTCAGGAATTTCACCATCCAGCCGGAATTCCGTTACTGGCCCGACGCTAATGGCTATAACCATGGTTTCTTCGTGGGAGCCCATTTCGGAGCCATGGCGTTTAATTTTGCCGACGGAGGTAAATATAGGTATCAGGACCGTAAAGGAACCCATCCGGCTCTCGGAGGGGGTCTCGCTGTAGGTTACCGTAAACCGATATCAAAAAACAAACGCTGGCATGTGGAATTCACAGCCGGCGCCGGTATGTATCGCCTCTATTATGACGTGTTTGAAAACACCCACAATTATCATGAAGGTCAATGGGTGCGTAAAAAGAAAAAGAACTGGATAGGACTCGACCAGCTTGCCATATCCATCGATTATAGTTTTCCTCTCACTAAGCGGGAGAAAAAATGGCTGAAAGGAGGTGAGCTATGATGAGGAAAATCTCACGGAATAAAGCTCAAAGCAAAGAGCGGAGTGTGATGAAATATCTTTGGAGCTTAATTTGTTTCATTATGTTAGCTCTTACATCATGTGATGTGCATCAGTTCCCTGCTCAGATGGAGGATCCTGATAAACCGGGTGTCCCCAATCCGCCTGATGATCCCGTATATCCCGATGATCCCGACAAATATGTCGATCTTGACATGAAAGTGGAATATGCCACCGACATGTATTTATGGGAACATTACTATGATCCTAAGTTGGGGAAAGTGGTGGAATCTTATCCTGAAGAAAATGTCGATGGCAATCATCCGGGCACTACCGATATTTTCCCCGGTAAAGTGAATTATGGTCTTAAGCATATCACAGCCCGCTTCTTTGTGTATGGTTACACCGAATATGTGAGAGAAGAGGAATTTACCGAGGAGGTGACTGAAGACTACGACACTAATCTGCCCATAAGGATAATGCCGGGTGATTATGATGTGGTGGTCTGGACAGATTTCATAGAGTCGGAAGAACATTCCCGTTTTTATGATGCTTCCAATTTCCAGAGTATAAAGATAGATTACGATTATTTCAAGGCTAATAGCGACCATCGTGACACCTTTAGAGGCCGGAAATATTTCACACTCGGAGAAGAAGGTGGAACAGTGACAGTGGAGATGAACAGGCCTATGGCAAAATATGAATTTATCACCACAGATCTTTCGGAATTCCTCGAACGCGAGACAGTGAGAAGGGAATTAAAGTCTACACGCGCCTCGATCGACGATTATGTGGTGAAGATCTATTATTCCACCTATCATCCTTCGGCCTATAGTGCAATAGAAGATATTTTAAGAGACTCGTCCACGGGAATCAACTTCGAGACGGAAGTTACGGTTACCGGTGAATCAGAGGCTTCTTTGGGATATGACTATGTATTTATCAATGAATATGCCGATTCCGGAGTTCAGGCCACTATAGTGGTTTATGACAAAGAGGGAAATTCCGTGGCACAGTCACACCAGATTACGGTGCCCCTCCGTAGAGACCACCATACCTTGCTTCGTGGTGCTTTCCTCACTCAGAAAGGAGAAGGAGGAGTCGGTATAGATCCGGGTTATAATGGCGACCATAACATTATCCCGTAGTTATGAAGAAAAATTAAAATAAATAAAATAAAAACTATGATTAACAAAAAACTCCTAACATCGCTAACGGTCGGCACCATGATGCTGGCCACAGCATGTAGCGGCGACAATGTCTGGGATTATGACGGTAGCAGCGAGGGCAGTGATTACGTAGACGTCACGCTCACAGTTACCCCCGAGACACATTCCCTGCTAACCCGTGCAGATGATGATGCACAGGGTCCCGGACAATGGCAGAATGTGAGCCGGGGTAAAGAGATTGATATGCTCATCTATGGAGTATATGAATACAATGAAACACCTGCTGACGGCCATAAAGCAGGGTACCAGCTACTTACCCAGTATCGTACGGAATTGCCTGATAATTGGAATGAATACACAAGGCCTGCCTTGGAAGCTTTCTTTGAGAGGCATAAGCCTGCAGAGAATGAAAATCCTGAAGAAGGTGAGAATGGAAATGGTAGTTCAGCAAAATACGATCTGAATCAGGCTTGGTATGATTGTGGTCTTGGAATGAAAGACGTTTCAGAAACTATCCAAAAAGGAAGGTCCCAGGAGATTTCCCTCCGTCTGATGCGTGGTAAAACCTATTATATTGCATTCTGGGCTCAGAGTAGCCTGGCTGATGTTTACGATTTTGCGAATCTCGAGGAAATTACAGTGGATTATACCAAAATTCTTAACAATGATGAGCACCTCGATGCTTTCTGTAAGATGGAAAGTTTCACTGTGACAGAAGGTCAGAATATCTCTGTAACCCTGTACCGTCCCTTTGCTCAGATTAATATAGGAACCACCGGGGCTGAAATAGCAAGTCTTGCAAAAACATCCGGCATAAAACCTTACGTTAAATCGGAAATAGAAATAGAGGGTGTCTGCAACAGATTCAATGTTCTTGAAGACAAGGTGATTGAAAAAGAACCTGGAAAAGTAACATTCCAAAAAAATACTATTCCGGCATATTACGATTACGTAGAACCAAAGACTATGGATGATTTCGTTAGAACTGATTATCCTAATGAAGAATATCTGAAGATTGACCTTAATCAGGATGGCTCCATACTTGATTATCAGACTTATTATCCCACTCTTTGGTGGTACGACAGAAAAGATTCCAAAGGAAATACTGTGGCTGTTGCCGGAGATGTCCGTACTGAGACTTTCAAATATCTCTCGATGACTTATGTTTTAGTTCCATCTATTGAAAATAAAACTCCGAACTACGATTCAGGAAGCTCAGTTGAACCTAAACCGGATTCCGATGATCTCTATAAAACCACCGTTAATATTAAAGCTTCGTTTATAGGTACTGATGGTACATCCAGGGAACTTGTAGTGTCGAAGGTACCTGTTCAAAGAAACTGGCGTACGAATATATTAGGGGGGCTTACACAAAATAACCCCAACGGAAAGGATGAGGAACCCTGGGATCCAAATGATCCGGAGAAACCAAATCCGGGACCCGGTAATAATCCTCCCAAAACGGGGGATGATCCTTCAAAAATCTTAGGACAGACCCCGGGACAAACTCAGATTGTCAGTGATTACTACGGAGAACATAATCCATCAACAAAATAATTAAAGAGCTAATAACACATGATAACGATTAAAAACTTTTTCAAACTGTTGTCGGTTGGAGCTCTGACATTTACAGCGGCTTGTTCCGACAATAAGGACTTTGATGACAATGGCATACAAAATACCGTGTCTACCGGTTTGGTAAGCTTCACCTTGCAGACCGAAGGAAACGAATTCGGCACACGTGGTCCTGTATATTCAAATTTCTCACCAAGCTTGAGCCGGGGAAATTTAGCTGATGTATTGATTTTCGCAATATATGAAAAACAGGAAGACGGTAATTACAAATTGAATTCTGAATATCGTAATAATGCATTGAGCGAAGATATAAAAGAAGGAGACAAAACGGTATTACCCATGGATCCTACTTCACAAAACCTTATCAAATGGTACACAATCGAAGGAAAGAAGTTGATTAAATTCGATATGCACCTTGATCCCGATAAGGAATATAAGATTGTGACATGGTCGCAAAACAGTTCTTGCAAAGCTTTTGATACTACAGATCTTACAAATGTAGTAGTGAAATATGGTAATGCATTAAACAACGACGAACTTCGTGATGCCTTCTGTGCATATAAAGAATTCAAAGGTAACGATCCGTCAGTATTTGTAACTCTCTATCGTCCCTTCGCACAAATAAATGTTGGAACTACCGGAGCCGACCTCAAGACTACTCTTGAACATGCGGTGCCGGGCAAACCTTATCTTTATTCGCAAGTGAAGGTTACAGGAGTTGCGAATACAATAGACGTCCTCAATGATAAAATCGGTGTGGCTGGCACAGAACCGGTAACGTTTGAATATAATACAATCCCATCTTACTGGAATTGGAGTAATATATCAAATTTGACAGCTAAAAATTATTGGGAGACAATTGTTTATGATAAAAAACTTGCTCCTGAAGAATTCCTTCTCGTTGATCTTGACGGGAAAGAAGGGTATCTACAATATCAGACCTATTATCCTACTCTATGGTGGTTTGATGGAGAATGGCAGACAGAAGATGATGACAAATGGGAGGCAACTTCCGGTGAAATAGTGAAGAAGGGTGATCCTCGCACCGAGACTTTCAAATATCTTTCAATGACTTATGTTCTGGTGCCAGGTGGTCATTATCATAACAACGGAGAACTTATTTCAGAAGAATACGGTATAGATGACAGTGGAAATGTAAATTATGAGAAAAAAGATGCAGCTACTGTGAATCTTGAAGTTGCTTTCAAAACCGGCTTGAGTTCTACTCATGTATCCGACTTCTCATTGAAGAATGTACCGGTGAAAAGAAACTGGAGAACGAATATTCTCGGAGGTCTTACAATGAGTAATCCGAATGGTACACCGGATGATCCATTGGATCCTGACGATCCATGGAATCCCGAGGACCCCGATCCGGTGCCGACACCTCCGAATAATCCTGATCCGGACGATCCTACTCCTCCGACTCCTCCGGTGCCGGTGCCACCGACTCCGGACACCCCCGATCCGGATGACCCGAATCCCGATCCAAGTATTTTCAATATGTGGACTTTCAGAGTAATTATTGATAATAAATTCTCCGGTGAATACAACGGCTATTTGACAGGAGAGACCGGTCCGGAAGATGACAGATACGAGGGTGCCGATTGGAATGAAAACGAGGGCAGTGCAAACAACCCCGAAACGGAAGACACAACTGAGTGAACTCCTTTAGGATAAACTAACCAAATTAGAATTTCTATGAAACTGAATAAATATATATATGCATGGTTATCCGGAAGCGCAGTGTTGTTTGCCACAGCTTGTGCCGATAAGGATATGGCTGCTCCCGAAACTGACAACACTCTGCCCGGAGAACTGCGTGAAGTTACTTTCAATGTGATACCTCAGAAACAGACCACAGGTACCCGTGACGAAGAAATTAAAGACCCGGATATGTCATTCCATATCAGCGATGGCAGTCATATCGACGATCTTATCTTCGCTGTTTATGAGAAAGTGGAATCGGAAGATAAAGTACCTGCCGGAGCTAAGTCCATTACTTATACATATGTTAAGGATGGCCAAACTGTTAAGGAAACTTATTTCCTCAATATGGATTTCGTGAATGAGGACATGGCAGTGAAAGTAAATGGAGTAAAAAATGGTCAGAACCATTTGGAAGTAGATGGAGTATTCCCTGAAGGTTTTGCCACAATCAAAGTGCAGACAGAAGCCGACAAAGAGTACCTTATCGCTTTCTGGGCTCAGAACATAAAATGTACAGCTTATGATACTTCCGACCTTTCTAAGGTTGAAGTGAATTATGAAGGTGCCTTAAACAATGAGGAACTCCGTGATGCTTTCTGTGGTATGGTGACATTCAGCGGTAAGGCTCAGACACAGACCGTAATTCTAAAGCGTCCTTTCGCTCAGGTGAATGTAGGAACGGTGGGATGGGATTATGAAGGCGAAGCTGCCTTAAAACCGAGTCCCGTAAGTTATCAAATCTCTAAAATTGAGTTTAAAGGAGTAGCCAAATATTATGATGTTATCAATGGTAAGACTCTTTCCTCGGATGATTTTAAGGAAATAGATGATCTTAAGGATAAATCAGCCACTACAGATGTTACCTTTAGCTGGAACCGTCTCCCGGCTTTTATACATTGGGATGTAGACAAAAATAAAGTTGGCCCGGAGTTCGCTTTAATCAGTTATACCTCCTTTGAAAAGGATGAATTCTTAAGAGTAGAACGTGATCGGACATCTTATAAGGATGAGAAAGCCTTCTATTCAGATAGTGAATTGAAATTGGAGAAGGAAGCTGAAGAAAAAGGGGAAACTTATATTAAGAATCCTTATGAACCGAAATTAGATGCTGACGGATATGCCGTTTATGTTCCATACAAGGAGTATTTAGATTTTCAGTCGGATTACTGGACAGCATTTAATGATCAGGATGATCCTAAGCGTCCATTCACAGAAAGCTATAAATACCTTTCAATGAGCTATATTCTCGTACCTGAAGCCTCAGATATTCAAAATATCGAGGGTGTAACCACCGGAAGTGTTCTTTCAGAAGTGACATTCACGGCCAAAGGTGGTGAAGTAGACAATGAAGGTAAAGTTCAAAAGCCTGATATTAACAAGAATGATAATACAATAAGCTATACTTTGCATAATGTTCCCGTTCAAAAGAACTGGCGTACAAACATCTTGGGCGATAGCTTCTTTATCACTAATGTTAAAGGCTTGATTTATTTGGTGCCTGATTATTGTGGCGAACATGATAAAGACAGCCATATCGACGATGACAAATGGTTATGGGATGAAAAATTCGGAAATACCCAGGATGGTTCTCTTCAATGGACAAGTAATGGAGGTGGTTACCGAAATCCGGAATTTGATAATCTTTATGGCAATAAAGATAATAAAGGAGAGAATGATGATTATTATCAGAACCATAAGAATAGCAATGAATAACCTAACGTAAGTGAAAAGCTATGAAATTTAATAAAATAAAACATTTATTCGGATGGTTGGCTATAGCCTCTATGTTTATGGTCACATCCTGTAAAGATGACACCTTTGCTAATTATGGTGATGATCTTTCCGGCGATGAGGTGAAGGTGTCATTCACAATCGCTCCGGAAGCCGCTGCGGTAAGCACCCGCGCTGAAGAAAATTCTAAGTTAAAGACTACCCATATCAGCGACGGTAGCAAAGCTAACGTGCTTATTTATGCTGTATATTGGTGGAATCCGGATGAAAAAACCTATGAACTCCTTGACAAATATGGTCTTGGGGCCGATGATGGTCTTGATCAGAGTTATTTCGGTCATGGTGAGGCTCAGACAGCCAAAAGAGTGACTGACGGTTTCCCTTTTACAATTAATCTGACTCTCAAAAAAGGCCAGACATATACAGTGGCTTTCTGGGCACAGAACGAGAATTGCCGTGCATATGATTTTTCAGATCTTCGCAAGGTTGAAGTGAAATATTCATTAGTGAACAGTCTGGACCATTCTGATTCAACTGAAGCATCTCTCACTCCTAATAATGACGAGTTACGTGATGCATTCTGCCGGAGTGTAGAGATCGAAGTCACAGGAAACAATATGACTCAAAATGTATATCTATATCGTCCGTTGTCTCAGATTAATATCGGTACTTCAGGTTATGATTATGAAGTTATAACCCGTGATGCTCACGTTAAGTATACCCACTCAAGAGTGCGTATCAATCGGGCAGCACGTTATCTTGACGTGGTGAGGGATAAAACTTATTGGAGCACGACTTCTGATGATCCATACGGAGAAAAAGACCAAGCGGATTACGCTGATAAGACTGCCGAGGCTTTCGCCGTTGTAGACTTTGCCAGGGCTCCGATACCGGCTTACGCTGAATGTGAAATTCCTGATTTTCCATCATTCTCTAAGTTTGACTGGGAATACAATCGTCCTGATGTTCGTTCATTCGATCAGACAGTATTTGATTCAAGTAAATGGTATCTCTGGGACGATGAAGAAGGTACTCACTATGAGAAGAATCCTTATCATGAGGGAATGAAATATGATCAATATTTGAATGAGGAATTCCTTAAAGTGCATCTTTATAACGATGAGGAAAAATTTGATTCGGAAGGCAAACCCAAAGATGGATTCATGGATGACAAGCATGGAGAGTATGTTGTTGAAGATGGAGTGCCGGTAAGCCATGGTAAAGACGGGTATCTTGATTATGCCAACTTGGAAAATAATGATGGCAAGAAGGGCGAAACCTTCAAATGGCTCTCTATGTGTTATATTCTTACGTCAAGCACCAAGGATGAGGCTGTGGTTGTCAATAATGTCAGGATGTGGCTTTCTGACGGTACTGAAGAGAATGAGAAACTCGTTCTTGATATCAATCATGTACCCGTGCAGAGAAACTGGCGTACCAATATAGTCAGCCATGAACTTCTAACCGAAAAGCCCACTATCGAGGTAAAACTTGACAAAGACTTTGCAGGAGAATACAGTGGCTGGTCGAATGGTGAGGATTGGGAATGGAGCGGTCCGCTTGCCGACGGTGTATATTACAATGCGAAAGATGACGTGATAGAGATTTCCAACCGTAATGGTCTTATATGGTTCCAGCAGATGGTTAACGGAAAGATGGTGGTCAGAGAAACCGTATATGCGGAGGATCTTGGTAAATCTTATCCTTATTATGATCTTCAAGGAAATGAGAAGTATTTTACGGCTCCTTATATTGAAGAACCGAAAGATCCTAAACTAAGGGAAAGAATTATGGTAGCTACTCACCAAAAAGTTGCGAGTGTACATCAAAAATCTGCAAGTGAAGAAGGGTGGCCTCCGGGTGGTAATTTCCATTTCTCAGGAAATGCTGCAAGAAAAGATAGAGTCTTTCCAAGTTGTATTCAAAGGAATCAGGCTACTGTAAGACTTATGGCAGATATAGATCTGAGTGGTATTGAATGGATTCCGATTGGTTTTGAGTGTCATAATCTTGACCAGGGTAGAGATACTTTTAAACCAGGGGAATTATTTAGCGATAGTAAGGCAATTGCATCTATATCCAGATATGGAGATTGGTCATTCCGGGGATTCTTTGGAATATTCGATGGAAACGGTCATACTATCTCGAATATGACTATTAAGAAGTTCGGAGCTCAGGTGCATCCACGTTCTCGTCAGGCTAATAATGCTATTGCCGGTAGCTGTACAGATGAAAATGAAAATGATAAATACCGTGATAATAAACCTTATGATAATCCAACCTGGTTTGCAAGAGGTTTCTTCGGTATGATAGGTGAAAATGCTCAGGTAAAGAATCTTCGCCTGACCAATATTGATGTTCTTGGCTATAATAATGTTGGTGGCCTCGTAGGATATGCTTATGGAAATCATATTGTTATAGATAATTGTGTTATAGACGGAGGTACTATTAAAAATATCCCAATGCTTCGAGCAGAAGAGAAAGCACCGGATCAAGATAGAACCTATGCTCGAGGTGCAAATACAGGAGGTCTGATTGGTTGTTTCAATACTGAAGCCAAGGATGTAGATCAAAATGGTGTTAAAGTAAAGATGAGTGGTGAAGTAACCAATTGCGAAGTAAGAAATCTTTATATCCAGGGATTCAGAAGATTAGGTGGACTTATCGGTAGTTTGGAAATGCTGAATCCTCATAATACAGGAGCCAAGGTTAACCTTAGCAAATCTTATCCGGATAAAATAAATAATAATAAGATTTCAAACTCTGTTGTTATGCTGTCTCAGATATATCCTTTCAATTATCTTAAGAATGTATATGAGAACGGATTATACAAGACAGGATACGGATACCTTGCTGATACATACCTGAGTTTTGCCCAGACCTTTGTTGGAGGTGATGATGTAGACTGGGGTGTATATAAAGATGCTTCCAAGGTTAAGGAAAATTTAAACAATTCAGCCTCTAATGTTTCCTTATTGGATTTCGGTATCTACTACTTTGAGCCTGATAAAGATGGTAAGGATCCCTCTGTTCCCCCATTTTATGATATGCAAGAGGATTATAAGAAAAACAGGGTTACCCAGTTAGGAAAAGCTGATCTTCAGTATCTGCCTATACTTTCATCTTGGTTTATGGATAAGGTTTATCTTACTGCTAATTATACAGGAACCCCATCTGCATACACTAAGATATTGATGAATAGATATAATATTCATTGTAATATTGATAACTGGGGTGCTAACTATGATAATTCAGATAAAGAAACAAAGGAAACATTCTCCTTCCCGGCAAATCTTCCGTTTGACGAAGAGATTAATTGGGTTACCTCTTCTTCAAGAGCAGGTTTGTATGTAGAAAGTGTTCTGGTTGATGGTAAAGGTGGTATGGGCGGAAGATCTGTTATTACACCGAGTTATGTGGATAAAGAAGGTAGTTGTACAATGTTTGTCACAGCTCGTGACCGTTATGAATATCAGCAAAGCGGTATTTTGCCAAACTGGGATTCATCCGACTGGTATAAACAGCCTACCACGATAAAGAATGTGGTGCTTAGAGGGGATCCATATGCCTGGGCAGGAATTATGATTGCACCTAACAAGAATATGAGCGAGGTGAATGTTGAGAAAGTCAATATTTATGATGTTTACCAGACCATTGCTCTGGATCCGACTCTTAAAGTAAATGAATCTGATGTTTCACAATCTAAGAATTGGTGGCCTAATGGGATTGAGATGAATAAGGACCAGAATTTGAATGTCACAAGCAGTAACCTACGCGGTTTCACTAATCCAGGTGAGAAGTGGGGAAAAGTTACGTTCACTGATGTTACTTTCGGTGCAGGTTTAAGAACCAAGCATAATAACGGTACTCATGAGGAACACACATGTCTTGTAAAATCTACGACTGATTTCTATGGATGCTATTTCAAGGCTCCCTTTGATATTGTAAGAGAGAATGTTTCAGTAGAATGGATATTCGAGCGATATGGAAATCAAGCCTGTGTTGCCACGGGACAAAGCGTCACAAACAAGCCAATTGATCCACCTTACGATTGTGTTCGTATTCAGATAACTACCAGTGCAAATGGAGATCCGGAGATTACTTATCATTTGCATGATGGAACATTGTTAGATGAGGATTATAAGGAAAAAAAATAATTTATTCATAGTTTTTATTTAAATCCGGGAGGGAGGCTTTTCTGAAGCCGCCCTCCTTTCGCTTTTAATAAGCCCTTCCCTTATAGTCCAATAGCCTGCCGGCTTACTATTTTATCAGACTGCCGTGCGGCTCGGTCTCGATCGCTTGCACAATGCCTCCTCAATCATCTTAAGGCTCGTTTCCGCCACCTCTGTATAGTCACTCGTTTCCCCCTTGGCTGTGATGGCAAACCAGTCGGCAACTGCATGCGCAACTATGAACTGATGGGCCAGTTCTCCCAGATTCTTGGTTACGGCTCCGTTGAAATTCGAGGGCATAGACAAGGCTATCGTGAGACTGTCTTCAGTGGTGAGTGATTCATTAGAACTTATTATTTCATCCGAAAGAATATACTCTGAAAGGCGGTTACGAAGCACTGAAAAGGCTGTTGTGATGCTCCTCAGAATCTGGGCGGCATTCTCATCATCATCGTTCGCCTGCATATTCGCTATATGGCTATAGTTATCGTTGCCTGAAAGTGAACGGCCGGTAAGATAGGTCTTGTTCTGGATATCATAGATTATCTCGGCAAGTTGTAATTGCAATGATATGGCTTTTTTCATAAAAATTTTTTTTATTGAATCTTGGATTGTATTTTTTTGGAAAGGAAACATTCCTGTTTCCTTAAGGAGGAAGTCGGAAGACTTCCTCTCCGTAAACCCACGGCTCAAGACCCGTGGGTTAACCATATGTTGTACCTATGGCACAAGATGACGGGTTAATGGATTTGGTTTCTATTATCAATACTAAACTCTGTTCCTCACAGGTCTTCTTCTCACACAAAGCTTGGCTACTGCCGAATCAAGAAGTTCCCGACCCCGTTTTTCCCATTCTTCCCACTTTTCAGGAAAGGAGAAAAGAAACCAATGTGACGTCATTGCGGCTGCCACATAGGAGAACAAATCGTTTTTTACTCCCGGTAACATAGCTTCATCAAAAGCCCCGCTAAGTTCCAGAGAGATGCTGAAAGAATCAGCGCCGTATTGAGAATCAACAATAAAGTTTCGCAGTTTATCAGACAGTGAACCGAAAACCACCGGCCAATGTCGCGACAACATCTCGTCATCCTCGCTGATAGTGGCAACCCTCTCAAAAATGGAAGAATCTCCGGGATTTTTAGCTCCCGTATAGGCTGTATTTATAGCAACTACCTCTAAAATATCCTTTTTCGATATATCAATGTTAACTGTTTTCATAATAAATTTTGAAAAATTAAAAAATATCTATAACTTTGCTATAATAAAGTGCACAAACACAGTGAAAAGAATCCTGAACACTGCAAAAATTTTGCACTCTATACCCTTCACTCTGAATCATAAACTCTAAATTATGAGCAACGTCAAAGAAAGATTACAGCAATTCTTAAAGTCTGAACGGATCTCGGCCAGTGAATTCTCTCGACAGATGGGTCTTTCCCCTGCTTATCTCGCTTCTATGAGGAAATCTATGCCCGAAGAAAAGATCGAACGTCTTATTCAGATTTATCCGCAGCTTAACAGAGACTGGCTCTTATATGGCGAAGGGGAAATGTATCGCGACCTCGGCCGCAAAGATGTGGATCCATATAAGCTCCACCGGCATATGGTGCCCCTCATTCCATTGGCGGCTCATGCCGGCAAATTCGAGGATTATGTCACGGGGGTATCTGCAGATGAATGTCAGAAGATATACTCTCCTTTTAGTGGTGTGGATCTGTCCATCAGAGTACATGGAAACAGTATGGAACCGAAGATTCACGACGGAGTTTATCTCTTTGTGAAGCGTATTAATGATAAGGCTTTTATACCGTGGGGAACTCCGCTCGTGCTCGACACTGAAAACGGCTCTATGGTGAAAATTCTTTACCCCTCCGAAAAGAGCGACGAGTATCTCGAGGCCCGCAGCTACAATAAGGATTATCCTCCTTTCCTGGTGCCTAAAGAGAGCATTTACGGTATATATCGAATCATCGCCATGATGGACCAGAGCGTCTCTTTCTAAACCGGAGCGTCTCTTTCTAAATAGCCGAGGATATCTCTTTCAACAACCGGGGATACAATCCGTCGGGCACATCAATCGAATTATCGCTTACAACGGGTCTGGGAATATAAAGACCCGTTTGTAGTTTTGAGCCTTTGGCTGTAGTGTAAAGCTTCAGCATCGGTTTCCCCGAGGCATCATAATCCGTGATAACTACCGGCCTGTGAGGATTTCCACGGATGCCGGATATACGGCTCCCCTGAAGATAGGAATCCGCATCCTCCGACCCTGTGATATGGGTCACAGGTCTTGTCCAGTCGCTCATTCTCACACATACTAATTTCAGGAAATCCTCCGGAAGAGGAATTCCGGCCACACCCTCCTCGTCGATTGTGACAGAGCCGGGTAAATTTTTTGTGTGAATATCAGATAGATCTGATTCTTTCAGAAGGACGGCCAGGATTCCGGGTGCGAGTATTCGCACCCGGGTTTCCATATCCGGAAAGGGAGATTCCTCCGGTTCACATTCCGGAAGAAGAGCCTCTCCTTTCAAGGCTGCAACATCTGAAGCCAGTTGTTCAATCCTTATTCTTGCCATGATTGCGGCTGTTCATGGTGGCTGTTCCTTTGTTTTCTTGATTCCCGGAAGGATTTTCTTCTTTCTTTTCAGCCGGGGTTTCAATGCTCAGCAGGATAATTCTTCCCGATTTGAAATGGGCCGACTGTTCGATAATGTGCTGTATAGCCTCATTGTCGGTTATATATTTTGCCGGGATCACTCCGTTGGAACCCATGCTTCCGCCACTGAAGCAGATCCTGAGGATTGCGCCGGTAACCTCCAGGGCCACCTGCCATTCCAGAAGTCCCCTCACTGCATAAGTTTTCTTCATAATAATCTTGGTTATCTTTAGTCTTATCGTTTTTAATTTTTATCCGTGATAATACATCATGTTTTTTATTACGATTATCCCGTTTCAAAAGTAGGGACACACGGCCCGTGTGTCCGTCAAACCTTAATTAAACTCACCCTTCACGCGGCTCCAGGTCAGTGTGCTGCCTGAGATATTAGCTTTCCAGAGCTGTCCCGACTGAGCTGTCTTGCTCATGCCCGGACAATCCACGGTGAGATAATAGATATTGCCGTCTTTCGTCTGGTCGAGGGCCGGGGCGGTAACCTGGTCCCAGAGCTTTATAATGGAAGAGCCGCTTTCATAATCTCGCCCTTCACCGTTGATCCACAGATGGCATGTGCCTTTCAACGCTATGGCATCCCATATCAGAAGCCCGTTGCGGGTAGCCTCTTCTCCTTCCACTCGGTCTTCGAAGGAATGTTGCTCGCTATAAACATAATGCACGAGACGGTTGTCGCCGATCAAGGCTCCCGAATTGCTCCAGCCAAGACGGTCGAGGGTCGGTTCCCTTTTAATCTCGATATCACCGAAAACGGTATGGAAATTGGTCACTGTCCAACCCACGCTGTTCTGTTTCGTGGTGATATTAATTTCGGGATGTCTGGAATAGTCGATCTTCTGTATCGATTCAAGCAGATTCTTGCCGGCAAGCAGCAAGGCGCTTTTAGGCACATCCTCTCCGGTGAAGAACATCTTGGCCATGGCGATGATCTTATCTACAGTCCAGGTGCCGGGTTCCTCCAGTTCCTTTCTGAACTGCCAGCGTAGACCTTCGGTGGTATACACATACTGCATTCCCATCTTGGGTACATTCACCTTGAACTTGCCGGCTCTTCCGGCCCAGAGCGTACGGTTGCCCCTCACTTTGAAATTGGCTATCGCCTGCTCGGCTATCACCGCCTGCGAGAATGGCATCCTCTTTCTCTGACTCTCGAAATAGTCGCTTACAACCTGGTTCATGCCACGTTTCTGGAGATAGATTCTGGTGGGCTGCGGGAGAATAAGGTCGGGGTCTACCTCTTTCTGGGTTTCGTAAAGAGAATTGGCCAGGATAACGATTCTTGTTCCGGCAGGAATTGCCGGTATCTGTCCGAACTCATCCTCGGGCGTTGTTTTCTTTCCGTTCACCGCCCTTACGACCGGGAATCCGGTAGTGGTGTCATGCCCTGTCACAAAGAGCATCAGGTCTTTGCCCGGTGTCTTGGTTTTCCCCTCCACGTCATAGCCGTCTACATCTTTCACCAGCAGGGTGGTATAGGGACGTAATGCATTTGCATCACCTTCATCCAATGGCAGGGTGGTATAGGCTCTTGTAGTCCCTCCGGCCGATCCGGTGGTGTAAACACAGGATTTGGCCTCGTCCATCATGTAATGGTCAACCTCCGGACTGTTTACATTTACACGTTTGGCACGCAACATGAGGTTCATCAAAGGAGTGTCTTCACTGTTGAATTCAAACAGCTCTTTGTCAACATCAGGTTCTATAAAATTCCCGGCTGTGATACCTCCTGTAGCATCGGCTGCCATACTTACTGATGCAGCCTGGCCGGGCACGATATCTTTCAAACCTGCAGTTCCCTCGCTTACGGAAGGTGTTCCGGAAATCAGCTGAACGCTTTCATTGTCTTGTGATTCTTTTGTATACATATTCTTAATTTATAGTTTGTGTTTTGTAGTTTATTTTTCTTGAGGTGTCTTATGCTTCGCGTGCTATCGAGAAGATATTTGTCTGCACCGGTTTTTCAGTAATTCCTTTAAAAGCCGGTATATTATCCTCCTTCTTCGGGAAGTGTAATTCCTCAATCTTCTGATTGCGACCTGCAATCACTCCTTCGTTATAAGCTTTCTCTAAAGCGGCTTTAAACTCGGGAAGTTCGGTCAGAGTAATCTCTCTTTCGATTTCTCTTTCTGTGTCTTCTTCATTTTCTCCGGTTCCGGTTCCTGTGTCTGCGTCGGTTCCGGATCTTTCACCCTCTCCGTCTCCGTCTCCGTCTCCGGATTCAACTGACTCCTGAAATTTTTCAGCATCTCGATCATCTTGCTGATCAATGGAAGTATCCAGCCGATCACTTCCATCCATCTCATGATTTTCTGTTTCATCATCTTGATTTTGGTGGTTAATAACTGTTTGTTGGTTCTCTGCAGCCGGTATGGTTTCATTTTCGACTCTTTGGTTGCTTGCATTTCTCTCTGAAAAAAGCTCGCGGATTATTGATTTTAAAGTTTTCATGGTGCAAAATTATATTTACTGTAAACATTGTTTTGGTTATCCATAGCTATACTTAATAAAAATTGGATATGTTATATAACATGAAAGAAAAATTTGGAAAAATTTTAGCATTAATATAATTTTGCCGTCAAATTTTAAAACATTTATAAAAATGAAAAAGAAAAACAGTGTATCTGAATTCACTACTGAAAGAAACATGGTATTGCTCCATCACTTCCGCCGGGCCATCGCTCAACAGTCCCGTATAAGCATTGACAGGGCTTGTCAGGAAGCTGTGGATGCACCCGCTCCTCGTTTCTGGGTTAGTGAACTAAGAGCGATGAGGGTGATTATGAAAATGCTGAAAGGGGAGGAGGTGCTCAAGGATATGTACCCTCAGCGTAGAAGAATGTATGAGGAGATCTACCGTCGGGTTGTGGAAACAAGACAGAAATTTCCCACCGTTAAACTTGACGATATCATCTTCGACATCATCAATAATCCGGCCCCTTGCTCTTATGTCACCGTCTCCTTAGTAAAAAAGGTATTGTCAAACCGTAAAAACCTTATCACCCCCCGGCATCTTGTGCCGTAGGTTTCCACGGAGAGGAAGTCTTCCGACTTCCTCAAGGAGGAAACAGGAATGTTTCCTCTCCGAAACAAAAACCATTAACCCGCCATCTTGTGCCGTAGGCACAACATTTGGTTAACCCACGGGTCTTGAGCCGTGGGTTTCCACGATAACTCTACCTTATCTTCAGCCCTCGAAGAGGGGTGAACTATAAAAAACCCGATAGGGTTTAATCCTGGTAGCCGGGGGTGGAGGCGAAGCCGGAACCCTCGGATTAGAAAGGTATTCACCTCATTCCATCAACCCCGTTCCAGGGGTTGAACT
>JAFLTS010000019.1 GCA_022509185.1 Muribaculaceae bacterium | reverse complement strand
CAAAGTTCATAGATCTTCTCCAAATTTAATTCTATCATTTTCATAAGAAACAAAGATAACTCATTTTGATATAAAAAGGTGATTATTTTGAAAATAACCACCTGTTTTTTGTTGAGAATTTTGAGCGATAAACGGGAATCGAACCCGCGACCCTCAGCTTGGGAAGCTGATGCTCTACCAACTGAGCTATTATCGCATTTGGTGGTGCAAAGATAAGAAATAAAAAGAAAAAAGCAAAAGTGAAAAATAAGGGTCTATTTTAAAATTTATATTAAAATCAAAGAACAATTTCTTTAGTACCGATCTAAATGCATTAATTCTTCTAAACGGGAAAAATAGAAACACATTACAAAGTTTTCTAAAACATTGCTTAACTTTGCAATAAATAAATAAAATAAAAAAGAATGGCACAAGAATACCCCCAGCAATATTATATGGTGGTAGACGAAAAGTCGACCGGACCCTATACCTTGGATGAGGTTACCTTGCATCCATCCCTGACACCGGAGACATTGGTTTGGAAGCCGGGTCTCGACAATTGGGTAGCTGCCAAGACTTTACCGGAGTTAATACCGGCTTTTTCACCTAAAGAATCTCCATTTGAAGCGGTTCCTCCTGAATACACCGGTCCACAAGCCAATCCCAATCCTAATCCAGATCCAGATCCATATGAATCTCGTCCTCATGGGCATCCTTATGAGGATCAACATAAACATTCACATCCTTTCGGAGATAATCCGCAGTATCAAGAAGGGCATACCTATCATAATCAGGATCGCTTTTATGACCGATATGACCGATACCGAAACGGCTACCGTCCCGGGATGCGTACAAACTGGTTGCCCTGGGCCATTGTAGCCACAATAGTCGGGTTTTTTGCTTCATGTATAGGGGCTATTTTCGGAATAATAGGCATTGTTCAAGCCAACAAAGCCAACCGCCTATATATGATGGGATATGACCGTGAAGGAGATGCAGCAAATTCAAATGCCCGGTTAATGACTATAATAGGATTAATATTTGCCGGAATCGGCATTATAATTGCCTGGTCTTTCGGAAGTTTTTTCGGTAATTTCACAAATCTTTCTTATCTATAAATGAGCGGAAAGTATTATGCTATGCTCGATGGAGAGCAGAAGGGTCCCTTTACTCTCGAGGAACTTCCTAAAGTGGGAGTGAGACCCTCTACATACATATGGACCAAGGGTATGCATGACTGGCAGAAGGCCGAAGAAAATGCTGATGTCTGCAGACTATTCAGGAATCATTTGTATGATGTGATGCATCCGGTGGCCGTTCCCGCCAAGGACATACAGACTGATTTAGATAAATATAAGGTATTACCGGATTCTGAAAAAGGACCTGCACCCACACGATTCGATAAATTTCTTCAAGAGGCCGGGGAAGATCCTCTTCCGACATTGGAAGAAATCGAGGATAAAAAAGATAAGACAATTCCACCAATGTCAATGATCGGATATGCATGGCTTGTCACGATATTCTGTTGTCTTCCCACAGGTATTGTTGCGTTAGTATATGCTTATAAAAGCAAAAGGCTTTGGAATGCACATGACAATATTTTGTCTTACGAATACAATCGAAAAGCCAAACTATGGACAGGAGTATCGTTTTTCATTGGTATTATAGGTTATGGGCTTTTCATGGCTCTGTCAATGTAGACAACACAATATACTCTAAATAAAAAAGCTCCCCTAATCAACTTAGAGGAGCTTCTTTTTATAATATAATAAAAAATCAGTCTCTGCCGTGGCAGTTTTTATATTTTTTGCCGCTTCCACAAGGACAGGGCTCATTTCTTCCTACCTTTGGCATAGCTTTAATCGGAGCCGTAGGACTCTGACGTCTGCTGACATTCTGGCCTGCTGCTCTTTGAGCCGCTTCACCCGGATATTGTTCACGAGTGGTGCTGTAATTGGCATAGGGATTGGAAGTTGTGCCCGTAGTGCTGTATTCACGTCTTATCTGCTGTTGTTTTGCAAGAGAAGCAGCCTGACGTTGTTGTTCCTGCGCTTCCTTAGCCTGAGCTTCAGCAGCTTTAGCTGTTTCATAATCAGGCACTGCAAGACGGCCTCTCATCAATGTGGCCACTGCCTTAGAGTTCATTTCCCAAAGCATCTTCTTCCAAAGTTCATAAGCCTCGAGTTTATAGATTACTAAAGGATCTTTCTGCTCATATGAGGCATTTTGAACGGATTTACGAAGCTCGTCCATTTCGCGTAGTTGTTCCTGCCAAGATTTATCTATAGAAGAGAGTAGAACGGTTTTCTCCCATGCTTTGGTGAGAGGCTTGCATTCGTTTTCATAAGCATCCTTGATATCGCAACGAATATTGAAAACACGTCTACCGTCTGTAATTGGCACTCCTACAGGTCCTGTGGCTCCTCTTTCTTCCACAAATTCCTTTATATAAGGCATTGCCCCTTCAGCCATCTTTTGCTTGTTTCGCTCATAAGTACGCATGGCTTCCTCCGCCAGTTTATCTGCTACTTCTGCAGAATCAAGCTTATTGTATTCAATTTCAGAGAAAGGTACTTCAATTGCCATATTCTTTAGCACGTCTTCCGCGAATTCCGGGAACCCGTTTTCATAGTTACGGTTAGAGAGCTCACGAGCGGTTTCATATATCATATTAGAAATATCCGTTCCTATTCTCTGACCTTTAAGGGCATTCTGTCTGCGGCCATATACACCCTTTCTTTGAGCATTCATTACGTCGTCATATTCAACAAGACGTTTACGAATACCGAAATTATTTTCTTCTACACGTTTTTGTGCATTTTCTATAGAGCGGGTCACCATTTTGCTCTCTATCATATCGCCCTCTTCAAATCCAAGACGGTCGAGAGTCTTAACTACTCTTTCATTTGCGAACAAGCGCATCACGGTATCTTCGAACGATACAAAGAATACTGAGGAACCCGGGTCTCCCTGACGTCCGGAACGACCTCTAAGCTGCCTGTCTACACGCCGTGATTCATGTCGCTCGGTACCTATGATAGCGAGACCTCCGGCATCTTTTACCTCTGCAGGAAGCTTGATGTCGGTACCTCTACCTGCCATATTCGTGGCTATAGTAACAGTGGAAGTTTTACCTGCATGAGCCACTATTTCGGCTTCCTTCTGGTGTTGCTTCGCATTCAATACCTGATGAGGTATCTTTCTTAACTGAAGCATCTTGGAGAGGAGCTCTGAAATTTCTACTGAGGTAGTACCCACAAGAACCGGACGTCCTTGTTTCACCATTTCTTCCACCTCTGCAATTACTGCCGCATATTTTTCTTTCTTGGTTCGATATACCCTGTCATTCTGGTCGTTCCTGATTACCGGACGATTAGTGGGAATTTCAGTTACCTCAAGTTTATAAATATCATAGAATTCTCCGGCTTCAGTCATTGCTGTACCTGTCATGCCTGCTAATTTCCGATACATACGGAAATAATTTTGCAGAGTAATGGTAGCATAGGTCTGAGTTGCAGCTTCAACTTTCACGCCCTCCTTAGCTTCAATTGCCTGATGCAATCCGTCACTATAACGGCGACCTTCCATGATACGGCCTGTCTGTTCATCAACGATTTTAATTTTGTTGTCGTCGATTACATATTCCACGTCTTTATCAAAAAGAGTGTAGGCCTTCAGAAGCTGATTAACTGTATGTACACGTTCTGCCTTTATGGAATAATTTTGAAGGAGCTCATCCTTCTTCTGTTGCTTCTCTTCCTTTGTTGCCTCAAGGTTCTCTACAGCAGAAAGTTGGGAAGCGATATCAGGCAGAATAAAGAACTCCGGATCCTGGGTAGTTCCTGTCAGAACCTCTATACCTTTATCGGTAAGTTCAATACTATGATTTTTTTCATCAATAACGAAGAAAAGCGGTTCTACAGCTATAGGCATTTCCCGGTTGTTGTCGGCCATGAATCGGGCTTCTACCTTAAGCATCAACTGTTTTATACCCTCTTCACTGAGATAACGAATGAGAGGATTGTGTTTCGGAAGACCTTTGTAGGCTCTGAACAGAGCAAGACCACCTTCTTCTATAAGGTTTTTATCATCATTGGCCATGCCTTTGGAAATCTTGTCTTTAGCTTCGAGGAGCAGGTTTTGAACAAGTTTTCTCTGAGCATTTACAACTTTTTCCACATTCGGCTTGAACTCTATAAACATCTGGTCGTCACCTTTCGGTACAGGCCCCGAAATGATAAGAGGAGTACGGGCATCATCGATAAGCACTGAGTCTACCTCATCCACAATTGCATAGTAATGTTCATCACGTTGCACAAGATCGGAAGTCTGAAGAGCCATATTATCACGAAGATAATCGAAGCCGAATTCATTATTAGTCCCGAAAGTGATGTCACATCTATATGCATTACGACGTTCCTCGGAGTTAGGTTCGGTTTTGTCAATACAATTCACTGTAAGACCATGGAACTGATAAAGAGGACCCATCCATTCAGAGTCACGTTTAGCAAGATAGTCGTTTACAGTTACTACATGCACACCTTCACCGGTGAGAGCGTTCAGGAACACAGGCAGAGTTGCCACAAGAGTTTTACCTTCACCGGTAGCCATTTCGGCAATATTGTTGGAAGCTTTATCTCCGTTCAGTATACCATGAAGCACCATGCCACCGATAAGCTGCACATCATAGTGCACCATATCCCAGGTGATCTGGTTACCACCGGCCATCCAGGAATTCCGGTAAACGGCCTTATCCCCTTCGATTGTTACAAAGTCTTTGCCATTTCCGGCTAAATCTCTATCGCTCTGGGTGGCAGTTACCTCTATTAAATCATTTTCTTTAAACCTTCTGGCCGTTTCTTTAACTACAGCAAAGACTTCAGGGAGCACTTCATCAAGACGACGGGCATACATTTTGAACTTTTCTTCACGTAGTTCATCTATTTTCTTCCAATAAGGTTCTCTTTTATCGTAATCAAGGGTTTCAAGTTCCTTACGGAGGTCAGACATTTCATTTTCATATTCCTGTGCTTCACCCCGAATTGAATCCCGAATAACGTCTATTCTTTTACGGAGATCATCGTTACTGATATTCCTTATTTCCTCACTTATGGGATTAATTTCTTTTTCAAGACGATTCCATAAGGGGCGAACAGCACGCTCGCTCTGATCTCCGAATATTTTCTTTAGTAAATTTCCTAATGCCATTTAATATATTTATGGTTAATGAGTTACAGTTTTTGTTTAATGTTGTAGAGAAGAGAATTTATAGAATTGATTTTGATTCCGATGAATTAGGTGACCGTATTCTTAAAGCTCCGGCTATAGTAGGAGCAATGGCCGTGGCCTTTACAGGCTCCTCCACCACTTTCTTTTCAATATCCTTGCCGAGAATGAATCCGGGGGTTTTATAAGCCGTTGATTTCTCAGTGAGTTTAGTAGCGGGAAACCTTGTGTCGTCCACAACGCTCCAACCCGGATTGAATTCAAGAAAAATATCGGCTGAAGTCTTAGGATCTATGGCCAGTCTTTGCGCCTCCAATTTAGGCAATGTAGCCCCTGTCAGGTCGGCAAGGGTATATGCGTCGGCCACTCCGCTCATTTTTACGAGAAAATCACGAGCTTCCTGAGCCACATTAGTGAGGTTAAGATCTTTTTCTTCTAAGGTGTTTTTATCCAGAAATAATTTCCCCTCAGCGTAATGATCAACGAAAGCTCCGTTGCCGTATTTAGCTGCCAGATAAGCATTTAGTAAAGAAGTGGCTCTTTTCACTGAGAAAGTGCCCCCGGGAATTCGGTATTCTGTATTATCAATTTCAGGTTCTTCGAAATATCCTGTCGAGACTAGATAAACCAGAACATTTTCTTTGCCGGCAGTTTTATCCAGAGTATTGAAAAGCTTTTCAAGATCTCTGTCGAGCCTTAGATAGGCATCTTCCAGCTCATACCTATATTCAGCCCCTGCAAGCGTAAAAGGTGATAAAGAATAAGCAATATTCAAGACATCTGTCTGACCCTCGTTTTTCCCGATGTTGAGTTCTGTCAGATAGTCGATTGCAGCTTCCGTTATATCGGAATTTACATAGGGAGAAGATTTATACTGAGAGAAAAGATCTCGGTCTGAACGAGAGAAGGAGTATTTGAATCCATCCTTAATTTCTGCAGAATTTACAAATGGATAGGGCTCTCCCTTTCTCAAAGGTGTCCATTTTATTGTATCAAGACGTGCAACCAGAGGGTTGTTATAATTCCGGTTTTGTAAAACAGAAGGAGGATTCGGATAATAAGTAGTAGATGACCATCGTCCGGTTTCGTCATTTACCCAAAATGCTGACTGGCCCGTGTGTCCAGCCAGAACGATTGCCTGTGCAGCATCCGGAGCTATACTATGGATTTTAGACTTACCTTTATCTTCAACCGACAATGCATCAGTGATGGTTGCTACCCTTAGAGCAGCCGGTGAATAAGTTTCGGAAGTGAAGTTACCGATGTAAGCTTCATCATTGAAAACAGGTATAAGGGTCTTGGAAGAGGGGTTATAAATTTTGTTACCCGATATTCCATTATATCTTGGAAAGGTGCCTGTTTGGATAATAGCGGTTGATGCAGCAGCATCTGTGGGAGGCACTACGAAATCCACATCTTTGAGGTATAGACCTTGATCTATAAGGCGTTGGAAGCCACCGGCACCCAGCATACCTTTCAAGTCTTCCAGATAATCGGTGCGTAGCTGATCTACAATAATGCCCACAACAAGCTTTGGGCGTGACTCAGCAGCCAGAGTGATTCCCTGGATGCCGGCAAGACCGACTACAACTGATTTGAGCAGGCGGTTCATCTTATTTTATAACTTGATTTAGTGATTATTATTGCATAGGCTCCGGCCAAAGCAAAAGAAGACCCTAATAAGGGGAAAAACGCCGGGTTAAAACTCTGGCTTATAAAGGGTGAGAGGATGAGTAGGAGACCACAGGCCACCACATTATAGACAGCCATGACTTTAGCCAGAATACGCAATGATCTAATTATAATCCCGGCAGTAAAAAGAAACTGGAAAGGATTAAGCCAAAATATGAGCACATTCGGGCTTGTGGATTCATGTACAGAGATAAAGACCAGAAATGTTACAAGACAACCTGCCAGTCCCAGGATGAAGAACCACACTGCGTAAAGAGGATAATATAATCTGTTTGTAATGATATTGAATACCACCACTACCATAATTGCCAATGTAAGAAGCCAAGCCCAGAATATAGGAGAAAGAAACCATGGAGTAGGGGGAAGGACTACATTTCGGCGCCCCGGATACAGTACAGTGGTTTGTTTCACCAAGGGGCGACCATCCGCAAATTTAGCAGATTCGGCGTTTCGCATCATCTCTATCGGCACAAACATCTCTTCACGGGCATTAGTGGAAGCGTCAAGTCCGGATCCTAAAGCTACATCTATTCCGAATTGGTACCAGGGATAATTTTTATGGTAAGCCCTCATTTCGTTGCGGAAAGAACCATAGCGGACGCTGTCGGGATAGATAATAGGGGAAGAGGCCGCAGAATCCATATGATTGAGGATTCTGGTGGAACAATTATCCTTTATGTAATTATAACGATATTCCGCGTTTTCCGGTAATACCGCGGTCTTAAGCACTTCATGAATCTTTTTCACTTCATCCGGAGTGAAATTAAGATCCTGTTCCACCACCTTTCTGCCTGTAATTACGTATTCTTTGAGAAAATCAGGGAAAGGATAAGCCATCCCCTTATAATCTGTCTCACCTTTAACAAACCTATAGACAAAATTAGGCTGGTCGAAATCAAAGATGCCGAAATTCCAAACAGAATCAATGTTTTCTCCTCTTATTCTAATTGCCGAATGCCCGCAAAGCTCATAAATTTCTTCACCGGGATAACAGGTGATAAGACTTACCGTAAGGGTAGAGTCATTCACAGGATTCCTCTTTTCTTTTTTAGAAAAAATCGGGTGATGAAAGGTGTTAAAGACTTGCGCTTCAACAGGTGTAAGCCACGACAACGCCATGACAAACAGCATTGTCATGGCGCCTATTAAGAATTTTATTTTCGAGGCTCTTTTCACTTAATATTCACACGCCTTGGGATATCTTGGGAACGGGATAACATCACGGATATTCTGCATTCCGGTGACAAATTGCACGAGACGTTCGAATCCTAATCCGAATCCACTATGGGGAACAGTTCCATATTTACGGGTATCAAGATACCAGTCCATTCCTTCGAGTCCCATCTCATTGATTCGTGCTGAAAGTTTATCGTAGTTTTCTTCTCTCTGGCTTCCTCCGATAATTTCTCCGATTTTGGGGAAAAGAACATCCATAGCTCTCACGGTTTTACCATCATCATTAAGCTTCATATAGAAAGCTTTGATTTCTTTTGGGTAATCCGTAAGAATTACCGGTTTCTTGAAATGTTCTTCTACAAGATATCTCTCATGTTCTGAAGCGAGATCAACTCCCCAGTGGACCGGGAATTCGAATTTCTTACCGCTTTCTTCAAGAATTTTTATTCCTTCGGTATATGGAAGACGCACGAAGTCATTGGAAACCACAAAGTTAAGACGTTCTATCAATTCGTGGTCGAAATGATCGTTGAGGAATTTTATATCATCGTAGCAATGCTCCAGGACATAATTGACGCAATATTTAATGAATTCTTCCGCCAAATCCATATTGTCTTCTATTTCATAGAAGGCCATTTCAGGTTCAATCATCCAGAATTCTGACAGATGTCTCGGGGTATTTGAGTTTTCCGCTCTGAATGTTGGACCGAATGTATAAATTAGGCCTAAGGCAGTAGCTCCGAGTTCACCTTCAAGTTGTCCCGATACTGTAAGACTGGCCATTTTCCCGAAGAAATCTTTCGAATAGTCTACAGAACCATCTTCGTTTTTAGGTATATCGGAGAGTGGGAGGGTTGTCACCTGGAATTGAGCACCGGCCCCTTCGCAGTCAGACGAAGAGATCAATGGAGTATGGAAATAAAAGAATCCCTTGTCATTGAAGAATTTATGCACTGCATATGCCAGGGCATGTCGTATTCTCAATACCGCTCCAAAAGTGTTGGTGCGAGGACGGAGGTGTGCTTTTTCCCTAAGGAATTCCATTGAATGTCCTTTTTTCTGCAATGGATAGTCAGCCGGAGCTGTGCCATATATTTCCAAATCCTCAGCCAGCACCTCCACACTTTGACCGGCCCCCTGGGATTCTACCAATTTCCCCTTCACATGGAGGCTTGAACCTGTAGTTATGCTTTTAAGAATTTCTTCCGGGAATTTTTCAGTGTCGAAAACTATCTGCAGGTTGTGAATTGAGCTTCCGTCATTAAGAGCCACAAACTGAACGTTCTTATTGCCCCGACGAGTACGAACCCAGCCTTTTACGTCTACGGTTTCTCCTGCGAGCTCTTTCCCTTGCCGAAGTATTTCCTTTATAGTTTTTCTCATAATAGAATGAAACCTATAAACTATTTATTTCTATGAAATTTATTCAAATCTGCCTGTACGTAAAGCAGTGACTTCTTCCTGAGTAAGGTATCTCCAACGGCCTCTGGGGAGGTTTTTCTTAGTAAGGCCTGCAAAGTAAACTCTGTCAAGCTTAGTTACCCTGTAGCCCAAATGTTCGAAAATTCTCCTAACGATGCGGTTTCTCCCGCTATGGATTTCAATTCCGGCCTGATTTTTATCAGTTTCGCTTACATAACTGATTGCATCTGCATGGATTTCACCATCTGAGAGCTCAATTCCATCAGCAATACGTTGCATATCTTCTTCACTGATATCTTTGTCAGTCCAAACATGATAAATCTTTTTCTTAACGAATTTCGGATGTGTGAGCTTAGATGCAAGATCCCCATCGTTTGTGAGGAGAAGCACTCCGGTGGTATTTCTGTCAAGGCGACCTACCGGATAAATTCTTTCCTTACATGCATTTTTAACAATATCAAGCACTGTGATACGTCCGTTTGGATCATCACTTGTTGTGACACAGTCTTTGGGTTTATTTAATAAAACATAGCATTTTCTTTCAGGCACCACTACTTTTTCATCGTATTCCACCACATCGTCATGTTTGATCTTGGTGCCTAATTCTGTAGTTACTACTCCATTTACTTTTACAAGCCCTTTAGCGATAAATTCATCAGCTTCACGACGGGAGCAAACTCCGGCATTAGCCATATATTTGTTAAGGCGAACTTCTTCAGCCGGATTTATATCATCTATCACATAGTCGATTTGTTTTGGCCTGGGAATAAATTTCATAGTGTTTCCGGGTTTACGGAAATTTCCATGCTGGTTATAACCTCCATTATGGAAGTTATTTTGATTTTGATAGCCACCCTGGTTATAGCCACCCTGACGGTTCTGATAACCTCCCTGACGGTTTTGATTATAGCCACCCTGGTTATAGCCACCCTGACGGTTCTGATAACCTCCCTGACGGTTCTGATTATAACCACCCTGGTTATAACCACCCTGACGATTCTGGTTATAGCCGCCTTGGTTATAGCCACCCTGACGGTTCTGGTAATTTCCTCTTTGCTGATAGCCCCTGTCGTTTTGGAACTGACGGCGAGGTTGGAAATTCTGGCGCGGCTGATATACCCCCTGTCTTGGTTGGTAAGCTTCCTGGGGTTGATCGTTGTTGGTCTGATCAGTTACCTCATGGTCATTTTCCGAGGGAGTATCCTGATGAGATTGCTGATAGTTCTGATACCCTCCTTGATAACCCTGATAGTTGGGATAATTTTGGTTTCTCTGGTATCCCTGACGGTTTTGATAACCTGACTGGAAGCTGCGTCTCTGTGAATTAGGATAGTTCACTTTTTCATAACGAGTCTCCTGACTGCCCTCCTCAGAATTTGTTGAAGGAGGCACGCTCCCTATTCTGGGGCGTTTGGGCTTCTTTTCTGAATCCATATTATGATAAAATTCTATTTTTCCCTCTCACGAGGAATTCTTATAGACCTACATCCTTTGGATGTCTCTACAAAAACGATTAGTTGAAAAATTATTTATATAAAAATAGGTTAACCTTTGGAAAAATATATGCAAATATACAGATTAAAAAATAAAGACAAAACGGAATCGGATCATTTTTGGTGATTATCCAGTTCCTTTATAATTGAATCAAAGATTTGGTCAATATCTCTGCTTCCGTCGATAGCAAGATATTTTCCTTGTTTTTTATAATGTTCACGTAGGGGAGAGGTCTGTGAATGATAAACGTTTAGTCTCTTTTTTATTGTTTCTTCATTATCATCAGCTCTTCCGGTGAGTTTGCCACGGTTGATCATTCGCTTCACAAGTTCGTCATCAGGCACTTCAAGACCAACCACGGCATGCAGTTCTTTATTGCGCTTTTTTAGGAGCTGATTTAAAGCTTCGGCCTGAGGGATAGTACGTGGAAAACCGTCAAAAATAACACCCGGTTTATCTTTGGCTTCTTTTTCAATAACATCGTCTAAGATCTGAATCATCAGATCATCGGGAATCAATTGCCCTTCATCAATATATTTCTTGGCGATTTTACCGAGTTCAGTTTCTCTTTTGATGTGATCACGAAGCACTTCACCTGTTGAGATATGATGAAGTCCATATTTTTCGATGAGTTTCTCACTTTGGGTTCCTTTACCACTACCTGGTCCCCCGAACAGCACAATATTCATACGTTAACGTTTATATAGATATCTTTTAGGTTTCTTGCTTTTCCATCGAGATCAAGGCCATATCCCACAATGAATTTAGAAGGGATAGAAAAAGCTACATAATCAGGTTTAAAACCTGTGCGAGAACTCTCGGGCTTGTGGAGGAGAGTGACAAATCTAACCGATGCCGGGTTTCTTTTCTTTAAATCTTTTACCATTAGATTAGCAGTGATACCTGTATCCACAATATCTTCAATTATCACCACATCTTTCCCCTCAATATCTTCATTTAACCCCACAATCTGTTTCACGGAACCGGTTGAATTAATACCTTCATAGCTCTTATATCTGACGAAACTTATAGGCGCATCATTAATTCCTGTTTCCCGGATAAGATCTGCCGCAAAGATAAAAGCACCGTTAAGCACACAAATAAACAAAGGCGATTTACCTTCGAGATCACGGCGCAATTCCTGAGCCACTCTTTTCACTTCTTTTTGAATATCCTCTTCCTTAAGGAATGGCACGAAGGAAAGGCCATCTATTTTCACCTTTTCATCCATAAAGAACACCTAATTGAGCTTTTCAACGACTTGTAGCAAAATTAAATAAAAGTCCCGGATTATGCAACCCGGGACTTTGGAGGAATGTATGATGGTTATTCCATCTATGTTAGAATATTACTCAGCAATACAGATAGCAACGCGGTTCTGAACTGCATCAGGATAAGGTTGATACATGTCTTCGCCCATGCTCTTAACGATCATACGAGAAGCGGGAATGTAATATTTATCCTGGAGAGCTTTGGCAACAGCCTGTGATCTTTGAGCTGAAAGACGGAGGTTGAAAGCCATTGAACCTGTACCCTTGTCAGCATAACCTGTGATAGTTACAGTTGCATTTGGGTGGCTCTGGAGATATTCAGCAACCTGAGCAACTTTTTCCATTTCTTGCGGACGGATGTTGTATTGGTTGATGAGGAAGAATACGTCACGACGGAATACTTCTTTCTCCACTTTCTTTTCTTCAACCTGAACGGGAACTTCCACGATCTTTTCAACTACTTTCTCAACAACTACGGGTTCCGGAGCGGGAGCTTCGATAACGCGAGCTACAGTCTGATATTTCGGGCCGAATGAATAACCAACGCCTAGAAGGCAGTTGAAATACCAGTCAGTGTTCTGATCTAACTTTGAGTTGTAAGTATCGTTAGTAACATTAGCCATAAGTTCGAGACCAAGCTGAACGCGTGAGCTGATGTTGAAGTTCAAACCGAAACCGAATTGGCCGAGGAAACGACATTTTGTACCTTTCCAGGGAGCAAATGCAAGACCATCAACTTTAACCGGTTCACGGTCGCCGGCAGGATATTTCTCATTGAGATAATCATTGAAGATTTTCTCTGTATAAGAAGCGAGTTCATTAGCACGTTTGTTATGCCAAGCGATGTTAGCCCCAAGACCTGCGAGGAAGTCAACTTCTACAAGACGAGTAGGATTGTAGCCACCGATGAGATTGGTAAGGTCAACAACAGCGTCTAAAGTAGGAGCAACATAATTCCAACGATAGTAGTGATTGTCATCATAACCGGGGATACCATATTTCATGGCACCTTTGCTTTGCCAAGCATTAACGGCGAGACGCATACCGATATAAGGATTAAATTTATATCCTGCTGCGATTTGTGCGTTGAAATTGAGAAGGCTTCCGAAAGAACCCTCACCCAAAGTTTCCTGGGCACCAACCTGGAGCTGGCCATACCAGTGAGGTTGGAAAACATATTCAGTGACTGTCTCCTGTGCGTTTGCGCACACACCTGCAACCAGGAGAGTAGCACTCAGAAAAATTTTATTTAATTTCATTTCTTGAATCTTTTTACTGTTAATCTTTACTACTCTCTAATTATTTGATCACTCTCAGATAGTAATTTCTCATTGAGCAATAGCCGGTGTAGTCAACTGAGAGGTAAGTCAGAGTAAGAACGTCACCGTTTTTGCAATTGTCGAGTTTCACAGGTACTCTCTGAGTCTGGCCTGCCAATACTTTGTTAAGCATAGACTTTTCGTAGTTATTGTAAGTATCGAGGTCAGCAGTGCTTCCGTTAACAGCAGTGATAGCCACATACTTCATATAAGAAGGAACGAGGAAGTCAGCTGTATAAGAAGTAGCGAGGAGTTCGATAGCATCGCCTTCAGTAGCGCCAGTGAGGTCAACCGGAGTCGGATAAGCCATGTCGCCTGACAGGTGATGATAATGATCCTGAACGTCGCTGTAGATCATAGCCACCTGGAGATAGTGGTTAGGATTAGCTAAGAAGTCGTTTACACGTTCAGCCACTTTATTGTAGATTTCAACGAGTTTGTCTGCATAGTCGAGCTTGCTGCTGTTTTTAATTCTGTCGATATAATCGTTGAATTTACCAAGTTTAGCTTCAATTTCTGCAAGCTGGTCGTTGATAGTCTTGATTGAATTGTTGAGTTGAGCGATGATTTCATTGTTGATCTGATCGTTCAAGCCCATATTGATGCTGTCGAAGATAGCTTTGATAAGAGCATCCAGTGTGTTAGGATCCGGATCCATAACGCCTTCTGCTGAATAGTAAAGGTAAACTTCTCTACCGTCACCGAGATCAATAGCGATTGCACCAACACCTTCTTCATCATCTAACGGGCCGAGGAACTTAAGTTCGAATTCAACCGGATCAATACCTTCGATATCATCAAATTCAAAGTGAAGTTTATTCTGGAGCTTTTCAAGATAATATTCGATCGGGCTGAAGATCGGGAGACGTTTGTCAGCAAGACCTGTCTGATCCCAAGCTGAAGCGAGATCTGTACCATAGGAAAGCGGGTGAATAGCAGCAGCTGCGAGGTCGTAGCTTGAGAGAGTGTAATTCTCTTTCATAACAGGAACTTCTTCGCCGTCTACTTCTTCGTAAACTTGTTCGCCATTTTCATCGTATACGGGTTCTTCCCACCATACTTTTACAGCGTAAGCTTCGAGTGAGTGATTGAGGTTCTCATAAAGTTTAGCAGCAACAGATGCGATGTTAGAGATGCTCTTGTTCTTGATGGCAGCTTTCACGTCGCTGAGATATTCCTTAGCATCTTCAACGCGGAAATACTTGAGAGCTGTGTTTTTAGCAGACGGTGTAGCGTTGATCTTGTAAACACCAGTTGCAGCAGCTTCATCGCGAGTATAACCGAATGTAAGTTTGTCAGTGTTAGCTAAAACTTCGAGTTCATCATTAGCAGCGTCGAGCACAACATTACCAAGAGAGTTAACGAGCTGTACTTGTTTGCTAGCGGCGAAATCGATGCTTGCGGGATTGATGTTTACATAAGCAGATCCGAGGCTGCCGTAACCGTCACCCAAAGTGTAAGCACCATTAGCAACAAGTTGAGAACTGGGTTTCAACACTGTCTTAATTGTGTTGAGTGCCTGAAGTTCCTGAACTCCGTTAGTAACTACGAGTTGATTAGCAGTCACATCACCAGGGAAGTTGAAATCAGCACCGTTGAATTCTACCTTGTAACCTGCCAATACAGTAGTCTTAAGACCGATAGGAAGGTTGATAGAACCGAATACAGGGTTGATTGTCTGGTTTACATCTACAGAAGTGGCTCTCTTATTAGCCATAGTGTAGATAAGGTTGTACCATTCAGAAGCCTTGAACTTGTTGTTGAACATCCAGTCGTAGAGCTTGCTGATGTATTCCTGAGTAGTGGGAGAGAAGTCGCTTGGATCGTTGTCCAAGATGTCTCTATAGAGCTGATACATTAAGTCAGCTGCCTGCACCATTTCATCATAGCTGCCGAAGTACATGTCGTCTTCTCCGTTATAACCGGAAGCTTGACGTGTCCATTCGTTGAGCCAGTTAGCAAGGTTAGCTTTGAAAGCTTCATCTGTCACGCCACGGATTGCATCAATCTGGGCCTGGAGTGACAGTTGATTAAGGAGAACATCATTCTTGAAATCCTCGTCTTTACAAGAAGTGAATGTTCCGACTCCACCGGCGGCTACAGCGAGCACCAGTAAGCCGTTGAGTAATTTTCTATTCATTCCTTTTTTTGTTTAGGTTTAGTTGATATTATTGTTTCTTTAGTTTCCGAAGTTAGGCTTTTCAAGGCCAAATCCTCCCAATGTTACCGACCGGGAGGCAAGTGCGTAATCGCCTGATTATTTGACAAAAAGCTTGAATTGCATTGACATTATTAGAAAGTTTTCCAATGAATTCGGGCACAAATTTAAAAATCTTTAAGTTTTTCTGCAAATTATTTTTAAAGATTTTAAGATTTTATGACACTTAAATTCGATTCAGAAAAAAGAACTGTTATTTTTATCAGATTGATACGTTCAGCATTAACATCAAACGGTTGTCGTGTGCCTGTATGCCGTTATAGTTCATTCTGCGTCCCCAAAGATATTCCACGCCGCATTGTGCAAAACTGCTGACATTAAATATCAGGTTGCCAGTGACATATTGACCGTATTTATACAATTCTCCCCAGTCACCTCCGAAATTTTTAGCATAACCACGCACTTGTGAATAGGTGAAGTTGATAAATCCGCATTTACCGAAATCATATCTTAATGAGCCATAAGCACCCCATACAGGTAGAGTGGTGAGCTTACCATTTTCTTTATTATGAGGAACGAGATCAAGTCCTTCGCCATTAAGATCCTGGATGTAACTTTCCACACCTTTACCGTAAACAGCCTGCCAGCTTCCTGAGAGTCCTCCACAAATAGGAGTCTTCCCACTTAGTTTAATACCCCATCCGAATTCAGATTGGTTTTTATTTTCTACGAGGTTACGGTATTGAAGATTTCTGAAAATTGCAGAGAATCTCAACCATCCTTTTTCTCCTGCCCACGCTCTCTGTAGAAACAGAGGTATGTCAGGCATTCTTTGACCTACATATTTCGCATAGCTGCCTGCAGTGAAAGCATCAGCCTTATCGGCACCAGGCATGTCGATACCCAACTGTGCACTCCACAATTTATCTTTACCAAATTTATATGTGTAATAAATGTTGGGGTGACGTAGCAAGGTGATTGCATTCGGTCCTCCAAAATCGATTGAAGCCGGCTCAGCCTTAAGGTCCGTAAACGTTGAAACGATATAACCGGCAGTAAACCCCCGATATTTCAAATACATATGATGTATCTGAATTTCCGGCGTGCTTGACTGACCAAGGAATATTACATCGAAGAACAGGCCTACCTGGTTTTTAGAACCGGGAAGAGCCACGAAGTTCCAGTAGATATTACTTTGTCCCACAGAGAAAAGAGTCTGGCTTCTGTTTCCTTCTTCAGGAGACATCGGAATATTTTTTGGTGCAAAGATATTCGGATTGGAAACCGGAGATCCCCAATCGAAATCACCTACCATTTTTACATTTGCTCCCATTCCAAGATAGAATCTGCTTTCCTTTCCAACCAATGTGAAGCGAGGCACATCTTTTATACTTGGGTTTTGGGGAGCATTTTCAAGCATAATATTGTAGATATCCAAGGAATCTACCGTAGTGATAAATTTTACTGACTCCTGAGCTGAAGCGTTGAAGCCAATCAGAGCCAATAGTGCTAAGAAGTAGAATTTTTTCATAGGCGTTTATTTTAATTTATATTCAATAGACAAAGCAAGTAAGAAAATCAGGCACTATCGTGTGAGGGAGGGTCGGGAGAAGTTGGATCCAAAGCGTCTGCTTCATCACGCAGTTCCTGCGCCTCCTTGTGCAATTCTTCTGCCTTTAGATCCAGCACATGAGCTTCCTGGCGCAACATATTTGCTTGCTGTCGCCTCATTTCCGCCACTGATCCCTGAGCCTGTGCCAGAGATATTTCCGCAGCCTTCATTATATCGGCAGCATGCGATGAAGATGGCAATGGTGTAACCGGAGCCGGAGCCGGCACCACTTGAGGTGCAGGTGGCTCGGCGGGACTTTTGGCAGTAACAGGAGTTGAATCTCCCATGAGGCCCATTGGTACGCCAACAGGAGCCTCTGATTCCAAAACGGCAGATTCAACATTGGTTGCTGAATTTTGACGGCTTCCGGTAATACCGGACGCCACGTAACGGTCACCGGGAGCCAATACCGATGAGGGTTGTTTCATGAGACCTTCGGCCTGTGGTATGACTCCTGCCTGAACCACGAAATTTTTATGTTTCACCACCACTACAATAGCCAAAATAGCCATTATCACTCCGTTAAGGATGAAGGGGAAAGAGGGATCCGTATTGCCTTTGATAAAAGTGCCGAAGAATTCTACTATAAAAGGAATACATGAAAGCGCTATATAACTGCTTGTGAGCAGCAATGCGAAATATTCAGTGGCTTTAGCATCATTAGGAGCGAAGTAGGAAGTTTTATCGTAGAGCACAGGTTGTATCACTCCGTAGCCCAGGCCTAAGAGCAGAGTGCCAATTATATAGGAGGCGTAGGTATGAATGAACCCTATTCCTAAGAGTGAGAGAGCTACAACTATCATGCCTAACTGGAAAGTCCATACTCCTGTTACCTTTATAACTTTGGAAAGTCCAAAGCCGGCCAAAGTTGCTGCCAGATAGAACATTGAAGTGGCCACACCTACCTTACCGGTGGAAAGACCATAGGCTTCCATAGTGAAAGGAAGGTAATATGAGAATACTAACGCCCCGTAAGAGAGAAGGAAATAAATGATCAGGGCAAACCATAGCATGCTGATAGCCTCCTTACCTTTGAAATGGAAATTCTGTGAATCATTTGAAGAAGAAGAGTCCAGGATAGGAGGAGCTTTTCTTTGCTGATTTATAAATTTGTTTTTAATAAACGGTACCAATACCAAAGGAATGATTGGTATAAAATACACAGCAAAAGCAGCATGCCAGTCTTTAACAGCAATCCAGCCTACAAAAAGCGTGGCGATGATAAGAGAGAGATTAGATAGACCTGACTTCACTCCCAGCATCATACCTCTGGGCTTACCGGAGAAATTCTGAGATATCAGACTTGCAGCCAAGGGTATAACCAAACCGATTCCTACACCTAAAATGCAGCTGAGCACAATCAGAATTATCATTGATTTGGCAAAGAAATAAGCCACACCTGTAGCTGTGAAAATAGTAAGACCTATTGCCAGAACTGTCAGCTGATTTCTAGGGGTGCAGATTTTACCTGCACACAAAATAAACGGAATAGTAAGGAGATTTGGAAGTACATTCAAGAGCTGGGCTTCCAAGGGAGTGGAATGAAACACTTCCTTGATTTTTCCAAGCACGGGAGAAATAGCAAGGCCCGGAAGATTCACGGTCAGGGATATAGCCAGTATAGCCACTGCTGACAGCAACGGAACTTTTCCTTCACCCGAATCAATGAATTTCATCTATCTGACTATTAATAATATTAAAAGCAAATATAAGCAATATATGATGTTTTAAAAACAAATGTAAACTTAATAATGTTTTAGAGATAAAAAGAGGAAAGGAAAAATCTTGAGAGCAACATGACTCTAAAAAGTATAAAGGGTTATTTTCTGGCAGCGCTTGCCGCGGCCGCTTACGGTACGAATCCTGCCTTTGCTGTTCCTCTATATGAGCAAGGTATGAATGTCAATACCGTGCTTTTGTTCCGTTATGTTTTAGGAATACCCTTGCTTGCTTTATTAATGAGGATTAGGAAAGTACCTTTCAGTCTGGAGAAAGGCGCCATGGGTCAGACAGCCTTATTGGGAATTCTGATGGCAGTTTCTTCCCTTACTCTGTTTGCAAGCTACAATTACATGAACTCCGGAATTGCATCAACGCTTCTTTTTGTTTATCCGGTTATGGTGGCTGTTATAATGATATTCTTTTATCATGAAAAAAACGGCCCTTCACTTTACATTTGTCTTTTCATTATGTTCGCAGGGCTCTTTCTGCTGGTTAATCCAACAGAAGGAATAAAATTAAGTCCTTATGGTTGCCTGCTTGTAATGTTATCAGCCCTGACATACGCATTATATATAGTTTTTGTGAATGTATCAAAAAAGATTAGAGCCATACCCACCACAAAATTATTGTTCTATGTTTTGATATGGGGGTCATTGTTCTTCTTTTTTAATATAACCCTTGGCAATGGCTTTACCTGGCCCACCAGGGGATTGCAGTGGGTGAATCTGAGTGCTCTGGCCATCATCCCCACATTACTTTCCCTGGCCTGTACAACTGCCGCTATACAAATGATCGGATCTACACCGACCGCAATACTGGGATCGCTGGAACCTGTGTCTGCGGTTTTGCTCAGTGTGTTCTTCCTTCATCAACCGATCACGGCTATGGAAATTGTGGGAGGAGGATTAATTGTGGTGGCTACAATAGTGGTCATAAATGACAAGAAAGTGGATCATACCATCCTTTTTGTCAGAAAAATGTTTCCGAAACATCACTTGAATAGTAAAAGTTTATTAAAAAAAGATAGTAATCAAGAACCTATGCGCCATTAATATGTTATAAAAATATAGGCAATTTAAAACAAAATTATTTAAACAAAATTATTAAAACATTACGATTATGATTGACCCCAATTATCGTCAAGGCGACGCAAAAAGCGATGCATTTGCAACTAATGCAATGTTAAACCCGGCACCGGAACAAACTATACCGGATGGTCCTACTATCCCTACAGTGGCTTATCAAATGGTGAAAGATGAGACTTTTGCCCAGACACAACCCCGATTGAACCTTGGGACATTCGTCACTACATATATGGATGAATATGCCACAAAATTGATGAATGAAGCCATCAATGTAAACTATATAGACGAAACTGAGTATCCACGTGTCGCTGTGATGTGTCAGAAATGTATCAACATAGTGGCTAATCTATGGAACACTCCCGAGAAGAACCGTTGGAAAGCAGGTGCTTTGGCAATTGGTTCTTCAGAGGCATGTATGTTGGGAGGTATCGCAGCCTGGAAACGTTGGATAGAACGCAGAAAGAAAGCCGGCAAACCCTATGACAAACCTAATTTTGTAATTTCAGCCGGTTATCAGGTGGTTTGGGAAAAATTTGCTACTCTTTGGAATATTGAGATGAGGCAGGTGCCCTTGAGCACTGAACATGTCACACTTGATATAGATGAAGCTATCAAGATGTGTGACGAAAACACTATCTGTGTTGTGGCTATTCAGGGTGTGACCTGGACAGGTTTGAATGATGATGTAGAGGCACTTGATGCCGCTCTTGAAAAATATAATGCCGCCACCGGTAATGAACTATGTATTCATGTAGATGCAGCAACAGGCGGTTATATCCTTCCGTTCCTATTCCCGGAAAAGAAGTGGGACTTCAGATTGAAGTGGGTTCTTTCAATAAGTACTTCAGGCCACAAGTTCGGTCTTGTTTATCCGGGTCTTGGCTGGGTAGTATGGAAAGACAAGCAATATTTGCCCGGTGATATGTCATTCACTGTAGATTATCTCGGTGCAGAGGTGACTCAAGTGGGTTTGAACTATTCACGTCCTGCAGCTCAAATACTCGGTCAGTACTATCAGTTTATCCGTTTAGGCTTCGAAGGCTACAAACAGGTACAATACAATTCATTGACAATAGCCAAATATCTGCATGATCAATTGGCTCTGATGCCGGAATTTGTAAACTATTCAGATGAAGTGCCAAATCCGATTGTGGTTTGGAGGATGAAACCTGAAGTTCAGTCTACCGCTAAATGGACTCTGTATGATCTGCAAGACAAGCTTCAGATGAAGGGCTGGATGGTGCCTGCATACGCAATGCCTGTAAATATCGAAAATATGGTAGTGATGCGTGTTCTTTGTAAGCAAGGTTTCAGCAGAGATATGTGCGACCAGCTCATCAACGACATTAAGAGTGCTGTTGAAGAACTCAATGCACTTGAATATCCCACTACTACACGTATAGCGATGGAAAAGAACATTCCATTAAAGAATAAGGGACGTTTCAACCATACCGGTAAATAATAGGAAATAGAAGGTTATTTAAAAACCATATAGTAAAATAATTTGTTATAAAGACAGCTTGGGTTTTCAAGCTGTCTTTTTATTTGAAAATAAACAAGAGGTTATGGAAAAGGAAATAAAAATATCAGAAATAAAGAATGCTGCACGGGAATCATTTGAAGAGGTGAAAGGTCTTCAGGGAGGGAAAAACGCTGATTATATACCTTACCTGGCTAATATTGACTCTAACCTGTTCGGACTAAGTGTAACATTGTTAGATGGCACGTGTTTTAATTTCGGTGATACTGAATATAAGTTCGGTATAGAATCAGTATCCAAAGTACCTACTGCCATACTGGCAATGATTCAACATACTCCAAAAGGAGTATTGGAAAAGATAGGTGCAGATGCAACCGGCTTACCTTTCAATTCCATTTTCGCATTGCTTCTTGAAAATGATCATCCCTCGACCCCATTGGTTAATGCGGGTGCGATTGCCGCTTGCTCTATGGTGGCTCCACAAGGCGATTCCCGCGACAAATGGAAAGCCATAACAGAAAATATAACCGAGCTTTGTGGTTCAGCTCCGGAACTAATTGATGAATTATATGAAAGTGAGACTGCCACTAATTTTAACAATCATGCAATTGCTTGGCTTTTAAAGAATTACAACAGGATTTACGATAATGTAGACATGAGCCTGGATCTATATACAAGGCAATGTTCTTTGGGAATAACATGTAGTCAGCTCGCAATAATGGGTGCCACAATTGCCAACGGTGGTTTTAATCCGGTGACAAAGAAACAGACTTTTGAAAAGGAAATTGCGCCTAAGATAACTTCAATGATAGCAAGTGTTGGTTTTTACCAGCACACAGGAGACTGGCTTTATACTTCCGGAATACCTGCAAAGACCGGAGTGGGTGGCGGAGTGATGGGAATTATGCCGGGTCTTTTCGGTATTGCTGCTTTCGCGCCTCCTTTAGATGAAGCCGGTAACTCCGTAAAAGCCCAAGCGGTAATTAAGAGTTTCATGAATAAATTAGATCTCGGAATTTTTAACGGTGATAAAGTTAAAATTATCCCGGACTGACAATTCAATGTGTCTATTTTTAAATTAATATACTATATTTGTATCTGCTAATCCCTTTTTTTTACTTTTTGACTAATAAAATTAATGGCAACAACAACAGTATCTGCAGGAGCACCTCCGAAAGGCGTCGTTAAAAAAGCGGCCAAAATGGGTGTATTCACCCTTGTGATAATGAATATTGTGGCGGTGGTGTCTTTGCGAGGACTTCCTGCTGAAGCTGAATATGGAGTTAGCTCCGCTTTCTATTATATACTAGCAGGTATAGTATTCCTTATGCCGGTTTCACTGGTAGCCGCCGAACTCGCAGCTATGTTCCCGTTCCAGCAAGGAGGTATGTTCCGCTGGGTGGGAGAAGCCTATGGCGAAAAATTAGGGTTCCTGGGAATCTGGCTGCAATGGGTGGAAAGTACAATCTGGTATCCCACAGTATTGACTTATGGTGCAGTGTGTCTGGCCTTTATTGGAATGGATCATATATACGATTCACACCTTGCAGCAAACCGATGGTATACAATGGCTGTAGTGCTGGCGATTTATTGGCTGGCCACGTTCATATCATTGAAAGGTATGGGCTGGGTTGGAAAGGTATCAAAAATAGGAGGTATGGTCGGTACAATTATACCGGTTGGTATCCTTGTTGTTTGTGCCATTATTTATATGTGTATAGGAGGAGAGTCACAGATGGACTGGCATGGAAGTTTTATTCCTGACTTCTCCAATTTCAACAATATAATTTTCGCTGTCTCCATCTTCCTCTTTTATGCCGGTATGGAAATGAGCGGTGTGCATGTGCGTGATATAAAGAACCCCACGGTAAATTATCCGAAAGCCATCCTTATTGGTACAGCAGCTACAGTAGCTATCTTTATTTTGGGAACCTACGCTTTGGGCGTGATTCTTCCGGTAAAGGATATTAACCTTGTTCAAAGTCTCCTGCAAGGATTCGACCGCTATTTCAGCGCATTCCATATGAATTGGTTTGCACCGATTATGGCAATAGCTCTTGCTTTTGGTGTGTTAGCCGAAGTATTGACATGGGTAGCAGGTCCTTCAAAGGGAGTATTCGCTGTAGGGCAAGCCGGATATTTACCAAAATATTTCCAAAAAGCCAATAAACATGGAGTTCAAAGTCATATGCTTTACATTCAAGGTCTTTTCACCACCATTCTTTCTTTTGTAATGGTATTGATGCCTTCAGTGCAAAGTTTCTATGAGATTCTCTCGCAGCTCACCTGTATCCTTTATCTTGTTGTTTACCTTCTGATGTTTGCTTCTGTAATTAGGTTAAGATATACGATGAAGGATGCAAAACGTCCATTCCGTATAGGTAAAAAAGGTAACTGGTTTATCTGGCTTGTAGCAGGTATAGGATTCTTAAGCAGCTTGGTGGCCTTTATCTTTAGTTTCTTCCCTCCGGGACAAATTCAAATGGGTTCGCATGCCGTTTGGTTTAGCGTGTTGATAATTGGAACAATTGTATTTACAGTGATGCCCTTCGTCATATTGATGTTTAAGAAAAAGTCATGGTTGCAACCCGGTAATGCCTTCGTTCCGTTCCATTGGGATAAATCACCGGGTGCACAGGCAGAACTGGCAGCTGCAGCTGCAGCATTCTATGCTGAGGAAGATGAAGAAAATCAGGAAAAAGCGGAAGCTAAAGCTTTAAAACAAAAAGGTAAAACCGATAAGATAGAGAGTGTTTCAATAGGAGATACTTTGCACCCTGATGTAAAGCCGGAAGTAAGTCAAGATACCTCTTCAAATAATTCTGCATCTGTTACTTCTGCTGAAGATTCCACATCAGCGGCTGCAATGGAGAGTGAAAAAAACAGTAATTCTGCGGGTGACACACCTGCTGCACCCTCTGGAGAGAATAATCCCGGAAGCACTTCCGATAATTCTGGTTCTAATTCTTAATTCAGATTCCGATATATGGTAAAGACCGGTAAAGCCCCGATCACCATGATGACCTATCTGGCCATCATGTCTATATCTCTAATTGTTAATCTTCCTGGCCTTGCTGTGGCTCCTATGGAGGGCAAACTTAAAGAGATACTTCACGCTCCGGAGCTTGAAGTGCAATTGCTAACCACTCTTCCTAATTTTATTATCATACCATTTGTGCTTCTTTCAGGAAAGCTATCGGAGGCCAAACATAAGATACCCATAATTGTTGGAGCCTTGATTCTTTATGCAGGATGTGCAATCTGGTATCTGTTTGCTGCAGATATGACCTCGCTTATTATAATCAGCTGTCTCTTAGGTTGTGGTGCAGGTCTTTTGATACCGTTCTCTACAGGGCTTATTGCCGAAACATTCGCCGGGAAGATAAGAATGAAGCAGATGGGGTGGCAATCCGGTATTTCCAATTCAACTGTGGTGCTTGCAACCTTTGCAGTAGGATGGCTGATAGAAGGAAGGAACTGGCATTTGCCTTTTGTGGTTTATCTGGCTGCCGTGATTCCTTTGATTTTCTCTTTCTGGCTTAAAAACGTACCGGGTATTAATATTTCCAGTAAGGAGGAAAAGAATCTTATAGAAGAAGGGGATTCCAAACCAAATCTTCCACCTCAGAAAGAAGAGGAAGCTGAATCAAAGGGTGTATCACCTGGGGAAGTGGTATCTACAAATCCTAAGGCAGGAAGTTTCAATATGGGAAGGATATGGAGTTTGATTGGTGTTTACTTCCTTGTAACCTTTACCTCCATAGCAATTACCAACTATAGCTCTCAATTAACCGTTCAATACGGATGGCCAAGTAATATTGCGGGAGATGTAACTTCAGTTTTCTTCCTCTTAGTACTTATACCTGGATATATTCTCACCTGGTTTGTAAAGAGACTCAAAGGAGGCACTTTCTTCTGGACAGCTTTAATGCTTGTAATAGGTCTGGGCCTGTTTGTTTTCTTCCCTCAGAAGTGGGCTATGTTTGTAGGAGCCGGTCTGACGGGATTAGGTTATGGAATATGTCAGCCGATGTTATATGATAAGGCAAGCTACACAGTGACAAATCCGGAAAAACTGACTATGGCTTTAGCATTCGTTTTGACAGCAAATTACCTTGCCATAGCGATCCAACCGTTTATTATAAGTGGAATTAGCAGCTTGTTCCATGTTCATAATGAAAATACCTTTGCATTTATATTAAGCTTTGCCTTAGTAATTGCCTATACAATTGTTATAATCTTCACCAGGAAGAAATTTGCATTTACTGTAGACAAATCTTATTATGAAGAAGAGCCGGCCACTGAACAAGCGCAACCGGCCCAAAAGGGTTAAACAGGTTACCAGGGATTACCCTGAGTGTGATTTAATAAGATTCTTCGGGCGATGGAAAATCGCCCTTTTTTACGTCTTTAATATAATTTTGCACCGCATCGGTCATAATTCCGGCAATATTGGCGTAACGTCTAAGGAAGCGAGGAGAGAAACCTTTATTAATCCCTAGCATATCATGCATCACGAGAACCTGACCATCAACACCTCCTCCGGCCCCGATACCAATAATGGGTATGGTCAGTTCATTGGCAACCCGCGCGGCGAGATCAGCCGGAATTTTTTCCAATACAATTGCAAAGCATCCGATTTCTTCCAACAAGCGTGCATCAGCTATTAGTTTTTCAGCTTCTTCGCGCCCTTTTGCCCTTACATTATATGTGCCGAACTTGTTAATGCTTTGAGGAGTGAGACCCAGATGTCCCATCACAGGGATTCCGGCACTCAGGATACGTTCCACAGATTCTTTAATTTCCGAACCTCCTTCCATTTTCACAGCTTCGGCATGGCTCTCTTTCATGATACGAATAGCGGATGCCAGAGCCTCTTTCGAGTTGCCTTGATAAGAGCCAAATGGAAGATCAACTACCACAAGAGCTCTTTTTACAGCTTTCATCACAGATTTTGCATGATATATCATTTGGTCAAGTGTGATTGGTAGGGTAGTTGTATTCCCTGCCATAACATTTGATGCCGAATCACCCACTAAAATCACATCCATTCCGGCTTCATCGATAATCTTGGCCGACGAAAAATCGTAGGCTGTAAGCATTGATATTTTCTCTCCACGATGTTTCATTTCCGTGAGACGTCGTGTTGTTACCTTTCTCGTGTTATCTATTGTATTGGTAGACATAGAGGTAATTTTTCTTTGTCTTAAATTTGGGCTAAATTATTATGGTTCATGCCCCAAATTTGTAATAGTTAGGGTCTCTATTTAAACCACATAAGATGTTTGTCCAAAAGCAGATCTCCCGGCAAAGTTAAAGAAAAAACCCTACTTATAAATACAAAAAATTAGAGGTTTAGTGTTACAAGGTCTCAAACAGGAAAATGCACAAGGAATAAAAAGTTGTGGAAATAAAGGCATTGTGTTAAATTTGTGAATAAAACTTACTGACATGAAGAAATTTCTATTTCCGGCTTTAATAGCCATATTAATGGGTTCCTGCAGCCATAAAACAACAGGATTAGATAAAACTTCTACCGAGGGTTCAACAACAAGTGTAGCGGTAGGTTATAAGAGTGGCTCCGAAAAAAATGAAGCAGAAGATAACCAGGTTAAATTGCCTGAAAGGAAACCTCTGACTCCTGAAGCTCCTTTAAAGGTGTCTGAAATCATACCGAATGCCACTGCATTCAGGATGAGTGGAAATTATTCAAAAAATGTTGGTATCACTGTAGATAAAGAAGGAACATTAATTTATTTCCCGGCTCCCACAGATATTACAGCTGATTCAGAGCCTATAGAACTTATAGACGGCTGGTGGCTCAACTGTCAAGGAATAGGACCGAATTCCGTATTTATAAAATATACCTTTTCAGAATATGCCGCATTGCCTGAAGTGCCATCACCTGAACAATTGAAAATGGATATTATTCCACAAGCCAGAGTAACAGATTTTATCGAGCTTCCAATGAAGATAACCGAAGCCCTTGAAAATCCGGAAGCTGTAAAAGACTATCTTAAAACCAACAATAAACTATAAGATATCATGGAAAAGAAGAAGGTTCCCGTTTTATTATTGACCGGATATCTGGGTAGTGGAAAAACCACCCTCCTCAATCGAATATTGTCAAATCGTGAGGGTATAAAGTTTGCTGTAATAGTAAACGACATCGGTGAAGTGAATATTGATGCGTCTCTTATAGCAAAAGGTGGTGTTGTAAGTTCAAAAGATGATAGTCTGGTGGCATTACAAAACGGATGTATTTGCTGCACCCTCCAAAACGATCTTATGCAACAGGTATCTGACCTGATGCGCCAGGATTTTGATTATATTGTGATAGAAGCGAGCGGTATCTGTGAGCCGGAACCTATAGCACGCACATTATGTTCCATGCCCTTGGCAGCACCCGATCTAACAAAGGAAGCAGAGCCAAGGCTGGACGCTATCGTAACGGTAGTTGATGCTTTGAGGTTAAAATCCGAATTTGAAAACGGAGAAAAACTTAATGTCACTAAAGTAGCAGAAGAAGACATAGAAAACCTTGTGATCCAACAGATAGAATTCTGCAATATAATCCTTCTTAATAAAAAGTCGGAAGTTTCAGAAACAGAACTTAAACAGATAAGGGAAGTGATCCGCGCACTTCAACCGAAGGCTGAGATAATAGAATGTGATTATTGTGATGTAGATTTGGATAAATTGCTGAATACTCATTTATTCGACTATGAAAAAACTGTGACCTCAGCCACATGGATTCATGAAATAGAAAAACCTATTGAAGAGATAGAAGAGGAAGAACATCACCACCATGAACATCATGAACATCAAGAACATGAAATGCACGATCATGATGAGCATGAAGATCATAGTCACTGTGACCATGATCATGGAGTATGTCATTGTCACCATCACCATCATGAAGGAGGAGAAACCGAGGAATACGGTATCAGCACCTTCGTATATTATAGAAGAGAGCCTTTTGATATAAATAAGTTTGATTGGTTTGTAGGAAAAAAATGGCCGGAGTCTGTAATCCGGGCAAAAGGCATATGTTATTTTTCAGGTCAGACTGATATGTCGTATCTCTTTGAACAAGCCGGTGTGCAAAAGAAACTAACAGAAGCAGGGAAATGGTATGCCACAGCTCCTAAAGAAGAGCTTGAAGAACTAATGGCAAGAGAACCCGGATTAATGAAAGATTGGGACCCGGTATATGGCGACAGGATGCAGAAAATAGTTTTTATTGGTAAGAAAATGAATCGAGAAGAAATAACCCAACTACTGGATTCTTGCACGGAAAAATTATAAATGTGCCGCACAAAAAACTTGAAATTGTGCATATATGTAATTAATTTCCAGCTATTTAAGATATTTTAACATTTATATAAAAATAAGTATATCAAACAGCTAAATAATTATTAAAATTATCTCTAATTTTGTGGGAGATAAGTTATTATACAGGTGAACAATTCAGGTAAAGATGAATCAATACATGACAGAGTTGTCTGAAAAGACTATTGGGGAATGGCTCGAATATTGGGCAAAAGAGGCGCCTGACCGAGAATATATAGTTTTTTCCGACAGAGACCTCAGATGGAACTTCAAAGTATTTAACGACCGAGTAGACCGATTGGCCAAGGGTCTGATGACGATCGGCATTAAGAAAGGAACTCATGTTGGTATTTGGGCCAGTAATGTGCCCGACTGGGTTACGATGTTTTATGCTTGTTCTAAGATTGGTGCAATAACTATTACAGTTAACACAAATTTCAGGATGTATGAGGCTGAAGATTTGATGAGAAAATCGGATATGGAAGTCTTGTGTATCATAGATCATGAAAAAGAAAATAATTTTCTTGACATGACCTATAAGATTTTGCCTGAACTTAAGACTCAGGAGAGGGGAGAACTTCACAGTGAGAAATTGCCTCATATGAAGTCCGTGATATTTTTAGGAAGCGAATCTCACAGAGGAATGTATACAGTTTATGAGCTAATGACACGTGGCTGGGCTGTGACGGACGAAGAATACCAAAAAGCCAAAAGCGAATGCAATTGTTATGATGCCATAAATATACAATACACAAGCGGTACCACCGGATTTCCAAAAGGAGCTACATTAAGTCATTTCGGAATTTGTAATAACGGTTACCTTACGGGAGTACATCTTGATTTTTCCAAGGACACAAGGTTATGTGTATGTGTGCCTTTATTCCATTGTTTCGGACTCGTTTTAGGTATACTTAACTGCGTTGTTCATGGGTGCACAATGGTGATTGTAGAGAGGTTTGATCCTCTTCTTGTATTGGCTTGCATACACAAAGAGAGATGTACAGCATTATATGGAGTCCCTACCATGTATATCAGCATGTTGAATCATCCAATGTTTGACATTTTCGATCTGACAAGTCTTCATGCCGGAATTATGGCGGGTGCTTTATGTCCCGTGCCTTTAATGCAAGAAGTGGAAAATAAGATGCACATGATTGTGACAAGCGAGTACGGTCTTACAGAAGCTTCGCCGGGTATGACCCAAAGTCGTTGGGATGATCCTTTGGAAGTAAGATTACATACAGTGGGTCGGGAATTTGAACATTGCGAGGTCAAGGTATTGGATCCGGAAGGGAATGAATGTCCTGTTGGGGTGGAAGGAGAAATGTGTAACCGGGGATATAACAACATGCTTGGTTATTATAATGACCCGGAAGCAACTGCTCAACTGATAGATAAGAATAATTGGCTTCATTCCGGAGACTTAGGTTATAAGGATGAGAACGGCAATTTCAGAATAACAGGAAGGATCAAAGATATGATAATCCGTGGGGGTGAGAATATTTATCCCAGTGAAATAGAAACCTTCCTCCAGACTATGCCGGAAATTAAGATAGTGCAAGTGGTAGGTGTTCCTTCCAAGAAATATGGAGAAAGTGTCGGAGCCTTTATAATGTTGAATGAAGGATGTCAGCTTCATGAATCTGACGTGAAGGATTATTGTCAGGATCAGATAGCCCGGTACAAGATACCAAAATATGTATTTTTTGTCGATGAATTTCCTTTAACCGGCAGTGGAAAGATTCAAAAATTCAAGCTTCGTGAAATGGCTGTGGAAATATTGAAAGAAAAAGGGATAACTATTGTTTAGTTATCCCTTTTTCTTTGTAATCATAAGTATAATTAATTCTTTGGACTGAAATTAACCTTCGATAAAGTTAGTCCAGGCTCCTCTTTCCTGTTGAGGCACGCCTTCTTTATCTTTAAGTGCTTTAATTGCTTTAAGCAGGAAGGCAAGATTTCTCCCGAGGTTTCTCATGGTCTGTAAACCTTCAAGATCTTTTTCTACATCTTCACGAGTGAAACCGTGCACTTCATTCCAATATGTGCTCGACGCTATAGGCATTGCAGATATTGTGAAATATTTATTGATATCATCAAACGCACTTGTAGAGCCCGCTCTTCTTGAAGACACCACTGTGGCTCCTACTTTCATTGTTTTATCAATACAGGCGGCTGTACTGAAAAATAATCGGTCGAGAAAAGAGTGAAGCTGACCATTAGGGCCTGCATAATAAACAGGAGTTCCTACCACCAAAGCATCACATTCTGCGAGTTTGGGAGCCGACTCGTTGACTAAATCATTGAAGACACATTTGTTGTGTGTTCTGCAATAATAGCAGGAAATACAACCGCGGATGTCTTTGGAACCTATTTCGAGCCATTCCACGTCAATGCCTTCATCTTTCAATACCTTTTCGAGCTCTTGAAGCCCTCTTTTTGTGCATCCGTTTGGACGAGGGCTGCCGTTGATAAATAACGCTTTCATGAAAGTAAAAATAGTTTGTTAGTTTAAGGTAAAGATAATAAAAAAAGGAGATAGATAAATATCTATCTCCTAAATATATAGAAATATTTATTATTTCAAGGCAGCCTGAACAGCATCGTTAGGCACCATTTCTTCCTTGAAAACGTATGCTCCTGTCTTAGGAGACCTTTCCATTTTAATTACTTTGCTGAATGTGCGTCCTTCACCTTTTTGCAGAGACGCCACGGTTTTCTTTGCCATGGGTTAAGATCTTATTTAATTTCTTTATGAACCGTCATTCTTTTGAGAATGGGGTTATATTTTTTCAGTTCAAGACGGCCTGTTGTATTTTTACGGTTTTTGGTGGTGATGTAACGAGACATCCCGGGCATACCGCTGGCCTTATGCTCGGTGCATTCCAAAATTACCTGCACCCTATTTCCTTTAGCTTTCTTTGCCATGATTAGATGAATTAAAGTGAGATAATATTAACGTTTCTGAAATCGAGATTTCCTTCTTTTTCAGCTCTTTTAAGAGCAGCGTTCAATCCGATTTTGTTGATAGTGCGAAGAGCTTTGGCAGAGAGAATAAGCTCGATCCACATATCCTGTTCAACCCAATAGAATTTTTTCTTGTGAAGATTCACTTCAAATTTTCTTTTGGTGCGCCGCTTTGAGTGTGACACATTATTGCCCACTGAAGCTTTCTTGCCCGTAATCTGACAAACCTTTGACATGGCTTATGTAATGTTGAAAATGTTGTTAAAATAAAGGGGGCGCCATCACTTTTCTCATATCACCACGGGGCGCATCTTTCCCGGTGGCTTTTATGGATGTGCCACAATTGGGTGCAAAGTTAATAATAAAAGTTTAAAGTTCAAAGTTTAAAGACGAGAGATTAAAGGTTAAAGTTTGCAGTTGGGAGTTTTAAATTTTAAACTTGCTTATGTCTTAATCGTCGTTAACTTCCTCTTGCACCACATAACTGTTTCTCAAGAGATTAATAAGCATTACCATCCCATGGTTGCTTGCACTTTCTATCACCGCATTCCTGTCGCCTCTGAAATGGAGACATTCGCTCACCACCTTGTCACCATATTTCACAGCAATCCAAACAGTTCCCACTGGTTTGAGAGGAGTTCCTCCATCGGGTCCGGCTATTCCGGAAGTGGCAATCGCACAGTCGCTTCTCATTAATTCGGCAACTCCCTGGGCCATCTCTTCCACTACTTCACGGCTCACGGCACCATATGCCGACAGGTCACTTCTGGATACTCCCAGTACACGAGCCTTTACATCATTAGAATAGCTAACCACGGAACCTAAAAAATAGGAGGACGATCCCGGAACTTGCACGATGCGGTGAGCCAGATTACCGCCGGTACAACTTTCAGCACAAGCCACAGTTAATTCCCGTTCATGCAACAGACCTCCAAGCACTTCGGCCACAGTTTTGTCTTCCATGGCCACTACATCACGAGTGAAAATACTGTTGAGATTATTATGATACCTGTTCATTTGGAAACGAAGCAATTCCACTCCGGTATTCATTCCCGTAAGAGTGATATTAGTGACCAAATGAGTGTTCTCAATAGTAATCTTTACAAATTCGGGTAACTGAGCCTCGAAATGTCTGATCACTTTAGAAAGCTCCTGACGTGTATATCCGTAAATCACTACATGACGTGTCTCAGTATAGCAATCACCGATTTTAGCCAGTTCTTCTTTTGGTATATTTTTATCTTTTTTCATTTTCAAATAGTAACTCGAGAATAGGGAGGAGATGAGAGAGGGCAAAAATCCTGATTGAGATATTTGAAATAACCTGCTATAGCCACCATGGCTGCATTATCGGTAGTGAATGCTCTTTCAGGAATCCAAGCCTTGAGACCATTCTTTTGGCAAAAAGATTCTACAGCCTTTCTCATACCGCTGTTTGCCGACACTCCACCTCCTATAGCTATTGATTTTACTTCCGGATGTATCTTGACTGCCTTTTCAAGTTTATCCATCAGAATTTCTATAATGATAGACTGAAGGGAGGCGGCCAGATCGGCTTTGTTTTTTTCAATGAATTCCGGATCCGTTTTCAATTCATCACGCAAAGTATATAAAAAAGAAGTCTTTAGGCCGCTAAAAGAATAATCCAGTCCGGGAATCCTCGGTTTCGAGAATCTGAATCTTTTCGCATCCCCCATTGCTGCAAGCCGGTCGATATGTGGACCACCCGGATAGGGGAGCCCCATTACTTTTGCACATTTATCAAAAGCTTCACCCGCAGCATCATCTATTGTTTTCCCCAGAATTTCCATATCGCAGTAACTTCGGGCCAAAACAATCTGGGAATTCCCGCCGGAAACCAAAAGGCAGATGAAGGGGAACTGTGGCACGGGATCATTTTCAGATTTCTTTATAAAATGAGCCAGTACATGAGCATGCAGATGGTTGACATCAACCAAAGGTATACCAAGAGCCATCGACAATCCTTTAGCAAAAGATGTGCCAACCAATAAAGAACCCAACAGACCGGGGCCTCTTGTGAAAGCTATTGCCGATATATCATTTTTTGAGATTCCGGCCTGTCTGATAGCTTCAGCCACCACCGGCACTATATTTTCCTGATGGGCTCTTGAAGCCAACTCCGGAACGACTCCCCCATAATTTTCATGCACTTTTTGTCCTGCTATTACATTGCTGAGCAGAATGCCGTCGCTTATAACAGCCGCAGAGGTGTCGTCGCATGATGACTCGATACCAAGAATGTTGATATTCATTTCCCAAAATTAGAATACAAAGTTAACCTTTTTTAAGTGAACCTCAAAATAGAGACAGAGTCTGTAGTAGTGAGTGAAACTCAGTGATTTGAAAACATACTTTACCTTACCTGTTTAAATCATTTTATTTTTCATAAAGTCTTATTAATTTAGCATTAAATTATTATACTATAGAAAAAAATAAATTAACCGTGAGACTCAAGACAATGGCGATAGCCGCGATTTTGGTAGGTGGAAGTATCAGTGTTTCTGCCCAAAGTAATTTCGATGCAAAGTATAAAAGCTATCCTACCTATGCAGGAGAGGATCTTGAACTGACAGTAAATGACAATGGAACTCATTGGCGTCTGTGGAGTCCGGAAGCTCAGGAAGCTCTGGTTCGGATTTATGATCAAGGCAGTGGAGGAGAGCCGATAGAAACTTTGCCAATGGAATTCCATAAGGAAAACGGAACCTGGACAGCCTCTGTGCCGGAACAATTATATGGAAAGTTTTATACTTTCAATATTAAATTCGATGGAAAATGGCTGGCTGAAACTCCGGGAATTTGGGCAAAAGCAGTAGGAGTTAATGGAAAGAGAGCCGCTATTATCAATTTTGAAGAGACAAATCCCGAAGGCTGGGATCTAGACAAAGGTCCTGAAGTGAATAATTTTACCGATGTTATAGTTTATGAAATGCATCATAGGGATATGTCGATGCATCCTACATCAGGAATCAACAACAAAGGTAAATTTCTTGCTTTCACTGAAAAGGGTACGGTTTCACCGGAAGGAGAAAAAACAGGTATTGATCACCTGAAAGAATTGGGCATCACTCACGTGCATATATTGCCAAGTTATGACTATAATTCAGTAGATGAGACAAGGCTCGAGGAGAATGTATACAACTGGGGTTATGACCCCCAGAACTATAATGCTCCGGAGGGTTCTTATTCCACAAATCCCGAAGACCCGGCAGTAAGAGTAGCTGAAATGAAACAGATGATCAAGGCTCTGCATGACGAGGGTATAGGAGTGATTATGGATGTAGTATATAATCATACTGCTGAAAATGATGGAAGTAACTTTTCTTTGACGGCTCCCGGTTATTATTATCGCCATAGAGAAGACGGTACTTATTCCGATGCTTCCGGTTGTGGTAATGAAACAGCCTCAGATCTTGAAGAGGTTCAAGATTATATTGTAAACTCAGTGAAATATTGGGCTGATGAATACCATATCGATGGATTCCGTTTCGATCTTATGGCAATACACGACACGGAAACTATGAACCGTGTAGCTAAAGAACTGAAGGAGATTAATCCCTCTATATTTGTGTATGGAGAAGGATGGACAGCCGGGGATTCTCCTTTATTGCCCGAACGTCGGGCCTTGAAGGAAAATGTAAGCAAAATGGAGAATATAGCCGTCTTCTCCGATGATTTGCGCGATGCTGTGAAAGGTCATTATACGGATGCTTCCGATCGTGGCTTCGCAACAGGGAAACCGGGTCTTGAGGAAACTGTGAAAATTGGTATAGTTGCAGCTACTGCCCATCCACAGGTGGATTATTCTAAGGGAAATAATTCAAAATTCCCCTATGCCACATCGCCGGAAATGATTGTAAATTATGTTTCTTGTCATGATGATCTTTGTCTCACCGACAAGCTCGGACATTCTATGCAAGGAGAACCTGAAGAAAACCAGCTGGAAGCTGCCAAACTTGCACAGACTATTGTATTTACATCTCAAGGCACACCTTTTATGTTTGCAGGAGAAGAGATATTCCGTAACAAAAAGGGAGTTCATAACTCATATAACAAACCGGACTCCATCAATGCAATAGATTGGAGCAACAAGAGCCGTTATCATGATCAGTTTGACTATTATAAAGGTTTAACGAGTTTACGTAAAAGTCACCCGGCTTTTAGGATGACAAATGCTGAGGATATTGCAAATCATCTTGTATTTGATGAAATAGATTCTGTGGAAACTCCGAATCTTATTTCCTACTCATTAAAGGATCATGCAAATGGAGACAGCTGGGAAGAAATCAAGGTTGTTTTCAACGGAGCCGGTATATCCCAAAAAGTGGAAATTCCGGAAGCACAATGGAAAATCATTGCCAAAGATGGCAAGATAAACCCTGAAGAAGGTTTGGGAGAAACTTCCGGAGGGTCAGTGATAATGGCTCCTTATTCTGCTCTAATTCTGGCAAAGCAATAAACTGTTTTAAAATAAAATGAAAGAAGTTTTCTTTTTAATTAAGGAAACTTCTTTTTTTTATTAATTTTGTGGTGTTAAACCATATAAATTAATATTTATGAAAAAACTTTTACTTTCAACTTTAGCAGTAGCTGCTTGCTTCGGAGCTTATGCTCAGGAGGAACAGACAGTACCGGCACAACTCTATCTTTTCGGGAATGCCCAGGGCACAAGTTTCAATACTGAATCAGGTCTTGAATTCAAAGCAGCCCAACCGGGTATTTTTGTATTAGAGAATGTTGTAATGACCAGTGAAACATCTTATTTTGCATTTGTAAGTGAATTCCCACCGGAAGGTGAAGAAAATCCATGGGCGTTTGTTAATGATCACCGTTACGGTCCGGCTGAACAAGATGCCCTCTTCCTAACAGGTGACGGTGATCTCAATGAATTCGGATTGAATGGTGATAGGTCTTGGCAGATACCACAAGGTGCATATACCTTTACTGTAGATTTCAATAACATGGTTGCCATGGCGGAAGCAGTGGAAGTTCCAGTAGGACCGGGTCCGGAAATCGAAGTTCCAGAGGTATTGTATCTTATCGGTGATGTTACCGGCTGGAGTCAAACCGAAGGTATAGAAATGACTAAGGTGAGTGATACAGTTTTTGCAGTTGAAGATGTTGAATTGCCTGGAGATGTAAACTCATATTTTGTTTTTGCAAGTGAACTTGGAAGCTGGGATGTAATCAATTCCCATCGTTTTAGCCCTAATACTAAAGATGCCCCCTTTGATTTAGAAGGTGCAAATGATGTATATGTAAACTTAGACTTTTCTTGGATGGTACCTGTAGGTACATACAATTTGTATGTTAATTTCGAGACCATGAAGGCAGCTACAACTGAAGCAGCCGGCGTGAAGACTATCGGAACTAATCTCAATGGAGAAGAAGTGATCTATAATCTTCAAGGTGTTCGCGTAAATCGTGCCAATATGGTTCCCGGAATCTATGTAGTAAACGGTAAGAAAGTTGTGATCCGCTAATAAGGCAATCTATTAGCCAAATATACGAGAAGGTGTGTCAATTATTCGACTCACCTTCTCCTATTTTTTGTCAACATACAAGACTTTCAATGTTTGGCCTTAAATTTTCTGTTTGTCACGGTTAAAATGCTTCATATCAGGAGGTAAAACCATCGAAGTTTCAACTAAGCCGGCAATCTCTCCATTATATTTCCAAGATGACTGGAAAATCAACTTATTTACTCCATTTTTGGTGATGGTATAGGTATTAGAACCTCCATTCTCCAATAAATGTTTTATTATCTCCTGAGCATGTTCAGGGTGACAATCCATGAGATTCTTTCCGATTAGGTTTTCTCCATTTTTACAGAAAGTTTCCCGGGATTTCTTATTCATATAGATTATTCTACATTCTTTATCTGCTATTGTAACTGCATAATTCACTTCATCAGCCCAATGGGCTAAAATTTCAATCATATTCTTCATAGATATTATAGATTATCCCTATTGACACAGACTTGAACTGAAAATTAACCTTTTTGAAAACAAGTCAAAAGAATTCCTTTGGTAGCCAATATAAGTTGTCTTAAGCAAAATTAATAAAGAAAGATATATTTGGATACAGTTCTGAAAGAGGTTTCAATTTCAAATATGTGTATAAAAAGGCTCAAAATATGAGGGATTGGTCATCCGGTCATAACCTATAAAAAGAAAAATGTATATTAAATCATTGATAGTCTGCCCCAACTAAGTCTTTAAATTTTATTGCAATGGATTACTTGGCAGTACAGAAGAATCAATGTGAAAATTGCAAATATCAATAGAAATATTGATTAGATTCTCATTATCCTGAAAAACGAGATAATTCTATATCAGCCGGATTCTTCTGTTAAATTAGAAGTAATGATAAAGGAAGAATATGTTTGGCTCACTCAACAACAGATAGCTGATTTGTTTGGGAACCAGAGACCTGCTATTACCAAAAACTTAGCAAATATCTATAAATCAGGTGAATTAGAAGAAAGTAGCACATGTTCCATCTTAGAACATATGGTTATATAAATATGTATATCCAAACAAAGAGAAAAGAAAGCAGAAGAATTAGTATCGTTAAGTTTTGACATAGGTATTGACCCTACCGTTTTAAATACTCCCAGGGATGTACATGATGATATTGCAGACCTTATTCTTCGTTCCTTTGGTATTTTTACTCCTAAAAATAGGTCATTCTCCATAGGCTGTGCTGAATCCCATGCACCCCATTCCGATGGCTGATACCTCGATCTCTCTTAGTTTTCTTTTCTTCATCTTTTTCTTAATTTTTACACTGCAAAATTATAAAGAGCCGACATAAAAGAGGGTGCTGTAAGGCTCAAAGTTATGTTGCTGTAAGGCTCGTTGTGTTTTTTATAAAAAGTGCCGAAAATTTTCTTTCGACACCTAAATAGAATATGATATTTGATAGATTTAATTGACTGAAAGAGCCGGTGTGTGGCCATACTGCTTTTTATAGGCTATAGAGAAATGAGAACGGTTCTTAAAACCCACCTCCAAATAGATGTCGTTAATCTTTTTTCCTCCTTCCTGTATCATTGCATGAGCCTTTTCAAGTCTTTTCTTTATCAGCCATTTCTGTGGAGATAATTCACACACCTCGGCAAAATCTCTCTTGAATG
>JAFLTS010000018.1 GCA_022509185.1 Muribaculaceae bacterium | reverse complement strand
TTCTTCAGGACGTTTATCTTTTCACCTTATACTATTAAATAAACGGAAGATTCTTAATATAAAGTAAAAAACGAAACTTGAGGAAAAATTTTAATTGTTAATTAAATCAGTCCAATAAAAAAGGCCTTGATAAACAAGGCCTTTGTATTTTTGTGGAGCATACGAGACTCGAACTCGTCACCTCTTGACTGCCAGTCAAACGCTCTAGCCAGATGAGCTAATGCCCCTATCTTTACAGTCACAAAATTATAAAAATAATTTGTATTAACCAAAGGCATTAACTTTTTTAGAATATTTTACCCTTAAATAAGTAAATTAATTTCTGGTAAAGTATTTGATTATTTCTGTTTGTCTAATAAAAGATTAAAATTGATATTATTTTAATATCCCCTATTCTATTGGTTTAAGTTTTACTGTGAAGTGACGCATCAGTTCTGCTTCCCATTCAATTTTTACACCATGTTTGATTTCATCTCTGCGATCATAAACATTTTTCAGAGCTGCCGCTATTACACGGATATGATTATCTGTGTAAACTCTTCTTGGAATACAAAGCCTTACGAAGTCATTGCCTGTAAAGCGATTTTCTCTTGTTACAGGATCTCTGTCGGCCAATATGTAACCTATTTCACAACCTCTTACTCCGGCTTCTTTGTATAATTCTATGGTAAGAGTCTGAGCCGGGAACTCTTCTTTTGGTATCTGAGGTAATACTTTCAAGGCATCAATAAACACAGCGTGACCACCAATAGGACGTTGATACGGAATACCGTATTCATCCAAAAGAGATGCTAAAAGTTTAAGTTGATGTATGCGAGTATCGAGATTATCGAATTCAGTATTTTCATCAAGTCCTACTGCCAAAGCTGCCATGTCGCGTCCATTCATACCTCCATAGGTAAGATAACCCTCAAATGGAATCACAAATGCTTTTGCGGCTTCGTACCAATCTTCCCATCGAGTGGCTATGAATCCACCCATATTTACAAGACCATCTTTTTTTGCCGACATAGTCATTCCATCAGCAAGATCAAACATTTCTTTAGCAATTTCCTTGATAGATTTATTAGAATAACCTTCCTCTCTTTCTTTAATAAAGTAGGCATTCTCAGCAAAGCGAGCACTATCCAGCACTATTCTCTTACCATATTTATCAGCAATTTTTCTTACTTCCTTTAGATTTGCCATGGAAACAGGCTGCCCTCCGGCTGTATTATTGGTGATAGTGACTATTATAAAAGGCACTTTATCTCCATGTTCCTGTAAAACTTTCTCAAGTTTGACGGGATCTACATTTCCTTTAAAAGGAAGTTCTTTCTGTGTGTCTTTAGCTTCATCAATGGTACAATCTATGGCATGTGCTTTTCGGAATTCTATGTGACCTTTTGTTGTATCAAAGTGTGAATTTCCCGGCACGTAATCACCTTCGTGGACCAATGCAGAAAACAATACATTTTCTGCTGCTCTTCCCTGATGGGTAGGAATCACATATTTGAATCCTGTTATTTTTTCAATTGCATCTTTTAATTCAAAGAAAGAGCGGGCACCGGCATAAGATTCATCACCCATCATTAGAGCTGACCATTGACGATCACTCATGGCCCCTGTTCCAGAATCAGTCAGGCAATCTATGTATACTTGATCTGCTTTTAAACAGAATACGTTATAACCCGCATCTTTTATCCACTTCTCTCTTTGTTCTCGGGTACTTTTTGTGATGGGTTCAACCATCTTTATTTTCCAGGATTCAGCAAATGGTAATTCCATGTAGTATTTTTATTAAGGTTTCTATTGTTGGCCTTTTCCGGCTATATTTTAATTTTCCTCAAATTTACCTAAATAAACTATATCCACCAATATCTTTATTATTATTTAAGTCAATATATTCCTTTTCAATAAATGAAAATTTTGAAATTTACAAAAAGATAGATTAAATCCCTTATTTTTTCATATTTTCAGAATAGTTTCTTAAAATATTTAAATCTAAAATAATTTTTTTAGAAATTTTCTTGAAATCAAAAAAACTTTATTGTTGTTTTGATTGTTGTAATAATGGAAAGAGAAACAATATTTTATCTTTCCAAAAGAATTATTAACCCTTATAAATTTATTAAAATGGCCCAAAATTTTCATCCCGTAGTGCAAAAATTGGTCGATCTGATCCGCACTAACAACTGGCAGAGCAAATTTGAAGAAGCTCTCAAAAAATGTGATGCAGAAAATGTAGAAGGTTTTGAAGACATCAAAACTCTTGATGACTATTTCAAATGGTGTGATGCTCAATTAAGCTGGATTCCCGTTGAAAACAATTACGGTACTTTAGTTTACGATCATATCGCCAAATTCTATTTCCTTTTAGACCAAAGTCCTGTTAAGGAATTGCAAAATCCGGTTGTTCCTCACGACAAAATGCAACCTCTTACCCCATTGAGTGAATGGATGAGAGAATATGTTGATGCTCTTGGTGCTTGGATGGATGAACCAGGATCAATTTCACAACAATCTGTAGAGACTTTCATGAATGCTCCCCGTTACAATATGGGCGAATATGTTTGTCCTCGTGGAGGTTGGAAGACATTCAATCAGATGTTTGCACGTCATACAAAACCAGGTTATCGTCCTATTGCTGCAATAGACGACCCATGTGTTCTTACTTCACCTGCCGATTCTACCTTTGACGGACAATGGGAAGTTAATACTAATTCTCATGTTAATATCAAAGGTCTTGACTGGAGAATTGAAGAATTGCTCGAAGGTAGCCCTTATGCAAATGAATTCATGGGTGGTATATGGACACACTCATTCCTGAATACTACTGACTATCACCGTCAACATACTCCTATCATGGGTAAAGTGCTTGAATCACGTGAAATTCAAGGTTGTGTTTATCTTCAGGTAAGTGCAGAACCAATACCCGGTGATCCGAATGGTAAGAAGAGAGTAGTTATGAAACGTACTTTCGATATTCCTGACACTCCTGGATATCAGTTCCAACAGACTCGTGGTCTTGTAGTGCTTGACAGTCCGATAGGTCTTGTAGCGGTTTTACCGATGGGTATGGCTCAAGTTTCTTCAATTATTATGACTGCTGAAGTTGGTCGTACACTCCATAAGGGTGAAGAAATATCCTACTTCCAGTTCGGTGGTTCCGATATCGTAACAGTATATCAACAGCAATCGAATGTAAGCCTGACTGCATGTCCAGGAGTACATTATAAAGTAGGTACAAGAATCGGTATGGCTTATCCGGTTATTCCACCTCGCAGATATTAAAAAACTTGAATTTTAGGGAGGATCCTTCCTCCCTTTTTTATTGCTTTATTGAAGTTTTATTAAAAAATCATTAAATATCAATTTACTTAATTAAAAAACAAACTTTTTTGGTTGTAAAATGTTTTATTATTGAATATATTATTATAGATGTAATATTGACCCGACAATATAAATTCATAAATTATTATTAACTTATTAAAAATTAATTAAGATGGCACAAACACTTCATCCGGTGATGCAGAAATTTGTAGAGCTGCTCAACCAAAACAATTGGCGTCCTCTATTTGAAGAAGCACTTAAGAATGCTCAAGCATATAAAGTGGTAGGAATGGAAGACATCAAGACAGTAGATGATTATATCGATTGGTGTAACGCTCAGCTAAGTTGGGTTCCGGTCGAAAATCGTTATGGAACTGAAGTTTACAAGCATGTTTGTAAATTCTATTTCTTATTGGATCAACCCCCTGTAAAAGGACTTCAAAATGCTGTTGTACCTCATGACAAGATGCAGCCACTTACTCCGCTTTCACAATGGATGAAAGATTGGGTAAATGCTCTTGGAGAATGGATGGATGATCCTGCAACAATTACTCCTGAATCCTTGGCTACATTTGAGAATGCACCACGATACAATATGGGGGAATATATTTGTCCCCGTGGTGGCTGGAAAACTTTCAATCAGATGTTTGCTCGTCGTACAAAACCGGGATATCGTCCTATCGCTGCTATTGGTGATCCTTGTGTTATTACTTCACCGGCTGACTCAACTTTCGACGGACAATGGGAAGTTAACTCAAATTCTCATGTGAACATTAAGGGACTTGACTGGAAGATTGAAGAACTTCTTGAAGGCAGCCCGTATGCTGATGCTTTTGGTGGAGGTATCTGGACACATTCATTCCTTAATACAACCGATTACCACCGTCAACATGCCCCTGTAATGGGTAAAGTGGTTGAAGCACGTGTTATTCAGGGTACAGTTTATCTACAAGTTATCGCTCAACCAATTCCGGGTGACACAGAAGGTCGTCATGATGTAGTAATGCACCGTGCATTCGATGCCCCCGACCAGGCAGGATATGAATTCATGCAGACACGTGGTCTTGTGGTAATTGACAGCCCTATTGGATTGGTAGCAGTTCTACCTATGGGTATGGCTCAGGTATCATCTATAATTCTTACTGCTGAAGAAGGAAGAACTCTTCATAAAGGAGAAGAAATTTCCTACTTCCAGTTCGGTGGTTCAGATATCGTTACGGTATATCAGGAACAATCAAATGTAAGCATCACAGCTCAACCGAACGTCCACTACAAAGTAGGTACTCGTGTAGCCCAGGCTTATCCTGTAATTCCTAATCTGAGATGCTGCTAATTTCTAAATTCTAAAAATTGATTAACCGTTATAAATAATGTAAAGATCTCAGGGAGATTTTTCTCTCCCTAAGATCTTTATTATAAATAAGATAATATATGGCAACAAAATATCAACCTATTGTCCAGGAATTAGTGGACATGATGAAAGAGTATGGCTGGGTAGATAAATTTAAAGAAGCGATTGCCAAGACGGCTTCTTATAATATCGTAGGAATGGAAGATGTTAAAGATCTGGACAGCTGGCTCAATTGGATTAATATGTTTGTAACATGGGTACCTCGCGAAAATCGTTGGGGCAATCTGTGTCTGGAATATCTTTGCAAATTTTATTTTGTATTCGACCAAAGTCCTGTCAAGGAATTGCAAAATGCGGTTGTGCCTCATCAGCAGGAACAACCATTGACACCTCTGAGTGCCTGGTTAAAAAGATATATGAATGCTCAAGGCGAATTCCTTGATACACCTGAATCTCTTACTCCGGAAACTCTTAAGACTTTCTATGATGCTCCGGATTACAATATGGGAGAATATGTTTGTCCCAGAGGAGGATGGAAATCTTTCAATGAATTTTTTGCTCGTTACACCAAGCCGGGTTATCGTCCCGTAGCCGGCCTTGACGATGATAGAGTGATAGTAGCCGCAGCTGAGGCACATTTTGATGGTCAATGGGAAGTTAATTCAGGAACCAAAGTAAATTGTAAAGGTCTATACTGGAGTATTGATGAACTTTTGGAAGGAAGCAAATATAAAGATTGCTTCAAAGGAGGACAATGGACACACTCTTTCCTCAATACCAATGATTATCATAGGCAACATGCTCCCGTGGCCGGAAAGATTGTTGAAGCAAGGGTTATTCAAGGAACTACCTATGTAAATATTACTGCAGAACCTGTTCCAGGGCAACCCGGAAAAAATCAGATCAAACATGAACAAATTACAGCTCCCGATACAGCAGGTTATGAATTCATGCAGACTCGTGGTTGTATAATAATTGATTCTCCGATAGGTTTGGTTGGTGTTTTACCTATTGGTATGAGTAATGTCTCCAGTGTTATTATAACTGCTGAAGAAGGAAGAGTACTTCATAAAGGAGAAGAGATCTCCTATTTCCAATTCGGAGGATCTGATTATTGTATGGTATTCCAGGAGAAAGCTAATGTTTCTTTCACAGCTCAACCGGGTGTGCATTATAAAGTTGGAACACGTATTGCCATGGCTGAACCTGTGGTAGGATGCGAAAGACCTAAAATTATTTGCTAATTTACACGACCATAAGTTAAGTGAACCGGAGGGGATGTGAATAAAATTCCTCCCTTCGGTTTTTTTTGCTTTAAAAGTTAATATTTTTTTTAATTTTGCAAACTAACTTAACCCGTATTAATAACATATGGCAACATCTACCCCATCAAAATCAGGTACAGGGAAACCTGTATTAGATAAGAAATCCTACTTATCGATGTGGGGGATGGCTATACTTACTGTAACTACAGTATTGAGTCTTCGTGGCCTTCCCTCACAGGCAGAGTTTGGATATACTTCAATTTTCTGGTATGTACTTGCGGCAATTTTGTTCCTGGTACCTTTTTCGCTGGTCTGTGCAGAACTTGCTTCTACTTATACTCATAGCGGAGGTTTATTCCGTTGGTGTGCAGAAGCTTTCGGTCCACGTTGGGGCTGGGCTGCAATGTACATGGAATGGATTATGGTATTGATTTGGTTCCCTGCTGTTTTGATGTTTGCAGCTGTGGCTTTGGCTTATATTTTCTGGCCTGAATCATTTGATGCACGTTTGGCTGCTAACAAAATCTATACCATTTGTATAGTGCTTGGAGTTTTCTGGGCAGCAACGTTTAACACATTCAGAGGAATCAAATCATCTAATACACTTTCAAAACTGGGAGGTATTTTTGGTACTATTATTCCCGGAGCAATTCTTATAATTTTAGGAATTATTTATATTTGTTCTCATGGTCATAACTGGATAGATACAAGTCAACCTTTCTGGCCTGACTTTAAACAATATCAGACTATAGTACTTGCAGCCTCCATATTCCTTTTTTACGGAGGAATGGAGATGCAGGCCGTACATGTAAACAACATGAAAGATCCGGCCAAGACATTTCCACAATCAGTTTTCTTTGCAGTTATTATTATTCTTGTGATATTCATAGCCGGAACGCTGGCAATTGGTTTTGTAGAGCCTGCTAAAGATATCAACCTTCTTGCGAGTCTTCTGATTGCATATAATGATTTATGGGCTCATTTACATTGTGAATGGCTTGGGAATGTAATGGCTGTATTTATAACTTTCGGTGTATTGGGACAGGTAAGTGTAATTATAGCCGGACCATCAACAGGTATTCTGGCGGTAGGAAAATCCGGTTATTTACCAAAATCTCTCCAAAAGACCAATAAACACGGAATCCAGGTTCCGCTCCTTTGGATACAAGGTATCTGGGTATCTATATTATCATTAGTTTTGGTTATCCTTCCCAGTGTAGAATCAGCATATCAGATTCTAAGCCAATTGGCAACAATTCTCTATCTGGTTATGTGTGTTATAATCTATGGAGCTTTCGTTCGTCTTAGAAGAACAGAACCTAACGTAAAACGAGGGTTTAAAATACCGGGTGGAAACTTCGTGAAATGGCTTATAGGAATTGTAGGTATCGCAGGAGCTATACTGGCGGCTATTATTAGTTTCTTCCCTCCTTCACAAATCAATACAGGAAGCCCGGCTGTATATATCATCATTCTGGTGGCATGTACTGTTGTTTTCCTGGCAATTCCTTTTGTAGTATATGATTATAGGAAACCGGACTGGAGAGATAAAAACACTGATTTTTATCCTTTCAATTGGGAAATAGAGGGTCGTGAACCTGGTCGTGTTTCAAAATGGCCGGTTGGATATGTTCCAACCCAGGCTGAGATTCAACGAGCCATGGAATGGCAGGATGGGGATTTCGGACCCGTAACTATGAAGACAATAGGAGATATTACCAATATGTCACTTCGTCCAAACCTTTCTAATGATGAACCTTTGATTCAACTTTCTGATTTCTCCCCTGTAGATATCCTGAAGGATCATGAATCAAAAACCATGTTAGCAGCTGCAGAAGCACTTGATTTAGCTAAGAAAGCACAGGATCTTGCAGATACAGCCTCTAAAGAAGCTGCAGATGTGCAAAGATTGGCTGAAGGACTTGCCGCTTTGGTTGACGCAGAAACCAAAGCTCATGCAGCAGCCGCAGCAGAGAGAGCTAAGGCAGAAAAAACAGTTCATGATGCTCTTGATCCTAATGAACCTTTTACAGCAAAAGACATTGAGGTGCATGATGACGATAATGGCGCTCCTCTTAATACTAATGATTCTAAAAATTAATTAACCCGATTTTACCCCGGAGTAAGGTCTACCCTAATCCGGGGTTTCTAAACTTAAATAAAATGAAAAAATTTTTACTTCTGCTGGGTGCTGTATGTGCAATGAGCGTATGCGCCCAGAACTCTCATCCGTTGCATAAAAACAGGCCTCTCAATATACTTTTAGGAGAAGTAGCTGATTCAGTAAAAGTTATGGAGGCTTTCATGGAAAATTCTCCGGCAGATTATCGTGTACCTAATTCTCCTCGTTTTGCCATAGTAGGTAAAAATGAAAAATTTTATCTCGGATTTGGAGGTTATGTAAAAGGTACTATGAGTTTTGACTGGGGTTCACCTATAGATAATTACAATGAATTCATTGTTTCCCAGATTCCAATGCCGGGACAACAGAAACCGGGGAATAAAGGTCAATTCGGTCTTAGTGCTCAACAATCCGATCTTTATTTGAACCTTGTAGCTTTACCTAACGATAAAAATAAAGTGGGTTTCTATCTTAACTTTATATTTTTGGGAAATGGATATCTTCCTGAAGTACGTCAAGCTTATGTTACATGGAGGGGCTTTGAATTAGGATATGGATTCAGTCTTTTCACTGACCTTGCTGCAGATCCAAGCACCATTGATTATGAAGGTCCAAATTCATTTACGGTAGATATAAATGCCAAATTTGACTATCGTCACACCTTTGGCAAATACTTCGGGATAGGTATTGGAGCGGAACTTCCGATGGCAAGCTATATAAATGGTACTCATACTTCCACAGTTACCCAACGCATTCCTGATATACCTATGTATCTGCAATGGGACTGGGGAAACAATAATCGTATTCGTCTTTCAGCTCTTTTAAGAAATATGCAATACAGGTCTAATGGATGGGATGGAAAAACTCAGAATTTAGCGGGAGGAGGCATCCAGCTTACCGGTAATTTCAATATATGCAACAAATTGATAGGCTATTATCAGGCAACTGTTGGAAAAGGGATGACAAGTTACTTTGAAGATGTTACAGGAGATGGATACGATATGGCTCCATGCCCTACTGATCCTTCAAAACTACAAACTGTTAAAGCCTGGGGCGGATACTTAGGCTTACAATATAACTGGAGCAGTAAAGTATACTCAAACCTGATCTACAGTCATCTACGTCTTTATACACCGAATTATGGCACCGCAGGTACATTTGATGGGGATAGCGCTCCTTGGGCTTCACAATATAAATATGGGCAATATGCAGTTGCTAATGTATTCTATAATATAACCGATACCTTCTCATGGGCTCTTGAATACATTTGGGGTCGCAGAGTTGATATGAATTGCGCACAGGCTCATGACAACCGAATCCAAACTATGCTTCAGGTAACTTTCTAAAGTATAAAGAGAAAAAAACTATACAAAAAAACGGAGGTTTTCGCCTCCGTTTTTATTTAGAATATTTTGCCGACAATTTTTATATTTATAACAGGATAAACCGAAACTTTTGATATAATTTTTATCACTCCTCCGTCATCTCCGTCAGCACCTTCTGAAGTGATTTTTTCATGATTAATATCGTTCCATATACCAGGCTTGCCCCAAAATTGCACGCCCATATCAAAAAGACAGTTTATTCTGCTGTTAGGAACAATCCTTCCAAATCCGAATCCAACATAAGGCCTAAATTTCCAAGTTTTAATACTTGCTTTCAAATCTCCGTTTGGTCCCGGTTCTATAAAATAATTTCCTAATGCAGCACCAATCTTACCTTCACTCATGGGGATATCACTATAACTACCCAAGCGATGATTGTACATATAAACATCTTTCAATTCCTCAAAACTATCCGTGTTGTAGGCTGAAATTACTGAACTTCCACCAAAATAACCTCCCACAGTGATATGGAAGCTTGAATGTTTAGTAAAAGGAAACGCATCGAAAAGGAAATGTCCAAGCGTATTTGTTAACTTACCTTGAATTCCTACTGAACTGAGATAAGGAGTATTATACCCTCCATAACTTGTGACCCCATATTCTTCAAGATCAAGATCAGTTTTTATCTTAATTGTAGGCATAATGTCTGCACCTGCCCTCAACTGCACCCATGGAGTAATCGTGGTTCCCGCTTCTATACTGATACCGGTTGTTCCTACACCTACACCTACTCCAAGATGATTGAAAATGCCTAACTCTTTAAGAGTTTCTGTAAATTGGGCGTTAGCACCAAATGTTACACAAATTAGGGCAAAAGCTGAAAGAATTTTCTTCATATTCAACAAATTTTAATAATTTGTCGGCAAAATTAACAATTTTACTGAATTATTTTAATAATTCTTTAAATTTCTTTTCCGAAACAAAGGGTAATTTTTTCTTTAAAAACCTAACAATGGCAGAAAGAGAGGATTGTGGAGATTTGTTTTCCAGGAATCTTAAAGAATCTCCAAAAATATATTCAGGAGTTGAATATCTTGCCACTCCCCATCCATAACGTTCTCCCATCTTAGTTCTTTTATATTCAAAATCACTAATTATTATCCACCCTCCCATTTGCAAGCGTTGTAAAGGAGCTTCAATACTTTTGCTTTTTCTAATATCAGGTTCTTTATTCAAAGATGATGGTAATTCTTCCTCGGTTCTTCTGCCACCAAAGATAAGTTTCTTTAATTCTGTAGAGGATAAGGAATCATTAACACTAATTATTTCATACAACATTTCTGCAGTACTTCCGGGTTCTATGGGATAAGCGTAACGCCTATAGTTTAGAAAATCAGGTAATAATTCCAAAGATACAAATCCCGCTTTACGCCTGAAAAATTTTCCATAAGCCAGAGTTCTTTGTCTGATAACCGGACCTTTCCACTCCCAGCACCCCTCTTCATAATTTCCACCGAAAAGCATTCCAGGGACACACATTTCCTCAACCGAGAACTGACTTATCTTATTTGGGAAGAATGGCAAAATACCGAGAGACTCTGCAGCATATTGCAGAGTCTCTTTACTATCAATTATTATGGAGGGACGGAAATTTAATCCGAAAGCTTTTAAAATATTCTTCATTAAAAGTTTTACTTATCTTAAAGCCAAACCATCCTTAAAGGCATTTCCCACTTTATCGCCTAATTCCAGATATGTATTATGAATAGGATCGAAAGTTAGGGGCTTCAGTTTATGAGGATCTATTTTCCCCTTGTCGTCAAGGACCTCCTCAGAGGCAGAAACATTTACAATTTCTCCAATCAATGTGCATAGCTCCGGGTCATAACTAATTAAATTACATTCAAGAGCCATAGGCAATTCTTTTATTAAAGGAGCATTGACAAATTCTGATTTTTCAGCTGTGAAACCTGCTTTTTTAAATTTATCCGGTTCTTTGTTTCCGCTTACTACACCCACATAATCACAGGAAACGACAAATTCCTTTGTAGCCATACTTACAGTAAATGCCTTACTTTCAAGAATATTTTCAGTTGTTTTATGATTAGCACTTATACACATTGATATTTGATCGTCATAAAAGATTCCACCCCAAGCCACGTTCATGGCATTAGGTTTCCCTTCTTTATCATAGGCTGCAAGAATAAATACCGGTTGCGGGTAACACCACGGTTTCTTTCCAAAATTTTTTCTCATAATAAAATATAAAATGTAAAGTTTATAGAATTCAAAGTTAATATTTTTTTATTCAATTAGCTTTCCTTAATTGTATTTGACAAATAAAAATTTTAAATTTGCAGTAAGACTATCTGAAACAAAAATTATTAATAAAAACAGAATTATGAGTTTCTCAGAAGCTATAAGAGCAGGGTTAAACAATTTTTTCTCACCTTATGGTAGAGCATCCAGAAGCGAATTTTGGTGGTATGCCTTATTTCTCTATATTATCGGAGGGGTGCTTGGATGGTTTGGTGGACGTTTGCAATTCCATGGTATCGAACAAGTTTGGTTAGGAATAATATTTGAGATCTTCTCAGCCTTGTTAGGTGTTTCTTTAGTTTTTGCAAGTATTAGAAGACTGCATGATACAGGAAAATCCGGTTGGAATGTTCTTTGGTATCTTATTCCTTTAGTAGGATGGATAATTGAAATAGTACTGCTTTGCAAAGCTTCCATGCCGGGTGAAAATCAATATGGGCCCGAACCCAGATGATAGGAATAAATAATCTATCTTTAGATTTTTCCTCCATTCCCCTATTTAAAGATATCTCATTCACAATTAATGAGAACGATAAACTTGCGTTAGTAGGAAAAAATGGAGCGGGAAAATCAACCCTTTTAAAAATTATTTCCGGACAAATAAGTCCTTCATCAGGTTCTATTTCTGTTCCTAATGAAATTAAAATCGGGTATCTTCCACAGGAAATGAAAACTGAGGATGATACCTCTCTTTTTGAAGAAACAAAGAAAGCTTTCAAAGAAAGAATTGATCTGGAAAATAAACTCGAACATCTAATCCAAGAACTTACAAATCGTAATGATTATAATTCGGAAGAATATGAGAAACTCATAATAGAAAGCGATGAACTCAGAAGTTTTTTGAGCCTTCGTTTCCCGAATAACATGGATGCAGAAATTGAAAAGACCTTAATTGGGCTCGGTTTTAAAAATACTGATTTCAATCGTCCTACTTCGGAGTTCTCAGGAGGGTGGAGAATGAGAGTGGAATTAGCTAAAATTCTTCTGCAGAAACCTGATCTTTTATTGCTTGACGAACCCACGAATCATCTTGATATAAATTCTATACAATGGCTTGAACAGTTCCTGATTAACTATTCGGGAGCTGTGGTTTTGGTTAGTCATGACAGGGCTTTTCTTGATAATGTAACAAAACGTACAATAGAAATAACTTGTGGAGTAATTTATGACTATAAAGTTCCATATACTTCTTTCACAAATCTAAGAAGAGAAAGAATAGATCAGCAATTAAAGGCTTATGAAAATCAACAAAAGTTGATTGCAGATACTAAGGATTTTATAGAAAGGTTCAGGTACAAGGCAACAAAAGCAGTCCAGGTACAGAGTAGAATTAAACAATTGGAAAAGATCATTCCTATTGAAATAGATCTGGAAGATAACTCATCAGTAAATTTTAAATTTCCATTAGCTGAAAGGTCTGGAGATTTCCCCCTGATAGTTGAGAATCTATCAAAAAGCTACGGTGACCTTGAAGTTTTTTCCGGAGTGGATATTACTATAAAGAGAGGGGAAAAAATAGCTTTTGTTGGAAGTAACGGAGAAGGGAAATCTACATTCGTTAAATGTATAATGAATGAAATTCCTTATGATGGATTTCTGAAAATAGGTCATAATATAAAATTGGCATATTTTGCCCAAAATCAGGCCCAGAAACTAAATGAAAAAAAGACTGTTTTTGAAACAGTAGATGAAGTTGCTACAGGAGAAATTCGTACTCGTTTAAAAGATTTATTGGCTACCTTTTTGTTTCGTGGAGAGGATATAGATAAAAAGGTTTCAGTATTATCCGGTGGAGAAAAAACACGGCTTGCCATGGCAAAAATGTTGTTGGAGCCGGCCAATTTCCTAATATTGGATGAACCCACTAACCATCTCGACATGAGGACCAAGGACGTATTAAAAAAAGCTATAAAAGACTTTAATGGAACAGTGATTATTGTTAGTCATGACAGAAATTTTCTTGATGGTCTTGTAGATAAGGTATATGAATTCTCAAATAAAAGAATGAGAGAATTTATAGGTGGTATTTATGATTATCTTCAATTTAAAAAAAATCAATCGAATATAAATACCATATCAGAAACTCCTGACAATAACCAAAAAATAAATGTAAATAAGGGAAATCTTTCCTATCAACAAAAGAAAGAATTAGAAAAAAATATTAGAAAGGCTGAAAAAAATATTGCTGATATAGAAGCAGAAATAGAGAATCTTGAAAATGCTCTTTCTCTGATTGAAAAGAAGTTGTCTGAAGGAGAGATCTCTGACGAATTAATGAAAGAATATTCAAAGATTAAAAATCAAATTGAAGATCAGACTGAATTATGGGAAGAAGCACAGTTAAAACTCGATAAAATAAAAGAAAATGATTGAAAAACACGGAATAAATAAAAGTAATCTTAACGAAGAGGTTGCTCCTCAGAAAGATTTTTATGAATATGCCTGTGGTGGATGGATAGGCAGACATCCGATTCCTGATGAGTTTTCTTCTTACGGTCAATTTGATTGTTTAAGGGAGCAAGCAAAAAATCAAGTAAGGGATTTGATAACCAATTTGGCCAATGACCCTTCAGCTAAAGTAAAGGGATCTTTAGCTCAGAAGATAAGTGATCTTTATTCCATGGGGATGGACGAAAATAAGCTTAATCAAGAAGGACACGTTCCAATCCTCCCGACTTTATCACTCCTTAAGTCAAATTTAAAAAACAATGATTTTACTGATCTTATAGCTTGGCTTCATACCGGCCTTGATAGTTCTTTCTTCAGTTCAGGAGTAGGTCCCGATCCGGCTGATTCTAATAGAAATATCATGCATCTGGGCGAGACGGGACTTGGTCTTGGAGACCGCGATTATTATTTGGAACATAATGAAAACAACAGTCGGATAATGGCGGCTTATGAAAATTATGTAAAAAAAATAATGAAACTTACAGGATACTCTGATGTTGAAGCCGAAAGAGTCTGGAAGGCGGTGATCAAGATTGAAATTAAGCTCGCTCAAATAAAAATGACTCGGGAAGAAAGAAGGAATCCCATGTTACATCATAACATTTTTTCAATTGAACAACTTTACAAAGAATTTGATATTTTAGATTGGGATAAATATTTCAAAAGCCTTGGGATAAAGGATTTAAAGAGTGTAAATGTAGGATCCTTAGTTTTTTTCAGAGGTTTGCCGGCAATACTTAAAGAAATAACTCCAGAAGAAATGGAGGATTATCTTTCCTATAGTCTCATATCAGAAGCATCAGGATTAATGAGTGATGATTTTATCGATGCTAATTTCGAGATGTTCGGTAAAGTGATGAGTGGTCAGAAAGAGAAAAAGCCTCGTTGGAAAAGAGCCATGGCTATTCCTGATTCTATGTTTGGAGAAGCAGTAGGCCAACTTTACGTAGAAAAATATTTTCCAAAAGAAAATAAAGATTATATGCTTGAATTAGTTTCTAATTTAAGAAAATCTTTAGATGAGCACATTTCTTCTCTCGAGTGGATGGAAGAAGAAACTAAAATAAAAGCTCGTGAGAAACTGGCCGTAATGGGAGTCAAGATAGGCTACCCCGATAAATGGAAAGATTATTCCGGTATTAATATTGATCCTGAAAAGACGTACCTGGAGAATGTGCAGGAAGCTTCCAAATGGTATACCAAAGATAATTATGACAAACTAAATAAACCTGTGGATAAAGAAGAATGGCATATGACTCCGCAAACGGTGAATGCTTATTATAGTCCAGTGGTAAATGAAATTTGTTTCCCGGCCGCAATACTACAGCCTCCTTTTTTTGATATTAAAGCTGACGATAGTCTAAACTATGGAGCTATCGGGGTTGTAATCGGACATGAAATGACACATGGGTTCGATGATCAGGGAAGACAATTTGATAAAGATGGTAACTTGACAGACTGGTGGTTGGCTCAGGATGCCGAAAAATTTAATGCTTTGGCGGATATACTTGTAGAACAATTTAATAAGGTAGAAATAGCTCCGGGGGTAAATGCAAATGGGCGATATACTCTGGGTGAAAACATAGCAGATCAAGGCGGATTAAATGTAGCTCTGACAGCTTATAAAAATTTAAATAATCCTGAAATAGAGATAGATGGTTTCAATAATCTGCAACGTTTCTTTCTATCATATGCAGGAGTTTGGGCCGGATCAATTAGAGAAGAGGAGAAATTGGTAAGAACAAAAACAGACCCTCATTCTTTGGCTAAAAACAGAGTAAATGTAACGTTAAAAAACTTGAACGACTTTGAAAATGCCTTTTCAATTAAAGATGGTGATGAAATGTACCGTCCAAAAAAAGAAAGAGTAATTATTTGGTAAAATCGATTCCTACATGTACGGACTTATAGGGAAAAAATTAGGACATTCTTTTTCGGCCAATTTTTTTAACACAAAATTTAAAAACGAGGGAATAAACGAAAGTTATCGTTTATTCCCACTAAATGATATAGAACTTTTACCTTCATTGATTTCCTCTAACCCGGAATTAAAGGGTCTTAATGTCACAATTCCTTATAAAGAAGCTGTAATCCCTTATCTGGATCATATATCTCCTGATGCAGAAGAAATAGGAGCAGTGAATGTGATAAAAATTTCATCCAAAAAAGAAAAAACCATTCTTGAAGGCTATAATACCGATTGGATTGGATTTAAAGATGCTTTAACTCCTTTTTTGAATGAAAAGGTAGATAAAGCTTTAATTTTAGGTACGGGTGGTGCCTCTAAAGCTGTGTATTATGCATTAAAAACTTTGGGTATTGAAGCAACTAAAGTCTCAAGAACTCCTTCTCCGGATTACCTCCGATATTCTGATCTAGATGAATCTATTATCAGGAGTCGCCTTTTAATTATTAATACTACACCTCTGGGTATGTTTCCCGAAAATCATACTTTACCCTTTATTCCATATGAATATTTGACAGATGAACATTTAATGTTCGATCTGGTTTATAATCCATCTATAACTGAATTTATGAAAAAAGGAGCAGAAAAAAGAGCCCTCACAATTAATGGCCTCCAAATGCTTCATAATCAAGCAATAGAAGCTTGGAAAATTTGGAGTGAATGAAATCTCGGTTCCTTTTCCCGTTAATTGGACTTATAGCGGGTATTTTTCTTTCCTCTTTGTTTCCGGATTTATTTTTTTCCATTTTATGCGTTGCTATATCAATCTTGATATGGTGTATTCAATTTTATTTGGGTAAAAATCCACGGACGGTCTTTAAATATTCTTTTTTGCATGTTATTTGGATTACCCTATTGTTTGCAGGCATAGGGGGTCTTGATTACACATATCGTGCAAAACCATTTGTTTATAAAGATCTAAACGGGGAATATATAATAAAAGGGACTGTAATTGATGTTAAAACCTTGACTAATGGAGATAGGTTCAATCTGGCAGTAAATAATATTCTTGATGAACATAATAAATCTATTGAATGTAGAAACCTTAAATTTCTCTTAAAAACTGATGGCTTAATTGCAAATAAAGGAGATATAATTGAATTTAAATCTAAGCCCAAAAGTATAAATACTTACAGTAAATCTACTCAATTTAATGAGCGGATGAAAAAACAAGGTATTTTATATTTTGATAATTTAAGGTATGAAAATATCCATAAAATTGACAAGAAAACCGGTCTTTTAACTTTATCAAATAGATTTAAAACAAATTTAGAAATAGACATAGAAAAATCTAAATTTAAAAGAGAAACAGGGGATTTTTTAATCTCTATCATTTTAGGAGATAAATCTTTCCTTTCTTCAGATACGCGCCAAGCTTTAAATTCTGCAGGCATGGCTCATATTCTATCATTAAGCGGAATGCATGTAGCCATAATTCTTTCTATAATTATGATTTTATTATTCCCATTGAATCTCGTAGGGAAAAGGAAATTTAGAATGGGGTTGGCTATTATTCTGGTCTGGTTCTATGTATGCCTTACAGGAGGATCTCCTTCTACAGTTAGAGCTGCAATTATGGCCTCTTTTATAGCCGGATCGTTTATCTTAGAAAGAAAAAATTCTTCCATTAACGCACTTTTTGCAGCTGCCTTTTTTATTCTTCTTATCGATCCCTTAACACTATGGAATATAGGATTCCAATTAAGCTTTTTATGTGTTTTATCAATACTTACCTTTACAACTCGATTAAATCCGATAGACCGGCACATTCATCCCGGATTATTTAAAATAACAAATATGGTTTTGATAACCATTATATCTGTATTCGTTACTTGGTCTCTTATAATCTATTATTTCGGTCAGATACCTCTTTTGTTTTTACCCTCGAATATTCTCTTACTCCCCTTTCTCCCGATCTTTATAGGTTTGGGAATCTTATATATAGGACTTATCTCTTTAGGGATCGATTGGCCTATCCTTGTACATCTACTAGATTATTATTATGAATTTTTCATAAATGGTGCATCTTTACTTTCTCTTAATGAGACTTCTGTTTTAAATATTAAAGTACCTTACGAAAGTACTATCTTATGGTTAATTGGAATTTTTTTCATTCTAATGTCATTTTATTTCAGACAACGAAATCTTAAAATATTATCCTCATTTTTATCAATTGGTATTTTATTTTCTTCTATTACTTTAATTTTTTATAAAGATAATACAGAAAGTTTCTCTCTAAAATTTCCTTCAAATCTCACTAATATGGAGGCCAACTTTCTTAATGGAGGAAAGTCTTCCAGACTAATCTTTCCGATGAGGTCAATATCTGAATCACATGGAGAAAGAATACATATTCTGTCAATAGATAATAAGATACAACCTGATGCAATTGAAATTATTAAAAAAAGATTTACAGGAGAAAATAATTTTATACTGGTTGGGCCCAAGGCAGATTTCTCTCAAATAGCAGAATTAACATTAGAAGGAAATTTTAATTCTATTATTCTTCATTCCGGTATAAACAAAAAAAAGAAGGAAAACCTCCTTCAATTAATGGATATTGGGCACTGGGATAAAGTTTATTCTTTACGGGAAAGTGGCTCCTTGGAATTTGATTTGTAAAGTTCTTTTCTCTTTTGTTTTTCCGGTTCTATCTCTACAAGCTTACTGAAAATATTATTATCAGATAGAATATGACCATCTTCTTCTACTTCTTCCTTAAGGTTTGTAGTTTCCTTAATATCATCAAAAGTTTCGAAGTGGGCCAGTTGACGTATTGCTAATAAAACCATTACCATGCAAGCCAACACTATCAAAAGAATCACTATTTGCGTAAAGACGCCCATAATTAATTTTCTTTATATTGAAAACATTTATGAAAAGAAAAAGTTGACTTAAAAAATCTAAAAATTGTGGAATATTAATTTTTTGTTTATTTTTACTTTTTACAACCTCAATAAAACTTATTGGCTTTTTAAACGTTTAAAAAATAAAAGCTTATTCAAGAATAATTTAATTATAGATATATTAAGTGTTATGAAAAGAACAGCTCTTCTAATGGTTTCTCTGGCAGTTGTGGGTTGCGCATGGAGCCAGAACCTTTCAAAACCTGAGGCAAAATGTCTTCAGGCATTTATTTCCCAACCTTCTGCAAAGGGAGGCTCAAATGCTGAGGCGTTGGGATTTTCCGGTAACAATGTAGCTAATTTGCCGGGTGTTACCGTAGAAAACGGACATGTTACAGCAATTAAATGGGATAAAAAAGATCTGGGGGGTATTTTGGATCTTAATAATTTCCCCAACCTTGCTTCTCTTAATGTGAGCGATAATAAACTTTCCCAGCTTGTTGTTAGTAATGCTCCATCTTTGGTAGTTTTGAACGCGTCTAAAAATCGTATTACGGAAGTTACTCTTGAAGGTGTAGACCAACTACAAGAACTCGAATTGAATAAAAATAGAATTTCAGAAATAAATTTAGGAGCTATCCCTCTTATCAAGAAAATCAATCTTTCTTCCAATCATTTAGTTGCTCTTGATGTAAGCAATGCTGTAAATCTTGTTTACTTAAATGTAATTAGCAATAATCTTGAAGAATTATCTGTAGCTAATTGTCAGTCTTTGAAAACTCTTTATGCCGGCTATAACGATCTTACAGGCGTTACGCTTAGCGGCCTTGTAAAGCTTGAAAATCTCAACGTGCAGGGTAACAAGATTCAAAATTTATATCTCCAGGATCTTCCTGCTTTGACTTCTTTGGCTTGCAATGATAATCACATGACAAACCTTACAATAAATAATTGTAATGCCTTGAGTGATGTATTTGCTCCTTACAATGATCTTACAAGCTTTACAGTTTCAAATGCACCAACATTGGCATTCGTAAATCTTGAATGGAATGACTTGGTTAATCTTTATCTGAACAATCAGAATTTCCTTCAGAGACTTAATGTAAGCTATAACCAGTTACAGATGCTTGACGTAAGCTTCGACCCAATGTTAAGTTATCTTAATATTAGCAACAATATCAATCTTACTGATTTGAGGTCTATAGGTGATAATTCACTTCGCCAGATTGTTGGAGACTGGACAGGTCTTGGATTACAAGAACCGGCTGCGATGTACGGTCCAGGTATGGGTCCGGGTATGCCGGGTCAACCTGATCAGATAGGTCCAAATCCCCCAATGGAAGAAGAATAAAAGCTCATAATAGTAATAAAAAAGGAGAGGTAATCCTCTCCTTTTTTATTATTTATTCAGCTTATCTTTATGAAAAGAATTGGTTGGAAAATCTAGGATTATTCATTACAATCTCTTGTTGTTCAATTTCTTCCATTTCCTTCTCTTCATGGTCAGCTGTACAAGTCTTCACGAGACCTATAATCAGAAAGGCTGCTACGCATGCTATTGCGAATACAAAGAACCATATAACTCGACGGTTACAGCCCTTTCTGTTTTCTAATTCCTGTGCGCTCATATATTTGTTGTGCTTTGTTTTCTTATGCAAAGTTATACAATTCCTTTACAATCTGAAAATTTTAATCCTAACTTTCGTAATTATTGATTAACTTAAACCGAATTCATTATCTCCAAGGAAATTCTTCCGGTACAGGTTTACCTTTTACAGTTAGTCGCACTTGGCTACAAAAAGATCTGACAATTTTTTTAACCGGGCCCGGTTCCATGCCTAATACTTTGAAAAGTAATCCGGCATTATTAGGAAGACGGGTTATTCCGGCTGCTAATTTATTTTCTCGGTCTAAATATACTTCAGTCTTTTCATAGATTTTCTCAGCCATTTCCGGGGGCGTCATTACTATAACATTGGCAAAAACATCGAACGACCCCATAACACCCAAATTTCTTGGATTTTCGATCGTTGGATCGATTATAAATTTTTCCCTGAATAATTGAGTTCCATCAGGCCTTTCTCCATGACTACAAACAGAGAGCACATCATACTCAAAGAGTTCTCCATCCTTATAATATTTCCTTCCGCCCATGAATATTTCAGAATAAAACACTGTGGCAGTTTCAGCCACCACCAATCTTGTATCAGAAATAAATCTTGTATGTTTACAAGGTATCACAGGTTCCGGTATAAATTCCAGATAAGCGTTATCTTCCAGGATAATATTCTGCTTAAGTCCGGAATAATTATATTTCATTTGAGCCAGTTTAGTGGCCGCTCCGGTTGAAACCCATGCATAGGCATCTTTTTTCACAGTAATATCCTGCCGATAGCGGTCACCGTCAACATTAGGTCCCCCGGATGAAAGGATGTATACACACGGCATTTCGGGCATTTCTTCATCAAAATAGAGTTCTTGTTGCACTATGAGAGGAGCTCTCCGTTCAAGATCTCTCATTATGCTTTTACCCCATTTATCCAATTCAAACCCCATTCGGAGATATCCGTGTTTACCGGGAGCTCCTACATACATGGCTTCCGGTTCTTTCAGATATCGGCTCATCTCCGGGGCTGAGTCGAAATCCACTTCCGGCGTAGGAAGTTTTTCTTTTTTGGCCTTAAGCATCTATCTCAGTAATTTTTGCCTTATCAAATAATGCCATCTTGAAAATCAGATCCACAAGCTCGTCTATACCTTCTCCGGTCATACAATTTGTAAAAACAAAAGGCTTGCCGGGTCGCATAAGTTTTGAATCGTGATCCATTACTTCAAGATCAGCGTGAACATAAGGAGCAAGATCTGTTTTGTTGATTACAAGTATATCACTCTGTGAAATACCCGGACCATCTTTTCGAGGTATTTTATCTCCTGCCGCTACATCAATAACATAGATAAAGAAATCTACAAGTGCGGGAGAAAAAGTAAGTGTAAGATTGTCTCCACCACTTTCTATAAGCACTATATCGGAATCCGGAAATTTTGCCTCCATTTCTTCCACGGCTGCTATATTCATTGAAGGGTCTTCTCTTACTGCTGTATGAGGGCAAGCACCCGTTTCTACTCCTATTATTTTATCTTCCACAAGAATACCTTTCAATGTTTTACGAACATGCTTTGCATCCTCAGTGGTAACTATATCATTTGTTATAATGAGAACCTTCTGACCTAACTGGAGAAGTTTCGGTGTGATAGCTTCGATAAGAGCGGTTTTACCGGAACCTACAGGCCCTCCTACTCCAATTCTACATGTTGACATATTTATTTCTTTATAATTAAATTACTTTGATGGTAATAAAAGAAAAGATGAAAGTAATTTAAATCACTTTTCGTTTCTTTAGTTAGTTCATAAACATTCGCATATTTCCTTTCTCGTGGAGTGATGCCAGAATATCAAGCTCAGGATAAAATGCATTCATATCCTTAAGCTCCATTGAAGAAGCTTTTTCGTAAAGAGACTCGATATCGTCGGAAAGAGTTTCAAGAATTTGTTGAGTATCATAATGTGACACCTTTACACAACGTAGAGCAGCTCCAAGTACCATATTAATAACACCATATTGATGACTACAGAATAAATCTTTCTCTGAAACTCCCGCTAAAGCAAACATTATACCTTGAGCTATGGGATACATTCCGGGTGTTTCTCCTTTATTAATTGCGTCAAGCCATTCCTTCACAAATGGATCTGCATAAAGACGCACTCCAAGTTCTGCGAGTTTCTTACCCATTCTCACCCCCATTAACCTGGCCTCATCATTCATTTTAAATGCATAAAGATATTTATCTATCTCCTTACATTTCTCATGATTACCACTTTTATAAGCCCTATAAGCATGAATAGCAGCTACTCCGTCACTAAAGGCTGCCTGATGAGACTGACTTCGCGCAAAAGATTCCAAACTTTTTGCATCTTTTACTATGCCTTCGAAAGATGCTGTCTCAAGGCCGTTCGAAAAGGAGAAGGTTCCAATAGGAAACTGTGAATCGGTGAATTGCAATAAGCGCATCACCTTTGTCATATCATTCGGATTCGACATAGAAGATTATTAATGTGTATGACAATGAGGATGTTGATGATCATGTTCTTCGTTGTCATCATGAACATGATCATGACTATGAACTTCATCACCATTTGAATGCTGATGAACGTGGTTATGTTCATGATTATGTGACATATCTCCATGTACATGTTCATGTGAATGGGAATGTTCGTGAGCATGAACTATATGTCCATGGTCATGTTCATGTGAGTGACTTTCATGGCCGGCTCCTCCGAACAATCTTCTTATCTCATGAGGTGCAAGATAAGGAATTATTTCCACACCCTTCTGGAAATCATATTTGATACCTTCTATATGGTGTGTTTCCATCACTGACATCATCACTTTTTTATCGACTGTGAGAGGAACATAAACTTTTGTACCTTTCACCACTGCAGGCCAGTGTTGATTTCCTATGGCATGACCCAATTCCAAACTGATTCTTATAATATCTTCAGGTTTGGAATGGGCTAGTCCGTTTAAATTTACAACTAAAACAGGACTCAACTCTATCTTTAGAACTATAGCTTTATTGTTTTTAGGATCAAATTCCAATATATCGCCGTCTACAATCTGTGAATGGCGAGCTAAAGCGATAGGATATTCTGTTCCGCTTATTCCTTTACCAAGAAATCTTGACTTTTGTGCTGTCCATTGGTCAAGGAAAACATAGTCTATTTCGGCATTGACAAGTTTATCTTTCCATTCATCAGAATGATTCAAGTTGCCGATTATTTCACTATAAATTTTCATGAAAACAAAAATAAACAAGACAGGGAGAAGTAAAAACTTCCACCTGTCTTGAATTTATAAACAATTATGTTATACTCATTAGCTGAACCAGTAAAGCTGTGCCAATGGCAATTCTTTGGCTGGCGGAACATATGCATGGATACCGTCAACGGTAACTGCAAATGTTTCAGGATCAACCTCAATAAATGGCATAGCTGTGTTACGAACCATGTCTTCTTTAGTGATCTGGCGAACACCATGAACCGGATAGAGAGTTGATTCAAGACCCAACTTTTCTTTCAAGCCGGCTTCATAAGAAGCGCGAGAAACGAATTGCAGACGAGTAGCAGCAGTTTCTTTACCTGTGTATCCAAACATGGGACGCATAATCTTCGGTTGAGGAGTGGGAAGTGATGAGTTAGGATCACCCATGTTAGCCCAGTTAACCAAACCACCCTTAAGAACGAGTTTCGGTTTTGTTCCAAAGAATGCCGGTTCCCAAAGAACGAGGTCAGCCATCTTACCAACAGCTATAGAACCGAGAACTTCACTGATACCGTAGCATATTGCAGGATTAAGAGTTATCTGTGCAAGATAACGAAGAACACGGAAGTTATCGTTAGAATCTGAATCTTCAGGTAATTTACCACGAACTTGCTTCATATAAGAAGCCATTTGGAACGTACGCATAAATGATTCACCTACACGACCCATTGCTTGAGAGTCGGAAGAAACCATAGATATGATACCTAAATCATGGAATACATTCTCAGCAGCCTGTGTTTCCGGACGTACACGGCTCTCTGCGAAAGCTACGTCTGAAGGAATTGTCGGATTGAGGTTATGACATACCATGATCATATCAAAGAGCTCAGCCTGTGAGTTGATACCGAAAGGAAGAGTCGGATTGGTAGATGACGGAAGCACGTTAGGTAAGGAGGCCACTTTAATCAAGTCGGGTGCATGACCGCCACCGGCACCTTCTGTATGATAAGTATGAATTGTACGGCCATCGATAGCTGCGATTGAATCTTCAACATATCCACTTTCGTTGAGAGTATCGGTATGGATAGCAACCTGAATATCATATCTGTCAGCGCAAGACATAGCAGTACGGATTGCAGCCGGAGTTGTTCCCCAGTCTTCATGGATCTTAAGACCGCAGGCGCCATTTTCAAGCTGGTCATTGATATTTTCAGCTATTGAGCAGTTACCTTTAGCAAGAAGACCGATATTAATTGGCATACCTTCACAAGCTTTAAGCATCTGATGAAGATTCCATCTACCTGAGGTAATAGTAGTACCGTTAGTACCATCTACGGGACCGATACCACCACCAATAAGAGTTGTAATACCGTTTGAAAGACAGTTAATAGCCTGTTGTGGAGAAACAAAGTGTACATGTCCATCAATACCTGCAGCTGTAAGAATCAGGTGTTCACCTGAGATAGCATCAGTCGACGGCCCCGTAACGATTGTAGGGGTAACTTTATCCATAACGTTGGGATTACCAGCTTTACCTATACCGGAAATCTTACCATCTTTAATACCAACGTCTGCCTTTACTACGCCTAAAAGTGGATCAAGAATAGTAACATTAGTAATTACTAAGTCAACACTACCTGAATCTGAAGTACATTCATTAGCAAGACCCATACCGTCACGAAGAGTTTTACCTCCACCGTAAACTACTTCATCACCTAAATAACGAAGGTCTTTTTCTATTTCTACGTAAAGGTCGGTATTACCGAGCCTAATCTTATCGCCCACCGTTGGGCCGAAAAGATTGTTATATTCTTTTCTTGAAATTGTTGCCATAACTGTGAGTGATATTATTTTTTAGCTTCTGTTTCTGTATAACCTGCCTCTGCTTCATCTTCGCTTACAGTCTTGAAACCATATTCTTTAACTCTGCGAAGAGCTTCGATATGCTTAGGATAGAAAGTGGGTTTGTCTTCGAGACCTGCGTATCCGTTAACGAGATCGTTGAATCCTATTACTCTTGTCTTACCACCATATTGTACCAATTCCACTTCTTTTTCTTCACCCGGTTCAAAACGGATTGCTGTTGTTGCAGGTATGTTTAAGTGATAACCATAAGCTTTGGCACGGTCAAATTCCATATATCGGTTAACTTCGAAGAAATGGAAGTGTGAACCAACCTGTACAGGACGGTCACCTGTATTATGTACAGTAACTTTTACGGTGCGACGATATGCGTTATAAGTCAAATCACCGTCATCTTTAAGGATAACTCCACCTACGGGTACATATTCTGAAGGAGTGAAACCCGGAGTATTGGGATATGCAATTGGGGGCTGACCCGGGAATATACCTTGAATGCCGGCATATGTTTCCTCTTGGTTATTGTTTTGAGCCATGATCAATTTGTCTTGGGTTAATAATTTCTTTGCTTACTCTCAGGGTTACTTAATAGGATGATGTATACTTACCAAACGGCTACCATCGGTAAATACTGCTTCTACTTGAAGAAGAGTAATCATATCGGCTACTCCTTCCATCACTTGTTCCTTTGTCAAGACATTGGCTGCCTGATGCATTACTTCTTCCACTGTCTTGCCTTCTCTTGCCATTTCAAGCGCTGCGCTTGTAATGTAAGCTACTGACTCCGGATAATTGAGCTTCAGACCTTTATTAAGCCTGCGTTCAGCTATCATTCCTACTGTGAGGAGAGTCAGCTTGTCTTGTTCTCTCGGCGTAAAATGCATAATAATTTATTTTTGAGTTCTCAGTTATTTTTTTCTAATTCAAGGATTTAAGATATCCTCCTACAAATTTAATCTTTTATCTCAATATTACAATATTTTTTATTAATTTATTTTTGAGGAAACAGAATATGTAAATTCATTTCTTGTAATATTACTAATTTCTTAACTTTAATACGCTCTATTCATTTAAATTAAACTTAATTTTTCACTTATATCACTTTAAATGTTATTAAACATAAATCTAATTTATCCTCTTCCATGCTCTATTTTTCCTTCTGGTAGAAAGATTAGATTATTTAACAATCTTTTATTTATTTCATCGCGCTCCTTATCTATACCCCAACCCCATTTATTAAAATATTTCACCATATTTCTGAAATGTATCAGAAACATTTTAATATTTTTTCTTGAAGCAACCTGGTGCTCGTGTATGATTGAAACTTTGGGCCAATACAGTGTTGTCCAATTCTTATGAAGACGTCTTGTGATATCTATATCTTCGGGATACATAAAAAACCTTTCATCAAAAGCTCCCTCTTTTTCTATGGCTTTATTTCTGAACAATAGGAAACTTCCCAATAAGTAAGGAGAATTCAATTCGAAATTATGATCATGTCGGGCCAGCAAATATTTTTGCATTCTATTTTTTTTAAATTTTCCGGGAATAAGTCTTTTAAAAAAAAGGTCAGTCGGAGTTGGTAACATTCGGCATGTAAACTGTAAATCACCATCAGGATAAAAAGTTTTAGGAGATATTAAACCTATTTTTTTATCAGTTTCTATTTTTTTAAGTAATTCAGATATAACATCACCTTCCCACCAGACGTCTGCATTCATCACAAGATGAAACTGATAGCCCTGTTCAATAGATTTTTTTATAGCGATATTATGGCCTGCACCAAATCCCCTGTTACTTGTCTTTAAGTAGATAATCCTTGATGATAAATTCTGTATATTATTTAATGAATCCTCCGGACTGTTATCTATGATAAAAATTCTTTCTACAGGAGATTTTAAAAGGCATATTAGAGCTTTTTCCAACTGATTCCAAGGTGTCTTATGCACCACAAGAGAAGCTGAAAGCTGATTTAAAAAAGGGTGTGCCGTCTTTTTTTCGGCACACCCGTTAGATATTTCCTTTTGATTTATCAATTCTGCGATCTTTGTTCGTTGAGTAGTCTTATCATTTCAAGAGCAGATTTTGAAACTCTTGTACCCGGTCCAAATATTGCATCTACTCCGGCCTTATAAAGGAAGTCGTAGTCTTGTGCCGGTATTACACCTCCGGCAGTAACTAAAATGTCCGGACGACCTAGTTTCTTGAGTTCTTCAATAACTTGAGGAATAAGGGTCTTATGACCAGCCGCTAATGAGGAAACTCCGAGAATATGTACGTCATTTTCTACCGCCTGACGAGCTGCTTCTGCCGGTGTCTGGAACAACGGTCCCATATCAACATCGTAGCCACAATCGGCATAGCCGGTAGCAACAACTTTGGCCCCACGGTCATGACCATCCTGTCCCATCTTTGCAATCATGATACGCGGTTGTCTTCCTTCACGGGCAGCGAAATCAGCCACTGCTTTACGGGCTTCCTCAAATTCTGGATCACCCTTTTCTTCATTACTATACACGCCGGAAATGGTTTTGATTACAGCTTTATAACGTCCTACTACAGCTTCACAAGCATCTGAAATCTCTCCCAATGTAGCCCTTACGCTTGCAGCCTTTACAGCGAGATCCAACAGATTACCTTTTGAAGGATCTTTCACTGCTTCTGTTATTGCCTCCAAAGCTTTCTTTACTGCCTCTTCATCACGTTTGCCTTTGAGATCTTCCAGACGTTCACATTGTTCTTTTCTTACCTCTGTGTTGTCCACTTCAAGGATATCAATCGGATCTTCATGATCCAAACGATATTTGTTGATACCAACGATAGTCTGTTTTCCGGAATCGATACGCGCTTGGGTGCGAGCTGCAGCTTCCTCAATTTTGAGTTTTGGCAACCCGGTTTCTATTGCCTTGGCCATTCCACCTAATTTTTCAATTTCCTGGATATGATCCCAAGCCTTTCTTGCCAATTCTTCAGTGAGTGCTTCCACGTAATAAGAACCACCCCATGGATCTATTTCTTTAGTAACATATGTTTCTTCCTGAATATAGATCTGGGTATTACGTGCTATTCGCGCTGAGAAATCGGTAGGCAAAGCAATAGCCTCATCAAGTGCATTGGTATGCAAAGACTGAGTGTGACCTAAAACAGCACCCATGGCTTCAACGCAGGTTCTTCCCACATTATTAAACGGATCCTGCTCTGTAAGACTCCAGCCGGAAGTCTGGCTATGTGTACGAAGAGCAAGAGATTTCGGATTCTTAGGATTGAATTGTTTTACAATCTTTGCCCACAACATTCTTGCTGCTCTCAATTTTGCTATTTCCATAAAATAATTCATGGAAATACCCCAGAAGAATGATAAACGTGGTGCAAAGGTATCTATATCCATTCCGGCATTTACTCCGGCACGAAGGTATTCCAAACCATCTGCCAAAGTATATGCAAGCTCGATATCAGCAGTTGCACCGGCTTCCTGCATATGATATCCCGAAATTGAAATAGAATTGAATTTCGGCATATTCTTAGCGGTATATTCGAATATATCAGCTATTATCTTCATTGAGAAGGCAGGCGGATAGATATAAGTGTTACGCACCATGAATTCCTTTAAGATGTCATTCTGGATTGTACCGGCCATTTCATCTAATTTGGCTCCTTGCTCGAGTCCAGCATTAATATAAAAAGCAAGCACAGGCAGAACAGCACCGTTCATTGTCATTGAAACCGACATCTTATTCAATGGTATGCCATCGAACAAAACTTTCATGTCTTCCAATGAACAAATAGACACACCGGCCTTACCTACATCGCCCACTACCCTTTCATGGTCAGCATCATATCCACGGTGTGTGGGAAGGTCGAATGCCACTGATAGACCTTTTTGTCCTGAGGCAAGATTCCTACGGTAGAAAGCATTTGATTCTGCTGCTGTGGAGAATCCCGCATATTGGCGAATTGTCCAGGGACGCAAAGGATACATTGCACTATAAGGACCACGCAAGAAAGGAGGAATACCGGACACGAAATCCAGGTGTTCCATATCTTTTAAGTCTTCTTCTGTGTAAACGGGTTTTACCGGGATTAACTCTGCTGTTACCCAGTCTGTTTCGTTATTCATTTTCGGAGCCGGGCCTTTCTTTGCCACAACTGCCTGGAGATCTATATCTTTGAAATTCGGTTTCATATCACTTGAGGAGTTTGGCATTAAACTTAATGAGGGTGTCAAGTACATTTACCCTTACATGAATAAATTCTTCAATACCTTGTGCCTTGAGTTCATCCATGCATGCAGGAGCACCAGCTATTACAAACATAGCTCTTCCATTGAGCTCTTTAAAAGCTTCTGGTGCATATTGGGCATATTCATCATCACTTGAACACAAAACTACAACATCTGCCTTCTTTTCTACTGCTGCATCTACACCTTCTTTGATGGTATCGAAACCTATGTTGTCTATGATTTCATAACCTGCGCATCCAAAGAAATTAGCTGAGAATTGAGCCCTTGCAAGACGCATTGCCAGATTGCCGATTGTAAGCATAAATACTTTCGGACGTTTGCCACTACGTTCGGTATCAAGACGTAACTGCTCAAACTGGCTTGCGGCACGATCATAATTTAGATAATCCACAGCATTGTCAGCCACTTCCAAAGAACAGCCGCATTTTGATGGATTTAATGGAATCTCGATTTTATCAAGAGCCTTTTCGTTGAAATTAGGATATTGGTTAGTACCCAAAAGTATCTCTTTTCTACGGGCCACTTCATTATGACGCTTAACTCCCGATTCATTTACCTCTTTCTGGATTTCTCCTTTTTTAAGTTCTTCGAGAAATCCTCCCTTTTCTTCTACAGATACAAAAAGTTTCCAAGCTACTTCAGCAATTGAAGAAGTAAGAACTTCCACATAGTAAGAACCACCTGCCGGATCAGTAACCTTATTCAGATGACTTTCATCTCTAAGCAGCAATTGCTGGTTTTTAGCAATTCTTTTTGAAAATTCATCCGGTGTTTTGTAGGTTAGGTCGAATGGTAAGGTTTCCAGTGAATCCACTCCTGCTATGGCGGCACTCATTGTTTCGGTCATGCTTCTTAGCAGGTTTACATGAGCATCATATATGGTCATATTATAGAAACTTGTCGTGGCATGAACATGCATCTTGCAACATTCATCATCTGCTCCATAAGCTTTAACCACTTCCGCCCACAACATACGTGCAGCCCTGAATTTAGCTATCTCCATGAAATAATTTGAAGATATGCCCATATTAAATTTTATTCTTCTGGCCACTTCACATGGTGTCAGACCTCCGTCGGTAAGCATTGTCATCCATTGAGCTCCCCATGCTAAAGCATATCCTAATTCCTGACCGATATAAGCTCCTGCCGCATTCAACATTACACTATCAACGGCAAAGCATTTAAGGTTATCGATATCTTTTACTATTTCATATAATTTCAAGCCCTCTTCCTTGATATCTTTCGGGAATTCCATTCCATGGTTAAGAAGACGCTTGAAGGGATTATAATTAATTGATCCGCAGAAATATTTTTCTGCTCCTTTAGCTTTTAAATAATCTACAAATACTTTTGCAACTTCTAAAGTATGACCCATGCAAGCTGTGATATTTATCTCAACTTTTTTAAGGTCAATATCTTTTAGAAGAGTTTCAAAGTATTCCATAGATACCTCATTAGGAACTTTAATCCCTAAGGAATCCACTCCGCGGTCTATTGCCAATAAGGCTTCTTTGTTTAATTCTTCAGCACTTTCACCCAGAATCTGTTGTCTAACAAGCCAGTTATTGTCTTCCTTTGTGCCTCTTACATAAGGGAACTGGCCGGGTAATGTGCCCATGTGGGGAAGATCTTTGAGATCTTCTCGGCGATAGAAAGGCTTTACATTAAATCCCTCATTAGTGCGCCAAACAAGTTTTTTCTCAAAATCAGCGCCTTTGAGGTCGACAGTGATTTTCTCGATCCAGTCATGTGTACTGGTCGGGGAAAACATGTCAAACAGTTTTTCTTTAGTTGCCATATGGTTTTAATTTGACATTGGTTTATCGGTTATAGATTTAAGACGATTTTCTTTCTCCTTTTTTATCATATTTCAACATGCCTTCAGCGGATAGTGAAATTCAGGGAAAGACCTATGGCAAAATTAAATATTAAGTTTTGATTGTTAAAATTTTTTCAATATATTAACGTCTCATTTTTCCTCAATTCATTACTGTTTTAATATTATTTGTTACCTTTGGGAAAGAATTGCTCTGAAAAAGAGCTTTTACTAATTTTTACTTTAAATTTTATGAAATATTTTTTCTCAGTGATGATAGCTTCTTCTTTGGCTTTATCTGCATCTGCTGCAGTAGACAAAAATTTCGATTATCATGTCGACAGGTTTGCAGACATAGAAGTTTTGCGTTATGAAGTACCGGAATTTGATAGGCTTTCTCCTCAGCAGAGAATTATGATTTATTATCTCTCACAGGCGGCTCAAGCAGGTCGTGATATTATTTGGGACCAGAATGGTAAATATAACCTCCAGATACGAAAGCTGCTTGAAAATATTTATTCTACTTTTTCCGGAGATAAAAACTCAAAAGACTATAAGGCTTTTGAAAAGTATATCAAGCAAGTGTGGTTCGGAAACGGGATTCACCATCATTATTCTACTGATAAATTCATTCCTGAATTTTCAACGGAATTCTTCTTACAACAGGTTAATCTTCTACCGGATTCCGAACTCCCATTAAATTCGGGTCAAACTAGAGAGGAATTGATAGAAGTGCTGACTCCGGTTATATTTGATCCTACAGTTTTGCCCAAGAGAGTGTTTCAAGACGGTTCCGCAGATGTAATAGCTAATTCAGCTTCTAATTTATATGGAGAGGGAGTTACCCAGAAAGAAGTTGAGGAGTATTATAATGCTTTGAAAAACCCTAATGATTCTACTCCAATTTCTTATGGATTAAATTCCCGGGTAATCAAAGAAAACGGAAAAATAAAGGAACAAGTATATCATTTAAACGGATTATATGGGCCTGCTATAGCCAAGATAGTCTATTGGTTGGATATGGCAAAAAGTGTAGCTGAAAATGAAGCCCAGAAAGAATATATCACAAAATTGATCGATTTTTATATCACGGGAGATTTGCGACTTTTTGATGAATATTCCATTCTTTGGGCAGAGGAAACCGACGGTGATGTGGACTTTGTAAACGGATTTATAGAAAGCTATGGAGACCCGTTGGGAATGACCGGTTCTTGGGAATCTTATGTTAATTTTAAAAACCAGGCTTCAACTAAACGTACCGAAACAATTGCTTCAAACGCTCAATGGTTTGAAGACAATTCTCCTGTGGATTCAAGGTTTAAAAAAGATAAAGTGAAAGGAGTGTCAGCAAAAGTGATTAACGCTGCAATGCTTGCTGGTGATGCTTTCCCTTCAACAGCAATTGGAATCAATCTACCAAATGCAAACTGGATCAGAGCAGCTCATGGCTCCAAATCAGTGACTTTGGAGAATATTACTGAAGCATACGACATGGCTTCTCATGGCAATGGTTTCAATGAAGAATTCGTGATTGACGAACCTACTTCTAAGTTGATGGAAGATTATCTTTACATAACCGATATGCTTCATACCGATCTTCATGAGTGTCTTGGCCATGCTTCCGGCCAGCTGCTTCCGGGGGTAGATCCAGATGCCCTTAAAGAAAATGGATCAGCCCTTGAAGAGGCACGTGCCGATCTTTTTGCTTTATATTATTTGCCTGATCAAAAATTAATTGAACTCGGAATTTTAGATAATCCCGAAGCTTATAAGGCTGAATATTATAAATACATGCTAAATGGACTTATGACACAATTAAATAGAATTGAACCTGGGAAAGATATTGAAGAGGCACATATGAGAAACCGACAGTTAATTGCTGCCTGGATTCTTGATAAGGGGAAAAAGGAAAAAGTTGTAGAGTTAATTAAGAGAAATGGTAAAACGTATGTAAAGATCAATGATTATAAAAGAATGAGGGCACTTATTGGTGAACTATTAGCTGAAATTCAAAGAATTAAAAGTGAGGGTGACTATAATGCCGGAGCAGCTCTTATTAATAAATATGCTGTGAAAGTTGATCCGGAATTGCATAAGGAAGTACTTGCACGTTTCGCTACTCTGGATATTCCTCCTTATAGAGGGTTTATTAATCCGGTTCTTTCACCGGTTTATGGAGATAATGGCGAAATTATAGACATTTCTATTGTTTATGGGGAAACCTATCCAGAACAGATGTTGCGTTTAAGCCATGACTTTAAAACTTTAGGATATTGATACGAGGATGGAGATAGTCTCTATCACCTTAGAAAAACTTTTGCCTGAAGTTTTTTCAGGAATGGAAGAAACTTCCCGGATCCGAGAATCTCGTATCTGGGAAGTTCCATCTTTTACTATAGAAAAAGGATGCCGTATATGCATTCATGCAGAATCAGGTGCCGGGAAGTCTTCTCTTCTAAGTTTTATATATGGCAATCGAATAGATTATTTAGGATCTATTTTTTTCAATCATAAAAATATCAAGAATCTTAATATCCCGGAATGGTGTGACATCAGGAAAAATAATATAGCTCTTCTTCCCCAGGAAATGAGATTATTTCCGGAACTAACAGTATTAGAAAACATATACCTAAAGAATAATCTTACCGGGAAAAAGACTCATGGAGAGATAGAAGCTATGTTGAGTTTATTGGGAATTGAAGACAAGAAAGATACTAAAGTCGGTAAATTAAGTATAGGACAACAACAAAGAGTTGCTATTGTGCGTACTTTATGTCAACCTTTTGATTTCATTTTTCTGGATGAACCTGTTAGTCATCTCGATAGTGAAAACAATAAAATAGCTGCACAATTGATACAAAAAGAGGCAAAAGAAAATCAAGCCGGAATAATTTCCACTTCAGTGGGTAATCATCTTCTTCTTGATAATCCGGAGTACGTGAAATTATGAAAAAAATAAAAACCGGAATTGGTACATTACTTTATAAAAACATTTCAAAAGGTCAACTTTTGGGATATTCATGTGCCAATGTAATTGGTTTGACTGTGATTCTCTGCAGTGTCTTGTTTTACTGCGATTCACGTCATAATTTAAATAAAGAAGATAAATTTTTCTCGGATGATTATATTGTCATTACAAAAAAAGTAAAGGGTATAAATTTAGAACCCGTTGCATTTACTCAAGAAGAAATCGAGAAAATATCCCAACAACCATGGGTTAAAAAATTGGGAGGATTCGCTTCAGCAGATTTCTCGGTAGGAGCATCTGTAGATATGGGAGGGAAAGGAATGTCTACATATCTTTTTTTGGAATCTGTACCGGACGAATTTTTCGACCTCCTTCCACAAGGTTGGACTTTTGACGAACATAACAATTACGTACCCATAGTTTTAAATAAGGATTATCTAGCCCTTTATAATTTTGGTTTTGCAATTCCTCAGGGACTCCCCCAACTAAGTGAGGATATGATTGGAACTGTGCCTTTAAAACTGATAATAAGGGGTGAAAATGGAAGAAATGCAGTTTTTAATGCCTCAGTTGTTGGATTCTCTTCCAGATTAAACACTATTGCTGTGCCACAGAATTTTATGGATTGGGCCAATAGTAGATTCAGTGACAATAATGATAAAAAAACTTCCAGACTTATTATTAAGTTAGATAGATTAAATTCGTCGGGTTGGGAACAATTCCTGGCAGATGAAGGCTATGAAATTGCAGGGGATAAAGAGGGCGATTCTAAGATTTCCAATTTTCTTTCTTTAATCTCAGGAGTTGTGGCAGCGAATGGGGTGGTGATTTGTCTTTTGGCACTATTTATACTTATTTTAAGTATATTCCTTTTGCTGCAAAAAAGTAGACCAATGTTAAGAAACCTGATATTATTAGGTTTTTCTCCTCTACAACCCTCAAGATATTATGAGGGAATCGTGCTTAAGCTCAATTCCCTCATTACATTATTTGCAGTGGGTTTAACATTTATATGCAGGATGATCTGGACATCACCTCTGGGTGCTCTGGGTTTAGGTCATGGAAATGTTCTTTTTATGTTGGCTACAGCTCTGATTTATTTCATTTTAGTAAGTGTTTTGAACATAATGGTAATCAGAAAGCATTTATGGTCGATCTGGCTTCCTAAAGATTGAGTTTAATTTCAATTACCTGAAGCCTCTTTAAAAGCATCCATGATTTTTGTAGGCATAAAACTTTCATATGCTCCTAAAGAATATCCTCCATGTTCAGGAGTATGAACAGCTGTGGGTTCCCAATAGAAAACTCCTTTGCAAATCCCATCGGTATCATATTGAGCACCTTTAATGAGTCGTGAAATAAAATCATAACCCTCTTCAGGTTTCCACACTTCAGCACCGGTTTCCACTATATAAACAGGGCATTCAAATTCCTTACCAAGAGTCTTTATATTATCTGTAATATCTGTCACGGCTTCTTTGACAGTTTGATCTCGTTTACTCCAATATGGATAAACACTCATTCCGATTGCATCAAACTTACCACCTAATCTACGCATTGCATTGAAAACATATTGATATAGAAAAAGATTATACCCGTCATCAAGATGTGTTATTACAACAGCTTCTGGATAAACTTTTTTCACGGCGTCATAGCCGGCATTTGAGAGGGCTACATAATTCTCCATATGATCGGGTATTCTTCCTATAGGCCAGACCATTCCGTTAGTTGTTTCATTTCCTACTTGAACCCATTTAACATTTATTTCATTATCTTTCAATAATTGCAAGGTTGAAAAGGTATGTTCCGCAAGCTTACCTTTCACAAGTTCAATATCTAATCCTTCCCATTCTTTGGGACTATTATTATGACCTGGATCAGCCCATGTATCGCTATAATGAAAATCAATCATAATTTCCAAACCCTGAGATTTGGCTCTTCTGGCCATTTCCAATACATGACGAGGTGTATTGAATCCGTTTTCGCTATTTACCCATACTTTGAGCCTTATAACATTTAAACCAAAGTATTTCATTAAGGAGGTGTTCTCCATAGGCTGTTTCTCGGAGTTATAATTCACTATCCCTCGCGCTTCTTGTTCCGGAGTTCCGCTTATATCTGCTCCAAGCCAAAAAATTTCTTTTTCTTCTGCTTTCCCAACAAGAAGACTAAATGTAATTAATCCAATAGTAATCAGTTGCTTCATTTTATATTATTTTATTTAATTATTCAAAGGTATTAAGATTATGGCATAGTTTTTGTATATTTCCTTAAAATTTAATCATCATGGCAGATAACATTTCAACCCAAAATACTTACCTGAAAATTGATAAACTTATTAAGTCTTTAAGATTTAATGAAGCTTTTCTTTTGCTAAAAAGTAAAGTATCCCTTTTCCCGAGCCTTTCCAGGATTTTGAATAAACTTAATGCATCAGAATCTACATATCGTTATTTATTGGATTATATCTCTGAAGGGCATAGTGACCCGGCACATAAAGAAGTCATTTCTCAGATTCAAGATTCTTTGATGTTTGGTAATGATGCTTATCTTCGGGAAAGCAAACTTTTGGATAGCCCTGATCTTTATTCTGCCACTAAAAGAATGATAAATTTAAAAAATTTGTCATTAGAAGATTATCTGAATTCTTTTATTAAGACTATAAAAAAAGAAGAAGATATGCCTGCCGATGAAAATGAGAATGTTTTTGACACCGAACAAGCTAATGCTTTAAATGAACTTTTCAATTATGTATGGACTATGTTCGGATCTGAAATTTCTGAATATGCAATTTTAAACGGTATACTAATTGATCCTTCTGTTCCTGAATATGTAAAATCAGTAATAGTCTCTGCTATTATTTTAGGAAATTTGGAATATTTTGATCCTGAATCTTTTGATATACTCATAAATTATTCTTCGGCAGTAGAGTCTCTAAGTATTAAAGGAAAAATTATAGCAGGATTGGTTCTTATATCTTTAATAAATCCTCAAAGAATAATAGGGAATGTGAATATCCGTTCAAGGCTAATAATAGCCAATGAAGATGAGGAATTAAAAGAAGCTGTAAATGAAGTGTTATTTAATATTATAAGAACCTATGATACGACCCGTATCGATAACAAAATGAGAAATGAGGTGATTCCGGGGTTAATGAAAATTAAACCTGAAATCATTGATAAACTCAGAAACATTGGCCATGATTCTGAAGACTATCTTTCTTCCGGAAACCCTGATTGGGAAGAAATGTTAGAAAACAGTGAAATTGGAGATAAATTAAAAGAGATAAACAATCTGCAATTGGAAGGTGCAGATGTTATGGCCACTGCTTTTTCTAATCTTAAAGCTTATCCTTTCTTTAATTCTATATCCAATTGGTTTCTTCCTGTTAAATCAGATCATTATCAAATAAAGGATATCTGTGATAAGGTTAATGAAGAAAGTTTGAAAAATATGGAAAACGTAATGTGTGATTCCGATATTTATTCTTTTCTGCTTTCTTTAGCTTCTCTGCCTAAAGATAAACAGGAACAAATGGCCATTAATATGAACAATCAGGTAAAGATGATTCATGAAGCCACTTCGGGTTCCTTAGATTTTAAACCTCAACAGATTCTTGCTAGAAGAATAAGGTTTTCATTACAGGATATCTATCGGTTCTTTAAGTATTTCCGTAAAAGAAATGATTTCAAAGACCCTTTTGAAAAACCTTTTATAGCCGATAATTTTGAAATAATCAGAAATGTTTTAGGTGTTCAGCCTGAAACCTTAAACCTGATTGCAGAGTTTTATTTTAAATATGGATATTATAGAGAAGCAGCCGGTTTCTTTGAATTAATCAATGAAAACTTCAAGGAAGTAACCTTATGGGAGAAGTTGGGATATTGTTATGAACGTATAAAAGATTATGAAAAGGCAGTAGATTGGTATAAAAAAGCTTTACTAATCAATCCTTCTAATATCTGGTTACAAAAAAAACTGGCTGTATCTTTAAAAAATCTCAGAATTTATGATGAAGCCTTAGGTTTCTATCAATCAGCTCTTGAACAAGATCCGGAGAATTATCATTTGTTAATGAGTGCGGCACAATGTTTCTTAGCTATTTCTAATTATGAAGATGCTTTGAAATACTTCTATCATGCAAATTATATAAAGCCGGAGAAAAAAGATCCGAAAAGAGCCATTGCATGGGCGGAATTAATGGCCGGAAATTTTGACAAATCAACCGAAAGATATCAGCAGTTATTAGACATTCAGGATTCTGACGCTTCTGATTTTCTTAATGCGGCACATAGTTTTTTAGCTAAAGGAGACTTTAAAAAAGCACTTTCGTTATATAAAGAATTCATCAACCGATCAGAATCAAAAGAAATTACGTCTCTTCTTTTAGCTTTCAAAGATGATGCAGATGTTCTTAAAAAGATAGGTATTTCTACTTCCACCCTTCGTCTTATAGTAGATAAGATAAGATATGATTTAGAAAATTAAACAGGTTTTAAGCCTTCAATTCATTTTCAATAGCTGTAACTGTCTCTTCCAGGTCTTTGGTGAAATTTACTCGGTCTTCTACACTTTTTATACCATATAAAACGGTTGTGTGACTTCTATTGAGCTTTTGTCCGATGGCACTCGATGATAAATTTGTGAGTTTCTGACTGAGGTACATTATTATCTGACGTGCATCAGCCACATTTCGTATCCTGCTTTTTGAAAAGATAGAATCCACATTCAGGTTAAAGTATTCTGCTGTGGTTTCCACAATCATATCAAAATTTATCACTTTCTGAGCTTTCGGTCTGATAGTGTGTTTCATCACTTCCCGGGCCAAATCTATAGTGATAGGACAATTTAAGGCTATAGACCTTGTAAGAATTCCCATAACAATTCCTTCCAGTTCTCTTACTGAGCCGGTGCTGTGTTGAGCAATAAGGTCTATTATTTCTTCTGATAATCCAAGACCATTTTTAGAAGCTTTAAAACTTAAAATTTTCTTTTTAAGTTCAAAGTCAGGTTTAGGCAATTCTTCTGTAATTCCCCATTTAAACCTATCAATCAACCTGTCTGCAATACCATCAAGGTCCATAGGTCTTCGGTCGCATGTGAAAATTATTGCCTTTCGGTTTTGATGTAAATGATTGAAGATGGCAAACAAAGCATCAGTAGTGCCGGATTTAGTACTTAATTCCTGTAAATCATCTATCAACAAAACATCCATTTGCTGAAACCATTGAATGAAATAGGGAATTTCTTTCTTTATCGCAGCATTCTGATATAATTGTTGGAATTGACGTAATGTTACGAAACTTACTTTAGCACCAGGTCTGCTCTCTTTTACTCTAATTCCTATAGCTTGGATTAAATGGGTTTTACCTACTCCTACATCCCCGTATAAGAAAAATGGATTAAAATCATTTTTACCTGGATTATTGGCAATATATTCTGCAATAGTATAAGGTAGTTTATTACTATTGCCCACACAATAATTTTCAAAGGTTAGGACTTCATTAAGCTGTGGATCAAATTCTTTATGTTTTTCAGTTTCAGTTATAATTGGAGTTCTGCCCTGTAATGATTGGATAAATTTATTTTTAATACTCGGGCTTTGTTGAACCCCTGAAATTTTAACCTTTGAGTTTCTGTCGTTTTTTATAAGCTCGATTTCATAATCAAGCTTGACGTTATTCCCAAAAACTTTTCGCATTGCACTTGTCAGAATTCCATAAAATTCATGATCATAGCGTTCTACAAAAAATTCTGAAGGCAATTGCAATAAAAGACGATTCTCTTTGAAAGATATGGGTACAGCTACTCCAAACCAGGTAGAGGCTCTGGATTCTCCTATATTATCTGTGATGATAGCCACCACCTTATCCCATTTTTCTTTGTAATCCTCTTTCATTTTTATTGGAAACGGATTACAAAATAACGATAAAAAATTTTCAAAAAAAAGTTATTTTGCTATTGCAAAATACGAATTTTTATTATGCATATGTTTCTCAGGTATTTAAAAATCAACGACTTTTAAATTTTCACCTTTGTTAATTCCTCCATAAATGATTCAGCTCTAAATGTTAAAAAATGAAAATCCCCCGACAGATTTTTGTTTATTCTGCAGAGGGCTTTTTGTCTTTTCCCGGAGGAGCCGGGATTTTAAAGTAATTTTATACTAATGTAACGTTTAGGATTCTTTTTGATATCAATTATTAAAGAATCTATATCAGCTGTAAGTCGGTTCAATTTGTTATATAATTCCGAGTCTTGGGTAAGTTCTCCTAAAGTTGAATTTGGATTGTTAAGGTTGCTTGTGAAAGTAACAAGATTAGCAGTTAACCCATTCACATTCTCCATGGTTTGGTTTAAAGGAAGTTTATTCAATTCTTCCGATAATAATTTCAGATTAGCTGAAATTGTGTCTAAATTGGTTACCGCCGCTCCGGCTCCATTGAGCAAGCTTGGAACTTGTCTTTGCATCACTAGGTTCAGATTCCTGCTTACTTCAGAAATGTTTGAAGTGATGGTTTCTATATTTCTTAAGGAAGCCACAAGAGAAGGATCTGCTACAAGATTATTTATATTAAGCAGTAAGCTGTCAATTTTAGGCATTATAGAACTAACAGCCGGTAATACTTCCGAACTTAAACTTGACATCAGATCAGGTGTCATACCAGAAGAGATTTCTCCTCCTAATGGTATCATTTCTTTACTATTCCCTAATTTTATCTCCACATAACTCCCGCTTAAAAGAGTACTCCCAATCAAAGCCCGGGAATCCACCGGCAGATGCAATTGTTTATTCAAGGCTAATAAGACTTGTATTTTCCCGGGATTTTCGTAATTAAAGTTTATCTCTCTCACCTGACCTACTTTATAACCATCTATTGTAACGGGCGCTGCTACCTCAAGACCTTCAACATTTTCATATTCTGCTATATAAAAATTTGCAGGTTTAAATACATTGATACCTTTCAGAAATTCAATTCCAAAACAGAGTATCATTATAGCGGCTGCTACACAGAGGCCGATAATTACTTCTTTTGTGAATACGCGTTTTATCATGCTCTTTTACTTATTTATCTGAACACTTTTTTGACTTGAAACGATAAATGCATCAGGTATCTTCTTTCTGACGTCTGCCAACACACTCTCAAGTTCCTGTCGGTTTGTGCTTTCTCCGTAATAATATTTATATAAATTATTTTCCTTGTAGGTGGAAATAGGAGAAAGGCCGCAGAATCTTGAATTCCCTTGACTCAGAAGATCGGAAGAAGCCAATATTTGTATCTTATATACAGTAATGAGTTTATTTACCTTCCCATTGTGACTTTCTTCCTTTCTCCTTTTATTTTGTTTTTCTTCTTTTTTCTTTTGTTCTTTTAACTTCTTTTCCGCTTTCTTTTTATCTTTTTTATTTTTAACGGGTTCAATACTTGCTATGGAAGGAGTCGGATCATTTTTTTCTGCATTAATTACTTCAACACTACCACCTCCATATACGTTATACGAAAGATTTGAAGCCTCATAATTCTGAGTCTCGGATATTGCTTTAGAATGAGATGACCTTCTTTTCCTATTTTCAGATTTCTTTACATTTTGGATTACGGAAGTTTCTTTCTTATGAACTCTCGTTTTGGCTATAGCCATACCGGCAGGTCTTTCACTAATATAATTGTCGGTTAATAAACCCTCTTGACCATCCTGATATGTATCAGAAAGGTTGTCTGTCATTAGCCCATTTATATTTTTCCTCCAGTTTTCTTCATATTGTTGAAGTGCCTTAAAGATAGCTTCCGCCAGTTCTTTAGCTCCTTTTTCTGAAGCCATATATTTTGCGGATTCAGGATTACATATAAAATCTAATTCCACTAATACTGAAGGCATGGATGTAGCCCATAAAACCCAAAAGCCCGCTTGGTGTATTCCCCGGTCTTTTCTGCCTGATTTAACAAGTTCTTTACCTACACTTTCTGCAAATCGTATGCTTTGACTCAAATTTTTTTTCTGGGCCATTTCAAAAATAATATAGCTCTCATCACGCTGAGGATCAAAACCACTATACTTCTGTTGGTAATCACTTTCAAGTTCAATTACCGAGTTTTCTCGCATTGCTACATCAAGATTGTTTTCATCCTTATGCAATCCCAAAGTATAGACAGATGATCCGGCTATATTTTTTCTGTTTTTATTCTTTTTATCTACTGAATTGGTATGGATGGATATAAAAAGATCTCCTTGGGATCTATTAGCTATGTCAGCTCTTTCCTGTAAAGTAAGATATTTGTCACTGTTCCTAGTCATTACGATTTCAGTGTTCTTCATCTTTTTCTTTATCAAGCTTTCTAGCTGCTTAGCAACCTGGAGATTGATATTTTTTTCCATTACTCCATTATCGGTTGCACCGATATCTTTCCCCCCATGACCTGCGTCTATAATGACTGTAAATTTCTTTGAATCTTCCTTGGCCATTAATGTTGAATTCAGTATACAGCCGAGGATTACCAAAAGAATTGTTATATATCTTTTTAACTGTTTCATTACTTTTTAACAAGACCCAAAATTACAAAAAATTCCTCATTTTTTTTGACTTAAATTTCTCTTTATATGTAATTTTGTCCTATTAGGTGAATTCTATATTCATTTTAAATTTATGATAAATAAAGATTTTTTTGAATTCATTGAAAAGAATAAGGAGGAAGATATAATTAATCTAAGTCTGAGAACTCCCCGATCCGAATTAAATTTTGATCTGGATTTTGCTTTGCTACAAATTGAAAATCGAAAAAAGAATTTTATAAAACTCAAAAATTTTATATCAAATCCTAATTTTATATTTCCCGATAATTTAGCTCCCCAGCAAGCTTCTCATCAAGCAGTTGCCATTTTTCATAGTTCCCTCATAAATTCTTGCAAAGTTTTGGATATGACTGCAGGATTGGGCATTGATGCTTTTACCATGGCTTTTAACGGGAATGATGTTACTGCTGTGGAATTAAATCCATTGAAAAGTAAATTTCTCGAGTATAATGCTAAAGTTTTGGGATTACAGAATTTTAATGTTATTAATGCGGATTCTTTAGAAGTTTTGAAAAATTCTTCTGAAAAGTTTGACGTTATCTTCGCAGATCCTTCAAGACGTAATACGGAAAATAATAGGTTGTATAATCTAAAGGATTGTATTCCTGATGTCATCTCAAATCAGGGATTGCTTTTGGAAAGTGCTAATAATGTTCTGATCAAAGCCTCTCCGCTACTTGATTTATCTCAAACTATTAGGGATTTCCCTACAACAACAGCACTTTATGTTGTGGGAGTTAAAGGAGAATGTAAGGAAATTCTTATTTACCTGAATAAAAAACTATTCACTGAAAAGGCCTCTATAGATATTTTTTCGATTGATCTTAATACTGAAGGCGAAATCATTAATCTTTTTAAAACCGAACGAAAAAAAGATAGTCTTATAAATTTTCCTTCAGAAATACCCTATATTAATACGAATGAATTGACACCGGGACGCTTTATTCTTGAACCTTCTTCCCTGATAATGAAAATAGCTCCATGGAAAGAAATATGTTATAAATTTAAATCTAAAAAATTTTCTCCTTCTTCACATCTTTTTTTATCTGATCATAAACCGGATTATTTCCCCGGTAGAGTGACACGGATTGAGAAACTTATAAGCAAAAAAGACCGGAAATCTTTTAAAGGATTTCCAGCCTCAGTTGTTTCAAAAAATCATCCTCTCTCTTCGGAAGAAATAAGGAAAGACTGGAATCTTGCCGAAGGAAATGATTTCTTTATCTATGCTTCTTCAATTGGCAAAACAAAGGTGTTTATTTTAACTAATAATTCTCAATACTTTCCCTGATTTAAATTAAAACCTATAACCAGCTGAAAGTACAATCTGGTTGTTTGTGAAATTCACCTTTGATTGAGGTGAAGGGATGTTTGGAGAAGCCGGATCCGGTGTATAGGCATGATATTCTGAAGTCATTTTCTTGTAAACGTATGCAAGGTCTACATATACATGTTTATATCTATAGCCTAAACCGCATGTAATATAATTTGTGCTATTATCAAATCTATAGCTCGGTTGAGTTCCGGCTGTATAAATTATTTCTTTGTTATTTTTGGCATTTTTTTCTACCGGAGAAGAAGAATAGCTGTATCCTGCCCTAATACTCAATGAGGATATTGGTTTGAACTCTATTCCGGCTCTAAAAGTGTTCATTGACTTATAATAAGTACTGATATCACTGTTCTCATAGGCATAGGGATCATTACTTTCTATAAAATCCATTGATAAGGGTCCCGTTTCATTCAAATTGTATGGCCAATACCAGTCATCATATCCTCCGTCATAATAATCCGGCTCCGAAAAATGCATCTTTCCATAATTGGCCCATTCATAATCGAAAGAGACAATTAATTTATCACTTAATACTCCTGCTGCACTGGCAATTATTTTCCATGGAGTTCGGAAATTATAACTGTTGTATCCAAGATAACCGCCATTGGCAACAACCGTACCTGATTCTTGACCACCATATAAGTAATTAACACTTGATCCAAATTCTTCATTTAGATTATACCATGTGGGAGTATGAAATGCAAACCCTAAACGAAATTGTTGCACCGGTTTAAAAATTAAACCTAATTGATAATTAAATCCGGTACCTGAAACACTATAAACATTATTTAGCTGCCATTCTGCGCTTGAACGTATAAGGTTGTTACCATCATCCGGCACCAAAGCATTTTCCAGACTTTCTCCCCAGATAGTGTTCAACTGATAATTTAAATTTACAATATCAAAATTCATTCCCCAATAGAGGATATTGTTAATATTGCCACCCAAAACGATATTAAAATCATTTGTTCCTCCCTTTTCCTGAACAAAATAACCTCCGCTCCCGGTAGTTTTTGCTCCGGTCATGGAATCTGACCAGAGGCCATACCAATGAGTGTCACCTGTAGAAGGGTCCACATCCGGGGTTATTAAGTATGAATCATAGCCCAGAATGGCAAGCCACGGAGCAGGATAATCATTTATTCCCGGATTATAGGGGTCATAATCTGATGCTGATGATACATCGCCTTCTGTTAGACTCTCACTATTGGCTATCCCGGCTATATAATTACTCATCGAGTTTTGTAAGGTACTAATCTGTCCTTTATAAACCCGGTTAAATGACGCGCCCTTATTATAAACGAATCCAAAATTAAAATTAGGAAAAGTCTTATTGGGTAATCTTAGGGTTAAAACTGCACCTAAATTATTAAGAAGGAATTTAGTCTGGTCTTTCCCAAATTTTTTGCCTTGTGCTTCAGAAGTAGCACTTTGTACATCCAGATCTAATGTAAAACCAATATCGCTGCTTCGATAAACCCCGATACCTCCGGGATTAACAGTTATTGCAGAAAGATCTCCACCTAAAGCGCCGAAAGCTCCGGCCATACCCATATATCTGGCCGTTCCCTTGAGGTCGGGTTGGGAAATACTGTAGGCATCTAAGGCACTCTGCCCTTTAGCTACAATACTTCCTATTCCGATTATAGACAATATTAATAAACCTTTCTTCATTTTTTTATTTTAACCACCCTTCTTTTATTATTAAATAAATTTACTAATAGAACATCTGATTAACGGTGTCTTCCGCCACCTCCTCTTCCACCGGTTGACCGAGATCCTCCTCCTGTAGATCTATTTACACCGGTATTGCCTCTATTGTTTCCAAATCCGGAGTTATTATTATTCCGGTTCCAGGTGCTTTGGTTATTCTTATTGTTTGTCACAGAAGGTCTCGAATTGTTAACATTTCCTGCTTTATTCGTTGAATTCCGATTATCTGAGACACCATTTTTATTTCCATTAATTCCACCTAAAACGCCCGTACCTGCTACTCTATGGCCGGTAGTTCCGGAAGTGTTATATTCCCATCGGCCATTATTATTTACTACACCTGAAGGTCTTGTTGTGTTATGCATTCCATTATTAATGAAATTGTTTCCTCCTGCAGACCCGCGATAGTTTGTCACAGGTCGATGCATGGCCATATTGTTATCCGGACGTGTATTACCGCTCCAGCCTGGTCTAGGGCCAACACTACGGTTTCCTCTTGGACTCCACGTTGCCATCATTCCCGGTCCCCAACCCGGTCCCGGTCCTGGACCCGGTCCCCATCCGGGACCCGGACCCCAACCTGGCCCAGGATTCCACCATCCCGGACCCCAACCGGGTCCCCAAGCAGGACCCCAGCCCCATGAATACCAGGGGTCATACCAGCCTATCCCCCAGCCCCAGCTGCCAATGTTGAAACCCCAATACCATGGAGACCATCCTGCATAATAAGGCCAACCCCAATTATATCCATACCACGGAGAAAATACTGGATAGCCATTAGAATTTATGACAATATCAACATTTCCATAAGCATTGGTTAATATATCATTTAATGCATTGGCGTTATCAACTACGATAGTGGGATTATAATATTTCTGTATCTGTTGGGTATATACAAAATCTTCTCCGTTTTCAACTGCGGTTCCAATAGTGTCTATATCTGATACATAGTATTGTCCACGACGATTATAAGTATCTACATCCATTTCTCCCATATTGGGAATATAGGAGCTTTGCTTTTTAACAGTAGTTTTTGATTGTGTATCCTTTTTGGGATTGTAATACACGTCATCGAAATAATCTTGAGCCAAAGATGTACCCGCACAGGCAATTATGGCTAAACTCATTATGTAATGTCTGATGCGTTTCATTTTTTCCTCCTTAGTTTTCTTTCAACTTTTATATTTGACTCTTTTAAAACCATTTAGTTTAATGTTAACGCTATTTAATAGCAAATAGTGTTTTACGCTTTGATTTTTAAAATTTTAGATAAAAATCCTCGGATAATTTCCTGTATTCCGGAGTCGGATTTCCATCCTTAAATAATGTAAGAAATGACTTTTTCTTTTCTTTATTTTCATGGTTACTGACTCCTTTTATAAATTCCATTAAAATTCTCTTCTCCTTCCCTTTTTCATTATTCTTTACAAAACATTCCCTATTAAGTAAAATATTATGTTCAAAGCTTTTCTCCAATATTTCATCCCTAAATTCAGTAGGTATGATGACACTAATTTTTCCTCCCTGCTTTAACAATTTAACTCCTTCTGAAAGTAAAGTAAAAACTGATAAACTTGCCTGATGTCTTGCTTTTTCCCTTTGCGAGTTCGGAGATACAATACCTGAACGAAAATACGGCGGATTGCTGATTATCATGTCATAAAGTTCTTTCTCATTTCTCACCTTTTCTTCAAACGAAATTAATGTGCTCTTTAAACGAGATGACCAAGGGGACTCTCTAAAATTTTTTTCTGCTTCTTCAATTGAGGGAGGATCGATATCTATCCCTTCTATAATGGCTTCGGGAAATCTTTGAGCCAGAATTAATGCTATTATACCACAACCGGTACCCACATCTAAAATCCTCTTTCCTTTAAAGCTGGCCCAACAACCCAATAATACTGAGTCCACCCCTATTTTCATACTGCTCAGACCATGGTTCACCTGAAATCTCTTAAACCGAAACACCTCGCTTCCCATAATACAAATATATAAGTTATTTCCGTAAATTTGCATTATGGGAAAAAAGAAAATTTGTGACAATAGAGAGGATGAAATAAGATTACCCTTTATTTCTCTGCCTAATTATGTAGTGACTCCGCTTATTCCTCAACCGGTAAAAATAGAGGAGGAAAATAAATGTTCAATAATTGAAAAAGCATTTGAAAAAAATAGTTTTGTGTTTTTTTCTACATGGGTAAAACTTCAAAAAGAGGATAATGAAGGAGAAATTAAGCCTTTAGGTGTGGTATGTAATATCGATAAGGTTCTTAAAATGCCGGGGGCTCCTGCTTTAATTTTCATTCGCCCTATTAAAATAGGCAGAATTTTGAATTTTATTGAAGATGAAGAATCTCTGAAAGTAGATGTAAAAGTTCTTAAACAGATTTCTGTCCCAAAAAATTTTAATAAGGATTATGCACCCCTTATGTCCAGAGTAGATTCTTTATTTCAAATGATCATGAGATTCCTTATAGATCCCGAAAAAGCTACTTCTGAAAAAATAGTTGAAGAAAATTCTAAAACTCCCGTAGAACATCTTTATGCTTTGATTCATGTCTCTCCTATTTCCTGGGAAGAGAAATATGAAGTAATATCTTGCCGTTCTTTTAAATCGTTAATTAATCTGGTAATATCATTACTTGATATCGCTGAGCAAAGAATGGCAATTCAATCTAATATCCAGGAACGTACTCATCAGGAAATAACCCGGCAACAAAAAGAAAGTTTTTTACGTATGCATCTTCACCATATTAAAGAAGAATTAGGTGAAACTGATGATAATGAAGAAGTGAGTCAATTGATGTCTATGTCATTGGGAAAGAAATGGAATAATTCTGTGGCTGAACATTTCAATAAAGAACTTAATAAACTTCGAAGGTTAAATATTAATAATCCGGAATATTCCGTTCAATATGCTTATCTTGAGAATTTTTTAGAACTTCCCTGGGATAATTACAAAAAATCAGATATTTCTTTAAATAAAGTTGAATCCGTGTTAAACAGAGATCATTATGGTCTGGAAAAAGTGAAAGAACGGATTTTAGAATATATGGCGGTAACTAAATTAAGAGACGATCTTAAGGCCCCTATTATTTGTCTTTATGGACCTCCCGGAGTGGGAAAAACTTCTATCGGTAAATCAATAGCAGAAGCTCTGGATAGAGAATATTCACGGATAGCTCTTGGAGGAATGCATGACGAAGCTGAAATAAGAGGACACAGGAGAACCTACATTGGAGCTATGCCGGGACGTTTTCTTCACGCTTTGTCAAAATGTGAATTTGGTAATCCTTTAATGCTTCTCGACGAGATTGATAAAGTTGGGAAAGATTATAAGGGAGACCCTTCTTCAGCTCTTTTAGAAGCTTTGGATCCCGAACAGAATAATACTTTTCATGATAATTTTATTGATTTTCCTTATGATCTTTCCAGAGTTTTATTCATAGCGACTGCCAATGATCTCTCTACTATTCCTGCGCCTTTACGTGACAGAATGGAAATAATAGAAATGCCTGGATATACTTTAGATGAAAAAATAGAAATCGCAAAAAAACATCTAATTAAAAAGGCATTGAGTGATAATGGATTAGAGAATGAGGAGGTAAAATTTTCAAGAGATGCCCTCGAAACAATTATTAAATCCTTTACTCATGAAAAAGGAGTGAGACAATTATATATGGCTATTAACCGCATTTTAAGGAAATTAGCTCTTCTAAAAGTCAAAAATTTGAATTTCCCTAAAGAAGTGTCTTCTCAAAATATATTGAACTATCTTGATAAAAAAGATTTCAAGCTTTCAAGTGTAGGTTTCTTTGCCGGATAGTTGTCTGAGTATTTATTTCTTAAGGTTCTGGAATTCCTCCTGAAATATGAGCCGGGCCGGTTCCTATTGTTTCTATAGGTTCTTCTTTCTTCTTGGTATGGATAGGCATTGTGTAAATTAAAGAAAATGAAGCGCTTAAAGCTCCTGTGCCGTATCCCGGAACAAACCATGGAATGGAATTGGCACTATGACTTTCCTTAATCTTGAATCCATATCTTATATTCCATCCTAAAGAGAACCATTTCCATATTTTTACTTTTATACCCGCCAAGGTTTGCCCGTAAAAGGAATTACCGCTTTGATTCAGGATACTGAATTTATTGCTTTGTCCCCAATAATCGGAATTTATTGTCACATCCTCTATTTCATATTTATAAGAAGAAAAACCCCCTCTAATTCCTAAATAAACCTGGTAATCAGGGTTACTCTTATACATGAAATTATAATTAATTCCAATTTTACCATAAAAGGATGGAGATGTTTTATATCGGTAATTACTGTTTTCCGTATGATGATCTGCTGAACCAAGTCCAAGTTCCACTACAGGTTCAAACCAGTTATGCAAGGAAACAGAAGCCTGTATATCGTAGCTTGCAAAACTTTGACCGAAAAGTTTCATTACTCCATCAAAAAAATTAAATCCTAAACTGGCAGAATAAAGTAACGGATATACAGGTTTTGGCTTTATGCTGACTACTGTATCAAGTTCTGACATGAATAGTACCGGTTCATCCAAAGGATTTCCATGTTTGTCATAATAATGTAATGTAGGTTGTGCCGGCTTGTTTGGATCATTATCAACAGGTGTTATCTTTTTTTGCCCATAAATACTTTGGCTATTGGTCGCAAGTAATAAGGCAAGGAAAACCAAGGGAGTCAAAAACCAAGTTTTCTTATCCTTTCTGCTATGACTTTTAAATTTTATGAAAAAAGGTTTCCTTTTCATTCCTTTTCCTCTTCAAGGGCGACCCGGAAATAAATTTTTAGGTTTTCTATATTGGCATTTGTAATCTTTCCTTCCGGACAAACCACTGAATCAATGAAATTATCTGTATAGTTTATCGATTCCATTTTATAATAATACACCGTTCCACACGCTGATGATACGAACATGGGTATTATTTCATAATTAAATGTTATAAAGTCTGAGACTCTGAAAATTCCAGCCTCTCCTCCTAAATATCTTATTTCATAAGTAGTACTAGGCTGGTCAATTCTAAAAGGGAGATAAACTTCTGATAACGTTCTCACTGAATCTTGTAAAATACTGTCGCCAGGAGCGCCAATTCCCAAAATAGATATGGAATCTAAAGATATCGGTCTTGGCTCCGGCTCAGAGCTATAAAATCCGGCTAAGGGTAATGAATTTTGATTATCAAAACATTCCGACGTGGAACAGCCTGATGCCAGTCCAAGTAAAATGCCCAGAAAAAGAACAGGTCCTATAATTTTATGTAGAAATCTTCTTTTTACCATCTTTAATCTTCCCCGGGTCCTAATCTTTCAGCTATCTGATAAGAGTTCCGTTCCTGGGAATTCCTGATTATCAATTCACCTGTAAAACCGGTAAGGAAAAATTGAAGACCCATAATCATGGCAGCTAATGATAAATAGAAATAAACTGATTTAGTAAGGTAAAAATGAAAATCGGGATTACACAGACTTACTATTTTTAATATTATAACTGTTGCAACTGCTATGAAACCTATGAAAAACATTATGGAACCTAATAAGCCGAATATATGCATAGGTTTAACTCCAAACTTTGTTTGAAACCATAATGTACCCAAATCAAGATAACCATTAACAAATCGGTCTAATCCAAATTTTGTGTGACCGTATTTTCGTGCCCGGTGTTTCACCTCCTTTTCACCAATCCTGCGGAAACCGGCATTTTTAGCGAGATAAGGGATATATCTATGCATATCTCCGTATACCTCGATATTCTTTACTACATCTTTCCTATATGCTTTTAATCCACAATTGAAATCATGTAGATTATTAATTCCGCTCACTCTTCTTGCGGTAGCATTGAAAAGTTTGGTGGGTATGGTTTTTGATAAAGGATCGTATCTCTTCTTTTTCCAGCCTGAAACTAAATCATAGCCTTCTTCTTTTATCATTTCATACAGAGCAGGAATTTCATCAGGACTATCTTGAAGATCAGCATCCATTGTGATAACAACATCGCCCTGAGCCATTTTAAAGCCCGTATTGAGGGCCGGCGATTTCCCATAATTTCTGCTGAATCTTACTGCTCGTATATGTGGATCTTTTTGTGAAAGGTGGCGAAGGATATGAAATGATCTGTCTATGCTCCCGTCGTCTATAAAAATCACTTCATAACTGAAGTTATGCTCCTCCATCACCTGTTTTATCCATTGGGACAATTCAGGTAAGGATTCCTCTTCATTATAGAGCGGGACCACTACAGAGATGTCCATGTCTTTCTTTTTAAGCTGTAAATCCTCTGCTGACTTTCTTGCTGTTTTTACTCATTATCATTGCAAGTACTAAAGAAAGCAGTGAACCTGCGAAACAGGTAAACCAAGCCATAGTGGTCAGAAATTCAAGACCGGAAGGTAGAATATGAGCCTCCATAGCCTCGCGCATCATTTGTATCGAACTTTCATATTCTGCCGACATAGGACTGGCTTCTACGGCTGTTAAGGCATTGTTAACATATAAATGCACAAAACTGGGTTCTATAAAAACTATATATAAAGCCGAAAGAAACATACAGATAATGGTACCGAATATAACCGTATAGATTCCTCCCAACCATAAGGAAGAAAATTTATTATAACTTGGTTCAGTTCGGATAATATTTTTCATAAGAGCCCATAATAAAAACGGGAATCCTATGCCTAATGGAAGAATCAACATCGGTAAAAAGGCAATCTTCACACTCAGCAATAAACATGCTGACATCAAAGTGAGATATGCTCCGGCTGCCAGACCATTTTCTGAAGCATATTTATAAATAGATTTCTTTTGCATGCTACAAATTTAATATTTTTCTATCGTTCAACGTAACTCTTGCCATATTTATTTCCCTTTTTCTCTTCGATTGATAGATAAATATTAATATAATTTTCCTTTTCCAATAATTTTCTTGATTTCACGATTCTTTATTCTCCATTTATTTCGCTTTTATCATCTATCTTTGCAGTGTTTTTTTACCGGTAATAATGAAGAATTATAATAAGTTTGCAATAGTCGGTTTAATCATTTGTTTCTGCTTTATAATAGCGGGATGTTATTTGGCTTTTAATTCAAATGCTGAGGATAAAGGTGTGTCCCCGACTTACGAAGACCCGGAAGAAGAAACATTTTATCCGGACCTTCTTTTAGTTTCTATACCTGAAAAAATTCCTCAGCAGATAAAAGAGTATACCGGTTTTACGGTCTCTTTTAATAAGGATAATCATACTCCCAATTATGTGTCTTGGGAACTCCTGGATAAAGAAATTGTGAATGAACGAAGCAGATCTGACAAGTTCTGGCAAGATGAAGAAATTATCGGATGCCCTTCACACAAAGATTACTCCTATTCCGGCTATGATAGAGGGCACATGTGTCCGGCAGCCGATCAGAAATGGAGTGATGAAGCAATGAACGATTGTTTCGTTATGTCTAATATGTGTCCCCAGGATCACCGGTTAAATGCGGGAGCCTGGAATACATTGGAAAATAAAGAAAGACAATGGGCCAAAAGAGATGGAAGTCTAATAATTATTGCCGGACCCATCTATAGTGAATACGATTCGAAGACTATCGGAGATATAGGTGTCAGAGTACCGTCAGCCTTTTTTAAAGCGTTTCTTGCACCTTATGTTGAAAAACCTAGAGCCATTGCCTTTGTCTATCCTAACATGGAGGCGCCGGGAAATATGCAGGATTATGCCATGAGTATCGACCAACTTGAAGAAATTTTAAACTATGATTTTTTCTCTTCATTACCTGATAATTTGGAAGAAAAAGTGGAAGCAAATTATTCTTTCATAGAATGGAACAATTCAAAATAAATATCTATCAAGAAGATACTATAGCGGCTATATCCACACCTCAGGGTCAAGGTGGTGTAGCAATAATAAGAATTTCAGGACCCCAAGCTTTATCTACTATTTCAAAGGCATGGAAAGGAACTGATCTTCAGAAAGTGGAATCACATACTTTACATCTTGGTAAATATTTTGATACCGAGGGGAAATTGTTAGACGAAGCATTAGCGGCTCTGTTTAAAGCACCCAATTCCTTCACAGGAGAAGATGTGGTGGAACTGAATATCCATGGTTCGCAATGGTTGCAAAAAACTATTCTTTCTGACCTTATTAAACGTGGAATAAGGATTGCTCGACCGGGAGAATTTACGCAAAGAGCTTTCTTAAATGGGAAAATGGATCTCACACAAGCTGAAGGTGTGGCAGATCTTATAGCGGCATCCTCGAAAGCTGCTCATGCCATGGCTATTAATCAGACCAGAGGAGGGTTTTCAAAAGAAATAGAAATTTTAAGATCAAGACTAATTGAATTTGCTTCCTTGCTTGAACTTGAACTGGATTTCTCTGAAGAAGATGTAGAATTTGCAGATCGGGCTCAATTACTTTTTCTCTGTAATCAGATCAAAGAAAAAATTAAAAAACTTACTGATTCTTATGCGTCTGGTGAAGTATTAAAGAATGGAGTGCCAGTAGTGATTGCCGGAATACCTAATGCCGGTAAATCGTCCTTACTGAATCTATTATTGAAAGAGGAAAAAGCCATTGTAACCGATATTCCGGGAACTACACGTGATATCATTGAAGATACGGTAGAAATTAATGGTATTCTTTATAGATTTATAGACACGGCCGGATTGCGAAAAACTGAAGATATAGTTGAAGCCATCGGAGTAAAGAAAGCACAAGAATCATTAAAGAAAGCCTATATCGTTATTTGGTTGATAGATCCTAATCAAAATATTAATGAACAAATAGACCAAATCAATAAATTCAAAATTAAAAATCAGGATAAAAAACTAATAGTTCTTATAAATAAATCCGATCTGTTAAACGATAGAACCGAAAATATTGAAAATGATATTTTAAAGTTAAATGCCATTCCTTTCAGCACCCTAACCCAAAACGGTTTAAAACCACTTCTTGAAATGCTGCATGAAGAAGCGACAAAAGGTATTCATCCCGAAACCGATATAATTGTAACAAACGCAAGACATTACGAATCATTATCAAAAGCACTTGAATCTGTCGAAAGAGTTGAAGATAATTTGCAACGAGGTATATCTGCCGACTTAGTTGCTCAGGATATTCGGGAAACCCTCACCCATCTCGCAACACTTACAGGAGCCATATCTTCCGATACCCTCCTCCACTCCATCTTCTCCCGTTTCTGCATCGGCAAGTAATTGCCTGATTACCAACGATTAAAATATATCAACAAATATTATTAAGGCGTTCATTTTGAGCGCCTTTTCTTATGTACTTTCATTACTGTTTTATCCGATAATAATCGATTTCAAGCTATTTTAACCTCGATTTTGTACCTCATTTGTCACTCATCTTCAATGGGTTGAAATCCCATTGCGAGGTAGTGGAGGATATGTCACACCATGACACACTCTGACACGCCGTGACACGGAATTAACAGAAATTAAAAGAAATAAAAATGAGTAGTACAATCGAAATTACAAAGATTTGTGAGCATTGCGGTAATAAATTTATAGCCCGAAAATGTTCAACAAGATTTTGCTCTAAAAGATGTGCGGAACATGCTTATAAAGCAGCTAAGAGAAAAGAACATGTTGATAGAGAACAAAGCATAGCTAACAACCATGCTAATGCTGATGTAAAATCTTTGGAGTTTTTAAGTCCGGGACAATGTGCTAAAATATTAGGGATATCCACTAGAACCCTTTATAGGTATTTAATTTCTAATTCGATTCCTTGTTATCAGTTCAAGGGTAAGACACGAATTCGTAGATCTGATATTGAAAAACTATTTGAACAAAACATTGGGTACAT
>JAFLTS010000017.1 GCA_022509185.1 Muribaculaceae bacterium | reverse complement strand
CCATTTGACGCTTGTGACCTACACGTATATAAACGGCGTAAAGACCATCCACTCTTTTCTTCCTTACAACTGCCTTAAATGTAGCCATATACGATTATTTTTTTTGGTGTATGCTTTGGTGTATGCTTTGGTGTATGCTCAATTTTAATTTGGTGTATGCATAGTGTATGCTTTTCCCGTTAATATGGCTCATTTATTGCGGTCGAATGAACCAACCCTCTAAGAACAACTTAGGCTGTAACGTCTGCATTACCAGTACGTTACAGCCTAAGGCTATGATAGTCTTAATTATACGCTTAGTCCTCTATGGCAGCCTGGGCGGCAAATTTTTAGCTTTTAAAATCAAACACTTATTTGTTTAGTGTATGCTATTTGTATGCTAAAAAGAGGTTTTTCAACAAAAATTGGTGTTTATTCCTCTATAGCTGCTTGGGCGGCTGCTACACGAGCTATAGGAACGCGGAAAGGAGAACAAGATACATAGTTCATGCCGAGCTTAGCACAGAACTTAACACTTGAAGGTTCTCCACCGTGTTCTCCGCAGATTCCCACTTTAAGGTCAGGATTTGTAGCGCGGCCTTTCTTCACACCCATTTCCACGAGCTGGCCTACACCATCTTGATCAAGAACTTCAAACGGATCCACCTTTATAATACCATGTTCCTTATAGAATTTGAGGAACTTGGGTGCATCGTCACGAGAATATCCGAAGGTCATTTGTGTAAGGTCGTTTGTACCGAAAGAGAAGAAGTCGGCTACTTCAGCAATCTTATCAGCTTCGAGAGCAGCTCTGGGAACCTCAATCATAGTTCCTACCTTATAACGGATAGAATCTCCCTTTTCTTCAAAAACTTTAGCAGCTGTGGTATTGATAACGTCAGCCTGGTTTTGAAGTTCTTTAAGAGTACCTACTAATGGTACCATAATTTCAGGCTCAACCTTTAAGCCACGCGCTTTGCATGCGAGAGCAGCTTCAATAATAGCACGAGTCTGCATTTCAGTAATTTCAGGGTAAGTGATACCCAGACGACAACCACGATGACCTAACATGGGATTGAATTCTTCCAGTTCATCAACTTTAGCTTTCACTTCAGCCAATGTCAGACCCATTTCGTCAGCCAGTTCTTTCTGAGTAGCAGTCTGATGAGGCACAAATTCATGCAATGGAGGATCAAGCAGACGGATAGTAACTCCATAACCATCCATTGCTTCGAATATACCTTCGAAGTCACCTCTTTGAATCGGAAGAAGTTTCTTAAGGGCTGCTCTTCGTCCTTTTTCATCGGATGAAAGAATCATTTCTCTTACTGCCTTAATACGGTCTCCTTCGAAGAACATATGTTCTGTACGGCATAGGCCAATACCTTGTGCTCCGAAATGACGTCCTTGTTTTGCATCACGAGGTGTATCCGCATTTGTACGAACATAGGTTTTAGCATACTTGGATGCGAGATTCATGATAGCGCCAAAGTCACCGTCGAGTTCCGGTTCGCGAGTGGGAACCTGACCATTATATACTTCACCAGTCGATCCGTTGAGAGAGATCCAGTCTCCTTCATGGTATACTTTACCACCCATTTCAACGGTTTTTTCTTTATAATCTACCTTTATGTCGCCGGCTCCGGATACGCAGCATTTACCCATACCACGAGCCACAACCGCAGCATGAGAAGTCATACCACCACGCATAGTAAGAATACCTTGAGCCACAGCCATACCGCGGAGGTCTTCCGGAGAAGTTTCAATACGAACGAGCACTACTTTCTTTTTCTTTTCAGCCCAATCTTCAGCATCATCTGCCTGGAAAACAATCTGGCCTGTAGCTGCACCCGGAGAAGCCGGTAGACCTTTAGCCACTACGGTAGCTTTCTTTATATCTGATTTATCAAAAACTGGATGAAGGAGCTCATCGAGTTTTTGTGGTTCCATGCGCAGGAGCACTGTCTTTTCATCTATCATGCCTTCTCGAAGAAGATCCATGGCTATTCTGACCATAGCGGCACCAGTACGTTTTCCGTTACGAGTCTGCAACATCCACAACTTACCGTCTTGAATAGTGAATTCCATGTCTTGCATATCCTTGTAATAATCTTCCAGCTTATGTGCTATAGCTATAAGTTCAGCAGCACAATCAGGCATAGATTCTTCAAGTGAAGGATATTTTTCACGGCGAACTTCTTCAGAAATTCCTTGCAAAGCGGCCCAACGACGAGAACCTTCGATAGTGATTTGTTGTGGTGTACGGATACCTGCTACAACATCTTCACCCTGAGCATTGATAAGATATTCTCCATTGAAAATATTTTCACCTGTAGCGGCATCACGACTGAAGGCAACCCCTGTAGCTGAGTTATCACCCATGTTACCATAAACCATAGCCTGAACATTTACGGCAGTTCCCCATTCTTCAGGAATTTGATTCATACGGCGATAAAGGATAGCACGTTCGTTCATCCAGCTATCAAAAACTGCACAAATACCACCCCAAAGCTGTTCCCATGCAGATTCCGGGAAGTCTTTTCCGGTGTAATCTTTAACGGCAGTCTTGAATTTTTTTACAAGTTCCTTAAGGTCGTCAACATCAAGTTCATTATCGAATTTAACACCTTTTTCTTCTTTCATTTTATCAATGATAGCTTCGAAAGGATCGATATCAGTCTTGCTTTTGGGTTTCATTCCCAAAACAACATCGCCATACATTTGAACAAAACGACGATAGCTGTCCCATGCAAAACGCGGATTTCCGCTTTTTTCAGCCATGGTTGCCACTGTTGCATCATTCATACCAAGGTTGAGCACCGTGTCCATCATACCCGGCATTGAGGCTCTGGCTCCGGAACGAACGGATACAAGCAAAGGATTTGATGGGTCATCAAATTTCTTACCTGTAAGTTTTTCAACATGAGCAATAGCTGCCTTTACTTCTGGAGTAATATCTTTGACAACTTTGTCACGACCCCATTGAGTGTATTCAGAACAGATTTCGGTAGTGATAGTAAAACCTGGAGGCACGGGCATGCCAAGTAAGTTCATTTCTGCCAAATTGGCACCTTTGCCACCGAGAAGGTTTCTCATACTGGCATTGCCTTCAGCTTTACCGTCGCCGAATGTATAAATTGCTTTAGCCATTGGAATTATAATTTATTTATTAAGGTTGATTCGTTATTATAAGTAGGATATTCAAATGATATACCCACAATTGCAAAATTAACAAAAAATTTCGGCAAAATATTTAATTTTGCATTGGAATTATTATAAAAATGGCAAGAAAGAAAAAAGAACTGCCTGTAATCCATAATGTGGAAATCACGGGTGTTGCAGCCGAGGGTAAATCGATAGCAAAAGTCAAGATTAAAGAAACCGATGATACCCCTGTAGTCGTGTTCGTTCCATATGGAGCTCCCGGAGATATTGTAGACCTAAAAATTGACAAGAAAAAAAAGAGTTACGCAGAAGCTCATATTGTTAGTTTAACCGCACCTTCTTCCATTAGATGTGCTCCAAAATGTGAATATTTTGGATTATGTGGAGGATGCAAATGGCAACATCTTCCCTATGAAGAGCAATTGAAATTCAAGCGCCAACAAGTGGTAGACGCACTTGAAAGAATAGGGAAGGTGGAGTTTCCTGAGGTTCCCCTTACTCTTGGTTCAGAAAATATTTGGGAATACCGAAACAAGATGGAATACACATTTTCCAATAAAAGATGGAAAAGCTGGGAAGAAATAAAAGGAGAGAAAGAGAGTAAAGAGGGAGTAAACGCTCTTGGTTTCCATATTCCGGGTTCCTTTGACAAAGTGCTTCATATCAATAAATGCTGGCTTCAGGATTCTATAGGTGATAGAGTAAGAAATTATCTTTACAGCCAGGGGCTACAATTAGATGAAAAGGTTAATCAGGTAAATGGGGAGGATCCTAACTTCATTTTTTATGATATAAAAGAAAATAAAGGTCTTTTACGCACTGTTATGATAAGACCAACAATAACGGGAGAATTAATGGTATGTCTTGTTTTCGGCGCAGAAGATTCAGATATATCGAGAAATACTAATCTATCTGAAAAATTAATGACTGATTTATTAAATGAATTTCCCGAAATAACTACTCTTGTTTATGTCATCAATAAGAAAGTAAATGATTCCATCGCTGATCAGGAAGTCAAGATCTTTTATGGAAAAGGATTTGTTGAAGAAAAATTAGGTGATTTAAAATTCAGGATAAGTGCAAAGTCGTTTTATCAGACAAATTCGAGACAAGCAGAAGTATTGTATAAAACGGCAGCTGATTTTGCTGGTCTTTTGGAGAGTAAGGTTTCAGGCAATTCAAAGGGTCCTTTAATTTATGATCTTTATACCGGAACCGGTACTATTGCCAATTATGTCGCAAAAAAAGCATCCAAAGTTATTGGCATTGAATATGTGGAGGATGCTATTAAAGATGCAAAGATAAATTCAGAGATAAACAGCATAAAAAATACTGAATTTTATGCCGGAGACATGAAAGATGTATTAACTGACGACTTTATCAAGACAAATGGTAAACCTGATATTATGATTGTGGATCCTCCACGGGCAGGAATGCATGAAGATGTAATAAAAGTAATTCTAAATGCTTCTCCTGAAATTATAGTATATGTGAGTTGCAACCCAGCAACCCAGGCCAGAGATATTTCTATGTTGAGCTCGAAATATATAATAACCCGAGTACAGCCCGTAGATATGTTCCCTCATACTCATCATGTTGAGAATATAGTGAAATTGGAATTGAAATCTTAATAAACAAGTAAATAATTAATTTATAAATTATGATAACGGCTTCTGTCAAAAAGAAGGAAAATATAGCAGAATATCTTTTATACATGTGGCAGATAGAGGATTTAATCCGTGCCAATGAGCTTGATATTGATAAAATACAGGAAAGAATTATAGACCAATATAAAGATCTGTCTGAGATCCAGAGAAAGGAAATGAGAGATTGGTATGAATCTTTGATAGATATGATGCGCAGGGAAGATGTTCAGAAAAAGGGACATTTACAAATAAACAAGAATGTGATAATAGCCTTAGAAGATCTTCACAGACATTTACTTGCAGATACTAAGTTCGCTTCATATTCGGCTCAATTTTATCATACCTTACCTATTATAGTGGAGCTCAGAGCTAAATCAGGAGAAGAAAAATCAGGGGAAATAGAAACTTGTTTCAATGCCCTGTATGGAGTTTTGCTTTTGCGTCTTCAAGGTAAGGAGATATCGGAAGAAACAAAACAGGGAATTGCTCAGATTTCAAAATTCCTTGCTGTTTTATCAATGTACTATAAAAAAGATTACAATAACGAATTGTTTACTGATAACTGAAATTCGGAAAGTAATGAATGATGAATTACAAAAAGAGATAAAGAAGCGAAGAACATTTGCAATAATTTCTCATCCTGATGCCGGAAAGACCACATTGACCGAGAAGCTTCTTTTATTTGGAGGAGCAATTCATGTGGCCGGAGCAGTTAAAAGCAATAAAATTAAAAAGACAGCCACTTCCGACTGGATGGAAATTGAAAAACAAAGAGGTATATCGGTAGCAACCTCTGTGATGGGATTCGATTATAACGGATATAAAATTAATATCCTTGACACTCCCGGCCACCAAGATTTCGCAGAAGATACTTTCAGGACTCTTACAGCTGTCGATTCGGTTATAATAGTGGTAGATGTGGCTAAAGGAGTAGAAACACAGACCAGACGGCTAATGGAAGTGTGTCGAATGAGAAACACTCCGGTTATTATTTTTGTTAACAAATTAGACCGAGAGGGAAGAGATCCCTTCGATATTCTGGATGAACTTGAAAGTGAATTACAGATTAAGGTAGTACCTCTTTCATGGCCAATAAATATTGGAGCAAAATTTAAAGGAGTCTATAATTTATATGAACATGGACTCGATCTTTTCACACCCTCCAAACAAACTATTAGTGAGAGAGTGGAAATAGATGATGTAAACTCTCCATTAGTAGATGAATTAGTAGGGGAGAGCGATGCTAAGAAACTAAGAGAAGATATAGAATTGATTTCAGGGGTTTATCCGGAATTTAATGTTGATGAATATCTTGAAGGAAAGGTAGCACCTGTTTTTTTTGGATCTGCATTGAATACATTTGGAGTAAAAGAACTATTAGATTGTTTTGTGGAAATAGCTCCTTCCCCTCAACCCGTGGAAAGTGAGGAGCGAAAAGTAAATCCTGAAGAAGACAATTTCAGCGGGTTCGTTTTTAAAATACATGCTAACATGGATCCTAACCACAGATCATGTATTGCCTTTGTCAAAGTTTGTTCCGGAAAGTTTGAACGTAATGTAGGGTATAAACATATTCGTAGTGATAAAGTTATGAAATTTGCAGCCCCAACTGCGTTCATGGCTCAAAAGAAAAGTATTGTTGAAGAAGCCTATCCCGGAGACATTGTGGGTATACCGGATACAGGTAATTTCAAGATTGGAGATACCTTGACATCAGGAGAAAATATTCATTTCAAAGGTTTGCCCTCTTTTTCACCCGAAATGTTCAAGTATATAGAAAATGCTGATCCAATGAAGTCTAAACAACTTGATAAAGGAATCAAGCAACTAATGGATGAAGGAGTGGCCCAGTTGTTCACAAGTTCATTTAATGGAAGAAAAATAATAGGGACAGTAGGCCAGCTTCAATTTGAGGTAATACAATACCGATTGCTTCATGAATACGGAGCTCAATGCCGTTGGGAACCATTAAGCATGTATAAAGCTTGTTGGATTGAAAGTGATGACAAGGAAGCCTTGGATGCCTTTAAAAAAAGAAAACATCAGTTTATGGCCACCGACAAGGATGGAAGAGATGTATTCATGGCTGATTCCAATTATGTGTTGCAAATGGCAAGGAATGATTTCCCGAAAATAAAATTCCATTTTTCGAGTGAATTCTAATAAAAAGTATTTATAAAATCATTTGATCTCATCTCCTTTAACCAAATATAAAGTTATAAGGAAGTGAGATCAAATTATTGGGAAGGGAGAATTAATAAAATAAATTCTTTCTGTTGCCCGGGTTACTGCTGTATAAAGCCATCGAAAGAAATCTGATTGTGAACCCTCCATCTGAAGACCACCCAAATCAATGAAAACATGTTTCCATTGACCTCCCTGGGCCTTATGACAGGTGAGACAGTACCCATATTTTACTTGAAGAGCATTATAAAAAGGATCTTCCAAAGCAGCTTTAATTTTAAAAGATAACTCACCTTCAGCAGAAGCAAGTACTCTATTATAGAATCTTTCCATTTCTTCACGAGGAACCTGAGGCCCTTCAGCGATGAGACTTCGCAACATTATCTGTGCTTTCAATGACTGGTCTGAATCAGTAAGATGCAATTCAACATTAGTGAACCATCGTCCGTATTTTTTAGTTTTTTCTCCTATTCTAATAATTTCCGCTATTTCACCATTAGCCAGAAAGTTTTTCATTTTATTTTCACGGCTCCAATAATAATCATTCTTCGATATAACTATTCTTTCTCCTTTGATCAAAGGAGCATCAGCATCAAGAAGAAATTTACGTATCGTATTATTAATCATATTGGCGCGGAAGTTAGATCTTGTAATCACTACAGCTTCATCTTTCCCCACTTTATCCCAAGAAGATGCCAATTCATCGGTAAGTTCAAAAGAGGGAATGAATTTAATGTCATTAAATCCTTTTTGATAAAATCCAAAATCTTCGATAGCTCTATTTTCAAAAAGAAAACTACGGATATTGGTTGCATTGAACAGAATACCACTTTTTTCGGATTGTCTCTCCGGAGTGTTAAGAGTAAAAACAACTGGTTTAATTCCTAATTGATACAATCTTTCAGGTTGCATTGCTTTGGAAATCTCCTGGCCAACAGGAGGTAACTGTGCGTTGTCTCCTACTAAAATCATAGAACACCCCGGAGCTCCGGTGAATACATATTTAATAAGTTGAAATAATAAAGATTTGGAAGGGGTTTCACTGTCTGTTATAAGAGAAGCTTCGTCTATTATAAAAACTGTGTCTTTATCCTGATTTTGGGCCAGGAAGTAAGCAGTATTGGCAGGATCTGAAGAATTGCCTTTAAAAAGTCTTTTGTGGATAGTGAAGGCAGATCCGAATGCCATTTTGGCAGCAACTTTAGCAGCTCTTCCGGTTGGTGCCAGAATTACTGTTTTCCTATTTAATCGCTTCAGAGCTTTAACCAGGGCACCAATAATGGATGTTTTCCCCGTGCCTGCATAGCCATTTAAAACAAAAGTTTCATAGGGAATATTACGTTGGATGTAATCCGCTAATCCGAAAACCAAAGCAACTTGCTGGGGATTTGGAGAAAAGGGAAGAAAATTTAAAATTAAACTTCTAAGAGAATCAGTTTCCGGCATAATAATAGCCAAATTAATTTCTTTATAAAATAAAGAATGGCAAATTTTTAGTATATTTGCAAAGTTAAGGGATAAAGATAAAAAAAGCGATTAACTTATACCCAAAATACATAAACGAGTATGAAAATAGAACAGATTATCGGCCGCGAAGTTTTAGATTCACGTGGCAATCCTACCGTTGAAGTAGATGTTATTCTCGAGAGTGGAGCATTTGGTAGAGCCGCTGTTCCCTCCGGTGCATCAACAGGAGAAAATGAAGCTCTTGAATTGAGAGATGGTGATAAAAACCGTTATCTTGGGAAAGGAGTTCAAAAAGCAGTAGCTAATGTCAACGGACCGATAGCCAAGGCTTTAAAAGGGATGAATGCACTTGATCAAATAGCAGTGGATGAAGCAATGATTGCACTTGATGGCACTCCCACCAAGTCAAATCTCGGAGCTAATGCTATTTTAGGTGTATCTCTTGCTGTAGCTAAAGCAGCAGCTGATTATCTCGGCCAGCCTCTATATAAATATATAGGTGGAGTTAACAGTTATGTTCTTCCTGTTCCTATGATGAACATAATCAACGGGGGAGCTCACTCTGATGCTCCTATCTGTTTCCAGGAATTCATGATCCGTCCGGTAGGTGCTCCTACATTTAAGGAGGGAATAAGAATGGGTGCTGAAGTTTTCCATGCTCTTAAATCAGTTCTTAAAAAACGTGGTCTGACAACAGCAGTAGGAGATGAAGGTGGTTTTGCTCCAAAACTTGATGGCACAGAAGATGCTTTGAATGTGATAATGGAAGCCATTAAAGCAGCAGGTTATGAACCGGGTAAAGATGTGACTATTGGTTTGGATGTTGCTTCATCAGAATTCTATCAGGATGGTTTCTATGACTACCATCAGCTTAAAGATGGTCAGATTAAAGAGCCTAACGGTAAGAAACTTACATCGAAAGAGCAGGCAGAATATCTTGAGTCTCTTATCAATAAATATCCTATTGATTCTATTGAAGACGGTATGGCTGAAAATGATTGGGAAGGATGGAAACTTCTTACCGATCTTATCGGCAACAGATGTCAGCTAGTAGGTGACGACCTTTTTGTAACAAATGTGAAATACCTTGAGAAAGGTATTGCCGAAGGTTGTGCAAATTCTATTCTTGTAAAGGTGAATCAGATAGGTTCTCTTACTGAAACTCTTCGTGCTGTGGAAATGGCTCAAAGAAACAATTATACTGCAGTGATTTCTCACCGTTCAGGAGAAACTGAAGACTCTACAATTGCTGATATAGCTGTGGCAACAAATGCAGGCCAGATAAAGACAGGATCCGCAAGCCGTTCTGACCGTATGGCTAAATATAATCAGCTTCTTCGTATTGAAGAAGAACTCGGGAAAGATGCCCAATATGGATATAAGAAAATAGCCAGAAAGTAAGTTAAACTAAATATAAAAAGAAACCGGTGTTTTAACATCGGTTTCTTTTTTATTTATTAGGTTGAATTATTTAAGATGAGGAAGCAACTGTATTGCTTTTCTGGGCCTCTTGTTGTTTTTTTAATTTTTTGCCCGTTACCATTATATAAATAAGAGCCACAATACCTAAGCCGACATAAGTGAGAGATTGGAAAGACCATACTACAATGCTAAATGCAGTTCCTTCAGTATTAGAAACTCCGAAGAGAGAAAGAGCGAACATAATAGCCAGGTTCCACGGTCCTAAACCTCCGTTAGATGGTATTCCCATAGATAAAGAACCGAATACAAATGCCACAAGGCCAGGAATCAATCCATAAGCTAATCCATGTTCATGTACCAAAGCTTTTGTATAATCAAAGGCAAAGAAACAAATATATATTTCAATGAAATAACCGACCCATGTCAAAATAGAGACGAGGAGATAAACCCACCATAATTTCATATGGAAAATTATGCTGAATCCGTCCCAAAGTCTTTTTATGTTTAATATAATTGACTGAGCCCATTTATGAGCCCGGAAAAAATATAAAATTGCCGAGAGGAATGCAATACTTCCTCCTAAAGAGATCCATAAGATAGGATTATCCAACACCTTTTTCACATCTCGGCCTATCTGATAATGATCCATAAATTCTATTATGAATGGATGAGCCACTATGAGAGCCACAATAAAAAGGACCATAATGATAAACCAATCTACAAATCTATCACCTATATCTGTACCTATCACAGTAGATAGGGGTGCATCCTGCCTCTTACTTACAAACACACATCTCCAAGCTTCACCCATTTGAGGGAAAACAAGATTCAAAGCATAAGCTGCCCAATAAACCATCCATTCACAAACTGGAGTCATACGTTTCACACCTGCAGCACGAAGCTGTAGCCCCCACCGATATCCTCTAACCATCAATGATAGACCTGACACTGCCATCATTATAATAATATACCAGTAGTTGCAACCCTTATGGGCAATATTCATCACCTGATGAAAATTAACCTTATGAAAGAGCCAAAGAATCAGGCAAACAGATATAGCCAACGGAAAACCATAACGAAAGATATCTCCGGCAATTTTTTTAAATAATTGGAAATTCTTGTTGTTTTCAAGATTCTTCCATTTCTGCCGAAAAGATATCTTTTTATTGTCAGGTTGATCCTGGATTTGTTGGTTTTTATTATTGTTTTCTGCCATTAAAACAAGACCGACAGGCCGGTTTCAAATATATAACGTAATGTCTGTGATAAGAGTTTTAAAAAATTAGATTACAAATTTTTTTTATGTTTAAGGATTTTTTGAAACAAAGGAGATATTGGTTAATTTCGCAATACAAATATGCGTAAAAATTTGCAATAAAACCTCTAATCTAATTTCAAAAAAAGAAACATATGAGATTTCCGATTTTATCACCGGAAGAAGCTGCTGAATTTGTGCATAATGGCGATAATGTAGGCTTTTCCGGTTTTACTGCGGCAGGTACCCCGAAAGTTGTCCCGGTTGCTATAGCTAAAAAAGCAGAGCGTCTTCATTCAGAAGGGAAACCATTTCAAATTAATGTATTTACCGGAGCTTCTACAAGCGATTTATGTGATGGAGCTTTGGTAAGAGCTGATGCCGTAGATAAACGTACGCCCTATCAAAGTCATGGTGATTTAAGGAAAAGTTTAAATAGCCATAAGGTGCATTATTTTGATTTACATCTTTCCGAACTTGCCCAAAAAATACGATATGGCTTCTATGGACAGATTGACGTTGCGATAGTGGAGGTGGCAGATATTCATGATGATGGCTCGGTAGTTTTAGGCACAGGGGTAGGAAATACTCCTACTTTTACAAATTGTGCAAAAAGGGTAATAATAGAACTGAATGAAAAACTCCCAAAAAGTCTGGAAGGAATACATGATATATATGTACCATTGGATCCTCCTGTAAGAAGTGAAATTCCAATTTTTAAACCAAACGACAGAGTAGGTTCTCCTTTGTTAAAAATAGATCCGGAAAAAATAGTAGGAGTAGTCAGAACTTCCCATCTTGATGATATAAAACCTTTCACCGAACCGGATGAAGTAACAAAGCATATCGGGGCTAACGTATGTAGTTTTCTGATAGAAGAAATGCATAAGGGTATCATACCTTCATCTTTCCTTCCCCTGCAGAGTGGAGTGGGAAATGTTGCAAATGCAGTATTATACGGACTGGCAGATGCCAAGGAGATTCCACCATTTGAGATGTACACCGAGGTGATTCAAGATGCAGTTTTGGATTTAATGAAAAAAGGTAGATGCAAATTCGGAAGCACTTGTTCCTTAACTATTTCAGAGCATGTAGAAGAAGAATTTATGAATAATCTTGATTTCTATAAAGACAAAATATGTCTTCGTCCTGCTGAAATATCTAATAATCCTGAGGTTATCAGACGTCTTGGTGTCATAACCATGAATACTGCCTTAGAGGCTGACATTTTTGGTAATATAAATAGTACCCACGTCACAGGTACAAAAATGATGAATGGAATCGGTGGTTCTGGAGATTTTACCAGAAACGCATATATTTCAATTTTCTCATGTCCTTCAGTTACAAAAGGAGGGAAAATTTCTAATATAGTACCTATGGTTTCCCATGTTGATCATTCAGAACATTCTGTAGATATTCTGATCACAGATCAAGGAATAGCAGATCTTAGAGGAAAAGATCCCGTTCAAAGAGCTGAAGAGATCATAAATAATTGTGCCAGTCCTGAATACCGGGAATTGTTACGTGATTACCTCAAACTCTCTGAGGCAACTGGTGGTCAGACTCCTCATAATCTGGAGGCGGCGTTATCATTCCACACGGAATTTCTTAATTCAGGGGATATGAGAAAGGTGGATTATTCCAAATATCGCTAAATGATTAATTTCAAAACCGGGGGAGGACAAAAATTGTCCTCCTCTATTGTTTTGGAGATGATCAAAGCGAATATAGTATTAAACTTATTTATTAATTTTGCAATATATAAATTCTGAATTGAAATTGATGCAAAAAATTAAAGTATCCATATTTAATTGGCTGATTATAGGATTAATAATTTTAATTAGTGGCGCCTTCTATTTAAAGGCTGAATCTACTACTAAACTTTCCAAAACTGAGATTTTAGGAAAGGAGTATTATATATATGATACTAAAAAAGGAGAGTCGGTTTATGGTATAGCAAAAAAATACGGCTGGGATCCGGAAGAATTGATGCGACTTAATCCTGATGCATCCGGGATCATGCCAAAAGGGGTTAGACTATATTATCCTACCGGTCTTATATCTAAAGTCACTGAAATTCCAAAACCGGTGGAAATAGATCCGTCGACTTTGGAACCTGTAAAACATAAAGTAAAGAAAGGAGAGACGATATATAGCATCTCAAGACAATATGGTGCTCCTTTAGAAATAATTTATAAATATAATCCAGGTACTCAAAAAGGAGTTAAGGTAGGTGAAATAATAGAGATCCCTCAGAATGGTACCGGTCAATATTATTTTTATAAAATAAAACATGGGGATACACTTTCCTCTATTTCTCAAAAATTTAATACATCAGTAGAAGATATATTACAAAATAATGCAGGTCTAACAGTCAGCAATATTAAGGAAGGGGAAGTCATTAGAATCAGGATCAACTCCAATGTTGGAAAAGTGAAGACAGAAATGGTTGCCGAAGACAGGATATCTCAAATATCCGGTTATAAGGTTTCTAAAAAAGAAACATGGAGTGAAATCTCAGAAAAGACAGGAGTTGATGAAGAAATCTTAAAAGAAGCCAATAGTTCTGACAATACACCTGAAGAGAATAGTATTGTAAATGTTCCCATAGTAGAAACCATTGAAGTGGAACGTACAATTGGATACACACCTCAAGAAGAAATTTCAGATGAGGAAGTTCAGGAAATTTACGATTCAATAAAAGGGGTTGCAGCTGATAGTATCGAATTTACAGGTGTAAGAATAGCTCTGATACTTGACGAACCAAGTTCAAAAAAAGATATAGATTTCACTAGGGGATTTTTAGTAGGACTTTCAGATTTTGAAAATTCCAACTTTACAATAGATATGAAAGTAATCGATGGAAGGGTTTCGAGCAATAACCTGGTGAATGAACTGGACGATTATGAACCTAATTTAATTATCTCCACCGCTGATAAAGCTTTCCCTTTATTTTTGGCCGATTATGGTAACACAAATCAGGTTCAGATAGTAAATGTTTTTGATTTAAAAAATGACCTTTACGAAGACAATTCCTCTATCATACAAATCTTACCACCGTCATCTTTTTTTAATGATAGGATTGCAACGAAACTATATCGTGAAAATATGAGAAGAGATTTGATGACCGTAGGAGAAAAAGATGAAAATGACGGAATAAGTGCTGAATTATTTAAATTATATGACGGTAATGGAGAAGTTTTATCATTAGAAGACTTTGGTAATTATGAACCGGATATAATGAAATCTGCAATTATTTATTCGTATGCTACCAAAAAGGAAGAAGTATCTGATTTCCTTAAAAATGTAGAAAATCTTGCGGAAAATTATCCCGGTTTTGATTTTAGAATAATAGGTCGTTCAAGTTGGATTTCTATGATAGATGAATTCGGCGACCAGTTTAAACAATATAATGTCTATGTGCCTTCAAGAGTATGGCTTGATGAAGACTCTAAAGCGTGGAACAGCTTCATTGAAAAGTATGATGAATTATTTTCGGCCGATCCAATAAGATCAATACCAAATTTTGCAGCAAGCGGTTACGATATTGCGAATTATTTCATACCGATAGTAGCGGAAAATCATGGTGACTTTAACAAAATACCGTTTTCCAGTAACAATAAAGCACTTCAAAATGAGATTACACTCAGTCGCGTAAATAATTGGGGAGGCTTTATTAATGAAATAGGATATATCATAAGTTTCCTTCCTAATGGAAAAATTGAGAAAACAACAGTGAAATGACAATTTTCCTTCGACAATTATTTTTAAAAAAAATAATAATACTTCTTTGTGTCTTTACCTTTTGTCTGGGAATGAATGCTCAGACACATTACCAATCAAATGTAGCTATAGGGATAAAAGGAGGTATGGATTTCTCTGAAGTTTTTTTTAATCCTCATGTAAAACAAACATTTGTCCCGGGGTATACGGCAGGTATTGCGGTTAGATATATAGAGGAGAATCATTTCGGATTAATTGGAGAATTAAATTTTGCACAGAGAGGTTGGAAAGAAAATTTTGAAGCAGCTCCATATGAGTATAGTAGATCTTTAGATTTTCTTGACTTATGTTTCCTGGCTCATGTATTTTTTGGAAGAAGAGGAAGATTCTTTTTTAATGCGGGGCCACAGGTAGGTTATTATTTAGGGGAACATGTCAAATCTAATTTTAACCCTTTTGAAATGAATAAACTTCCTGATTTTCCTTTAATCAATAGAATTAATCAGCAAATGGTTGAACCTATAAAGATAAAGATTGATTATGGAATTTCAGCAGGAATAGGAGGTGAGTTCAATATAAACAGAAGAAATTCTCTATGCGTTGAATGTAGATTTTATTTTGGATTGGCTAATATTTTTTCTACCAAGAGAGCTGACTATTTTAATGCCTCCAATCAAATGAGTCTGTCAGCCACAATTGGATATTGGTTCCGAGTTAAATAAAGAAGCGGAATCATTGTTTAATTTAGAAATGATAATGTCCAGTCACCTGGATATAAGATAAAACATGCGATTACGAAGATCAACGCTGCAGGCATCACAAGTAATAAAGAGTCTATTCGGTCAAGAATACCTCCGTGGCCCGGAATCAAATTTCCAGAATCTTTAATATTCAAGCTTCTTTTAATTAGTGATTCCACTAAATCTCCCCACGTAGCGAAAATAGTTATTACAAATGCAAAAAGCAACCAGGTTATAAAGTTCCAATGAACTTGCCAGAACATTCCGCCACCTATAGCAAATAACCATCCTGCAATCAAATTGAACCCAAGGCCACCAAAGAAACCTTCCCAAGATTTTTTAGGAGAAATCCTTTCAAATAACCGGTTCCGGCCTAATAAAGAACCCACTACGAAGGCCCCTGTGTCATTAATCCATATCATCAGGAATATCACCAAAACAAAATGCAGCCCTACATAATATCCAAGAAATGTCATGGCTGCCAATGGCATCCCAATATAAACTTGAGACATTAGTGAAATTGCCAGGCATCTAATCGGTTTTTCATTCTTTGTATAAAGCTCAAGAATCATTCTACAAAGAAACACACATATCCATCCAAGTAAAGGGTAATTAAGCCATCCTAAAGATAGGAAAACAATCCCGGCTGCATCAAGGAGAAGAAGTGGAAAAGAGTTTTCAGATATGCCTTCACAAATCTTTTCGAATTCAAATACTGCCAGCACTCCAAAAATGGCCGCCAGAATGGAAAAGGGAATTATGCCCCAAAATAGTGAACCCACTATAAATCCAACATACACTATCCCGGATAATCCCCGTATTATCCAATTTTTAAAACGCATTTTTATTTATGGCTTTCTCCTTAAAAACTTTTAGTTAATAATCATAGGTGTCTTTTAAAGGCACAGCGGCAAGGTTCATATCATGGCTATTAATGAACATAATAATAGCGTCTCTTTCAGGTGATTCTTCCACATCGTCTTTAATTCTTTGTAAAGCATTGAAAACTGATGTGCCTGTCTGATAAATATGTCTATAGCATTTTGCGATATCATCAATAATATGGTCAGGTTTTTTTGCTCTTTTCAAGACGTAGGCATTGACTCCGAAATAAGAGATAGGATTATGAGCCATTACTGCAAAGGGTGGAACATTACCGTTAACACGACAACCACCTTTAATTAAAGACCATTCCCCGATGTGGCATTTCTCATGCACCAAGGCGTTTGAAGATAGTATCGTATAATTCCCAATCTTTACGTTTCCTGCTACCTTTACTGCATTACCTAAGACACAATAATTCCCAATTTCAGAATCGTGTCCTATGTGTGTCTGGGCCATTATGAAAGAGTTATTACCAATCTTGGTCTCTCCATTTGAATCTATACTCCTGTTAATAATGACTTGTTCTCTAATCTTATTATTATCTCCTATAATAACAAATGAATCTTCCCCCTTCCATCTAAAATCCTGTGGAGTAGCAGATATTATTGCATTTTCAAATATTTCATTATTTTTACCTATTCTTGCTCCGGGCAGAATACTCGCATGAGGATGAATGTGGGTGCCATCTCCAATTTCCACATTCTTATCAATGTAGGCAAATGCGTCAACTATGACATCTTTACCTATTTTGGCTTCCGGATGAATGAACGCTAAATTACTGAGAATAGACATGGTTAGAGTTCTTAAGGATAAAAAGATTTACAAATATTTATTAATAAATATCTGAAGGTTTATTAAAAAAATTTAGGTCATAAAGTTACTAATTTACTTTATAACCTAAAATTTTTTAATAATAAATTATCTATTATAAATACCTTCCGGATTTATCTTCCACCTCCCACTGCTTGATAAAGAGCAATCAATGCTGACGCTCTTTCATGCCAATTGGCAATACAACTTAATTGTGCTGAAAGAAGACTGGATCTTGCAGTAAGAACTTCAAGGTAAGTTGTGCTCTGATTATACATAAATAGTTCGTTGGTATAATCAACAGATTTCTCCAATTGTTCCACCTGAAGCTGTAAAAATGTGTTTTGTTCTTCACACTTGTTGTATTCCACCAAAGCATCACTCACATCGGCACTAGCGGATAATATAGCGTATTCAAAATTATTGAGGGCTTGTTTTTGTTGAGCCTTAGCAGCTTCAAGAGTAGCTATATTCTGACCACGTGAAAAGATAGGAGCTGTGATAGATCCTGCAAGTTGATAAAACCATTCGCCAGGATTTTTAATAAATGATCCTAACAAATTGGTAAAACCTCCCTGAGCGGATATTACAATACTTGGATAAAAGTTGGTACGAGCCTGGTTTGTAGTATAATAGGCCGTTGCTAAAGCTCTTTCCATAGCTCTGACATCGGGTCTTACGGCGAGGTATGAAATGGGGATGCCATTTATCAATTCCTTTGGAATCGAGAATTTTAATTCATTGGTGACATCCCAGTTGTCCGGATATTCATTCAAAAGAAGAGAAAGAGTATTCTGAAGTTGATTAATGGAGTTTTCAAGCACAGGTATTGTGCTCATAATATTATAATAATTGGCACGACTTTGAACCACAGCGGCTTCATTTGTTCTGCCTGCATTTTTCAATAGTTCCATGGAGGATACTTGTTCCTCCCATATTTCTGAAGTGCTTTTTGTGAGTTGAAGTTGCTGATGCAACATCACGAGCGAGTAATATACATTTGCAACTCCACATACAATTTGAGAATGTACCGCCTGTTGATAATCCTGCATCATTTGAAGATTAGTCTTAGCTCCTCTTTTCCTATTAAGGATTTTTGCAAAAGCATCGATTTCCCAAGCTGCCGCACCCGGAATAGTATAACTCCAATTAAGCTGGCTACCTGCATAACTTGCTGCCCCTCCGTTAGGATTAATAGATAGCGAGGGGAAGTAGCTTAATTTTGCTCCTTTTAGTTGAGCTTTTGCGATATCCACGTTAAGACGGGCGTTTTCCAGGTCTTTATTATTATCTATTGCCCTTTGAATATAATTCTGAAGAATTGGGTCAGTGAAAATATCTTTCCATCCCAGGTAGGGAAGTGAGGTTGAATCTACCTCCTCTTCCAATGCCTGAGCGTAATTCTCAACAATAGGACTTGCATCCTTTGGCAGTTCATATTTTTTATAAATATGGCAACTTGTAAGGGCTAAAGCCACAATAACTATAGAGCAATAGCCTATCAAATTGTTGTTGATCTTCTTATTCATGGCTTAATGCATATTGTTCAAGTTCTGATGAAATTTGAGAATTATCGGTATCTTTCCATTTTGGTGGAGAAAGTTTCTCTTGTAAAGTCTGAAATGCTATAAACAAAGCCGGAACAAATATTACCTGTAACACCATACCGATCAACATACCTCCGATGGCACCGGAACCTAAGGCCTGATTACCGTTTCTGCCGGCGCCATGTGCAAACATCATAGGGAGCAAGCCTATAATCATAGCCAAAGATGTCATAAGAATCGGGCGTAGACGAGCCACCGCACCCGCAATTGCAGCCTTTGTGATTCCCATTCCTGTTTTTCTCCTATCAAGTGCAAATTCAACAATAAGAATCGCATTTTTTGCCAAAAGACCTATCAACATAATAAGTGCAATTTGAAGGTAAATATTATTCACTATATCCATCATATGAGCAAAGATGAAAGTACCCATCAATCCGAAAGGAACGGAAAGAATAACCGCCCAGGGTAATAAATAACTTTCATATTGTGCTGACAGAATCAGATAAACAAATAATAGAACCAGTGCAAAGATATAAGCAGTGTTTCCACTTGAACCGGAGGCTTCTTCACGGGTCATACCGGAATATTCATATCCATATCCTTGCGGTAGAGTAGCCTCTGCTATTTCATCTATGGTTTGAATCGCAACACCGGATGATACACCCGGAGCCGGTGTACCCGTTATGGAGATCGCTGTAAACATATTGAAACGGTCTATCATATCAGGTCCGTAAACTCTTGTAAGTTTTACAAAATTATCAATAGGCGCCATCTCCTCTCCGTTACGTATTTTTATTTTTTTCAAGGTTTCAGGCGAAACACGCGCTTCCGGCTCAGCCTGCATCATGACACGGTATAATTTTCCGTAACTATTAAAGTTAGAAATATACATACCTCCATAATAACCTTGAAGAGCATTCAGAATAGCATTTTGGGTTAAACCTGCCTGTTTCACTTTTGCAACATCTATTTCCACGAGGTATTGAGGAAAGGTGGGGTTAAAGTTTGAATAGGCCATCTGAATATTTGGAGATGCGTTTAATGCAGCAATAAATTTCTGATAAACCTGGAAGAATTTATCCAGATCACCACCTGTTTTATCCTGAAGTTTTATTTCAAAACCATTAGTCGCCGAATATCCAGATATCATAGGAGGCTGGAAGAACATAATACGTGCGTCTTTAATAATGCCGGTCTTCATAAATAACTGACCCAAAATTGCTGAAGCACTTTCAGTGTTTTCATCCCTTTCCTCCCATGGTTTCAATTTTATAATAAAAGAACCATATGTATTGCCTTGTCCTCCTACGAAACTATAACCTGTGATAGCAGTACGGCTTTTTACAGCAGGGATAGTACCTATAATACTGTCTACCTGGTTCATAATAAGTTGAGTTTTCTCCTGGGCTGTAGCCGGTGGTAATGTTACAGCTCCCATAATTGTACCTGTATCTTCAGTTGGTACGAGTGCAGTAGGGGTTCGAGCCATAAGTATAACCAACCCTCCTATAGAGGCAGCTACTACAATAAAACTGATAAGTTTATGATGAGAAAAATAATTTACTACCTTTCTATATTCTTTCAATAGTTTATCAAAATATTTATTGAATGCTTGTATGAAAGAGGGGGTGAAGATACCTATTAATGCCACTACAGCCACACAAACCGCAATTACACCTTCTGCTATATTTTCAAACATATACCATCCTAAAACAAGGAATACGATTGCCGCACAAAGGAAAATAAGGGTAATAATAGGCGGGAAATTTAAACGTTTTTTATAATTTCCAACCATTGTTTTTGCAGCTTCTGAATATGCTTCTCCCATTCTTTCCTTCAATGAGGAATGATCGTCATGACCCTTTAGAAATAGAGCACAAAGGGCCGGAGACAAGGTTAGCGCATTAATAGCTGACAAGCCTATAGCCATAGCCATGGTAAGACCAAACTGCCTGTAGAAAATACCAGAAGTTCCCCCCAAGAAGGAAACCGGAATAAATACAAGCATCATTACCAATGTAATAGAAATCAAAGCTCCCGCTATTTCATTCATGGCATCTATAGAAGCCTTACGGGCCGATTTGTATCCTTGGTCGAGTTTTGCATGTACAGCCTCGACCACTACTATGGCATCGTCAACTACAATAGCAATGGCAAGAACCAATGCTGATAAGGTTAACAAGTTTAGCGTAAAACCAAATATCATTAACAAGAAGAATGTACCTACCAAGGCAACCGGGATTGCAATCATAGGAATGAGGGTAGATCTGATATCCTGCAAGAAAACAAATACAACGATGAACACCAGTATGAATGCTTCGATAAGAGTCTTTATTACTTCATGAATAGAAGCATATAAGAATTCATTAACACTCATGGTAGTGATAAGTTGCATACCCGCAGGAAGTGATTTGCGAGCCTCATCCATCAATTTCTCAATATCCTTGATAACTTGCGTTGCATTTGAACCTGCAGATTGGAAGATGATAGCTGAACTACCTATATGACCATCATTTAAATTTTGGAATCCATAAGTGAGCCTACCTAATTCTACATCTGCTACATCTTTTAAACGCAAAATTTCTCCATCAGAAGAAGCCCTGAGAATAATATCTTCAAATTCGGAGCTATCCTGTAGGCGTCCCTTGTATCTAAGTACATATTGAAAACTTTGATCTCCTTGTTCTCCGAATTGGCCGGGAGCAGCTTCCACATTTTGTTCAGCCAAAGCAGCTGAAATATCGGAAGGCATCAATTTATATTGTGCCATTACATCCGGCTTAAGCCATATTCTCATAGAATAATCGGCACCAAAAGCCATCGCCTCACCTACACCAGCCACGCGTTTTATCTGGGGCAAAATGTTGATGGACATATAGTTATCTATAAATTGTGTGGTGTATCTATCTTCAGGATCATACATACCGATTACCATAAGCATGGATGTTTGACGTTTCTGAGTGATTACACCTACCTGGTTTACTTCTGACGGGAGAAAAGAAGCCGCTTTTGCAACACGGTTTTGAACATCAACAGCTGCTATATCCGGATCCATGCCTTGTTTGAAATGGACTTCAATAGATGCGCTGCCGTTATTAGATGCGGATGATATCATATAATCCATATTTTCCGCACCGTTAATTTGTTCTTCAAGAGGAGCAATAACCGAATTAAGCACAGTCTGTGCATTAGCCCCGGTATAAGTAGTAGAGACCCTGACTGTAGGTGGTGCAATGTCCGGATATTGCTCAATAGGAAGGGAGAACAGACCGAGCAAACCGAATATCACTATAAATACCGAGATAACGGTAGATAATACCGGCCTGTTTATAAATAAATCTAATTTCATGATAAATCTTTAAATTTATGGAAAGAAGCGAGGAATTATTGGGCCGGTTGTTCCAAAGCAGTAGCCGGCGCCTCATTATTTTTAGGGGTTATAATCATACCGTCTGCTACAGATATACCAATACCTTCTGTTACAATTACATCACCCGGTTTTAAGCCCGAAGTAATAATATATTTTTTACCATCATTAAGTGGTGCTACCGTTATGGGACGAGAGTGAACTTTTGCAGAATCACCCACAATATAAACAAATTTCATATCTTGTACTTCGAAAGTAGCATTTTGTGGTATCTCTATTATACCGTCATGTTCAACAGGAATGAGTATATTACCCGTATTCCCGCTATGAAGCATTCCATCCGGATTCGGAAAAATTGCTTTAGCCTGAGCACTTCCGGTAGTAGGATCTATCACCCCTGATATAGCAGTGACCTTTCCTTTATAAGGATATATACTACCGGTTGCCAATTGCAAAGAAACTTCAGGCATAGAATCTACCGCCTGTCTTAATGTTCTTTTACCATTATCTGTAAGTTCAAGTATTGTCTTTTCATTCAAAGAAAAATAGGCTTGCATAGCAGAATTATTAGACAATATAGTGAGTAGAGTAGAAGGTGAAACCAAAGTGCCCTCTTTATAAGGTATCGCTCCAACAATACCTGAGACAGGAGCTGTAACAGTAGTATAAGAAAGATTCTTTTGAGCTGATACTAAAGCTGCTTTTGCCTGGTTTAATTGTGCCTTTGCAGCATTCAAGGCATCTACCGAAGTTTGATATGCCGACGCACTAATAATATTCTTATCGAGAAGAATTTTATTGTTATCTGCATTTGTTTGGGCGGTATTTACATTTGCCTGAGCAACAGCAACGGCTGCCTGAGCCTGATCTACTGCTGCTTGCAATTGCACTTGATCAATAGTAAATAAAACCTGACCTTTTTGAACTTTTTGACCATCATCTACATGTACTTTAGTTAAGAAACCAGTGACCTGAGGTCTTATTTCAACGTCATTTTCACCTTCAAGGGTACAAGGTATAGAGGAATCAAGAGTAGAATTGGACTCAGTAACCGTCATAACCGATAAAACCGGGGGTTGTTGCGTTTGATTCGACTGATTGTTGCCATTGCAAGATGAAAGTGCCATCGCTCCCGCAAAAAGAGGTAGAGCAAAAGCATAAATATTAAATAATTTCATAAAAGAAGATTTTGATTTCTTATAAAAGATAAGACTTATAATAAGGGTATCAATATTAAGCCTTAATTTATGCAAAATTAATTAAAAATCGGAATATTTCTTACTTCTAACTTAAGGGAAATCAAGCCAAAATACTTTTGGTAAAAGGGAAAAAACGAAAATTCATAATATAGTTTTCTTCAATTTCTTATCAGACAAGGAAAATCCGATAGAATAACCTTTAAAAGTTTTCTACCGGATTTATGAACCTTTGATTTATGTCAATTTAAATTAAATGGAGGAGGGGTTTCTGTATCATCTTTTTTCTCGGTGTCGTCTACCGCAGTTTCAACAGAATTTGAAACATCATCCATTGTGGGTTGAAGTTCTGTTTTTTGTTTAGCTTTTTCTTTTAAAGCCTTCTCGTCAGATGCTTTTTGAAGTTTTCTTTTTTCTTCTTCCTGACGGTTAATTTCCATTATTTCATCCGTACGAGATTTCCATTTGCGAGGACCTAATATTATTTCCACATCATCATGGAATATTACTTCTCGTTCAACCAGGAGATCTCGGATTTTATTATGTTCTTTTGCGTATTCTTTGAGAATTGATTTGGCTCTCTCATATTGTTCGTTTACGATGCGTTTAACTTCTTCATCAATAATCTGGGCCGTTTCATCTGAATATGGTTTTGTAAAACCATAATCCTGGCCTGTGGAATCATTATAATTCAGGTTCGGAAGTCTTTCACTCATTCCATAAACTAAAACTAAAGATCGTGCAATCTTTGTACATTTTTCCAAGTCATCACTTGCTCCTGTGCCAACTTGACCCGTGAAAACATCTTCAGCTGCTCTACCACCCAGAAGTCCGCACATTGTATCCAATAGAGCCTGAGTCGGGATAATCTGACGTGCTTCAGGAGCATACCAGGCTGCACCTAATGCACGACCTCTTGGTACTATTGTAACCTTTACCAAAGGATTGCCATATTGAGTAAGCCATCCTATGATGGCGTGTCCTGCTTCGTGAGTAGCAATAGAGAATTTTTCATCATTAGTAATAATTCTGGATCTCTTTTCCAACCCTCCTACAATACGGTCAATGGCTGCCATAAAATCATTCCAGTCTACAGCCGGTTTATTATTTCGAGCAGCAATAAGAGCAGCTTCATTACAAACATTAGCTATATCTGCTCCTGAAAAACCTTGTGTTTGACGAGCTAATTGTTCGATATCCAATTTGCTGTTTACCTTGATATGGCGCAGATGCACATTGAAAATCTCCATACGGTCTGTTAATTCAGGAAGATCTACATAGATCTGTCTGTCGAAACGACCCGGGCGGAGAAGGGCTTTATCAAGCATATCCGCACGGTTGGTTGCTGCAAGAATAATAACCCCGTTATTTGAACCAAAACCGTCCATTTCTGTAAGCATCTGGTTCAATGTGTTTTCTCTCTCATCGTTTGAACCCATATTTGGATTCTTTCCTCTTGCTCTACCTACAGCATCAATTTCATCGATAAAAACGATACATGGAGCCTTTTCCTTGGCTTGTTTAAAAAGATCTCGAACACGAGCTGCACCTACACCTACAAACATTTCGACGAAGTCGGAACCTGACATAGATAGGAAAGGAACATTAGCTTCTCCGGCTACAGCTTTGGCCAGAAGAGTTTTACCTGTACCCGGAGGACCCACGAGCAATGCACCTTTAGGAATCTTTGCTCCTAATTCCGTATATTTTTGTGGATTTTTTAGAAATTCCACAATTTCCTCGATTTCAACTTTTGCTTCTGCAAGACCTGCCACATCTTTAAAGGTTACTGACGGTCCGTTATTTTTATCGAAAACTGTAGCTCTGGATTTTCCCACATTAAATATTCCTCCTCCACCACCACCGCTGTTAACACGGCGTGACATATAGACCATGAAGAGGACTAAAAGAAGAATTGGACCGAAATACCAGAAAAGTTTCATAAAATCAGAACTTTTCTCGTAGTTAACTTTAATTTGAGGTTTTCCTTGTGCTGCAAGGGCAGCATTCCATTCATCTATTTTATCCTGTATTTTATCAGGAGATGGAATAGTGGTTTTAATTTTTCTATCTCCTGAAAACGCTTCGGAATTGTCAAAGTTGTGTTTATCGGCACCTTGAGATGTTACAAATCCCTCAGCAATTTTACTCTCAGGGAAAACCATTATTTTATCGATATCACCTGCAAGTGCCGAATCTTCAAATTCTGTCCAATCCACTTCTTTGGTTTGGGAAGCGTCTTGAAAATAAAAAAGAGCGAAGAGAGATATTAATATAATCCCATACATCCAATACATATTGAATGCCGGTTTTTTATTTTGGTTGCCAGGTCTGTTGTTAGGCTTGGGGTATTTAAGCATTTTTTATTGGTTAAAGTGAAATCAAGTGCAAAATTAATCTAAATCGGGCAAATTTGTAATAGTTGCATCGTTCCATAGGTCTTCAAGATTATAAAAATCTCTGAATTCCGGTAAAAAAACGTGCACCATTGTATCCCCATAATCAATTATAATCCATTGTGAGTTTTTATACCCGTCGTAATTATAAGGCTTGATATCCAGGTTTTTCTGTAGACGTTCTCTTATTGAATCTGCTATAGATGAAACTTGGGAAGTGCTGTTTCCCTGGCAAATTACGAAAGAAGAGGCGGGTGCCGTGTCTATTTTTGCAAGATTGAGAAGCGAAATCTTTTTGCCCTTTCTGTCTGTGATCGCTTCTATTATTTCATTGATTTTATTTGTGTTTTCTTTTTGCATTGTAATTGGAATATAAAATTATATCTTTTCTTCTTTATAACAAAATTCAAGCCAAAAATTATGTTATTCTCGATTAAAAAGGGATAGAAGAAATTATCTCCTATCCCTAATAATGTCATTATTAATAAGCATTAGTTTTCGTATCTCATTTCAATAATCGACCAATCCAAAATGTCCCATAATTTATGGAGGTATGATGCTCTAAGGTTCTGATAATCGAGATAGTAGGCATGTTCCCACACATCAAAAGTAAGTATCGGTTTTAAACCTTGAGTCATCGGATTTTCTGCATTTTTAGCTTGTTGAATATATAATTCTCCATTTTCATCCTTGGCTACCCATACATAACCTGAACCAAAGACTGCCACACCGGCTTCCTCTACTTGTTTTTTAAACTCATCAAGAGTACCGAATTGTTTTTCAATCTGACTTCTAAGTGTACCTGAAGGTTCACGGTAACCATCAGGATTAAACTGGAAGAAATAAAATATATGGTTCCAAGCTTGTGATGCTTGATTAAAAAGTTTACCGTCGCTTTTTAAAATGATATCTTCCAAAGCCATATTTTCATAATCGGTTCCTTCAATTAGTTTATTAAGGGTATCAATATAGGCTTTCTCATGTTTACCATAATGGTATTCGATGGTTCTTGAAGAGATAACGGGTTCAAGGGCATCTTGAGCATACGGGAGTTTTGGCTGTGTGAATTTCATAATCTAATTCTTTAAAGTTTAATATTATAACAATAAATCTTAGAGAATGTTCAAATACAAAGAGAGCAGGTTGAAACACCTGCTCTCTTAATATAAATCAATAAATAATTAATCTTGGTTAAGATTTACACGTTTGAAATCCAATACTACAAGGCCTTTAGAAGTCTGGTCAAGGAATTGTCCCACAGTGATTTTAGCATCCCGATGGAATTCCTGTTCCATAAGACAATTTTCTTTAAAGAACTTGTTCAAACGTCCGTTCGCAATATTTTGGATCATCTGTTCCGGAAGATTAGCAGCTTTAGCAGCAGCAGTTTCAGCAGCTATGGCACGGGCTTTATCAGCTTCTTCTTGAGTGAGCCAACCTTTTGCAATATTAGAATTGATATGGTCTTCACTATCAACAAGATTAGGATTAATTCCTGCTTTTTTAATAGCAACTTCAACAGCTTTCTTTACTTGCTCTTCTTTAGTTTTTTCTATAGCTATATTGAGCTCGTTATCGATAGTTTCTTTTTTTACATGCTCGCGATCCACTGCAACAGGATTCATTGCAGCAACTTGCATTGCAACTTCCCTTCCGACAGAGGGATCAATACCGGCTACATTCAGACCAACGATAGTAGCTAATTTATTCCCCAGATGGTCGTATGCTGCTACAGATGGAGCTTCTATGCATTCATAAGCTCCGAGTTCCATTTTCTCACCGGTCTTACCTATTTCGTCTGTGATGTTTTCCTCTACTGTACGTCCATTAAGTTTAAGAGCTTTAACTTCATCAAGCGTTTTGGCGGAAGCTGCAACAGCTGCATCAAGAATTGCTTTTGTAAGAGCTCTGAAAGATTCATTTTTAGCAACAAAATCGGTTTCGCATTTAAGAGCTACAATAGCTGCAAAACCCTCTTTTACACCACTAATCACACAGCCTTCTGCCGCTTCACGGTCTTCACGTTTAGCTGCAACTGCCTGTCCTTTTTTACGAATTATTTCGATGGCTGCTTCTATATTGCCGTCGGTTTCAGCGAGTGCATTTTTGCAGTCCATCATACCCGCACCTGTCATTGTGCGAAGTTTTTTAATATCTTCAATAGATACTGCCATGATGATTCTTTATTAATTTAATTATTCAGCAGTTTCGTCTGTTTCTTCAATATCCACTTCGGTTTCTTCTACCGGAGCGGCATCTTTAGTTTCATTTCTACGCATTCTGCGACGTTTACCAGGTGTAGCATCAGCAGAAGCTTCAGTCTTTTCTTCATCTGAAGTATCAAGCTTTTCAACTTTTCTTTCCTCGAGACCTTCAGCCATAGCGCTGCATACTGTATCAAGAATCAAATCTATACTTTTAGATGCGTCGTCGTTTGCTGGAATGATGAAATCTATATCTTCTGGATTTGAATTTGTATCTACTATGCCGAAAACCGGGATTCCGAGTCTTTTAGCTTCAGCCACGGCTATATGTTCTTTCATAACGTCAACCACGAAAAGAGCATTAGGCAGACGAGAAAGATCAGCGATAGATCCTAAGTTCTTCTCCAGTTTAGCTCTTTGACGAGTAATTTGAAGTTTTTCACGTTTTGAAAGATTGTCGAAAGTTCCATCTTTACTCATTTTATCGATGGTAGTCATCTTTTTTACTGCCTTCCTGATAGTAGGGAAGTTAGTAAGCATACCACCGGGCCAACGTTCAGTAACGTAAGGCATGCCAACAGCCTGAGCGTGGTTTTCAATAGCTTCTTTAGCTTGCTTTTTTGTAGCTACAAAAAGAACTTTTCTACCACTTTTAGCTATTTGTTTTAAAGCATTTGCAGCTTCATCAAGTTTAGCCGCTGTCTTATATAAGTCAATAATATGAATTCCGTTACGTTCCATAAAGATATATGGAGCCATTGCAGGATTCCATTTACGTTTGAGGTGGCCGAAATGACATCCGGCATCAAGTAATTGTTCAAATGTTGGTGTTGCCATTCTTTGAGTTGTTTGTGGGCGAGAGCCCTTTGTTTACATTCTTTTTAAATTTTTAAATCCAACTATTGGGTAGGCACACAAGGAACATCCCAAAAGTTTAGATACTAAACAATAATCTTAGTAAGAGCTTCATTAACGTTTTGAGAACTGGAAACGTTTACGAGCTTTGGGACGGCCCGGTTTCTTACGTTCAACAACACGAGCGTCACGTGTCATGAATCCTTCAGAGCGAAGAGCCGGTTTATCTTCGGGATTGATCTTAACCAAAGCACGAGCGATAGCAAGACGTAAAGCTTCGGCTTGGCCTTTAAAACCGCCACCATCAATATGGGCCATTATATCGTATTTATCAGCTACTTCAAGTTTATTAAGAGGCTGCTTTACGACATATTGAAGAATAGAAGAGGGGAAATACACCTCAAGGGGACGTTTGTCGATAACGATATTACCGCTACCTTCTGTGACATACACTCTTGCCACGGCTGCCTTACGGCGACCAACTGCGTTAACTTTTTCCATCTTCTACTATTATTTCATTTTATTGATATCAATTACTTTTGGGTTGTTTGCCGCATGGGGATGATCGGGACCATTATAAACATACATATTGTTTATTAGTGCGCGACCGAGGGGGCCTTTGGGAAGCATTCCTTTCAAAACCTTGATAAATAGAGGGTGCTTTCCTCCTTTGATTGTTTTCTTAAAGGATTTTTCCATAAGGTCACCCGGGGTGAATGCTCTTTGACCACCCGGATATCCGGTGTAACGGAGGTATTCACGCTTATTCATTTTATCATTACTCATCACTACTTTGTCAGCATTGATAATAATGACATTATCGCCACAATCCATAAATGGAGTGTAATCAGGTTTATTTTTACCTCTGAGGATTTTTGCTACTTTTGAGCAAAGACGGCCAAGCACCTGACCTTCGGCATCAACAACTACCCATTCCTTTTCAATTGTTGAAGGAGTTGCAGATTGTGTTTTATAACTTAGAGTATCCACTTTAAAAATTTTTACTAAATTTTATTTTTGTCAGCGCTTTACACGCAAACTTGCCATCCATTCAAATCAGGCTGATGGCCAAATCAGGTCTGATTCAATGGCTGACTTAACTATTGGATATAATCGGCAGTGCAAAGTTAATGAATTTTTAGTAAAATAAAAACCTATTTTTCTATTCTTTAATATTTTATTTTAAAATGATTGTTTCCAGTTTGTTTCTAACAAAAAAGAGGTGGAAAGACCACCTCTTTTTATATTATTCTGGTTCAAGGTAAGATTACATCATTCCACCCATTCCGCCCATTCCACCCATTCCGGGAGCACCCATTGGAGCAGTATTTTCTTCTTTCTTATCTGCAATGACACACTCTGTAGTAAGGAACATACCAGCAATACTTGCAGCATTTTCCAAAGCAACTCTAGTTACCTTTGCCGGATCAATTACACCCGTAGCAAAGAAGTTTTCAAATGTATCAGTACGAGCATTGTAACCGAAGTCACCTTTCCCTTCTTTTACTTTTTGAACAATAACGGCACCTTCTACACCTGCATTTTCTACTATCTGGCGAAGGGGCTCCTCAATTGCTCTTCTAATTATTGCAATACCGGTATTTTCATCATCGTTGTCTCCTTTTAATTCATCTAATTTCGGGAGACATCTTATATAAGCCACTCCACCACCGGGCACGATACCCTCTGCAATTGCTGCACGAGTAGCAGATAAAGCATCGTCAACACGGTCTTTCTTTTCTTTCATCTCTACTTCAGAAGGAGCACCAATATATAATACTGCTACACCTCCCGCAAGTTTAGCCAAACGTTCATGGAGTTTTTCCTTATCATAATTAGATGAGGTAGACTCAATCTGTGCTTTTATCTGGCTTATTCTTTGAGCTATAGCTTCTTTAGAACCAGCGCCGTTAACGATCGTGGTATTATCTTTATTTACAGTTACCTTTTCTGCTGTTCCCAAGTCATTAACTGAAGCTTGTGAAAGCTGCATTCCTTTAACTTCACTTATAACAGTTCCACCTGTTAGAATTGCTATATCTTCCAGCATTTCCTTACGACGATCACCAAATCCCGGAGCTTTTACTGCACAAATCTTCAAAGAGCCTCTTATTCTATTAACTACTAAAGTTGCCAACGCTTCATTGTCTACATCTTCTGCTATAATTAAAAGAGGACGCCCACTTTGTGCAACTGCTTCCAAAACAGGAAGAATATCTTTTAAATTTGAAATTTTTTTGTCGTAAAGAAGGATATAGGGAGAATCCATTTCACATTCCATTTTTTCACCATTGGTGACGAAATAAGGTGAAATGTAACCACGATCAAACTGCATTCCTTCCACTACGTCTACTGTAGTTTCAGTTCCTTTTGCCTCTTCAACAGTAATAACTCCCTCTTTTTTCACACGTTTCATGGCTTCTGCTATCAAAGCACCAATCTCTTCGTCGTTATTAGCAGAAACTCGTGCAACATTTTCAATTTTATTGATATCATCACCCACTTCTTCACTCTGGGCCTTAATGCTTTCTATAACTGCGGAAACAGCTTTGTCAATACCTCTTTTCAAATCCATAGGATTTGCTCCGGCTGCAACATTTTTAAGACCTACATTTACTATGGATTGAGCAAGAACAGTTGCTGTAGTTGTACCATCACCAGCCTGATCTCCGGTTTTAGAAGCTACTTCTTTAACCAATTGAGCTCCCATATTCTGGAAAGGATCTTCAAGTTCTATTTCTCTTGCTACAGTAACTCCATCTTTTGTGATATGAGGAGCCCCAAATTTCTTTTCAATTATTACATTACGTCCTTTGGGTCCTAAAGTTACTTTTACGGCATCTGCAAGAGCGTCGACACCATTTTTCAACTCTTCGCGAGCCTTGATATTAAATTTTATTTCTTTTGCCATTTTTTTTATCAGAAATTAATTTTCACACAGATTTTTATCCTATTACAGCAAAAACATCACTTTGCCTCATGATGAGATATTTTACACCTTCAAATTCAATTTCAGTGCCTGCATATTTTCCATAAAGCACTTCATCTCCTTCTTTAAGCACCATTTCTTCATCTTTTGTGCCTTTACCAACTGCAAGAATTTTTCCTTTCAAAGGTTTTTCTTTAGCAGAATCAGGTATAATAATACCACTCATAGTTACTTCTTCGGCAGCTGTAGGTTGAATAAGCACTCTGTCTGCCAATGGTTTCAGATTCATATCCTAATAGAAATTATTATTGTTAGTTTTTCTTTTATATTTTGTGCAAATATTATGCCAATAAAACTCATTTTTTAATAAGAATGTAGGTAGTAAGAGGAGCAGCAATTCCTTCAAGTCTGCCATTCTTTACTTTAAATTCTTTTCCATAAACTACGTCTTTATATTTACCATTTGGAAGTCCTGTAGGAACGTTGACAAAATTGGCAATATTAGCGATATTTGAAATAGCCGCTCCTTTTTTACCTCGGTTTACAACCAGAACCTCACCATTATCCGAAATCTGGATATTTTCAGGTTGTCCTGACATTTCCTTACGGAATTTATTGACTGCTACTACTTCAGGATGAAAGAATTCATCATTTCCTCGTGCTCCCAGCACATTATCTCCCCAGTAAGCTGTACGAGTAGACCCCATAGGACGGCTAAAGAAAAGGGGAGTGCCATTTTGACGAGCCGTGAGAAAAACCCATCCTGTTCTTATCTGGTCATCAGTCAGATGTGCAGATTCATGAGCATTTGCATAGGTATCATGACTTTCTACCCATGTAGTCAGATATTCCGGAGCACTGGAATGATGCCAGTTTATCAAATCGTAGCCATTAGCGCTTCCTTTTTCAAGAGCCTCACGGAGCACGTGGCCATAACTTGAAGCTGTCTGACCAAAATAGTCAGCGTATTCATCTTCTTTTACATTTCTGTCTTGTAAGACTTCTCCATATACAAACAAGGAATCGTAGGGAATGGCGAGTTTTACTCCCTGTACTGACTTCCTCCCGGTTGCAACGTCCCAGAAGTCGTTTTCTTTAACTCCCGATGCTACGTCAACAGGGTCTGAGGGAAGACCGATATGTTTAGCTGTATCATATCTAAAACCTCCAACACCCATATCAAGGAGTTCATTTACAAACTGCATATAGTATTTTTGAAAAGCCGGATTTTCTGTGTTAACATCAGGTAGTCCACCGGATGCCCAAAGAGTACATTCAAGTCTGTCATTATAATCCCGGATAGGTTGCAAACCATTAGAATGATACAATTTATCTCTTCCACCCACAGCATTTACAAAATCGTCAGAAACTTCATCGACATCAAAAGCTGTATGATTAGGCAGAACATCAACAATTACCCTGATATTATATTTAGCAGCTGAATCCAACATTTGTTGCATTTGTTCTTTGGAACCTAGTATATAATTGCCTACTTTCCAATCTGTGGGTTGGTAATAAAAATACCAATTCCCTTCAGTGTAGTTGTCATCAAAGATTTTCTTGCCGCTACCTTCTGGTTGAAAACTTTCTTGAACCGGTGATGTCTGGATCATTGTATAACCGGAATCTGCTATTTTAGCCATGTTTTCAGCAATTGTCGGGAAATTCCAGCTCCAAACATGAAGGATAGTTTCGTCGTTAGTTGCAGAAGGGTTGTGAGTTAATCTGTCTTTTGCACACAAAGGAGTTATTGCAATGGCTATCATTGCAATGGCAACAGTTTTCTTCATAAGTTTTGATTTTATGGTTGAAGTATTATTTTTCAAAAATTTAGTCCACTTATTCTTTTAATATAACATAGCAAATAAGCTTAAGGTTTAATAAAAAACTTGAAGCGATATTTTTCAGCCCTAAAATTAATTATATTTGCATAAAGAGAAAAAATTAAAAATGAAGACTAAGGAACAACTTATAGATGCATTGTTAAATCTGGCTTTTGCAGAAGATATTGGAGATGGTGATCATACTACCTTATCTACAATCCCTGAAGAGGCTATAGGGAAGTCGAAATTACTGGTGAAAGAACCAGGAATAATTTCAGGAATAGAGGAGGCTATACTGGTTTTAAAAAAGATTGATCCTGAAATTAAAATTGAGGTTTTGATAAATGAAGGTTCATCTGTTAATAAAGGCGACATAGTTTTCACAGCAGAAGGTAAAGTTAGATCTTTGCTTATGGCGGAAAGAACTCTTCTTAATATTATGCAAAGAATGAGTGGAGTAGCTACAATGACTAAAGCATACCAAGACAGATTGTCGGGCTTAAAAACTAAAGTTTTGGATACAAGAAAAACTACTCCGGGTATGAGAATTTTAGAGAAAGAAGCAGTTAAAACCGGTGGAGGTGAGAATCACAGAATGGGCCTTTTTGATATGATACTTATAAAGGACAATCATATTGATTTTGCAGGAGGGATTGAAACTGCTGTAAAGAGAGCTAAAGAATATTGTAAGGTAAATAATAAGAAGTTGCCTATCGAAGTTGAAGCCCGTTCTTTAGAAGATGTAAGAAAATTGTCGGAAATGCCGGAAGTAGATAGAATAATGTTTGACAATTTTAGTCCTGAACTAACAAAAGAAGCTGTAAAAATTGTTAATGGTAGAAAAGAAACGGAATCATCCGGTGGTATTACTCTTGAGAATCTACGGGAATATGGAGAAACCGGAGTAGATTATATTTCTGTTGGAGCTTTGACTCATAGTGTTAAAGGATTGGATATGTCTTTCAAAGCCATTTGATTCATGATATAAATGGAACAGGAAGGAAAAAAAACAAAAAAACTTGAAGCTGTTTCTTTTGGGAAATTTGGAGAGGAGGTGGTAACCCAGGAATATATAAAAAAAGGTTATACTATTCTGGAAAGAAACTGGAAAATGGGAAAGACTGAAATTGATATCATACTTCAAAAAGAATCCACTATAATATTGGTTGAAGTCAAATCAAGAGATGGAAAAAATGAAGATGCATTAACTTCAGTGACTTTGGATAAAAGGAAGAGAATGATAAGAGCTGCGGATTCCTATATTAAAAATCAGAAGGGAATAATAGATTATCGTTTTGATCTTGCTACAGTGACAGGCACCCCGGATCAGTATGAAATTGAGATATACGAAGACGCTTTTGTAAGCGCTGATATTTTTTAATTTGGTTTAATTTTATGAAAAGGTTCTAATTTTTATTCATATTATTTACCATATATTCCCAGGCAGCATCATGATCATAGGGTATTTTACCTTCAAGAATAGCTTCTTTAACTAATTCTTTAAGAGCCGCAACAGCAGGACCTTCAGGCACACCAAGTTTTTCCATTATTTCTCTGCCATTAATTGGATTTTTCCAATTTCTTAAAGCATCTGCATCATTAATTTGATCTATTCTTTGTCGTAATTTTTGAAAACCTTCCAATTGTTTTTTTACTTTTTCAGGTTTTTTTGAAGTAATATCTGATTCTGCAAGAATCATAAGATCTTCAATAGTATCTCCAGCTTCTGTGATTAGTCTTCTTACCCCGGAATCCGTTACCCCGTTTTCTCCTACCGATTGTGGTCTCATATGTAGACCCACGAGTTTGGCTACATACTTCATTTTGTCGTTTAGAGGCATTTTCATCTCCTTGAAAATGGAAGGCACCATCTTCTCGCCCACAAAGTTGTGGCTATGAAAAGTCCATCCTAACAACGGATCATATTTTTTTGTAGCCGGTTTAGCAATATCATGTAATAACGCAGCCCATCTTAACCATTCATTGTCAGAGCGTACGGCAACATTATCCACTACCTGGAGTGTATGGTGAAAATTGTCTTTATGTCCTCTGCCACCAACAATTTCTACTCCTTTTAAAGGAATTAATGAAGGGAAAACATAGGGGAGAAGTCCCGTTTGATCCAAAAGTTTCCATCCCACAGAAGGTACGGGTGAATTCATAATTTTTGAAAGTTCAGTATTTATTCTTTCTCTGGTTATGATTTCCATCCTTGGTGCATTTCTCTTTATAGCATCAAAAGTTTTTGTTGATAAAGAGAAATTTAAATATCTATTAGAGGTTGAAAACTCATTATTTCCTTCCATGGGAATGGCCAGTTGAGAAGCAAATCTAATTGCTCTTAACATTCTCAATGGATCATCGGAAAAAGTAATATCAGGATCTGTAGGAGTATCTATTTTTCCTTTATCAAGGTCAAGTAATCCATGAAAAGGGTCTATCAGTTTCCCAAAGGAATTCTTGTTTAGAGAAATGGCCATTGCATTGATTGTGAAATCGCGTCGCGTCAGGTCTTCTTCAAGCGTTCCATTTTCTACAATTGGATTTCTTGAATTGCGTTGATAAGACTCCTTTCTCGCTCCTACAAATTCCAATTCCATGTCTCGGAACTTTACTTGTGCAGTTCCATAATTTTGAAAAACAGATAACTTGGCATGTCCCGGTAGGGTACGAGCTATTTCAGATGCTAAATGTATCCCACTTCCTACAACTACGAAATCTATATCTTTAGAAGGACGATCAAGAAATAAATCTCTAACGAAACCTCCTACCACATATACATCCAGCCCCATTTTATCGGCCATTTCACCTATATGACGAAAAACAGGAGTTTGAATTTTTTTAAAAAAATCCATGTCAGAAATATTGAATCTCTTCAGGGAATTCAGTCAAATTCACTAATCCACTTTCTGTGACAACATAAGTATTTTCCACTCCTACTGCTCCTATGTGTGGAATTACGAATTTTGGCTCCAGTGCAAGTGTCATATTTTCTTTAAGGATATCTTTACTTTTAGGAGTAACTACAGGCCATTCATTTAGTTCAATACCAACTCCGTGACCAATAAAACTAACCTGACTTTTATGGCCCATAAAATATTCTTTTAACCCATCAGCTTCAACAATCTTATCGGCAGTTTCATACATATTTTTTACCGGAAAACCGGGCCGACTAACTTTTTCAAGTTCTTTAAGTATCTTAATAGAACAGTTATGTGCTTTTATTGCCAGATCAGAAATCTCACCTAAAGCCCATACCCGGGTCATATCAGTTTGATAGCCATTAAAGGCACCATTCATATCAACCATGACAGTTTGACCTTTAAGAATTTTTGAGTTATTAGCTCCAACCGGGAGGGAAGGATGGACACCCGAACCTCCCATTGTAAATTCATAAGGACCGGGATTATCTGCATTATCTCCACTTATAACAGAACCTAAATTTATTTCCATTAAATTACCCGATACTCTTGAAACTCCTAAAGCACCTTCTAATCTTAATTTTTTTTCAATTTCTATCTGAAGCGCAAGATCGTTCATTCCTGGTTTATAGCAATTTTTTATTTCACCATAAACTTTTGTATGATGTTTCCCATCTATTCTCATTTCTTCTACTTCCCAAGAAGTTTTCACCATTCTGGCTCTTTTCAAAATTGTGGAACCGTTAATAAGCTTAGAGTCGGGGAAAATATTTTTTAATCTTAAAATATTAGAGTAAGATAGATCATCTAATTCCAAAGATAAATTAGAAGGAATGGGATAATTCCTTTCCTCCAAAATAGTTATGATTTCTTCAGGTTTACGAATAAATGTTATATCTCCTTTATCAAAAACAGTAGGTTTTATTATAAACCATATAGGTTCATTATTTAGAGGAATATATACATAACCCCTAAAAAATCTTCCGGAAGAATAATATATATTTGAATTTGATCCCAGTAGAACTGCATCGGATGATACTTCCATCATTTCTTTACGAATCTTATCAATCCGGATTTCTATTTCTTTCTTGAAATTATCAGGAATGAGTTTCATATGGTTTAAATTTTTTTATAGCTTTAATTCCCACAGAAATAATTCCTTCTGTATTTTTTTCAGGGGTTTCAAAACTTAAATAAAAACAATTGTCAATTTGAGCATTTTCTTTCAACAGGTAAGAGGTTTCATATAACGTTAAATTACCATGACCATAAGAAACTCCTTCCTGATCAAAAAGAGGGATATTAATTTTATCAGTACTAACTGCATTTGAATTGGCTAAGGAATATTCTACACTTAAGGGTAGTTGACGAATCAGACAACTATCTGTATACCTTACCATGATATATAATGAACAATAATTTGCTGAATCTTTCAAATTGAAAGTTTTTACAGGGGCTAAGGTATATTCTATAGAAGACTTTAATCCTTCCGCATCAAAATTTATATATTCAGCTTCCTCAAGTTCTTCCATTTTTGTACAGGATGAAAACTGATAAAATATAAAAGGTAAAAATAAAGAAAGGAGTATCCTTATTTTAAACATACAAATTATTAAAATTTTTGATGACCTGTATTTTTTACGAAATTTGTATGTTTTCTTTCTTTCTCTTCGGGTAGTTGCTGAGTTTGAAATTTTTGTTCTTGGAATTTATTTTGTTTACCTTTCTTTTTCTTTCTATTATTCTTTTTATCAAAACGAGTCAGGCTATCTTGCCCTATAATATCTCCAAATTCAGATGGAGACATTTCTATGTTTTCATTAGAAATAAATTCCGGTTTTAAGCCTTTGCGATTCATTTCAATTATTTCGAAGGCTCTCGGAGCATCTATTGTAACTAAATTTGCCGGTAAATGCTTATCTGTTGAGTAGGTGAGTTTCCTTCCCAATATATCAGTTTTAAAGAGAAAATATTGGTTATCTTTTGTTTCCAGAATATTATCCTTTTGCGGTATTTCTTTGTGTGCTTCCGCATAAGAATCGATTTCATAGTTCAGACAACACTTCAATTTTCCGCATTGACCTGCCAATTTCTGAGGATTCATTGATAAATCCTGTATTCTGGCCGCTCCTGTTCCAACAGAAACAAATCTGTTTAACCAGGAGGAACAGCAAAGAGGACGACCACATGGACCAATTCCCCCTATTCTTCCTGCTTCTTGACGTGCGCCGATTTGTTTCATTTCAATCCTAACCTTAAAGGTTTCAGCGAGTATGCGTATTAACTTTCGGAAATCTACACGTTCATCAGCAATATAATAGAAAATAGCTTTACTACCGTCGCCTTGAAACTCTACATCACCGATCTTCATAGCTAAGCCTAAATCCTCAGCAATTGATCTAGCTTTTATCATGGTGGAATGTTCTCTTGATCGAGCTTCCTCAAATTTGTCAAGATCGTCTTCGTTGGCTATTCTTACCACTTTTTTAAGTTCAGAAATATCTCTTACCCCTGCTTTTTTTAGTTGTAATTTTACCAAATGTCCCACCATATTTACTCGTCCGAGATCTAAACCCGGAGAGCCTTCCACTACTATTAGATCCCCAATATTTAGGTCTATATTATCAGTATTCTCATAAAATCCAACACGGGTATTCTTAAAGATTACTTCAACTAATTTTGGAGCAGAGTCTGAAATTGTCATAGAAGACAACCAGTCAGTTGCCAAGAGTTTCCCTCTTGGCTCACGTCTACCACAATTTCTACATGAATGATTTCTCCTACATTGAGGGCAGGCGTTTATAAAAGGACGTTTGATTGGTTCTTCCATTGCTATAGTATTATTTAGCAAAAGCAACGGAACGAGTTTCTCTTATGACTGTGATTTTAACCTGACCCGGATAAGTCATTTCATCCTGAATTTTTTTTGCTATTTCAGAAGATAATTTTTCGGTTTCTTCATCTGTGATCCTGTCAGCTCCCACAATCACTCTTAATTCCCTTCCGGCTTGCACTGCATATGTTTTCAACACTCCCGGGTAAGAAAGAGCAATTTGTTCAAGATCGTTCAAACGCTTAATATAAGCTTCAACAATTTCTCTTCTGGCACCGGGTCGAGCTCCGGATATGGCATCGCATACCTGTACAATAGGGGCCAAAAGTGAAGTCTGTTCCACTTCTTCGTGGTGAGCTCCAATGGCATTGCAGATATCCGGTTTTTCTTTAAATTTTTCCGCAAGTTTCATTCCGAGAAGAGCATGCGGAAGCTCAGGCTCATCATCCGGAACTTTACCTATGTCATGGAGCAACCCGGCTCTTCTGGCTTTTTTAGGATTAAGGCCTAATTCTGAGGCCATTATAGCACATAGATTTGCCGTTTCTCGGGAATGTTGCAAAAGATTCTGTCCATAGGAAGAACGATATTTCATTTTCCCAACCATTCTTATAAGTTCGGGGTGAAGACCATGGATACCTAAATCGATTGCTGTACGTTTCCCGGTTTCTATTATTTCCTCTTCTACCTGTCTTTTCACTTTAGCCACAACTTCTTCAATTCTTGCCGGATGAATTCTACCATCCACCACTAACTGATGTAAAGCTAATCTTGCAATTTCTCGTCTTACAGGATCAAAGCCTGAAAGTACTATGGCTTCAGGAGTATCGTCTACAATTATCTCAATTCCGGTAGCAGCTTCCAGCGCCCTTATATTTCGACCCTCTCTTCCAATTATTCTACCTTTAATTTCATCATTATCAATAGGAAATACTGTGACAGAATTTTCAACTGCAGCTTCTGTAGCTAATCTTTGAATAGATTGCACTACAATTTTTTTAGCCTCTTTAGAAGCTGTGAGCTTGGCTTCATCCATTATGTCGTTAATATAGCCGGCAGCTTGAGATTTTGCCTCTTCTTTCAGACTATCTATCAGACGATTCTTTGCATCCTCGGCTGACATTCCTGAAACTTTTTCCAATTCTTCCCGAATATTCTTGATTAGATTTTCAGCCTCAGTATTTTTGGCTGTAATGGACGCTTCCATTTTGTCTATGGATGATTGGCGGGCATCAAGCTCATTTTTTCTTTTAGCCAGCTCGCTTTGTTGTTGGTTAAGTTGCAGTTCTTTTTGACGCGCTCTGGATTCTGAAGCTTGAATTTTCTGGAGTTTTTGATTAGCATTTTTTTCAGCTTCAGAAATGATTTTAAATTCTTCCTCTTTAGCTTTCAGGAGATGTTTTTCCTTTATTACGCCGGCTTCCATTTTAGCTTCATCTAAAATAACCTTAGCGGCACCTTTGGCATTTTTTTTAGCCATTATCGAGGCCAAAATATAGCCAATTATTGCAGCTCCTACTGCTATTATTATCCATATTGCTGTTTCCATACTTTTATCAGTAAATATATAATTGTTTTCAATTCTTAATTACTGACAATTGTAAAGAAGTTTAAAGGAGATGACAAGGAAAGACTGTTTGAAATGCTTAAATTTAATCGTCTTGCTGAGTAACAGCTTTATCTATCTGTTTGCATTTATTATCAGTGATATCCAAGACTTGATCTTGAATCTCTAATAATTTGAGATTCCAATGTGCGTATTGATAGAGTGCCATAGCGAGCAATTTTCTATCAGAAATTTCAGGCCATTTCTTTTTTAAACTATCGATATATAATTTCACTTCTCTTTCTGCATCACGCACACTATTCTGGTCGTCGAATCTTACATCAAGTTTTATTAATTCACCTGCTATATTAACAGTCATTTTAATTTTGTCTGAACCCTTCATTTCAATCTTCCTTCATCATTCGGATACAATTGTCGATGGTTCTGATTAGACGGGAAATTTCTTTCCTCGCTAAAATCAAAGCCTCGGGAGAAGCAGCAAGTCTATAGGACAAACTAAGATAATTTAAATCTTTTTCAGCTTTAGCCAATAAACTTGCATCAATAGAATGCATCCTGTTTAATTCCTGATTTTCTAATTCCAGTTGATTTATCTTTTCTTTAAGTTGCTGATTTTCTTTTATAAGAAGATCAATTTTTTTTGATAAAATCTGGATAGATTTCAGAATCTCAGGCTTGGCCATTATTCCCGAAGTTTCTACAAAATTAAATATTTATAGTGATAAGTGCAAATGAAAAATCAATACCATTGAATACCGTTACTCATAGAGGACCGTTTATCATATTTAAGGTCTTTCAATAAAGAAGACTTAACTGAAATATGGAAATTGTATGACTTATAAGGGCCTACGGGAACAAACGAGGCTGACATTGTGAAACAATGAAGATCTCGAGAAATAGTACAATTCATATAAGCCAACTTATGTAAATCAAAATTATACGATGCAGAAAACGAAAAATTCCAATTGGAAGTGGGTCTTATGTTACCCGAGAAAGATAAGTTTTGTGTCCATTTCCCTTTATATTCCAGTTTATCATAATCGAAAGCACCATAGCCATAACTTATAGAATAATTAACAGATAGACTCCAGGGACATTCCCATTTAGCATATCCGTCGGCATCTGCAGCTGCCGCTGCCTCCCTCGCTTCCTGGCGCTTTCGTTTCTTTTCTTCTGCCGCATCTATAGTATTGTAATCTTCAAATTCATCGTTTTCGTTTCCTGTGTTTTCATCATCAAACTCTGATATCTCTTTATTTTTTTTCCTGGTAAAAGTTTGATTGTTGAAAGTATATGAGAATGAAGTTCCGGTTGATGAAAGTCTGGCCCAACCTTTACCGGCTTTCCAACGTGGAACATTAACTCTCACAGGACTTCCGGAAGGAGATAATCTATAAGTGTAGGGATCCCAGGTTGCTGAAAGATTTAGATTGAAATTCTTTACAAGACGTAGTAAAATAGAGGTATTTATATTACTCCAGTTGAGCGAATCGGCTGCAAAATTATAACTTTGACTTATTGAAAAATTCTCTATTAGAGAAATCTTTTTTACTCCCGTTGAGTCGGCATCATTTTTTACTTTCATCTCGAGGTTATTAGCTAAAGTAACCGATACCATACCGGTCTTACCTTGACCAGGGGCTCCATAAACTCCATGAGAAAAGTAATTATATTTCTGGGTTCTCAATTCTCCCGCATTATTTATATACTGATAAGTTCCATACACTCCCCACATGGGATCAGAGAAATCAGGAGAAGCGGAGAAGGAAACTGTAGGAGTCAATACGTGACGTATCATTTGCACCTTGTCTCCGAAAATTTTTAGTGGCTTCCAAAACCCATATAATTTAGTATCTAAAGAAATAGATGCATTAAAGTCAAATAAATTATAGAAACCGTAGGTGGTGTCTTGAACTTCTCTCGAAGACTGTGTGTCCCATTGCCTTCTTATCTTGGATGTATACATCCTGTCGTTCATTGATATAGAAGGAGAAATATTTATATACTTGAAAAGAGAAAAAGTGGCAGACACAGGCATACTGTGGCGCATACCATTACGCCAGTCTTTTATAAGGCTCTTTTTGAAGAAAACATCCTGTTGGCTTGTCAATGAATTTTGGAATTGACCGGAATAGGAAAGTTTGATTTTTTCATACCATTTTTCTCCTCCCACAGATTTCTTTCTTTTAAAAGGAGCAATCTGGGAGAGAGTAACATTCAGATTGGGGAAGGAAACAGCAAGAGTTGAATCCTGCGTTCTTTGCGTTATATTAGCGGTAGTAGAAAGACTCCATTTAGTTCCAGGAAATCTATATGTCATATTTACTGAAGAAGACTTGGTATTTTCAGTAAAAGAAGAATTATAATAAGAATTCAAATCATTTCTTGAATAACCGGATGTAGAAAAATTAACAGAAGCCGAGAAAGACATGTTAGGATTTGCCTTATTATCCTGTGAATGGCTCCAAATAAATTGAAAGTTTTTTTGTTTTGAATAATCAGGAGATCCTTTCTCTCCATATATTGTTGTGATATATGAAAAACTTATATTACCTCTGAATTTATATCTTTTAGAATAAGTAGAAGCTCCGGATAGACCCCACGATCCTTTTGTATAGATTTCGCCTCTCAGAGCCAGATCAACATAATCTGACATTGCGAAATAATATCCACCGTCTCTAAGATAAAAGCCCCTGTTGTAATCTTCACCAAAGGTTGGAAAAATAATACCGCTTGAATAACTTTTTGAGAAAGGAAAATAACCGAACGGCAGGGCCAAGGGTAGGGGAACATCAGCCAAAACCATATATACCGGTCCTGTCACAATATTCTTATTAGGAATCATTTTCCCTTTTGTTACATTAAAATAAAAATGGGGATGTTCATGATCATCACAAGTAGTGTATTTACCATCTTGGACAAAGAAGGAACCATCTTCCATCTTTTTTGAGGCACCACCGGTAAGATAGCCCTCACCTTGTTCTGAAATAACATCAGTAATGAATCCCCTTTCAGTCTTAAAATTATAAGTCATCTGTTTTGACTCATATTCTTCACCCCCATCTCTGAAAACCGGATTCCCAAAAAGTTCTCCGATTGAATCGACCGCACCTCTAGCGTATACGGTGGATTGATCCAATTCTAACCTTATTTCCTGGGCATTCAATTTAAACTGGCCGTACTCCACATTTCCGTCTCCAAATAAAAAGGCATTATTGGTGCCTTCCATTATTAAGGAATCCTTTGCACTAAAGGTCACAGCCGATTCTAAATCTACTTTTTCACGGTTAATTCGCGAAACTCTCGTACGTGTAGTATCAAGATCCTGATATTTGTTTCTAATTGTATCCTTAGATAAATTGTTTATTATGGAGTCTTTGAAATTATCATTCAGAGAATCCGTTGACAATAAGGAAGACCTGTCTTTAAAAACTGAACGTAAGGAATCCAAATTCACTATAGAATCAGTTACTGATAGAAGAGAATCGTACGCAAAAAAGAATGTATCATTTCGGTTCGTACCCATTTCAGTATTGATTTGCAAAGAATCAATTGGTACAAACTGATAGTTTTTTGTGGAATCTGCTGAGGCCTCTTCATTTCTATTCGAATAAGTCGGAGCCACAGGAGTTTGGGCAAAAGCAATGCCGAGGACCACTAAGGCAAAAATATATATGAAAAATCGCCTCAATTCAATTTTTGAATTCTAACAAGATGCAAATTTAGCAATAAAACGTGAAAACCCTGTTGATTATTTGCCCTCTGAAGTATTAAAAAGATTATGCAATTCTAAAAAACGATTAAGACTTTCTTCTCCAAATCCGGCCATTTGTTCCATTATTTGGTCCAGATTTTTTTCTTTTTTTAGATCTCGGCTTTTAGAATAAAATTTGTCTGCGTAACAAATTAATTTTTCCAATAAAGTTTTAGGTAACATATCTTGAGGAGGTAATGGAAGATTCCGTTTAATAATCTCCTCTTTTGTGATTCCCGAGCCAGTATGGGTTAGACAAATCCTTCCATATTTATACAGACCGATTTCATCAAGTATTTTTTTCCCCTCACATCCATGTTGCAAATAAGGCAAAGTGCCCCGGGCGTAAATGTCCGGGGCATTGCATTTCACCACACCGATATCGTGTAACATCGCTGCGACATAAATATCATTATCATTCAACTTTAAGTGTTTCTCTTTAGCAATTGCCAAAGCTTTTTTTGCCACTTGTTGTGAATGTATCAGAATAATCCTGCGAAGCTCATGATTATCTGAATAATATTTCTTAAAAAGCCAATTGATATCGGGTTTAACAAGCATTATTCAATAATTTCACACCAATTGTGTGTATCCGGAATCTCTCCGTATTGTATACCTCTGATAGTATTATATAACTGTGTAGTTATAGGACCGGCTTCGCCATTCTTTGAGAAAATATAGGTTTTGCCGGTATCCAGATCATCTATCTGACCTATAGGAGAACAAACTGCTGCTGTACCACAAGCTGACGCCTCTTCAAACTCTTCAAGCTCTTCGACAGGTACCTGACGTTTTTCAACTTTCAGTCCCATATCTTTTGCAAGCTGTTGTAAGCTCATGTTTGTTATAGAGGGTAAAACAGATTCGCTATCCGGAGTTACATATGTATTATCTTTAATAGCGAAGAAGTTGGCTGCACCACATTCATCGATATATTTTTTTTCTTTTGGATCAAGGTATAGAATATTGGCATATCCTAATTTATGAGCTTTTTCTCCTGCGAAAAGTGAAGCTCCATAATTACCTCCTATTTTTATTGAACCAGTACCTTTAGGAGCGACGCGGTCATATTCTCTCGTCATACAGATTTTTGTAGGTTTAAAACCAGATTTGAAATATGGTCCCACAGGTGTTACGAGCATAATTACGATAAATTCAGAAGCGCCGCTTACACCGATCTTTGGAGTAATACCAATTTCAAGTGGACGAATATAAAGAGAAGCTCCTGTGCCATATGGGGGAATGAATCTTTCATTAAGTTTCACTACTTCCCTTACCATTTTGCAAAAAAGGTCAACAGGCAACGGTTCCATAAGCATTCCTTCTGCGGAACGAATAAACCTTTTTGCATTTTCTTCCATTCTGAAGATTCTAATTTTACCATCTTTACCACGGAATGCTTTTAAGCCTTCGAAAAGTTGCTGGCTGTAATGCAGACATGCAGATGCAATGTGAAGAGGAATATAAACTGAATCTGAAACTTCAATTTCTCCCCATTTTCCGTCTTGGAAAGTGCAGCGAACATTATAGTCTGTGGGAGTATAACCGAATATCAGTTCTTCCCAGTTTAGATCAGGTACATTCATGATTTTTATTAAGATTTAAGGTTCAGTTATTTTTATATTGCTACTTTGCAAGATGTCTCCTCTGTTTTAATGATATAAATACCGTGAGCATCTTGTTCAAATTCATATATACCCGGATGAAGATATTGTCTGGAAACCAGTTTACCTAAAATGGTGTAAATACTCACTTCAACATCATGATTCACTTTCAACTTTATGATATTGGGAGCTGAGAAAACATCTATATCGGGTTGAGAAGATACTGCCTTGAAATTAGTGTTAATACTCTGAGAAGTATGCCACGTGTTTTTTTGTTCCTGTGCCCGAGCTTTCGGCATTGAAATAAGACAGAGGAAAAACAGCGGAATAATTATATATTTTTTTAATTTCATCCAGGCTTTATCTGAGAGTAAAATTAATAAAAAAAATGGAAAAACCTAAGTTTTTCCATTTCTAAACTTTAGAATGTTCTTTTGTTATTTTTTAGACTCTTTTTGGAGTTGTTCTTTCAAAGCCTGAAGAGCACCAAGATCACCTAGGGTTGTCTTTTCCACATTTTGGGCTATCTGAGGTTGTTCCTCTTCCTTGCGAGTTTTTTTAGCTGGTGCCTTTTGTGCCTTAGTTTCTGCTTTTGAAGCATCTTCGGCTATACGGCTGTGAGAAAGAATTATTCTTTTGCTATCTTTATTAAACTCCAGTACTTTGAATTTAAGCTTTTCGTCAAGTTTAGCCTGAGTACCATCCTCTTTAACAAGATGTTTTGGTGTTGCAAAACCTTCCACACCATATTCAAGAGCGATAACAGCACCTTTATCCATCAGTTCAGTGATAGTTCCTTCGTGTATTGATCCAACAGTGAAAATTGTTTCAAATACATCCCAAGGATTTTCTTCAAGCTGTTTATGACCTAAAGAAAGGCGACGGTTGTCTTTATCTATTTCGAGTACTTGTACTTCAATTTCATTTCCAATCTGAGTGAATTCAGACGGATGTTTGATTTTCTTAGTCCATGAAAGGTCTGATATATGGATAAGGCCGTCTACTCCTTCTTCTATTTCAACGAAAACTCCGAAGTTAGTGAAATTACGTACTTTAGCTGTATGACGAGAACCGATAGAATATTTTGTATCGATATTTTCCCAAGGATCATTTTTAAGCTGCTTGATACCGAGGCTCATTTTACGATCGTCGCGGTCAAGTGTAAGCACTACAGCTTCAATTTCATCTCCAACTTTTAAGAAATCTTGAGCACTGCGAAGATGTTGGCTCCATGACATTTCTGAAACATGTACCAGACCTTCTACACCGGGTTGTACTTCAACGAATGCACCATAATCAGCCATAACAACCACTTTGCCCGAGATTTTATCTCCCACTTTAACATCTTGATCCAATGCATCCCAGGGATGGGGAAGTAGCTGCTTAACACCAAGTGCAATACGTTTTTTCTCATTATCGAAGTCAAGGATTACAACTTTTATATCCTGATCTAATTCTACAACTTCATGTGGATCGGAAACACGTCCCCATGACAAATCAGTGATATGTACGAGTCCGTCTACACCACCAAGGTCAACAAAGACACCATAAGGTGTAATGTTTTTAACCTTACCTTCAAGCACCTGACCTTTTTCAAGCTTTGAAATAATCTCTTTTTTCTGTGCTTCAAGTTCAGCTTCAATAAGAGCTTTGTGGGAAACCACAACGTTTTTATATTCCTGGTTGATTTTTACAACCTTGAATTCCATTGTTTTATCAACAAATACATCGTAATCGCGGATAGGACGTACATCAATCTGGGAACCCGGAAGGAAGGCCTCTATTCCGAATACATCAACGATCATACCGCCTTTTGTGCGTGACTTAACATAGCCTTTGATGATTTCATCATTTTCTAAAGCCTGGTTAACACGATCCCAGCTGCGGGTTTGACAAGCTTTCTTATGTGAAAGTTTTAATTGTCCGTTTTTATCCTCAAGATTTTCAATATAGACTTCTACTTCATCACCTACTTTCAAATCAGGATTATAACGGAATTCTGAAATAGGGATAATAGCATCTGACTTCATACCGATGTCTACCCTTACTTCACGTTTTGAAATGGATTTCACTGTTCCGGTCACCACTTCATTGTCTTTAGCCGTCTTAAGAGATTCATCATAAGTGCTTATAAGCTCTTCTTTACTCTTCGAACCGGCTGTTTCGCCATTGGCATAGGCTTCCCAATCGAAATCTTCAATCGGGGTTTGAACTTTTAATTCGCTCATTAAATGGTTAATAAAAAAGGTTAATGATTCACTTAGTGAGGCATTCGCCTCCGAGTGCAAATTTATATTAAAAAAATTTAATGTGCAAATTTAACATTTTTTAAATATATTGTGAAAAATGAAATGCTTAATAATTTAAAGGAACTAATATTCATAATTCAAGCATTTCTGTTTCCCGAGTCAACATTTGCAAGTATTGTTGCCGGTCTTCTTCTACAATTTCATCAAAACGTTTCGCATTAAGGCTTATGTATTCTCTTCTCTCCCTCCACCAGTCTCCAAAACGTTGAGCGATCCATTGGAGTTCCAATTCTTTATAATTTTCATAAGCGTCATTGAAAATTGTTTCTGCCTCTAAAATATCTTCGCATTGTTTCGCTTTTTCAAGATAAGAACGAGGCATAATTTCTCCTCCCAGGTCAATCCATTTTTCGGGAGTTTTCCCATCTGATTCCGGGAAATTATTATCTAATAAGGTAACTGACAAATATTTAAAGATGGCAAGGGTATAAAGAGTTTTAGCTCTTTCTAAAGCGGCTCTTGTAAATTTCATTCCTTTATATCTCATATAAAGATCGTCGTCAGCCGGTTTTGTTAGAAGAGCCTCAATGGTATGTATGGCATCAAGCATTGTATCCACTGTGAAAGGATTCAATACATTGAAAGTGACGTGATCGAACAAAGGAAGTTTTCGTTTCAAACGACGGTCACGAGTAGGCCATTTCATTTCATCTCTTAATAACCCGCATGAACGTAACATAACCGCGGGAACCACAACAGTGGCACCTCTTTCGTCACCAAACAGATAAGAAAATGGAAATTCGGAAGAATCCGGGTGAGTCTTGTGTGAACCCATGAGAAGAGAAAAGGCACCAATTTTAGCTCCTAACATTAGATATGAACCTGATGAAGTTTTTACTCCTCTTTCCATCAGACCCCAGTGAACCGGCCCCAATTTATACATATGGTTGCTCTGGTTAGTTAGAGATCCGGCATTCATAAATGATGTCTGACAGCCGATCAACAGAGTACCCTTATGCATGCTTACTGTATAAGGACCCGCTAATAGTGAATGTGCTTCTCCGTTTTCCAAAGAACAATTTGCAAAAAATAGGCAATCATGCGCACTGAATCCTGAAGCAATGACTGAACCTTGACCTACGTAACAATTATGTAGTATAGATTTAGATTCAATTTTTCCGTCTTCAAGAATAAAATTTTCTGCTTCAACATTGCTCCCTATATAAGTGAATGCTTTACCGGGACCTGCATTATTAATTACGGAACCGTTTTTCAGTCTTGAAGCTCCTTCAATTTTAACTTCCTTATCAATAAATACATTTTCAATGGAGCCACAATTTCTTATAATAGCATTTTCTCCGATTTCGGCCGGGGTGGTTCTTGAATCCAGAAATTCACGGATATTATTTTCAATTAATTTTTGTAACCATCTTGGAACTCGGGCCATCAAAGTTGCTATTTGAGAGGAAAGGCCTGGATAAATGCATACTGCCCGAGAACCTGTTTCATCCAATACAGAAACCATTGTGCCAACCCCATGTGAAGCTTCCGGTTCAAATTTTATGTGGGATACATTTTCAATTAATACATTTTCCTTGATAATACATCCACCGATTCCTCCGGGAATATTTTTTAAGACAACTCCCTCATGAATAACAACAGGAGCTATAAACTTCACATTATTAATTTTAGAGATATCTAACCCTGAGAAAATCGATATAATTGACCAATCTTCTGCTGCACATCCCTGTGTTTTTAATTGTTGGATTTCTTCAGGTGCCAGTTTTCTCATATCATAAATTTATTATTGGGTTGCCAAATCATTCAGATCTTCATCATATTTTTGGTAAAGGAAGTCATTAAAAGGAAATCTTTCTGCATGTATTTCCCTTGCTTTTTCATAAAGTATTTCTTTCAAGGCATCTATATTTATGTGTTCTTTAGCGGATATGAAAACACAATTATTAGACATTCTTGCCATCCAGGTCTCTTTAAAGGTATCCAAAGAAATATTTTCCCTTTTTTGAGGCGTCAAATCATCGGGATCTTTTGGATTATAAGTAAAGGCATCAATTTTATTAAATACCATAATTACAGGAATAGGTTTACCACCACAAACCTGCCTTAAAGTTTCATTCACTACTTCAATTTGTTCTTCAAAACCAGGATGTGAAATATCTACTACATGAACAAGAAGATCTGCTTCTCTAACTTCATCCAATGTAGATTTAAAAGAATCCACCAGGTGAGTAGGTAGCTTTCTAATGAAACCTACAGTATCGGTGAGAAGGAAAGGTAAATTATCTATTATAACTTTTCTAACAGTGGTGTCGAGTGTAGCAAAAAGTTTATTTTCAGCAAAGACCTCGCTTTTACTTAGTAGGTTCATCAAAGTGGACTTACCTACATTAGTGTATCCAACAAGTGCTATTCGCGTGAGTTTGCCTCGATTTTTTCTTTGTACACTTTTTTGTTTATCAATATTTCTTAATTCTTCTTTTAATCTAGATATCTTATCTAAGATAATTCTTCTGTCAGTTTCAATCTGTGTTTCTCCTGGCCCTCTCATTCCTATTCCACCTCTTTGTCGTTCAAGGTGAGTCCACATTCTTGTGAGCCGGGGTAAAAGGTATTGATACTGGGCTAATTCTACTTGTGTCCTGGCAGTAGCAGTCTGTGCTCTTTTGGCAAAGATATCCAATATAAGGCTGGTACGGTCAAGAATCTTAACTTTAAGTTCCCGTTCAATATTGGCTACCTGTTTTGATGAAAGATCATCATCGAAAATTACAAGACCTATATCGTTGTCTTCTACGTAATTTCTAATTTCCTCTAATTTTCCTTTCCCAACATAGGTGCGTGGATTAGGGTAGTCAAGTTTCTGAATAAAATTTTTTACCGGTTCTGCTCCTGCAGTTTGAGCTAGAAAATCCAACTCATCAAGATAATCTTTTACCTTTTGCTCGTCTTGTCTAAGAGTGACAAGTCCTACAAGCACTGCACGTTCATTTATTTCCTTATTAATTATATTATCTTCAATCATATCGATTTCTAATGATAATAAAAAAGGCAGGACAGGATAAGAAATCCTTCCTGCCATTTTTTGTCAAGTATATATTATTTCACTTTATTATATCTTGCATTCAGACCTTCGATAATTTCGTTAGTTATATCGAGAGCCGGGTTAACATATAAAGTTGCGGCTTTAAAGAAAATAGCATCATACCCTTTAGACATGTTGTATTCCTGTATGAAAGCCTCGATAGAATCGTTTACAGTTTTTTGAGCTAATATAGCTGTGGTTTCAAAATTAGATTGAAGATTGGCTACTGCTCTCTGAGCCTTATTTTGCATATCGGCATATTGTTTTTGATCAGCCTGATAAGAAGCTTCAGAAAGATATCCGTTGTTTTGCAATTTGTTTTGCATTGTAGTTGCCAATGACTGAAGAGAATTTTCATGCTTTTTTACTTCGTTTTGCATATTGCTTTGCATTCTAAGCATTTCTTCATTATAATCTTTGGCAAGGTTATAATTACTTAACACGGAATCAAGATCCACATATCTATAATTTGGAAGCAAAGAATCAGCTCTTGAAATCATGGCTGATATCCTTGAATTGGTAGCATCTTGTTGGTTGTCATGTTTTCCGCATGAACCGGTCACTACACATAATAAACAGGCTAACAATAAATTGATTGAAAAAAACTTTCTCATTTTTAGAGTTTTTTTTCTTTATTTTCTAATATACTTCAAGTTGATTTGTAACATGCAAATTTATAAAAAAAAATTTACTTGAAAAACAGGTTTTGCATAAAAGAGAAAAATCATTACTTTTGGGAAACCAAAGGAAGGTTATTTATTAATTATTAAATGGAAAACATACCTTCTCTTTAACCAAAGAAATATTAATACCGATGGAAATCAAAGACCTTCAACCGACTCTTTTATGGGGCGCCTTCGATGAAATTACAAAAGTTCCTCGTCCTTCACGCCATGAAGATAAAATCAGAGCTTTCCTACTGGATTTTGCAAAAAAACATTCCATAGAAGCGAAGACTGACGAAGTGGGTAATGTAGTAATGAAGAAACCCGGTACTCCGGGTCATGAAAACGCACCTACAGTTGTATTACAAGCCCATATGGATATGGTGGCAGAGAAAAACAGTGATGTGAATCATGATTTCTTGAAAGATCCCATAAAAACATATATAGATGGAGAATGGGTTAAGGCCAAAGGTACAACTTTAGGTGCTGACAACGGTATTGGAATGGCAGCCGCATTGGCAGCTATGGCAGATGATTCTATTGAACATGGGCCTATTGAGGCTCTTTTCACAGTGAATGAAGAAATAGGATTGGAAGGCGCCGAGAATCTTGGCGAGGGAATGATTACCGGAAAAATTCTGATAAATCTTGACTCGGAAGATGATGGAGAAATTTTCATAGGTTGTGCCGGAGGAATTGACACTACCGCCGTTTTCAAGTATAAAAGAAGTTTCTCCCCTGACAACTTTATTTATTATAAGGTGAAAGTTTCAGGACTTTTAGGAGGCCACAGCGGAGGAGATATTCATTTGGGAAGAGCCAATGCTAATAAGGTAATAGCAAGATTTATATGGGAGTGTTCCAATAAGTGGGATATCGAAGTAAGTAGTTTTAATGGAGGAAACTTGAGAAATGCTATACCGAGAGAAGCTGAGGCCGTTTTCGGTCTGCATGTAGACCATAAGCATGCCATGAATAAATTCATGACTCATTATGCAGAGGCCATAAAAAATGAATTCAAAGGAGTTGAACCTTCAATGAACCTTGAGATTACAGAAGTTCCCAAACCTGAATATTGTATAGATTCTAATACTTCCCTAAGACTTGTCAGAGCTCTTTATTCAGCTCCACATGGAGTGATAAGTATGAGTAAAGAAATAGAAGGGTTGGTAGAAACTTCTACTAATCTTGCAGCGGTTAAGATGGCAGAAGACAATACAATTATTGTCACTACTTCTCAAAGGTCTTCTCTTGAATCAAGGAAAGAGGATATAGCAGGACAAGTTGAAGCACACTTCCAGTTAGCCGGAGCAGAAGTAAATCATTCTGATGGTTATCCCGGATGGGCACCAAATATCCAATCCAAAATAATGAAAATAAGTGCTGACGCCTATGAAGAATTATTTGGAGTTAAGCCAAAGATCAAGGCAATACATGCAGGTCTGGAATGTGGATTATTTTTAACTAAATATCCCCATCTCGACATGGTTAGTTTTGGGCCTACCATGAGAGATGTACATTCTCCTGATGAAAAATTACTCATACCTACTGTTGATAAATTCTGGAAGCATCTATGCCTTGTACTGAAAAAAATAGCGGAGGAATGAGATCTTCAAGGAAAGAAAGTATATTATTATTAATACTGCTGATATTGGGCGGAGGGATATCTTCCGCCCTTTTAGCTGCTGATAATCTTGATGAATTTAGCCCTCCCGATTCCATACCTTCCAAAAATATGTTGTCAATCAACAATTTAGATAGCATTGGGACTGATGAAACTGAAAGATATCTTCATCTGACCGAAAACGATTTTCAATTGGTGGCTGAAGAATTAGAAGTTGAAGTTGCAGTGATAAAGGCTGTTGTGGAAATCGAGGCAGGCAAAGCGATGAGGGGATTTTGGGCACCTGGCATACCGGTTATCAATTTTGATCGTTCAATGTATCTGAAATACAGAAATAAAGCACAGTCTTTAGAAGGTGCTAAAAATGAAAAAGTACCCGAAGGACTTACGGGGTATGCAAAAAAAGAATGGACAGAGTTGATAACAGCCAGGAAAACTAATGCTCAAGGTGCTAACCTTGGAACTTTTTGGGGCATGTTCCAGATAGGTGGTTTTAATTACAAAATTTGTGGTTGTGAGTCTGTGGACGAGTTTGTAAAAAGAATGGCTTATTCTGAATTAGAACAGTTACAACTTTTTGCAGTTTTTATAACTAATTCAGGAATGGTTGAAAGTCTCAGAAAAAAGGACTGGAGATCTTTTGCCAGAAAATATAACGGACCTTCTTATGCAAAAAGAGGTTATCATACAAAAATGGAGAAAGCCTATAAGAAATATTCAATTTAAGATAAAATTATTATGACAATAAAAGATCTTGAACCCAAATTGATATGGGAATGTTTTGATGAAATAACCAAAGTGCCACGTCCTACTCATCATCTTGATAAGATGAAAGATTTTTTAGTTAAATGGGCCGAAAAGCACAAAATACCTTATTCAGTTGATGAGGTAGGTAATGTAATGATGAAGAAAGAAGCTACTCCGGGACATGAAAATGCCCCTACAATAATTTTGCAGGGACATCAGGATATGGTGGCTGAAAAAAGAGGAGATAAAATTCATAATTTTCTAACAGATCCCATTACTACAATTGTAGACGGAGATTGGGTAAAAGCTGATGGAACAACATTAGGAGCAGACAACGGCTTAGGCTGTGCCACTGCAATGGCTGTCCTTTTAGATAATTCTTTAGTACATGGTCCTATAGAGGCTTTATTTACTGTGGATGAAGAACAAGGATTGATTGGAGCTAACGGATTACAACCCGGATTTGTTACGGGTTCCATTTTACTTAATCTGGATTCAGAAGAACATGGTCAATTGGTGATAGGATGTGCCGGTGGAAAAGTGACAATAGCAGAAAAAACTTTACCTTTTGAAGGCGCCCCCGATAATAAAGATTGGTATCTTGTAAAGATATCAAATTTTAAAGGTGGACATTCCGGAATGGAAATCAATCTTGGAAGAGGAAATGCTAATCAACAATTATGCCGGTTTATATGGAACATTTGGGATAAATTTAATGTTAGCCTGGCAAATTTTGATGGAGGTGGTCTTGCAAATGCTATACCACGTGAATCTCTTGCAATCATAGGAATAGATAAAGATAAAACAGAGTTATTCAAGAAAGAAGCCAAAGAGTTTAATGATATGCTTCATGCTGAATTTCTTCTTGCAGAATCTACAGACTTCACTTTTGAGGTTGAGAAATCAGAGAAACCGGAGTTATGTATAGAAAGAATTGAAGCCCATAACCTTATTTCAGCAATATTCGCCTGTCCAAACGGTGTTCAATCCATGTCAAGAGCTGTTGAAGGATTGGTAGAAACATCATGTAATCTTGCCTCTGTAAAATTTGAAGGGGAGAAGGTGGTAGTAACCGTACATCAACGTTCGTCAGTAGATTCACGTCGGGATGAGATAGCCGACAGAGTAAAAGCATTATTTGAAATGTTAGGTTATAAAGTTATTTTTGACGATTCCTATGTTGGTTGGGCTCCCAACCCGGATTCGAAAGTGCTTAATGTAGCTAAGGAAAGTTTCAAAAGTCTCTTTGGTGTAGATCCTAAAGTTGAAGCATTACATGCCGGATTGGAATGTGGACTTTTTCTTGAGAAGATGCCGGATCTCGATATGATTTCCTTTGGTCCTACTTTAAAAGATATCCATTCTCCGAGTGAAAGAGCCAATATCACGTCGGTACAGGAATTTTGGAAGTTCCTTTGTGATATTTTAAAAAGGTTGGCTTGATATTTGATTAAAAATGAAATATGCAAGGGTATATCTCCATAGGTGTTTTTATTGATGGCGGATATTATGCCAAAGTTAATCGGGCTCTGAAGTCAATTGAAAATTCAATAATCAGGGTCAGATCGTTATTTGATTATATATGTTCACGGCTTGCTGTATTGGAAAAAGTAGACCCTGCAAATTGTCAGATTACTGAAGCTCATTATTTCCGAGGTAGATTCCGTGTTAAAGAGGCTTATGACAAACACCTTTTATATAATGAAAGGAAATTTGAAGATACACTGATAGAAAATGATGTAGTATTTCATTATAAGCACCTACGAGAATTAGACAAAGAGGGGGAGAAGCAGGTGGTAGAAAAGGGAATCGATGTATGGTTCGCCTTAGAAGCATATGAATTGTCTACATTCAGAAAATTTGACTATGTAGTTTTAATTACCGGGGATGCAGACCATGAAATGCTTGTGAGAAAATTAAAGGCGTTGAAAATAAAGACAGTGCTATTAACCTGGAATATGACTGATGTTGATGCTACCTCACCACTCCTAAGTGAAGAGGCCGGACATCACTGGGAATTGTCTGATATGTTGGCCGGTAAACCTGAAATTAAGAAATCACTTCTATATAAATTAAGGGATTCAGCCCTTTCACCATTGGGAGATGAGTTTTAATCTTATATTTTATAAAGACACCGTATTAAAATAAAAATGATCACGAATCGTTATAAACGTGACAAAATGAAAGAATATGTGTGGAATAGTTGGATATGTAGGAGATAATAACGTCTATGATATATTAATAAAGGGTTTGCATAGATTGGAATATCGAGGCTACGATAGTGCCGGTATTGCGTTGGCAACTCCTAAAGGAAAGATTAATATATATAAGAGTCAAGGGAAGGTTTCTAACCTAGAAGAATTTTGTAAAGACAAAAATCTTGAAGCAAACTGTGGTATAGCTCATACCCGTTGGGCCACGCACGGAGAACCGAGCGATTGTAATGCACATCCTCATTTCAGTGAAGATGGCAATCTTGCATTAGTACATAATGGCACCATAGAAAACTATCAGGTTTTGAAAGATGCATTGATAGAACAAGGTTGCACATTTCACTCAGAAACTGATACAGAAGTTTTAGTTCAATTAATTGAATATATAAAACTTAAAAACAATTGTAGCTTGGTTGATGCGGTTAGAGAGGCGTTGAAACAGGTTGTCGGGGCCTATGCGATAGCTTTAATTGAAAAAGACCAGCCTGATAAAATAATTGCAGCCAGAAATAGTTCTCCACTTGCAGTTGGAATTGGGGAGAATGAAATGTTTCTGGCCTCAGATGCCACACCTTTTATTGAATATACCAAAGATTGTGTATATCTAAAAGATGGAGAGATTGCAGTGATAGAAAAAGGGGAGCCCTTGAAGATCCTTACATTAGAAAATAAAGAAAGTAAAATTGATGTAACAACCCTTGAGTTAAGTATATCTCAATTAGAAAAGGGAGGATATGATCATTTCATGCTCAAGGAGATATTTGAACAGCCCGGTACCTTACGAGATTGTATCAGAGGAAGAGTAGTGGATAATGGGAGCAGGATTATGCTGTCGGGAGTAATGGACAGCAAAGAAAAATTCTTAAATGCTAAAAGAATAGTCTTGGTGGCTTGTGGCACCTCATGGCATGCTGCATTATTAGGAAAATATCTAATCCAGGACATGTGTAAAATACCTGTTCAGGTAGAATATGCCAGTGAATTCCGTTATTCGAACCCTATTCTGGATGAAAAAGATGTAGTGATTGCAATATCTCAGAGTGGTGAAACAGCTGATACTCTTGCAGCCGTGAAAATTGCTCGAGATATGGGGGCTTATGTTTATGGAATAAGTAACGTTGTAGGAAGCTCAATTCCTCGGGAGACGCAAAGTGGTACTTATATTCATGTAGGTCCTGAAATAGGGGTTGCTTCAACTAAAGCTTTCACGGGGCAAGTAATGGTTTTGACACTTTTATCCTTAAGCATCGCCCAGTTAAAGAACACATTAACTGAAGAAAAGATAAAAGAATTGGGTCAGCATATTCTCAGAATTCCTTCTACAGTCCAAAAGGTATTGAAGCTCAACGACAAGATTGAACGATTATCGATGAAATATACCTATGCAAAGAATTTTCTATATCTTGGCAGAGGTTTCAGTTATCCCGTGGCTTTGGAAGGAGCATTGAAATTAAAAGAGATTTCCTATATCCATGCGGAAGGATATCCGGCAGCAGAAATGAAACATGGACCTATAGCTCTTATTGATGAGGAAATGCCAAGTGTGATCATAGCACCCATGGACCATGTCTATGAAAAGATTGTTAGTAATGTACAGCAAATAAAAGCGAGAGGCGGCTCTATTATTGCTATTGTAAACGAAGGTGATGAAATAATCAGTAAGATTGCCGATCATGTTTTAGAAGTGCCAGAAATGCCGGAATGCCTGACTCCTATAATCACAAGTATACCTTTGCAATTGTTAAGCTATTATATAGCAATTAATAAGGGGAAGGATGTAGATATGCCAAGAAATCTGGCTAAATCAGTTACGGTAGAATAATATCATAAATTGATAAAATATTAAAAACCGAAAAAAGGAATAAAAAAAATATTAAAAAATTTTGATATGACTTGGAAATTATATAATTTTGCAGTCGGAATTCCGGGAGATAGTAATCTTTAAGGATAAAACTTTCGGGACTGGGTGGATACCAGAGTGGCCAAATGGGGCAGACTGTAAATCTGCTGGCTTACGCCTTCGGTGGTTCGAATCCATCTC
>JAFLTS010000016.1 GCA_022509185.1 Muribaculaceae bacterium | reverse complement strand
CGAAATCAAGATCTGCCTGATCAAGCATAAAAAGCACGCTCAAAGTTGATTTGAATCTGTCAAATTGTTGTGAAGCCATATAGGAAGCTGTTTTAATCGGCCAGAAGAATTAGCATTATAAAACAAGAACTTCCGAGCAGCATCTGACGGCTTACCAATGCCTTAAGCGACTACACGGAAGTTCTAAAAATAGGGTTGGCTTTCGCCGTATTTCTTTTTATGTTTTGGCTATTGTCAGAATGATGTTTCTCTAATTGCAAAGTTAAGAATTATTTATCAGACTTTGTCTTTAAGCAATTAATTTCATTAGTAAAAAAATCTATGGTTCCTTCCTTGCCAAGCTGGTCGTCGAGTTTTTCGTACCCGAAAAGAGTGATTGAAAGTTGAGGATTTAGCTCTTGGATGATAGCTTTATCGACTTCATATTTGGCTTTAATTTGGTTGAGTGCAAGGAATTTGTAAATGCTCATGTTAGGGCAAGAAAGGCACCTTTGTACTAATATTTGAGAAGATACTTAAAGCCGTTCTTTAATGCGAGATATATACCCTCAGGACCGGTCCCTTTCCGCCTAAGCTTCCCCTGGTTTATGTCTATATTAACCCCTGTTACCACCAAAAAACTCCACAGCGAACAAAATAAAAGGATGCGAATCCTGAACAGACTGCATCCTCTTGATAGTTGAATGGAATTTTTAACGAGCTATCTTGCGCGTTGTAATTTTTCCATCTTCTCTTAATTCTTTCACAATGAAGATACCTTTCCCTGGTTGTGACACTTTCTTTCCGGTTAGGTCGAAATATTCAACTTTTTTCACCGGAGCGAGTGTAATTGTTTCCACTCCGGATTCGGTTGTTGTTTCACCCGTTTCCACATCAAGGGTCACAATATCGCTAAAGGTGAGTACATTATCGTGAAAATAAACGCTTTGCACACCTATGGTAGATACTCCGTCTATGTAAATTCCTATGTCATATTCGTTTCCTAATACTCGGGTAATGTCAGTGTTGTTGTCAAACAATGAATTCATATACCTTTGTTGGCCCGGAACATATTGATACATTATCACTTCGCGGTCGAGAAGGTCGATTCCAACTTCCTCTTCGAATATGAGTTCATCCCCATTAATGAAAATTCTGTAGAATAAGGTTTCGTCATCAAGAAGGTTTCCTTCTGTGGAATAATTGGTTAGATTGAAGAAGAAGTCGTTGTATCCTTGATATGGCATCCATTTTGTTTCGTATCTCAATCCTGTGGGGTTTGAAGGCGTGCCGTTGGCTGTACCCTGATATTTAAGAGTAAACTTTCCGAGAATCATAGCTATATTATCATAGCTTTCTTCGTCAGGCTGGAAAGAAAGATACACATGGTCTTCATTGGCTGAGATCACTTTATTTTCCCTATCGATATCGAGAGTGAAAACAGCTGATGGCGGAGCCCATAGATAAGGCATATTGTCCTCATCCCATTCCTTGTCTTCATCGAAGTCCGGATTGTCGTACATCACCTTAGTGTAAAGATAATATTGATCGTAGTAGATTCCGAGACATTCGTTTTGAGCCACATAGGCCTTGTCGCCGTCAACCGTAGCCTCGATCGTTATTGCTTTCGGTACATTGAGAAAACCCCGGATATAAAGTGAATTGCCCACATAGGCAACCTCTAGAAGTTTTGCATAATCCCACTCATCGATGAAAACGTATTCTTCCACGGTAGCATTTTCAGGAAGCTCCACGATTGTTGTGTCAGTGAAATTCCATTCCTGCACGTAATCACTGAAGCCCAGGAATTTATCAGGCTCATCAGAATAGCAAATGCCGATAACATATTGAGGTGGTGTTTCCCCATCGAATTGCCTGCCCGGAAGGTTCAAAGTCATTTTCCCGTTGCTATCGAGAAGATATTCGAATTCCGTGATTGACGGGTCATAATAGAAATCCACTACATCATCCTTAATGTTGGTGGTGAGCACCACCAAGGTGATACCATATCCCTCTTCAGGATAAAAATCCAGTAGCTGATTAGCCTCGCATGTAATTTTATTACCATCCACCACACCCTTCACATAGTTACCTGTGGCAACTGTTGATAAGATGTCCTGTAAATACACCGTATTATCCTCGCCCCAAACTGCTACGCCCGGGAATGTCTCTACGTATTGAAACATTTCGTCGTTGAAAACGAAAGTGCCGGAAGAGATCTTGTTATAATATTTTGTCTCACCCTCAGCATTCGTTATCACATCAGGTATTTCATCCCCGGCACGTGAGGGAGCCGGAGCATTGTGGATTTCACCTATCTTATAGGTCTTCCCATTGAGATTCACCGTGTTTATCTTGCCGTTATAGAGTGGATTATTGGCTTTTAACAAATCCGGGCACCCTCGAGTAGAGAATGCCGGGATTGTAACTAAAGCCATTATTGATGCTAATATCAATCTTGACTTCATAAGAATGTTATTATTTGATCACTACTTTCTTGCCATTAATTACATAAATGCCTGGTGCCGGTTTACCGTTGGTTACAACTTTCACACCTTTGAGAGTATAGATCATTTGTGGCTCATTGTCAGTGGATATTCCGTTGACCCCTGAGATTTCGGATTCCTCGATTGTATATTCTAGATATAAACTTGCACTTAATTGATTTTCCCCGTCAACGTCAACCAATAGGTAGGCTTCAGGAATCATGATTTCAACTTCTCCCGGTGCTTCTTTGCTAAGGTTGATGACCAGTTCATTTTGGTCGTTTATAGTTACTTGTTCTCCAAACTCAAGAGATCCGAACGACCAGTCATCATAATTATTATAACCGATAGTGCCGGTGAGGTAAGAAATAGGATTACCGCCGCAGCTTATCTTTACAATGGCTTCATCTTGTTTAATTATTGAGCCGTCTTCCGGACTCCATGTTATATCAGCGAAATAAGCAAGGTCTGCATAAGGTGATTTGGTCAATGTGATGATTTGAGCCGGATTAATTTCTCCGGATTCGTTCTTTACTATTCCTTCAGGGATAGAAATTACTATTGATTCGGCATCATCATAAGCCTGCTCCATTTCATAGAGAGCTATGTTTAGGTAAGACTCTTCTTCAAACCAAACCGTGCCGTCCTCATCTTTAAATTCCGGACTATAGATATAATAGGCAGGCACTTCAACAGCCTCTCCCTTATCGATTGAAACACTGACATAGGTATATTCTTCGTCCCAGTCATTGATTTGTGGATCCACAAGCATCACTATGTCCGACCATTCGATTTCGACGCTACCGGGAATTTCAAGATACACTTCTGAGGTAGGGTACTGCATAGTTGCTTCCGGCATGAAATTTTCGGCTTTCGCTGTTAGGGATGATAGGCATCCGCCTATCATCATCGCCAGGGTAAGTTTGTAGAATTGTTTCATAAATCTTTGGTTTAAAATTGTTTATTTTTGATTGGTTATGTCATTCTATTAAAAACTGTAATTTATCTAATCAAATTTATATTTTTTAACTATAATATTCAATTTTTTTGTGGTTAAAATATTTTATTGATTAGCATTTTTCCAGAACGTTTTATATTTCTACCGAAGTTTCGGGATAAGAAATTCCAAGGCTCGGTTACATAAGAATGACAATTGTTCATCTGTTAAGGGGAAAGAATAAATATATAAATCAGCGACTTAAAAACCGGTGTTAATTCATTTTAGATTTATTAGTGTGAAATCAATCACGTTGGGAGTAAATAATCTCTATATAATCAATGATTCATAAGAAGAAAATCATGTTTTTACATCTTAATCGGAGAAAAAATCATTTTGATTTTCCTTCCGGATTTAACCAGTCTTGGAGCTTTTGGATAAGGTTATCAATAGAGATCTGTTCGTCTTCCAACAGGTGAAATTTCTCACGAAGAGGTATTTGATCATTCTCCGGAGATCCTTTCAGGTTTCATCAGTTCATTGCCAATCTCAGTCATTTTATTACAGTTGACATGAGACCGAGAATGAATCCGTTCTTCTAATATCTCCCATTTTAGGAACCAAAGTTTTTTGAGTGTCCTTTATGTATTGAATATTTCCCAAAATTATTCTTACAAGATGATAATTTTTCATCTGGAATTTTTCAGAGTGTTCAATACATTCTTCTCTATTTTTATTTATAGTATTTAGATACTATTTTCCAAATAACATTCGATACAAAATCTTAACAATATTCACATCCCCATTATGGTCTTTAGCAATTAGTTGACCTATTCTTTATGTTATATATTTATATACTTTTACTCTTACTAATTCACCCAGACTTTCATAAAAACCAATCTTTCAGACTCTTTGTATCTTCTCCTCTTTAACTATCAAAAGTTTTATTGAAAAATGATAGTATTCAAATTAATTAATATTCTTCGACTTACTATTTTTTAATATTCTATATTTTAACAAGATTGTCGATTTTAATTTGTTTGAACTATCCGGAAATTCCGACAGGTTCGACTTTATAATACTTCGTTGTTTTCGGATAATTGTTCGAGTGAAGATTCTATCTCTTCAATTGAGGGTAGAGAACTTTTTATTTCGGTTGGAATCAATTTGGAAAGTTCATATTCTGATATACCAAGCGGAAGATTATATCCCTCTAAAGAATATTGGGCTTCTATGTTGTCTTTATCTCGGCATATCAACAGCCCGATGGTAGGGTTATCCTGTTCTGTTTTGAGTTGATGGTTAACAGCACTGACATAAAATCCTAATTGACCAAGATATTCCGGTTTGAATGATCCGGTTTTAAGTTCGATACAGCAATATACATGAATCCGTGTATTATAAAAGAGAAGATCAATAAATGCCTCTTTAGTGCCAACCTGTAACCGATATTGCCTACCCATAAATGCGAAACCGGTACCCAGTTCTACAAGAAATTTAGTCACATTTGCAACAAGAGCATCTTCTAATTCACGCTCATTATAATTTTCGGTTATAGCAAAGAAATCGAAAACATAAGGATCTTTGGTTATTTGCTGTGCTAAATCGCTTTGTAATGCCGGAAGCGTGGAATTGAAATTAGAAATAGCTTTACCTGATCTTTCATACAAATCAGTCTTTAAGAAATTCAGCAGCATTCCGTCCCCAGTTATTTTCAATTGTTTTGCGGACAAAGAATATAGCTTTTTGAGGATCTCCTTTACATTTATCGATAATTCGTTGTTGATGAAACCATGGGATAGAACAGATTTCTTTTAATAATTCTTCCGCATTGTGCGGAAACTTTTGAGTTGAAACTTCTACACCCTGTAGAAGTTTTTTAGTTTCAGAATCTTCTACACCCTGTAGAAGATTTCTAAATAGCTGGGAATAAAGTTCATAGAATCTATACATGTAACGAATGTTAGTTTCAGAGAAACCTTGTTCACCAGGCATCTCAGTTCTTAAGTCATGACTTAAGGTTGCAAAGAAAGCGGATCCATAAGTATTGGCATATTGTCTATCGGCAATATCACACCCCAAGCTCCAATAATACTCCAACAATGTACGGTTTGCTTCAACCGATGCTTTCAGACGAGCTGTCAAATATCGTTTCTTGAGTTCTTTTACCCAATTTTTATATTCTTTATTCTGGGAGAGTTGTATTATAGGTTTCATTTTTAATAAAGAGCTCGTTTGAATTATTATAGTTTGAAATCAGGAGACTGTTGACGACTGTTTCTTTAAGGCTGTCAACGGCTCGTTTTTTAATTATTTCAATACGTCTTCAAACAATTAAGAGTCCAAAACAAAATTACCAAATATTCAGGAGGATTTGCTAAGCTTAATCGTAAATTATCCTAATTCTTTTCAAAGGTCTTTTTCTTCTCAATTTAAAAAGGAACTCATCTTAATAAAATCTCCTGTAGCCTATACAAATATCAAAGAGATTAATTAACCAGACTTCTATTTTTTATAAAAATTCTGTTTTACATTAAGCAAAAAAGTTTCTATTTTGTTAATCTATTGTATTTTATCATTATAAATAGCTAAAAATGATTGAGTTGAGAAATCAGACTTCTGAAGAGATAGTCAAAGAACTATCTTCAACTGTAAAAAAATTATCAGATATCCATACTGATGATCGGAGTCTCATGTCATTATGCCCTGAAGGATTACCCTCTCTCCAGAATGTGAAAGAAATTATGTCTTTGCTCTGGAAACTTATGTTTCCTGAACTTTTCTTTGAACGTACAGCCATAGTTTCCAGGATTGAATATCGTATCGGCATAACGACAGAACGTCTGTTTGAACTCCTCCAAGAAGAAATCGTAATAGGCCTGTCATGTCGTCCTAAGAGAAAAGAAAAGGTGGTAATTGACAATTATCCGGAAGCTCATGATCTTTCAATGAAAATAATAAGTTTTTTGCCCGAATTAAAAAGACTTCTTTACACAGATATCAATGCTATACTTCGTAAAGACCCTGCAGCAGGAAACGAGGTAGAGATTATTCTTTGCTATCCTTCTGTCAAAGCTATGCTCCATCATCGTTTTGCACATCTAATCTTCTCTATGAATATACCTTATCTGCCTCGAATCATTTCTGAGCTGGCTCACTCCCACACCGGTATAGATATCCATCCGGGAGCTACAATCGGAGAATATTTCGCCATAGATCACGGCACAGGTGTCGTAATCGGTGAAACCTGTATTATAGGTAATAATGTCACCCTTTATCAGGGTGTTACTTTGGGTGCTAAAAGTTTCCGTTATGATGGTAACGGCACTCCCCTTAACATTCCTCGCCATCCAATTATTGAGGATAATGTCACTATTTATTCTAATGCCACAATACTTGGAAGAATAACTATCGGACATGACACCGTGATAGGAGGAAACGTATGGGTCACTGAAAGCCTTCCGGCTTATTCGAGAGTGATTCAAGGAGGTATTAGAAATGATATTTTTTCTTACGGAGCCGGGATATGAGATAATTTTAGATTAAGTTATAGGATTGAATTGAGTAATATTCGGGTGAAGAAAAGATATTTATGTAAAATAAATTGACAAAACAACTAATAGATAAATTATGAAAATTGCAAAAGACTTAACACAACTTATTGGTAATACACCTCTTCTGGAGGTTTGCCATGTAGAAAAAGAAGAAAAGCTTAAAGCAAGGCTCCTTGTGAAACTTGAAAGCTTCAATCCGGGTGGAAGTGTTAAAGACAGAATTGCCTATGCAATGATTGAGGATGCTGAAAAAAACGGAATTATAAAACCCGGAGATACTATTATAGAGCCAACTTCAGGTAATACCGGTATAGGTCTGGCCTGGGTGGCAAAAGTAAAAGGATACCGGTTAATTCTTGCCATGCCGGAAACAATGAGCATTGAACGGCGTAATCTTTTGGAAGCCTTGGGAGCAGATCTCGTTTTGACTCCGGGTAGCGAAGGAATGAAAGGTGCCATAAAAAAGGCTGATGAATTACAGGCCACAATTCCCGGTTCTGTTATACTTCAACAATTTGAAAATCCGGCAAACCCTTTAATTCATTATCGTACCACTGGTCCTGAAATTTGGAGAGATACCGACGGTGAAATCGACATACTTGTAGCAGGAGTAGGAACCGGAGGTACAATAAGCGGCACTACCAAATATTTAAAGGAAAGGAGACCCTCATTGAAGGCTGTTGCGGTAGAACCGGCATCCTCCGCTGTTCTCTCCGGAGAAGGGCCGGGGGCTCATAAAATTCAAGGTATAGGGGCAGGGTTTGTTCCCGGAAATTATGATTCTAACTTAATCGATTCTATAGTGAAGGTTACTGATGTTGAGGCAGTAAAAGCAGGAAGACTTCTTGCAAGTGAAGAAGGGGTGCTGGCAGGAATTTCATCCGGAGCCGCTTTTCATGTTGCCTTGGAGCTGGCTAAAGAAGATGTAAATAAGGGGAAAACAATTGTAGCTATATTGCCTGATACAGGAGAACGTTATTTATCTACGATTCTTTATGCATTTGATACATTCCCGACTTAACTAATAAAAAGAGTGTGTGTCAAGAGAAAATTTGACACACACTCTTATAATTTTATCACTCTCCTTTGATCCTTTAAACATTATTTCTCTATGAAAAACTTAACACTTTCTGTGGGATATTCCTTCGACTTAATCTTCAATGTCACTGGTCCGGAATTTCGTGTAGAGCGAAGGATCATGGAAACTTTCCCTTGATAAAAACTATGTGAAGCTTTCTTACCATTGGAATAGGCATCAGGAGTGAACAATTCGTCTGAATTAATATCACCGTTAATGATCCCAACTATTTCCGCGGGACCTTCAACCTCAAATGTAAGCAAATCTGAAGCTGTGGGATTCAAAATTCCCTTATTGTCTGTGGCGCAAACTGTTATGTGTTGTAGATCATAACCGTCGGCTTTCCATTCAGGATTATCAATTTCTATTTTCAATTTGCTTGCTTTGCCGGCTGTCTGAATTTTATGTTCAGCAATTTTTTTGCCGGATTCATTATAAGCCATAGCTTTTAAATCCCCCTCTTTATAGGGTATGTTTTCCCAGAGAATTCTGTTTCGTTTTGAATTATCTATAAGACTGTTCTTTTTTCTTCCGAGACTTTTACCATTAACAAAGAGTTCTACTTCATCACCATTGGTAAAAGTGTAAAGATTCACCATATCTCCTTTTGGCCTGTTCCAGTTTTCAGAGAGCTGCATGGTGCCTACCGCCACATCATTCCATTCTCTTTCTTCATTGGATTCAATGATTCCGATATGAACTATAGGTTCTTCCGCTTTGAAATAACTTTTCACCAGATAAGCGAGAGGCTTGGGCTGAAGAGAGATGTCAAAAACTCCTTCAGTCCATCCTTTTGCGGGCCAACCTTTTGATTCTCCCAAATAGTCTATTGCTCCCCAATAAGCCAAACCTATAACCTTGTCAAGATCCATATTGTAAAAATTGGAAGGGATACCTGAAGTATTGGCCTCACTCTGATAAAACATCATCCAAGGGAATTTTTGACCGTCTCCCGGAAAATACATATATCTGTAATTGTAGGCAGCAATATCGGTTTCCATCACCAATAGAGCAGGCAAAGAATCGGTCAGTTCATTTCTTCCGCGTGGATGCATGGCCACTGTCACAGGTCTTGTGTCATCGTACCGGTTGAGAAGAGTTTTTTGAAGTTTATAAGGAGTCACTCCCCAGTCGTTATAAGGAAGATCAGGGATCAACTGTAATTCGTTTCCAAGACTCCACATTATCACTGAAGGATGGTTGCGGTCACGTTTCGCCCATTCCGGCACATCATGAAGCCATTGCTCATTCCATTCTTTCCTTCCACCGGCATATTGAGTAGTCCACTTGTCATATAATTCATCAACAACAAGTATTCCATACTCATCACAAAGGTCGAGAAAAGATTCACTATAAGGATTATGAGAAGTGCGTATATGATTGAAACCAAATTCCTTTAGCAATTTTATTCTTTTCTCCATAGCAGCTGGATAAGCAGCCGCACCTAAAGTCCCTAAAGTATGGTGATTTGCAATACCCTTAAGTAAGACTTTCTTTCCGTTAAGTTTCAATCCGAATTCGGGAGAATATTCTATCGAACGAATCCCGAATCTTTCTTTCACTACATCAGCCACTTCTCCCTGTGGAGTAAAGAGAGTGGCTTCAAGAGTATATAGGTAAGGATTCTCGGTATCCCAAAGATTAGGGTTTTCGAGAGTCAGACTATCAAGGCGAAACTCCCTAATCTTTTGTCTAACATTATTCCAAAGTTTATTTCTTTTGGAATATACTTCCTTACCGTTGGCATCAAAAATTTTTATACCCACGTCTAAAGTATCAGCATTGACAAAAGTTGCCATTTCGCCATCTATAATTATGGTGGCTTTCTCTTCGGAAACTTCCGGAGTAGTTATGTACAGGGAATTACGGGTGAAGTATTGGTCGGGATTACCGACTTTCAGTTTAACGTCTCGGTAAAGTCCTCCGCCGGTATACCAGCGAGAATTGTCCGGCTCACCTGTGTCAGCCCTAACGGCTATTATGTTTTCTCCCTCATAATTTAGTTTATCTGAAATGTCGGATTCAAAACCAAGATACCCATAGTCTGTTGTTCCGATTCTTTCTCCATTCAGGAAAACATCACCGGTGAGTATTATACCCTCGAAATCTAAAAGCACTCTCTTTCCTTTCCAAGAAGGATCTGCCTGAAAAGATTTCCGATACCATCCTGTGCCCATCTCCTTGAACCCCCTGGAACTGAGACGGCTGGCTATGTTTGCCATCTCATTGGAAGCATCCGGTCGTTCATCGGCTGAAGGGACAACCCATTCCTGAGCTATCTGAAAATCATGAGGTAAATTCACTGTTTGCCAGTTTGAGTCATCAAAGTCTGATTTAGAATATGTAAAACTGTCTCCTCTTAGGAACTTCCAGTCGAAATTGAAATCATAAACCTCTTGTGCTGATAAAGAGAAACTAAACAAGAGAAGTTTTATAATTAAGGCCAAGATCTTTTTCATAACTCTTTTTCCATATAAAGGCTTTCATATTTTCATTATTACCGTTTCAATAAAAATAAGAAATGTCCTTCCGGAGAAAAATTACTATTTATTCCCCCAATTTCTACTTTAGGCGAAAATATGAAATTTATATAAAGATAATAAAATTATCATAAGATCTTAGAAATATGACCTCTCTAAAAATCATTATGTATTATACTCTCAAATCTCAAGAAATTTTTTATGAATAATCGAAAGAACTCTTTTAATGAGCCGGAAAGTCTAAAAAATTTTAATGGCTTAATGTTTGAATTTATCCTCTATTAGAATTAATTTTACCTTTCTAATGAAAATGCCATGAATCAAAATAGTAACCTTAAAACCGGTAGATGATGTTAAAGACCGCTATTAGGAAATTTAAAGTTATCGGAGCTGTAAATGTTACTATAAAAAATTAAAGAATTAGATTTTAACTATGATATCCTTTGCCGTAGCATTGTGTATTTTATTAGGAGGTTATCTTATCTATTCAAAAATAGTTGCCCGCATATGTGGAGAAAATCCTTTGATACAGACCCCTGTGCATCGGCTTGCTGATGGAGTAGATTACGTGGTTTTACCTTCCTGGAAAATTTTTCTTATCCAATTTCTTAATATTGCAGGTCTTGGTCCCATTTTCGGTGCTATAATGGGTATAATGTATGGGCCGGCCGCTTATTTATGGATAGTTTTCGGCACAATTTTCGCAGGCTCGGTTCATGATTATATTTCAGGTTTAATGTCTATCCGGCACGACGGAGCCTCTCTTCCGGAAATAGTAGGAAGTCAGTTGGGCAATAAGATCAAAAATATAATGAGAGGATTCTCCCTTATATTGATGTTGCTGGTTGGTGCTGTATTTGTGTATAATCCTGCAGATCTTTTATCAAGGCTTACTCCAGATTCATTTAATATGGTTTTCTGGATCATAGTGATTTTTTCTTATTATATATTGGCCACCCTCCTTCCGATCGACAAGATAATCGGTAAATTTTATCCGCTGTTTGGATTTGCACTTCTCTTTATGGCAGTTGGTATATGCATAATGCTATTTGCGCATGGTGAATCATTGCCTGAATTTTGGGATGGATTTTATAATCATAAACCGGACCCTGCTTTAAATCCTATCTTTCCCATGATGTTTATCTCCATAGCTTGTGGAGCTATCAGCGGTTTCCATGCCACACAAAGCCCGATGATGGCCAGGTGCCTTAAAAATGAGGCACACGCAAGGCCCATTTTCTATGGTGCTATGGTGGCAGAAGGAGTAGTGGCATTAATCTGGGCAGCCGCTGTCGTAGCTTTTACTGGAGGTTATGAAAACCTTCAGGAGTATTTGGGACCGAATTCACCCGCTGTATTAGTTGATAAGCTATCAAAAGACTGGTTGGGTACTTTCGGAGGAATACTGGCCGTGCTTGGGGTAATTGCCGCTCCCATCACTTCAGGTGATACAGCCTTGAGAAGCGCACGTCTTATTGCAGCCGATTTTATGAACCTGAAGCAAAAATCAATCTCAAAGAGATTGATAATATCGGTGCCTCTTTTTATATTGTGTTCTATAATCATGTTGCTTCCATACGATGCTCTTTGGAGGTATTTCGCATGGTGCAATCAGGTATTGGCTGTCTTTACGTTATGGACTGCTTCCGTATGGCTCGCTTCAAGGAATCGTAATTATTATATAGCTCTTGTACCAGCCCTCTTTATGACTTCCGTAACCGTTTCATATATCCTATTCGCACCGGAAGGTCTTCAAGGTGTTGTAAATAACTTGTTTGATATAGAAATTCCCTATTATTTCGCAGTAGGATGTGGAATAGCAGTCACAGCAATATTCTGGGGCACTTTCAACCGTTATGTATCATTGAAAAGATCTGAATTTCAACCGGCATCTTTCAGCGAGTAAGGATTTATCCTCTGTTTAACTTCAGGTAAATTTATCTAAATTGTTTTTGTATAACCGGCAGAATTTTGTAATCTGCCTCTATCCAGTCGAAGGTGTGAATCTCATCCGGGGTAATCCATTTTATTTGATTATGTTCCAATGCTTTGGGATGGGCTCCTTCCTTAAGCCTGCATCGATACAGGTCCATCTTTAGTTTAAAGTCGGGATAATCATATTCAACATCAACTATTTTATCCTCAACTATTATCTCACAATCAAGCTCCTCCAAAATTTCTCTTTTAAGAGCTGCTTCCGGAGCTTCGTTTTCTTCAACTTTCCCTCCCGGAAATTCCCATTTATAGGATTTATAGGAAATTTCGGAATAAGGCCTTTGTGCCACTAAAATCCGATCAAATTTATCCCTAATCACGGCTCCTACTACCCTAATCATCTTCATATATGAAAATTCAGGAATGAGTTTTAATGGTTTCAGAATAAAGACCCGGAATAAAATTTCTCTTACCCCGGGTCTTTTTCGTTATTTAGCGTACTACTCTGGTAAATTCAGGCTTTTCATTCCCGATTTTACTTACATATATAATTGAATGGGATTCTTTGCCATCAGGGGAAACCGAGGTCACTTCATATTTATAGTCATTGATATCATCATAGGAACGTTTTGACACCTCCATGGGAGTACCTAAGGGAAATTTATAATCTCCGCATGCCTGATTGAATATCTCTTGTTCCTCAGGTGTTACGGGTTCCATCGGCCCATATTCCGGCAGTTTCTCTATCTCACCTTTCTTATAACCTTTTTCAATAAGCCATCTTTGGATTTCAGCCGGCGACTTAGCAATAAGTGCATTTCTAACTCCGTAACCTTCAATAACATTGGCCTTAGCAACATTTTTGGCTACTTCTGAAGTAGAGGTTTCAATACCTCCGCTACCGAAAGAAGCAAAAGTTATAACTGTCTTTCCTTCCAGGGAATTGTCCTCAATAAAAGTGGCTACAGGCGAAGCGTAGGTGCCACCCCAAATCGGATATCCCAGATAGATTGTGTCATAATCATTAATGTTTCTTGTCAGAGGCTTAATGGCAACCTTAACACTATCTTCTTTTTCTTTAAGCCATCTTTGAATTGTGGCATCATAATCATATCCGTAACTTTCTACCGGAACAATACTGTCTATGTCAGCTCCTGTCTGTTTCTGTATTTCTTCAGCTACTTCCTTAGTAGCACCGGTCTGACTATAGAAAAGTACTAAAGATTTGGTTTTTTCGGGTTCCATCCCGTTTTCTGATTTCCTATTGCCTGAACATCCTGTCAAACCTAAAATAAGTGAGAAACAAATAATCAGTTTTAGTTTCATAACCTTTATCTATGATTTAATTGATATATATAAGAATGTAGTATCGTAAGCAAAAATAACTCAAATAAAGTTTCTCTTCAAAACTAATCTGTATTCTTTAAAAATTGTGTATTCCTGCATAGATATTTTTTATTTATTTTTGTAAATTACGGAATCCAGTGATTGGTTAAAACTTTCCTTATAATTTTAACACCAATGAAAAACAGATATCTTTTCTTAATTTCTCTAATTTTTTTATCCCTTAATATTTTTGCACAATCCACATTTGAAGAAAACGGGATCGTATACATGGAAGATCCCGGCCATCCTGATAAAATGCAGGTGTATGTGATGCAGAAAAAATCGCCTCTTCTTTACCCGGGACAGAGCGCATATACCGGTGATATAATAATACCGGCTCAAATAGAACACGACCTTGACACCTATGACGTTGTGGCATTAGGACATCTGGCTTTTATGAATTGTAATATCACTTCTTTAGACATTCAGGCTCCTATAACTTCTATTGACCATAATATGATTTATTCCACTACTCTCAAGAAATTAAGATTACCTGATACCTTAAAAATATTAAGGGGTTTAGAAGCCCCTAATTTAGAAGAAGTGTATTTCGGAGAGGGGTTGCAAGACCTTAATGATTCACCATCGCTTTTTTATTTTACAGGAAATCAGAAAAGAGACTTCCACTGCCCATGGAAAAACCTTCCTACTCCTCCTCGTATCCATATAGTGTACGACTCAGCAAACCCTACAATAAATTTTTATGTACCAAAGGGAATGAGAAATGAATATATCAGCCAATGGAATCTGGCAGAAATTAACGGAGTCAACGTGATAGAGGAATAAATCTGAAAATCATCCTTTGAGACGATAAAATAGATTGGAGTGAAGAATTTCTTTACCAACCAACTTGTATTTAAACCTGTGGTGAGCGCTTTGTTAGCGCTTGCCCTTACTTTGATTATTTCTGCAGATATTAATTCCGACACTCTTATTTCAACACTAATTGGTTCTTCAGATATAGAAGTAAGCGACTTCTATAACAGAGTGAGAGCCGGAAGCAGCAGAAAACACTTTGATGACGAAATAATTGTAGTAAACATAGATTCAGTCTTTGATAGAGGAGAGCTTGCTCTTATTTTACTTTCTCTTTTGGAAGCTGACGTAAAATCTGTGGGATTCGATGTAATCCTTCAGGATGATAAAGAATTTGAATCCGACATGTTTTTAAAGGATGTACTCGAAAGCTCACCTAAAATAGTGGCGAGTCAGAAATTCAATGTCCATACACTCAAGCCGGAAAGTGATTTCCTTTCACGCTATGATGTCAAAGTAAGAAGAGGAATGGCTAACCTGGTGACCAAAAGAAATTCGGATATGGTGAGAAATTTCTCGCCAAGTATGAAAGGAGAAAAGGAATATCTTACACTTCCTTCGGAAATGATCCGAAGCTTAGATAGCAAGGCATTTTCCCGGCTCTCCTCCTTAAACCATGAAGAAATGATTCGGTTCAGGCCTACTGAATTCTTTGTGATAGAACCCAAGGATATTGAAGATAATAAAAAGCTCCTTAAAGACAAGATTGTTTTTTTAGGAACTATAAATGAAAAAGATGACTTGCATCATACTCCTTTATCCAGGGAAACCCCCGGTGTTTTGATACAGGCCAACATTCTTTCCATGATGCTTCATGAGGATTATACTTCCGGGAAAAGCAGATATTTCAACCTCTTTTTTGGCATTATCTCCTGTTTAGGTCTAAGCTTTTTATATGTTTTCCTGGATAATTCCCAGAACCTGGCAATTAGAATTATTCCCATTGTATGGATATTTATAGTAATTTTAATCGGATGTTGGTGGTTTGACAGTTTTGCAATTTATATCAATGCTCCACAAACAATGCTTTTAACTGCTTTTGCTATTCTTGTGCTTGATTTTTGGACAGCCCTGGAAAAGCCTTTCAACAAGTTGATGATTAAATTGAAAAAATCAAAAAATGAAACCTAAGTTCTGTTGTAATCTGATTGCACTCTTGCTTTTATGGTTTACGGGTATCTTTTCTTTATATTCTCAGACTATGAGGGTATATTCTGTGGAAGGTAATGTTGAGAAAAAAACAGAAAATAAATGGGTGGCCCTTAAAAAACTAATGGAGATTCAACCATCAGATAAAATAAATATAGGGCCTGAGTCATCAATTCGGATCATGGATACCGGAAAACATGTAGTGTATACTTTTCAACAAAATGGAGAATTTACAGTATCTGACCTTTTAGATAAGATTAAAAAAGAAAATAGTTCTCTTACAAGTAAGATAATAGCTGAATCACGTAAGAATCTGAATTCCGGTAAATCTTCTTCAGCAAAACTCATAGGAGCAGCACTGCGAGGTGAATTAGACGAAAATGAGATTGAAAATTTATATTCACAAATTAAATATTTCTTGAAAAATCCCTCCAAGATGGGGAATCTGAAAGTCGAAAAAATTTATCTTGACGACTCTCTTTTTAATTTCCGGGTAACAAACGAAACAGCCCAACCTATATTTTTCAATATTTTATCAAAAGATACAAATGATTTTTGGCTTCCTTTATTTGAAAATGACGGAGAATCGGGTATTTTATCATTCCCTGAAGAGGTAATTGATATTGATCATTTAACCTTCGTAGATGAACCGGATATCCTTTATATAGGGATTGGATATCCTGCTGAATTTCCAGCTGAAGAAATTCAATATCGTCTCAATGAAAATATGGACCCTCTTGAAATGGATTCTTCTTTGTATCCATCGGTGCTTTTATTTTTAATTGAATGACCTTCTATCAAACTTTATGAAAATATTTCTGCTAGGATTTAAAATTTCTTTTAGAGTCAGTGGCATTTTAATAATCGTGACATTTATTTTTTCCGGCTTATCTTTAAAGTCAGAGATTCTACCTTACCATTATCTTAATTTGAGCAATGAAGCTCTGGCATCGGCAAAATATAAAAGCGTCATTCAGATTTCTGAAAATTTTCTTAATGAGAATATAAATTCTAATGCCTGTACATCGGAAATTTTAGCATCACATCTTTATAACCTAAAAAATGCTTATAATGCTTTAGGTCTTCCGGATAAATACCGTGAATTCTCGCTCAATCTGTTCAATAAAATTGATCAGGAGCGAGCACCTACATTATTAAGGAGCTTTTTTATTTTAGCATTAGACAGCAAAGGTGATTATTTTCAAAATTCACCTTTGATTTTTTCTTTTTCTTTATTCGGAGACAATACAGAGGGACTGGAATTTTTTGATGAAAACCTATCAAAGCTTCCCGCAGATTTTATTTCCTCAAGACCCCTTTTAGAGGCCTGGTTACCTATAATCAGAGCAGATCTCCTGGCCTATAACCAAGACTTTGAAAACGCCGAAAAAGAAATTGAAAATTCTGAAAAAATAATACAGGAGAATTTCACTTCATCCTCTCCGGAGTATTTGATACCGTCATTGGCGAAAGAAGTGCTCTTTGCCGCTGAAGGAAAATGGGAGGAAGCTCTAAAGCAAGGCATTAAAAATAAGGAAAGCCTCGAAAATCTAAATAAAGCTACCAGGGAACTTTATGCTTTGGAAGGACGTTTACAGTACTATTATCAGCAATTAGGACAATATGCAAAATCAATTGAAGCCGGTAAAAAAGCACTTATAAAACCTTCTACATGGAATAATCTTCCATATGCAATATCTTATAGATCTTTTCAGGGACCCTCTTTACATAATTCTCCTTCTTCTGTTTTTTCTGAACTCGACCATAACAGAGTGTATGAAATGCTGGCACTTGCTGCCTTTAAGACAGGTCAATATAACGATGGAGTAAATTATGCTTCCCGACTACTTTATAATCTTGAAAAAGATATTGCATCTCAATATTCCAAGTTCGCTTTCAATAAAGCTGATCCTTTGTTAAAACAAAAAGTGGATCTTTTGGTGAATGTTTCTCCCGTGATGGCTATCAATGCTCCTGCCGACAGCTTACTTCAGACATTGGCGTATGATGCATCTCTTGTGTATAAACAATTGTCACTATCGGCCGGAAACCTTTACAGAAATATTATCAGTAAAATCGGCAATCAGGCAATCTCCACTCATTATGAAAATTTGGAAAATTCCAGGAAACTACTGGAAACCGTCTCATCTGAAAAAATGGATTCCTTACTGGAAAGTATAGAACATCTTGAAGCCACCTTGCAAAGGCATTTGAACGCAAGAACAAAAGTATCAATGTCTGAATTGCCACGATGGAAAGATGTAAAAGATGCTTTACAACCGGGTGAAATTGCATTAGAATTTTTCATAGCCTCTGATGAGGGAGAAAACCGCTATGTCGCTTCTTTGTTAACACCCGATAGTAACTTCCCTCAGATCTTTGATCTATGTTCCGTAGAAGAAATTGATCAGATTCCCGATATATTAGAAGGAAACAAAACCTACGATCTCTTATTCGCGCCATTAAAAGACAAGATAGAACATGCTTCAACTCTATATTTTTCACCTATAGGAAAGCTAAATCTGGTACCATTGGAATATATTAAGACTGATGATGATATCAGATTTAATGAAAAGATAGATTTAGTGAGATTATCTTCAACCCGAGAGTTAGCATTTAGAAATGAAAATTTCCATCCTGAAGATATCATTCTTTATGGAGGGGTTAAATTCAATCTTGATAATGAAGAAAATTTGACTTCAAACATAAACTCAGATAATCAGTCTGACAATTATTATAATTTTGACACCAGTGACGAAACGGGAAACAAGCTAAGAGCGGGGTTAGCCTATCTACCGGGAACTCTTGAAGAAATAAAAGAGATTGAGAAGATATTTACTTCAACAGGATATAAAGCCGATCTCATAGAAGGAAGTCAAGCCACGGAAAGCTCTGTAAAAGCTCTTGACAATAAGAAAATACCGGTAGTTCATATAGCCACCCATGGATTTTCCGTTCCGGATAATTCCAGAAGCAAACTGGGACGTCTGCTTTCCTCAAAAAGCCTCAGATCTACTTTTGAAGAAAAATCTTTAAGTACATCAGGATTAATGATGGCCGGTGCATCCAATACTCTTGCAGGTTCAAAACCGGATAATTCTTTCGATGATGGCATTCTGACCGGATCAGAGATAGCCCGCATTAATTTATCGAATGTAAATATGGTAGTGCTTTCCGCCTGTGAATCCGGATTAGGTGAAGTTGGTTCGGAAGGGGTAATGGGACTTCAGCGTGGTTTAAAGAAAGCCGGAGTTCAAAGTTTACTGATGAGTCTTTGGAAGGTTGATGATAAAGCTACTTCATTATTGATGACTGAATTTTATAGGAACCTTGTTAAGGGGGAAAATGCAACCAGGGCTCTTAAATCGGCTCAACAATATTTAAGAAAGATGGATAATGGTAAATATGATGATCCCTTATATTGGGGAGCCTTCATTCTCTTAGATGCCATTTAATTCAAATTTAGCATAATATATTAAGATGATGAAAAGATTTAATAGATTATTTATTAGTTGCTTTTTTACTTTCTTATTTTTTGCTCAATCATTCTGTCAGACATCTTTCATAGTAGATGGTATTAATTATATGGAAGATTTAAGCGACCCATCAATATTAGGTGTTGTAGTAGTAGCCAATAATAAGATGATGGGAGGTGAAATGATAAATGACTATACGGGTGAGGTAACAATTCCTTCAGAAATTGAACATGATCTTGATACCTATAAAGTATTAGGAATAGGTGGTGGTGCTTTTTTTAATTGTAATCAACTGATTAGTCTTATAATAGAAAACGGACCTACTAAAATAAACCAGAATTTTATATATTCCTCATCTTTAGAAAATCTTGTATTACCTTCAACTATAACAACTATAGAGGGTATCAATTCAATGGCTTTGAAAAACCTCGTTTTAAAAGATGGTTTGAAATCAGTAAAACTTTTAAATACAGGAATATTAGAAGAATTATCATTTCCTTCTTCAGTTGAAGAGATTGAAAACGTTTATACCCATAATACCTTCAAAGGGAAGAGTATTCAATATCTCAAGACTCTTAATTTTGGCAATAATCTAAAAATCTTGAATCAATTTAGTCCGTTGTTTTCAGGTGATAAGATAGAGATTCCCGGATCTTATGAAAAAATAGAGCTTTCCTTCAACGGTATTTCTTCCGGGAAATTATTTTTCGGTTCAGGCAAAGAACTTAAAGAAATAACACAATCTTTCATAGTTTCGGACAACACAGATGAAATATCTTTTGGAGAAGGTCCATTGATTGTGGATAATTCATTTATGTCTCTGAAAAATCTGCAGTCTTTGACCTTTGGCAAAGGGCTACAAAGAGTGAACCATAGTTTTAACATTCTTTACAATCTTAAGACACTTTCTCTGCCTTCGGGAATAAAAGCTATATATAGTTCTTTCACCTTTTGTGACAGTCTTAAATCTCTGGCTATTGGGGAAGGTGTAGATAGTATTATTAATTCTTTCACTAATATTAAATCTCTGAAGTCTCTTAAAATTCCCGATTCTTGTAAAGATTTCTCCGGTTCCTTTACAAATGCAGAAGCTCTTGAGTCCCTGTCATTAGGTAATTCTTTGGTTAATATTTCTAATCAGTTTAATAATTGGACGAATAATCTTTCTGCCCTCAAACTTCCTGATAAATGCAAGGTGGTCAAAAATTCTTTTATCTCTCTCAATAATTTAGCTAACCTCAAATTACCGGAAACGTTGGATACAATCTCTGGGTCTTTTAAGAATATGGACAATCTTTCCTCTCTTTCAATTCCAAATTCATGCAAAGAGATTGTAAATTCATTTGAATCTACTAAAAATCTGAAAGAACTCACATTGGGAAAAGGTCTTGTGGATCTTTATTCTTTATTTAATAAATTGGGTAAAGTGAAATCCCTGACAATTCCATCTAACATCAAGATTATCAATAGCTCATTCAAATCTTGCGACAGCCTGGAATATCTTGTCCTGGAAGCCGGTATCCATGAAATAAAAAATTCTTTCTCAAATGTGGATAATATTCGAAACCTTAAGATTCCCGGTTCTTGCAAGATAATTGATAATTCTTTTTCAAGAGTGGGTTCCCTTAAGGAGTTATATATAGAAGACGGGGTAGATACAATAAATAATTCATTTTACTATTCTTCAAATTTAAAAAGACTCCGTATCCCCTCAATCAATATTTTCACGGGTAAAGATAATGCCCTCAAACAAAGCATGAGCAAACTTGAAGAATTGGAAATAGGTGAAGGCGATGTCTCCATCGACGGAGTATTCAAAAAATCAGATTCGCTTATAAAATTATCTTTACCTTCTTCCTTAACCTCGATTTCCAATTCTTTCCTGGAGGCTAAAAAATTACCATCCCTTAGAATTAAAGGAGATCTCATTGAAATTTCTGGATCATTCAATAGTGTTTATTCCCTGGAAACCTTAGAATTTACAGGAAGCTGTAAAAAGATCGAAAATTCTTTTCAAGGATGCGATAAACTTAAAGAATTATCTTTGCCGAAAAATATAGAAGAAATAAGGGGAACTTTCAGAGGTGTGTCAGTTTCTACTCTAACTTTGCCGGGTTCCTTAAAAGTAATCGATAATTCATTTAGGGCCATTAAACTTAAAGAACTGATAATTGATAAGGATTTTACTGCTTCAGATCAATTGTCTTTCCTTGAATCCTCAAAAATTGAGAAAATTATTGCAAAAAATCCTAATCCGAGCGAGTGTCAGGAAATCGGGAAATGGTTAAGATTTAATAAAACCACTATCATAGTTCCTAAAGGCAAAAAAGAAATTTATGAAAAAGCATGGGGACTGCAGAATGCTTACTATGTCACCATCGAAGAGAATTAATTATTATATAACTTTGCAATCAAGGGAATGAAAAACAATTGCCTTTACAAGAGAAAGTTATGACAATAGAAAGGGCTGAAGGAGCACCGGTGGAAGTAAAGAAACGGCATCTCATACTTGATGCTCTACGTGGCTTTGCATTATTGGGAATTTGCCTTGCCAATTATCCGGAGTTCTCCCTGTATAGCTTCTTAGAATCGGCTCCGAAAGAAATGTTTCCTTCAGCCGGGATTGATTACATCACTCAATATTTTCTCTACATATTTGTCGACGGGAAATTCTATACAATCTTTTCCCTTCTCTTCGGTATAGGTTTCTCAATCATTCTTGAAAACAACCGGCGTCGTGGTGCTAACGGCACTTTGATATTTTATCGCCGCATGTTTTTTCTGCTCTTGATCGGATTCGCTCATCTGATTCTAATATGGAGTGGTGATATACTTATGCTTTATGCAGCTGTAGGTATGATCTTACCTTTGTTTGTAAGATGCCGGGATAAAACCATACTGATTTGGGCTGCTTTCTTTCTTCTCCTTCCTGTAATAATAGATTATGTTTGCCAGTTCACAGGTGTTTACCTGTCATCTAAACTTGTGGAATGGCAATGGCTCTTGTGCGACCGCTTCGGCATTACTCAGGAGAATTTCGCATATTGGCTGAGAGATGCCCAAAATTATGGCGATATGTCAAAATTCCTGTTGATGGGTGCTGTAGAAAGAATGCAGGAATTTGTAGATGGCAACAGATATTTTAAGGTATTGGGGCTTTTTCTCATAGGTTTTGTTATTGGAAGACACCGTTTGTTTATAGATCTTGATTCTTATAAATATTATTTGAAAAGAATCGCCATCTCGGGTCTATGTCTGGGTCTTCCACTTTCAGCTATATATGCCTGGAGTGCAATGGACGGGAAACCGTTAGGTTTTGGCACTCACAGTTTGTTTTATTTTATAAGCGTCTATCTCACATCTTTCGGCTATATAAGCTTGTTTTGCCTTTTATACATAAGAAACCGTGAAGGAATTGCATGGAAAATTTTCTCCTTTCCGGGCAGAATGGCTTTGACTAATTATATAGGTCAATCAGTGATTGGTGTATTGATTTTCTACGGTGTTGGATTAGGATATGGAGCTGACACAGGATTGATAATTGCAGAAGTCGTGGCTCTCAGTGTATTTCTGTTTGAGGTGGCTTTCAGTAATGGATGGTTGAGACTTTTCCGGTTCGGACCCTTGGAATGGATATGGCGTTGTCTCACCTATCTGCGTTTCTTTCCAATTCTGAAAGAAAAAGAGGAAAATTAAAATCAAAAATTAATCAGACAAAATTTACAATAAACAAAGGGTACGATTCATAGAATTGTACCCTCTATCTTACAACAATGTTATTTTTATTATTTTCTGATCTTATTATTTCAACTTAGCCTTAATAGCTTCGGTTTCTTTTTCATATCCCGGTTTTTCGAGCAGGGCAAACATGTTTTTCTTATAAGCCTCAACTCCGGGCTGATTGAATGGATTAACACCAAGCATATATCCGCTTATACCACAAGCCTTTTCGAAGAAATATATTAGTTGTCCCAAAGTATTTTCTTCAAGTTTGTTAAGCTCGATTTTGATCACAGGTACTCCACCGTCTACATGAGCAATCTTGGTGCCGAGTTCGGCCATCTTGTTGACTTCATCAATATTTTTTCCGGCTAAATAATTTATACCGTCGAGATTAGCAGCATCCTGAGGTATTCGGCGTGTTATGGCAGGCTTCTTAACTGAGAGCACTGTTTCAAAAATAGTACGTTCACCTTCCTGTATCCATTGTCCCATAGAATGAAGATCTGTAGTGAAATCTACAGAGGCCGGGAAAATACCCTTACCCTCTTTACCTTCGCTTTCCCCGTAAAGCTGTTTCCACCATTCTGCGAAATAATGGAGTTTAGGATTATAGTTTACAAGGATTTCAATCTTCTTACCACTTTGATACAAAGCATTGCGGAGACGGGCATAAATTTCGCAAGGATTTTCTGCACCCGGATGTTTAGTGGTATCTTCCATTTCAGCGGCTCCCTTCACGAGCTTTTCGATATCAAATCCCGCACAAGCAATCGGAAGAAGACCTACCGGTGTAAGCACAGAGAAACGTCCTCCCACATTATCCGGAATTACATATGTTTCATAGCCTTCCTGAGTAGCCAGAGTGCGCAAGGCACCCTTCTTTTCATCTGTAATAGCAACGATAAGGTCTTTGGCAGCATCTTTGCCAGCTTGCTTTTCGAGCAATTCTTTGAAGATACGGAAAGCTATTGCCGGTTCGGTGGTAGTGCCGGACTTGGAAATTACTATTATACCGAATTTCTTACCGTCAAGAAGTTTTTCGAGCTCGGCAGTGTATTCCTCACTGATATTCTGACCGGCATATAGAATCTTCGGATTCTTGGGTGTGGGTCCGTAGAAATCTGCAAAGTTATCGGATAGGGCTGAAATTACGGCCTTAGCACCTAAATAGCTTCCACCTATACCGATGCATACTATATAATCACATTTTTCACGCAGACGTTCAGCAGTTTTGTTGATTTTTTCAAGGAGGCTTTTCGGAGTCTCTGATGGAAGATGAAGCCAGCCTAAGAAATCAGCACCGGCACCGGTGCCGTTATCCAAGGTTGTCATTGCGTCTACTGCCTTATCTTTATTTGCTTCATATTGTTTTTCAGCAAAAAATACAGCGTCTTGAATGTTAATTTCGATAGATTTCATAATATTGTCTTGTATTTAAGTTTCTAAAGATTAAGCTTTCTCCGTCTTTGATTTTAAGAGAAAGTCCGGGTCATACCAATAATTAAACGCAGTAGTGGCACAAGAGGTTCAAGAGAAAGTGTCGGCAATAGCTCTGAATGCCTGTCTTGGATTCTTCCCTTCGTAAATTATTCTGTAGACGCAGTTGAGAATCGGCATCTCAACTTCAAATCTTTGTTCATTTATGTCATACATGCATTTTGTGCCGTAATACCCCTCAGCCACCATTTCCATTTCCATCATGGCACTTTTCACACTGTAGCCCTTACCTATCATGGCCCCGAAATTATGATTGCGTGAAAAGACACTGTAAGCTGTTACCAGGAGGTCACCCAGATAGGCCGACCTGTCGATATCACGTTCCACGTCCATTGGAGCAGCAACATCCACGAATCTTCTCATCTCTCTGATGGCATTACAAACGAGCATAGCCTTAAAATTGTCGCCGGCTTTCATTCCGTCAATTATACCGGCAGCTATTGCATATACATTTTTCAGTACCGCACCATATTCTATACCTGCTACATCAAGAGAAACAATGGTTTTAAGACGTGCGCCGGCAATGGAACGTGCAAAGTTTGTACCTTTGATAGGATCATGGCATCCTATTGTGAGATAACTGAGATGATCAAGCGCAACTTCCTCCGCATGACAAGGACCTCCGATTACCAATAGATTAGAATCGGCGCATCCCATTCTTGATGCAAACCATTCCGTGACTATTTGATTATCACCGGGTACAATACCTTTGACAGCTGAGACAATGTTTTTCTCTGCCATCGGAACAGTAATTTTCTCGGCCACATCTTTAAAGAAAGGAGAAGGCACGGCCACAATCACAGTTTTGGCTCCGGCAACTGCAGAATTGATATCGGAAAAAAAGTCGATACGATGCACATCGAAGTTAACATCACTTAGATAAACCGGATTCCGGTGAAGTTTTACAAAATCAGCTATTCTTTCCGGACGACGTATATACCAATTGATACGTGATGTATTGTTAAGTACCAGCTTGGCAAGGGCGGTTGCCCAACTGCCGGAACCTATAATAGCGATTTTCCCGAGATTTTCCATTATTCAGGATTATTATCGTCAGCACTCTCTTGTTTCTTTTCTGGTCTCATCTGCGGGAACAGAAGCACTTCCTGGATTGCCGACTGTCCCGTCATGAGCATGGCGAGCCGGTCCATTCCAATACCCATACCTGAAGTAGGAGGCATTCCGTATTCAAGTGCACGGATAAAATCATGGTCGATAATCATAGCCTCATCGTCACCTTTATCAGCAAGTTTCATCTGTTCCACAAAGCGTTCATACTGATCTATGGGATCATTAAGTTCGGAATAGGCATTTGCCAATTCTTTCCCGTTTACCATTAATTCAAACCTTTCTGTTAATTCCGGATTATCTCTGTGGCGTTTAGTCAGAGGAGACATTTCGATTGGATAATCGATTATGAAAGTAGGCTGTATATATGTCCCTTCACATTTTTCTCCGAAAATTTCATCTATAATCTTTCCTTTCCCGAAAGATTTGTCTATCTCTATTCCATTTTTTTTGCAAAAATCACGCAATTCATCTTCAGATTTTCCAGTGATATCAAATCCTGTTTTGTCTAAGATTGCCTGAGCCATGGTCACTCTGGGATATGGGGCTTTAAAGGAAATAAGATTGTCACCTACCTGAACCTCTGTGGTGCCATTAACATCCAGACAGATTTTTTCAAGCATTTTTTCAGTGAAATCCATCATCCAGTTATAATCTTTGTAGGCCACATATATCTCCATACATGTGAACTCGGGATTATGTGTACGGTCCATCCCTTCGTTTCGGAAGTTTTTGGAGAATTCATACACTCCTTCAAATCCGCCTACGATCAGTCTTTTTAGATATAGTTCGTCAGCAATACGAAGATATAATGGAATATCCAGGGCATTATGATGAGTAATGAAGGGGCGTGCTGCAGCTCCTCCCGGGATACTTTGAAGAATGGGTGTTTCCACTTCCACATATCCATGAGAATTGAAATATTCTCTCATGGAATTAAACATCTTGGTGCGTTTAAGGAAAATTTCCTTGATTCCGGGATTCACGATAAGGTCTACATATCGTTGCCTGTAACGTTGTTCTGGATCTGAGAAAGAGTCATAAGCCATTCCATCTTTTAATTTTACAATGGGGAGAGGTTTAAGGCTTTTAGAGAGCACAGTGATTTCTTGTGCATGGATAGAGATTTCACCCATCTGGGTACGGAAGACGTATCCTTTTACTCCAATGAAATCACCTATATCGAGAAGTTTTTTGAAAACTACATTATAAAAATCCTTATCCTCTCCGGGACAGATATCATCACGGCTCACATAAACCTGTATTCTCCCTTCGCTGTCTTGAAGTTCGAGGAAAGAAGCCTTGCCCATGATACGACGGCTCATGATACGACCTGCTACGGCCACTTCACGATGTGTTTCTTCATCGTCTTTAAAATTTTCCTTTATTTCCTTAGAATACCCTGTAACGGGAAATTCATTAGCCGGATAGGGTTCGATACCGCGTTCACGGAGTGCCTGCATACTGTTTCGCCGGCCTATTTCTTGTTCGTTGAGATCCTGATTTGCCATAATTAATAAATATATTGCAAAGATAAAGCTTAAAGTTCAAAGTTCATGTATGCATAATCTCAAAACGAACGATAACTGACCACAGGGGAGTTAAAAATAAAAATAAGGCCTATTGTCACAATAAGCCTTATCCCGGAAAGCATGAGATTTCTGTCTAAATTTATTTCAAGGATCGTCAGGGAAGAACAACAGTAGTATCCTCCACAGATTCTTTTGATTCAGTTATTACCTCTTTGTTATATCGTGATATCGCAAGAGAGTCTGAGACATTGTTGGCGGAAACTATAGTATCAGTCTGTTGTTCTGTTTCAATTATTATTCCTGATTTATTGATGATTACGTTATTATTTTTCTTACCTTTCAATTTTATTCCTTCTTCATTGATCTGAATTCCTTCGATATCCCCGTTTTCAATATTTATATTCTCAATCTGTTCCAACCGTTGATTGATTTTCTCAAAATCAAATTTTTTAACCGCTTTGACAGTTTTTACAGTGAAAACTGCTGTAAGTGCGATTCCTATACACCAGATTATAAGTAATGACCTGCGATTATTTGTGTTCACATAGGAATTATCTTTCTTGAAGGCTTTTCTAAATAGAAGCCAGACAGGTATTCCAATAGTAATTATAGCGCCAAGGGCTGCGAGTAGGAGATAAAAAGCAACCAATCCCCCTCCGGGTTGAGAAAAATTTAAAGCATCATCGAATATTCCTCCTCCCAAAACCACTCCACCGGCTGCAAAGAAAGCGATTATACAGGCCACCAGAACAAGCAGAAGAGCCAGCAATACGGGTAATGCTATAATAAAACATAGAATTAGGATACATTTTACAAATACCGAAAAAACATTAGACAAGAAACTTGACTTAGTATAGGATAATTCATTATCGGTATGATTTTCCTGATAATTTTCAGTTACCGATTTCCCTATATTCTCTACCGTAGGATTCTCTCCCATCATTTTCATTCTTTGTAAGGGAGTTCTAGCTTCAGGCACAACAATCCATAGAATTATATACACAATTGCCACCGTTGAAGCCGAAAGGAAGAAAAGCAATACAGTGAGGAGTCTTACAAGAGTAGGATCCAAATGAAAATAATACCCCAACCCTGAACACACCCCTCCAAGCATTGCATTTTGAGGATCCCTGAATAAACTTCTTCTTATAAAGGAATTCCGTGAGTCCGGATTAGGATTATAAGGAGGGGGTGTTATTTTCTCTTCAATATGAATGTCTTCCTTTATCTCCTCTTTCTCTTCCGATGAAATTGAATCATCTATTTCGATAAAATCGGAAGGTTTTCCAATCCTGTCAATTACATGTGAAATTTCACTCAGAGAAACAATTCTCACTCCTCCGGCCTCATTTTCAATAAGCAATTCAGCAATTCTGCTTTCTATGTCCTGCGCTATATCTTCTGTTTCATACTTGGTATCAAACGCATACCGGATCGTGTCTAAATAATCTTTGAGAAGATTATAAGCATCCTCGTCAATAGTGAATGGATAACCGGCAAGATTTATATTAATCGTTTTCTTCATTATTAGATATGTTGTTGAGTTTTCTGAAATGGTTGACATTATTAACGATATTATCCCAGGCTTCCGACATTTCACTGAGATATTTAATGCCGAGAGGAGTTATGAAGAAATATTTTCTTGGAGGACCCATAGTACTCTCCTGCCATTCGTATGAAAGCTTCCCCTCTTTTCGAAGACGATTTAAAAGTGTGTAAATAGTCCCTTCCACCACAATCAGATTCGCTTCTGTAAGGCTTTTGATGATATCTGAAGGATATGCTTTACCGTGATTGAGAATTAAAAGCACACAATACTCGAGAATGCCTTTTCTCATTTGCGATTTTATGTTGTCTTCACTCATGCTCAAATAAAATGTTGGGCAAAGGTATAAATAAATTTAGTACTATGCAATACATAGTACTAAATTTATGAGAATATTTTATGATACCGATCTTGGGCCTATTTGATTAAATGAGGCCTTTTTCTATTAATATTTCCACCATCTGAGCTGGAGTCACAACAAATGGCTTATTAGGGAAATGCTTTTGGTTACCGGTTACTAAATATGAATCATCCACAGCCATCCTCACTTCATAAAATACTATATCTTTAGGATCCGGAAAATAAATAGTTTCTTCCTTTACGGGAACTATAGAAATCCCATTACTGACTAAAAAATTTAAAACCAACTCAACCTGTTTCAATGATAAATGGAATTTTGGTCTCATTAAGACCTCTCTATATTCGGATAAAATTATATCATTAAAAATGGGAACAATTCTTTTATTATAAATTGCATTTAAAATAATAAATGGATTAGAAGATGAGGTGGAGGTTAGAAGGGCAGAAACCAATACATTAGTATCAATTACAGCATAAACCTTATTTAAATCATTCATTATTTCTATCTTTTTTCACGCACTGCTTTTATCTCTTCATTTATCTCATCTATACTCATATCCTGAATTCCATATTCCATAGCTGTCTCTCGGATTGACATTATATTATCCATATAGATATTTTCTTTATCAGTCATATTACTTAACTTGATCTCAAAGGGTATCTTTCTCTCCCTTACCACAGCTTTCATAAAGATGGTAAATGCCGATGTGATGCTCAGTCCGAAATCTTCGCATAAAGCGTCAAAATTATTTTTCAAAGTTTGATCTACTCTGAATGTTATCGCTGTCTGTGCCATATCTTATAATATTTAAATTTATATTGCAAAAATAATAAAAGGTATTTTCAATTGCAATACATCAACCCTTAGAATACAAACCATAAACATTAAAAGAAGGATACCTTTTTAATACTGATTATATCCTATTTTTGTAAATTTGTTGTAAAGAATTGCATAAACTCATATGTATTATTTATAGAATATCAATGCCCGTTATAGAAATACAACATAAGGAAGATGAAGCCCTAAAAGTATTCACTTCACTTACTGAACATCAACTTGGTGTAAAAACAGGCGATGAAGGTCTTTTTATAGCCGAAAGTCCAAAGGTGATAACCACTGCTTTGGAACAGGGATATGAACCCGTGTCTATGCTTTGTGAAAGGAAACATATCTCCGGTGATGCTGCCTCCATAATTCAAAGTAATCCTGATATGCCTGTTTATACCGGAGAGCGGGAAATTTTAAAAGATATTACAGGATATAAACTTACTCGCGGAGTGCTCTGTGCAATGAAGCGTAAAGTATTGCCCGAGGCTTCTTCAATTTGTTCGGATGCACGAAGGGTAGGTGTGTTGGAGACAGTATGCGACACCACAAACATAGGTTCTATTTTCCGTTCGGCTGCTGCATTGGGAATAGATGCAATTCTGCTCACTCCTGATTCCTGCGATCCTTTTAACCGAAGATCTATAAGAGTCTCTATGGGAAGTGTCTTCAAAATTCCATGGGCTTTTTCAGAAAACCCTGTAGAATTACTCAGATCCCTGGGATTCGTTACCCTGGCACTCGCCTTAAAAGAGGATTCCATCCCTATCGATTCACCTCAGCTAAAAGGCATGGATAAACTGGCTATGGTATTGGGAGCGGAAGGATATGGGCTTACCGATCATATTATATCGCTTTGCGACTATAAGGTGGTTATTCCCATGCATCATGGAGTTGATTCACTGAATGTCGGGTCTGCTGCCGCCATCGCCTTCTGGCAATTCAGAATTTAAGGATAGGATAAAATAAAAAACGCCTGATGTGATAATCAGGCGTTCTGTAGCGGAGAGAACGAGATTCGAACTCGTGGTAGGATTACTCCTACGACAGTTTAGCAAACTGTTGGTTTCAGCCACTCACCCATCTCTCCAATGCTGTAGGCTCCTAACTGAAGCGGTTGCAAATTTAATAATAAAATTTCAAAACGCCAAAAATATTACTATATAAAGGTTAAGCGTTATCCTCAGCTGTCATTTTTTTCACTATGCCTCTTCCCTTCCGGCCGTTTATCGCAATGGTGAGAGGAGACGGAAATCTGACTACCCGGATCAGATCGCTTTCATATTCAGCCGGCATGGCATCAAGATATTCAGAATCGAAATATCCGTTTCCGGCTGAAGGATCTACTGTGAAATAACCCACTCCGAATGAGGTGAGATTCTGAAAGAAATGAGTGCCTTGCGAGGGTTCGATTCTATATCCAGGTAAAGCTGTCTCTACGATGAGACGGGCTCCTGCTATCTGCGGCCATTTCACCGGTACTCCCAAAGCCGAATCAGAAGATCCCCATCTTCCGGGACCAATCAACAGATAGGGTTCACCGGCGCCTACAAATTCTTTGTTGATCTTCTCTACCTCGGCGGCTACCTCAGGATTTCTTGAAGAATCGAAATTCTTCTGTTTCACATATACAATGTTCTTCACATTGTCCATTACTCCATGACCTAACGCTGTTTCCGACCGAAGAATCAATTCAGTGTCGTTGGCTGCCATTATAGAATCGTCGAGCATTTCCTTCTTATCTACGATGGGACGGATCTGGAGCCAATAAAGGAAACCCTTTTTCTCTGAGGAGGTAGCGTCAGGATTTATAAGTCCGGCAAATTCTATTTCAACCGGTCTCCCCATAGAATATTCTCCGGTCGACAACATAAAATCCACAGCCGGAGCTAAAGGAAACACGTTTTGTTTTAAGACATTGGCAAAAGTCACCACCTTTCTTCCCATACCCCAGTCGGTATCCCGGATAACTCTGTCATTTGGATCGAAAGTTGAAACCAGATATCTCAAGGCATCAGTCTTGAAAGCATCAGCCACCGACACCTTCTTAATATTAAATCCTTCATCGGTGGAAAATTCCTCACTCTCGGGAGCCTTAGAACTTAATCCATAAAGTTCTCTTTGAGTGTCCCGTAGCGCCAGTTCCACTGTGGAGGTCTGTAGCACATGCTGAGGATGTTTAGGAGAAAATCTTAGGGCCATTCCTCCGTCTACAATATATTTACCCAGACCTGCTGCCACTTCAACAACTCCCTCTTCAGATTTCTCTTCTCCTACAGGGTAATAATTTATTGAGCGGCCAACACCGGAAAATGACGGATAATAATAATCTCCATGCCATTCACCTACCACTTCCTGTATGATTATGGCCATTTTCTCCTGCTCGATCACATTGCTTGTGGCATTCATATAAGCCTTTGAATCGGCAAAGAAAACAGACGCATAAACTCCTTTCACAGCATCGCATAAAAGCCGAAGCATCTCTTCCCTATCCTTTTCATATGGTATCATATAAGTGGAATAGATACCTGCGAACGGTTGGTAATGGGAATCTTCAAGCAGAGAAGAACTTCTTACGGCAAGGGGTTTATCAAGTACCTCAAGCAAAGCCTTGAAATCATCGATCAGATGGGCTGGAAGTTTTGCATGGAGGAAACTGGCCAGAATCTCAGAATCAGAGGCTTTGGAGAGCCCGACTTTATACAGGCCGTTATATTCCATAAACTGATCGAAGATATCCGTACACAACACAACTGTTCGAGGAATAGTGATCTGGATTCCTTCAAAATCATCACACTCCGGATGGCGCTTTATAATCTGGTCTATAAATGCCAGACCTCTTCCTTTCCCTCCTAAAGAGCCGTCGCCTATTCTCTGGAAATTACTGAAACGGTCGTAGCGGTCTTTCAAGAAAATGGCCACCACACCCCGGTTTTTCATTTTCCGGTATTTGGATATGGAGTCAAGAATAAGTTCCCGTATCGACTGAGCCTGGTCTATATGGCTGAATACCTGATTCTTTAAAGCTTCGGCTATCGGGAAAAGTGCCCGTGAATAAAGCCAGCGTGAAACGTCGTTGTGGCTGCAATGGGCGTAGAGGGCATCGTCAGGAATATTGAAAACCTGCTTTTGAAGAGTCTTCAGGTCGGGAATTCGCATTATCTCTTTTCCCGAAACAGGATCTTTCACTATAAAGTCGCCGAAACCGAAGTTATGTTCCACAGCCTTCCTTAATTCCTGAGGGAAGGTTTTAGAATTCTTGTCAAGAAAAACATAACCCTCACTTTCCACTCTGTTGCGGTTGTCGCTTTCCTGGCTTTCGATAATCACCGGAGTGAAAGGATGGTATTCATGTAAGGCAGCTGCCAGCGACAAACCTGCATCCGGATCCTTAATTCCGGCATGGGGGAACCTCATGTCTGAAATCACTCCCAGGATATTGTTTCCATATTTGTCATAAAGAGCTTTGGCTTCCTCATAATCACGCGCCAACAACACTTTAGGACGTCCTCGCATTCTCAGCATCCTTTCGTGCTCATTAAGAGCCTCAGTTGAGAAATAGCGGCTTTGCTTCAGAAGATATTTGAAAAGGTGGGGAAGAACAGAAGAATAAAATCTGATGGAGTCTTCCACAACCACGATACATTGCACGCCGATATTGAGTATATCATTCTCGGCATTCATTCTGTCTTCTATCAGCTTTATGATAGCCAGGATGAGATCCACATCGCCCAACCAGGAGAAAACATAATCCACTCCGGCCAGGTCTTCGTTTGCAATCCTTCTTCTCACCTCCTTTGAGAAAGGTGTGAGCACCACAAAAGGAATCTGTGGATAAAGAGCATCTATTTCTTTTGCTTCACGGAAAGTTTCGCTTACATCTACCCCCGGCATAGCGATGATGAGGTCGAACTGCATCTCCTTCAGAAGGCGTTTTGCTTCCTCGTAAGTGGCGGCCTTCACAAAACGCGGCGGAGAGGATAGATGCAGGCTCACATATTCAAAGTAAACCTGTTCCTCCACACGGCCGTCTTCCTCCAGCATGAAAGAATCATAAGGGGTAGCGATCAGAAGCACGGTAAATATGCGCTTCTGCATTAATTTCTGAAATTCCGTTTCCTTAAGAAACCTCATCACTTATTGTTGCGGGTGAGGAATTCGTCAAGAGCGGAAGTCATCGATGGCATCTCCTTTGTGGGGGCTTCAATGGATAGTTCGAGACCCGAATCTTTTACGGCTTGAGCTGTAGGTGCTCCGAAGGTACCGATAGCAGCTTTCTGTTTCCCGTCAACCACAAAATCCGGCACATTCTTCAGCAGGGAATGTATTCCCACGGGGCTGAAAAATAGCATCAGGTCATAGTCGCATTTCTCCTCCGGCGTGAAATCATTGCTCACCGTGCGGTACATCATGGCGGGAGTAAGGTCGATCTTCAAAGCGCTCAACGCATCCATCCTTTCGGGCATGATATCGGATACGGGTATCAGGAACTTTTCTTTATGGTTTTTATGAATTGCCTGAAGGAATTGGGGATCATCAAGCCGGCCGGTCAAACCGTAGGAAATCTTTCTTTTGCGATACACAATGTATTTCTGAAGATAAAGGGCTATCTGTTCCGTAGTACAGAAATACCTCATGGTATCCGGCACATTCACTCTCATCTCTTCACAGAGACGGAAAAAATTATCCACAGCGGTACGTGCTGTGAAAATTACGGCAGTATAGTCGGCCAGATTGATTTTTGATTGTCTGAATTCCTTTACAGTAAGGGGTTCCACCTTTATCATGGGACGAAACACAATCTCCACATCATGTTTCCTGGCAATATCGTAATAGGGTGATTTTGTCGAGGTGGGTTGAGGTTGCGATACAAGAATCTTCTTAATTTTCATAGCTATGGATAAGTCATGATTCCAATATTCCACCGTTACACGGGGAGAATCACTCTATAATACTTCTCCGAGGACTACAGCGCAACGGTAGCACAAAATCAATGGAACTATTTCCAGACTGCAAAGGTAGCATAAAAAAAGCACCCACGACGAAAATTGGTTGAAAAAAATCCGATAACCCTTCCAAATAAACGCCAGTTTTACGAGAATAAAAAAAGTAAAAGCTGCTACTGCCACACCTGAAGCAGCCTGCGGCTGGCAAATTGCCACCAAGGCCGTTATAAAAAAGGGAGGAGCCATCAAGGCCTGACTTGCCGAATATCCTTTAACCCATAAAGAAGAATGTGTCCGGTCGCTGAAAATCCAGCCCACTGCTGCGTATGCCCACCACATGAAAAGTGTGTAGACTGCTGCTATCGCCATCCCCCACAACATCCCGATGCTTCTCAAAGGCCACGGAGTTTCGGAAGGAAAATAAGCGTGAAAAACGGTAAATCCGATTATCCCGGCTGACGCGCACCAAAGTAGATTTAGCAATACAATAAGACTTGTCTCTCTTACCGTATCATCAAATACATTGTGACGGGTTCGCGTTTCCACCAGGTTTCTGAACATTGTAAGAGCGTATTTTATATTGTTGCGAAACCTGAGGGCAATAATCAGAAAAAGAATGAAGATTCCGGTCAGGATAAATGAAACGCCCTCGCTTCCTCCCTGACGCAGTTCGGCAGGAGGAGGTGATTGAGGGGGCGTTAGAAGGATTCCATACACAGGCTCCTGCTCCAACTCCAAAGAGTCGGATGCAATTGAATCCGAGGCCGGAACCTCCGGCACACTTAGAGCCAGTGTTCCTTCCTGTACCATTCAATGGATTTTTTGAGGCCCTCTTTCAAAGATACCTTGGGAGAAAATCCAAAATCTTTCTTTGCCTTGCTCACGTCAGCATCCCAGTTGCGCTGTTTCATTATGTTGAATTTATCACGGTTGAGAGTGGATGCCTTCATATGGGCAACGCCCCATTTTTCTGCAACTGAAGATACACCTTTCACAATCCATAAAGGCAATGGAATGGAGATCACACCTTTCTTCCCCAAAGCCTCTGAGGCCATTCGGCGATATTCCTTCTGAGTGTAGGCTGCCTCTTCTGAAATTATATATGTCTGATTTACAGGTGCCTTTTCCAGAGCATCATAAATGGCGGTGGCAAGATCTTCCACATAGATAAAAGTAAGCAACTGTTTTTTATATCCTGCCGAGAAATCGAATCCTTTGGAAATAGATTGCAACATGAGGAAATAATCCTTGTCGCGTGGTCCGTAGATTCCGGTTGGACGGAAGATAATATAGGGTATTCCCTCCATGGTCAGAAGCATTTCTGCCTTGAGTTTGGAGGCTCCGTAGCGCGTGTTTGGTCGTGGGATATCTCTTTCGCTGAATTTACCGCCGTCTTTCTCATGTTGAGGCCCGAGCACCGACAGTGAGCTCATCAGAAGGAATTTTTCCGGCACCTTTTCGCTCTCCTTGATTGCTTCTATGAACGATTTAAGATATTCATAATTCACTTTGGAAAAATCTGAGAAAGAAATAGCCTTCGTGGCGCCTAAATTATAGATAATCCAGTCCCACTTTTCACCCTTCGGCAAGGCTTCCTCCATGGTGGTCTTTAAGGAAGCGGCATCATCGAAATTAAAGGTTACGAATTCAATCCGAGGATCAGTAAGATATTTTCTTGAAGTTGATTCCCTTACACCCGCATACACTTTATAGCCTCTTTTAAGCCCTTCCTCCACTATAAAACCACCGGCAAATCCGCCGGCTCCCACTATCAGCACTCTCTTCATATCCTTTCGATATTATAAAACTTCAAAAGCATACCCTTGTTCCAGCAGCCATTTCAAAGATTCCGGAAGAGCTCTCTTTAATTTTTCGTGGCTTTTCAAAGAATCGTGAAACACTATTATAGAGCCGGGACGTGTGTATTTCTTCACATTTCTGATCACTCCTTCGGTCGGCACTCTTTTACTGTAATCGCGGGTAACCAAATCATACATCACAATAGTGAACTCTTTTTTAACCGCCCTTAACTGAGCCGGTGTGAGCCATCCATGTGGAGGTCTGAATAAATCAGATTTTGTAAGTCTGTGGCAACCGTTCACATCCAGTAGGTAATCCTCAGCCTTGATACCCAGCCCCCGGATATGATGCAGGGTATGGTTTCCTACCCTATGTCCCCTTTTCAACACTTCAGAAAGAAGTTCGGGATGCCGTTCTATATTTTGTCCCACCATAAAAAAAGTGGCTTTCACCCCGAAATCATCAAGCACATCGAGCACCCAGGGGGTTATCACAGGTATCGGGCCGTCATCGAAAGTGAGATATATCCTTCTGCAACCGTCGCCCTTCTCCTCTTTCCTGAAAATAGCCCCGGGGAAAAGACACCTGTACCATCTCGGTGGCCGTTCTATCAGCATAACGTTATCATTACCCTTGTTTCTCGAACTTCATCAAGGATGGTTTTTCTCGTATTCCTCACCAAGACGCTCGGTTCTCTTCATATCGAGTTTCTGATAATTCTCATATTGCTTGAGATAAGTAAGGTCGGGATCCAGAGTCTGATAATAATCCAGCGCGATATATAGCATTGAATCCACAAGCTTCTCATCTTCACTTCTGGCTGCGTATTCGCTCGGGCTCAGTTTTGAAAGCTCATTGGCGATCTCACAATATTTGGCGATCTCCTCGGCATAATTTTTAACTGTCTCGTCATCGGGTCCCGAGTTGTAGCCACGTCTGTAGAGCATATTGTAATTATCTTCGAGTTCCTTCATTGTCACCCCGTATTTCTCTACAAGCTTATTCACCTCTTCCATATTTCCGCCATATTTATTATACATCTCGGCGAAATGATAGTATTGATAAGGAATGAGTCGTGTTTCGGGTGTGAGGGCCGGGGAGCCGAAATTAAAGGCTACCATGCGGTTGTAAGCCAGATAAGGAGCATACCGTTTCAGAAGGTTCCAAAGGATTTTAAGACCCTTATCGGTGAGTTTTTTGTCATCGAGCCGGTTAGGCTGTCCTAATTCGCAATAATACTCTGCTAAAGAGCTTGCAATGCTCAAACCATACGGAGCGGTGCGTTCATCAAGTTTAGTGTCGATGAGATCAGCCACTTCAAGAGCCTTGTCATAATAATCCTTCTTTTCTGCCGGGTCTGAACTCCTGTCGCCCTCAAAAATCAGCTCTGCCACCACATCAAGCATCGAAGACCGGGTAGTGAGGAGCATTCTCCTGGCTGTTTCATCGAAATAGGGTGCTTTTCCGTCGGTAAAGTCCACTCCGCCCCAACGATATTTTTTGGTAACCACATCATATGCCCTGTCGGCACGGGCCGGTATTCCCTCCTGCATTGTTGGCACAAGCTGATGAGCCATACCGGTGGATCTCAGATAAGGAGTCATTCCTAAATGATAATCATCCCCCACTGTGGTAACCCAATAGATAGGCCTGGGCCACCCTTCGGCTGCATTTGTGGCAATTATATCCAGCATGAGCACCTCGCCAAGACTCAGATAACCCTTGGAATTATAAGATGCGGTGTTACGCAGATTAATCATTATTTTATCCACAATTTCCGAAGTGTCTTTGGCTGCCACCAGGCCTCTTTCCATCACGGCTTTCTTATCCACCGGGATAGTTACTACCGCGCTTGGGAAAGAAGGATAGCCAGTCGACTCCTTACCGTAACCCTGATAGAAAAGCTTGATGCTTGAAAGAAGATCGGCCGGAGCGGTTTCGCGACCTAAAAGGGCTACATCGGCTTTGCCGTAGGCATAATCGGCCGGAGTCGCTGTAAGGCTTATGGGCTCTGCATCATAACTCTTCTTAAGCATCTGATTGGCATACCAGTCGGAATTCAGATAACTGAGATTGATAATTTTCACATCCGGACGCACACCTTCCACCTCCTGGGCATACCATAACGGGAAAGTATCGTTGTCGCCGTTGCAGAATACAATTGCATTGGGTTCGAGACTTTCCAGATAATTGATTGCGAAATCACGGGCTGCATATCTTCTCGAACGGTCGTGATCGTCCCAGGTCTGACTTACCATCTGTATAGGGATAACGATTCCTATCAGACATGCTATCGCCGCACAAAATCTTGAGAAAGGATAGAGGGGGGCAGGTTCATTTATGATGGCATCCACCTGTTCGGGCTCCTCACTGTCGGATGGAGGATTGATTTCACGAATGGCCTCCTCTTTCTCTTCGAGAGCTTCACCTTCCGGAGTGTCTGTAGGGAAACCCGGCTGTGGTTTCTTCACGGCTATCTTATTCAAAAATGATCCGGAAATAAGCATTAAAAGACGCCATATTGCTGCAACTCCCATTCCGATCCATATCGCAAAAGCATAGAATGAACCGGAAAACGCATAGTCTCGTTCTCGCGGCTGATTCGGTGGCTGGTTAAGATAGAGCACGATAGCGATTCCTGTCATAAAGAAGAGGAAGAATACAATCCAGAATTGTTCTATGCCGCGCTTCCCGGCGAATGACTGCCAAAGGAGTCCTATAATTCCAAGAAGCAATGGCAGCATATAGTATTTGTTATGCCCCTGATTATTCTTTCCAAGGTCATCGGGCAAGAGGCTCTGGTCTCCGAGACGGGCATTGTCGATGAATGGAATACCGGATATCCAGTTTCCTGCATCCAACTCGCCCTGCTGATTGTTGATATCGTTTTGCCTTCCGGCGAAATTCCACATGAAATAACGCATATACATATGCGTCAGCTGATAATTGAAGAAATAAGCCAGATTTTGTCCGAATGTAGGTTTATAGGCATACTTCTCGGGATAGGCATATCGGCCGGTGAACTGGTTATAAGTAGGCTCTCTTTGTATATCGTATTCCGGAATCTTTTCACCAGTAAAGGGGTCTACTGCATGAATCTGAACCAGGCTTCCTGCTGTCGTGTCGAGGTTTACCCACTGTTTGTAGTAATCCCTGTGTACACGGCTATAGATTCTTGGGAAGAGCATATTAAGTTCCGGATTCAGCTTAGGCTCCAGCTTATAATCTTTCTTCACGTAATAGTCTCCTCCTCTTTCAGCTTTCGAGGCATTGTTTCTAAGTTCATCCTCGCTAAGGAAACCATATTCCGATGAGGGATTAGTTCCTTTCACACCCTTTCCGTACAGGGCTTTCCCTTTTTCAATTACCGAATTGTAATAGGGAGTTGTCAATACAACAGCGCTTCCGTCGTCACGATATCCGAGAGTGTCACGTTGTTGGTATGCAACCTCCTTCATGGGAGCTGAATATAGGGTTTCACCGTAAAGCAACGGATTTTCTCCGTATTGTTCCCGGTTAAGGTATGAAGCAAGATCAAACACATTGTCGGGGGCATTCTGGTTCATTGGCGTGCCTGCACTTGAACGGATCAGAATCAGGGCATAGCTTGAATAGCCCATGAAAATAACCGCAATACTCCACATGATAACGTTTAACACCCTCACGGAAAGATTGCGCCCGTATTTTGAGAAAAGCAGGAACGCTACGAATGCTAAGATAAAATAACCTATAATGAAAGTGTCTCCGAAAAAGAAGATACCGGAGATGGCCAGTGATACCAGGAAAGAAAATCTGATCCAGAAACCGCTACGCTGACGGTAGAGCTCGTTGAGAGTCCAGATGAAGATACCGCCCGTAAGAAGTCCGTAGAATATGGCGCCGCTATTATAGCTGAGGTGGAAACCGTTGACAAACAAGAGCTCAAATTGCTGGGCCACTTTTATAAAACCGGGCACCAGACCGAAAAGCACCAGGGCTATAAGCACGAAAGAGATTACCAGCACCACAAGAGTCTTTGCCAACGACATATCTTTCCATTTGCGGAAGGCAAAAACCAGGACTATGGCCGGGATACAAAGAAGATTTAAAAGATGCACCGCCACGCTCACTCCTATGATGTAGGATATAAGGATCAGGTATCGGTCGGAATGAGGAGAATCGGCATGATCCTCCCATTTAAGAATCAGCCAGAACACCAGGGCTGTGCAGAAAGATGAGAAAGCGTAAACCTCACCTTCAACTGCCGAAAACCAGAAAGTATCGCTCCAGCAATAAGCAAGGGATCCCACAATACCGCTACCCATTATGGCCATATATTGCTGGATGGAAATCTCTTTGCGCTGGCCGTCCTTAACCACAAGACGCCTCACTAAATGCGTAATTGTCCAGAAAAGGAGAAGAATGGTGAGGGCGCTCAGAAGGCCGCTCATGGCGTTCACCATTACTGAGATACTGCCGGCATCCGTGGCAAAATTAGCGAAGAACCGGGCTGTCAGCATGAAGATCGGATTGCCCGGAGGGTGTCCCACTTCAAGCTTATCAGCCTGAATTATGAATTCTCCGCAGTCCCAATAAGAGGCTGTGGGCTCAAGAGTGAGCCAATATGTGAGCAGGGCGATGGCGAAAACAAGCCAGCCGCCTATATTATTGATCAGATTATATTTTTTTGAGAGCATGCCCGGTGTTTAGGTTATGAATTTTCAAGAGGGCTCATTGAGAAGATTATAGAAATCATTAGCCAGCTCATCGAGACTTCTTCGTGAAGACTCAACTGTGGCATCAAGACAAGTCATGGAAAAAAGAGCGATAATTCCTGTAATAAGACCCGCCACGGTTGTAACAACTGTTGGTGCTATGGCACTACATACCATGGCTGTATCCACCGGTACAGGGGATTCTCCCAAATCCCTTAGCCGGTCGATGACTCCTATTAAAGTGCCGGCAAGACCCAACAAAGGAGAGATCACACCGATGGCACGCAGCCATCTGGAACCTCTCGCCATGCTCACTTTCTCCGTCTGGGAAAGACTATTGATGGCAAAGACAACTTCATTTAAAGGATGTCCCACTCTGGAAATACCGGCACACAACATCCTTGCGCCGGCACTCGATTTCACAGAGCAGATATGGGAAGCATTTTCTATGTCTCCCTCCATTATATGGTCTCTTACACGCTCCATTAATCCGGCATAACCCTTCCTCTCCTTTACAAGGGATGCCGCGCGTATCCACCAGATCAGCAGGGAGATTATCAGAAGCACTCCCAGGGCAAACATCACATATTCACCCCGTTGTATGGTGTCCCAGACTGTCATTGACGGTTCAGTTCGTTTTTATAGCGCCTGATTGTATCCTCTATGCCGTAATACAATGCATCGGATATAAGGGCGTGGCCGATACTCACCTCGGCGAGCCATGGAATGATAGCGTTGAAATAAGCCAGATTATCAAGATTGAGGTCATGGCCTGCATTGACACCCAGGCCTGCTTCCCTTGCCAAAGTGGCAGCTTCAAGGTATGGGGCGACAGCATATTCCCGGTCTTGGGAATACATGTCTGCATACGGCTTGGTGTACAATTCAACACGGTCTGCACCGGCATTTGCGGCACCCGCCACCATAATACCGGATGGATTTACGAAAATAGAACTCCTGATTCCGTTATCCTTCAGTAAAGAGCAGATATCTTTCAATACAGGAAGGTTTTTCTCGGTATCCCACCCTTGATCGGAAGTCAAGACTCCCGGAGCATCCGGCACTAAAGTCACCTGGTCAGGTTTAACCTCCAATACCAGATCCATAAATTCTTTTGAAGGGAAGCCTTCGATATTGAATTCGGTTGTAACCACCTTCTTTAACTTACGCACATCTTCATAAGTGATATGGCGTTGATCGGGACGTGGATGCACCGTGATACCGTCCGCTCCGTATTTTTCGCAGTCAATGGCAAATTTCACCACATCCGGCACATTTTCACCACGTGCGTTACGTAATGTAGCTACCTTGTTTATGTTTACGCTTAATCTTGTCATGTTTGGGTTAGTTTTCTCCGTAAAAGCCTTTTTTTATTCAAAACGGATTTTTCGGCATAAAATTTGTAAATTTGAAATATGAATTTTTTTTCCGAATGGTTTTTGTTGGTTCGCAAAACCCGGAATTCAAATTGCAAAATTAGTAAAAATTCGTGTATTGATTAAGAATATCAGAGTTTTCAGCGTTTATAATAATATAAGGTTTGGGAAGATTTAATTTTAGAAATGACAGCAAAAGATATAATATCCATAAGTAAATTACCCGGGAATGTCAGTTCCGCTGAGAAAGTGGAATGGGATATGCCCGTATTTAATGTCCTGTCCCGTTTGCTTGAATCGAAAGATCGCCGTCTGAGTGTGATGGAAGATGGTGAAGAAGTGGGAATTATAGACCGCGACTCTCTCTTGGAGGGGTTAGGTAGATTAATAGCTCCGAGAGACGACTGCAGTCTCATTACAATTGAATGTGCGCCGCAAGATTATAGTGCCGGTGTAATAGCACATGCCGTTGAAGATTCCGACGCGCATCTGGTAGACCTTTTTTCAACTCCGGCAGAAAATGGAAAAATCAGAGTAACTCTGAGAGTAAGCCATTCCGACCCCACAGCAGCCGTTCGAAGCCTGGAAAGATATGATTATGAAGTGGTGGAAGCCCATTCTTCAGGCGATTCCCTTCAAAGCATGGAGATTGCTACTGAACGCCTGTTATCGCTCCAGGCGCTTATGAATGTTTAAATAATAAGTTATAATTTCTGACCTCGGGAGCCCTTGAAATCAATATGGAGATATCCAACAACAAAATAGCCATTTTTGGCAACCGCAGCCAGCCTGATTCTTTGGACTCCTTACCCTCCCTTTTCCAATTTCTCAGCGACAAGGGTTTAAGGATATACATCCAGACAAGATTTGCAGAATACCTTGAAGAGAATCAGGTGGATATGTTCGGGGCTATCCCGGTAGACAACGTTCCTTCAGGCGTGGCGATGGTTATGAGTCTTGGAGGAGACGGCACCTTCCTGAGGGCTGCCCGATGGATCGCACATCGCGAGATCCCGATATTGGGTGTAAATACGGGCCATTTGGGTTTCCTGGCTTCATGCAGCCTGTCTGAAGCCATTGAGATGATCTCTTTGGTATGCCGAGGAGATATAAGGATTGAAAGAAGAATGATGATTCAGGTGAAATCCGACCTCCTTCCCCCCGATAAATGGATATATGCCCTGAATGAGATATCGCTTATGAGAAGCGGCTCTTCAATGTTGAGCGTCAATGCCAAAGTTGACAAGAGTTATCTTGCCGATTATCGTGGTGACGGGCTTATCGTTTCTACTCCTACCGGAAGCACGGCCTACAGCCTCTCTGCCGGAGGGCCCATAATAGAACCCACAATCGACTGTATCTGCCTCTGTCCGGTAGCGCCTCACACCCTCACGTTGCGCCCTTTGGTGGTAAGCAGTGAAAGCGAGATAACGCTAATGCCGGAAAGCAGGTCGAAGAATTTTATTCTTAGTATCGACGATCAGTCGATGCTTCTACCGGCTAAAGGAGAGCTCCATATAGGTAAAGCTCCTTTCTCAACCTTGGTTATACGAAAAAAGGATGAGCCGTTTCCGGTCATCCTTCGTCGTAAACTTCTTTGGAGCGCTACACCTTAATCCTCTTCTTCTCCTCCTCCCACATCGGTATAATCATCTGAATAAGCCGGTAAAGATACATAAGTATCTGTCAACCATGACCTTGAGCCACCCTTTCCGGAGGTCCACGCTTTAGGCGTGATATCCGGGTCAAGAAGTTGGGTCATATTCAGATTATACCTGATATAGGTTCCGTCCATCTGGAGTTCAGTAGGTATGTAATTGCCACTTTCATCGGGAATACAGATTCTCCCGTTAGGATCTATATATATCATATTATCTCCCAACCTTACATACACATCCCTCATATTGCCTAAATAAAAAGCTCCTTTAGACGTCTCCGATTCAACGAGATTAATGGTATAACCGTTGCCGTTAATTATATACCCTCCACCCACATAGAAACTGTAAGACGACATGTCTACATCTCCATACAGGTTAAATATGCCGTAGTCTTTCCCATAAAATGGGTTCTTCACATCAGGATGGTCCGGATCCAATCCAAACTCTGCATCATCTTTGGTGGAACCCGATCCCATTATCTGGTATTGGTTGTTCCATTTGGCCAGATAGTTAGGATTATCCTTCCTATTATTAGGATCATATCCTTCCGCAGTTGTCGGATCTATTCCGGTACCTGACAGGTTGCGTCCGTCGGGGGTGCCATAGATTCCCGGATTCTGATAATGCTTGTTTGTGGTAACCTGAATGCCGGTCCAGTTTCTTACATAAATCGAAGAACCGCCTCCTCCGAATTCCTGCAAAATCAGATTAAAGTATGCCACTTCGCCGGCATGAAGCACCATCCCATCTTTCCCGTCTTCATCATCATAATCTGTCCCTTCACGGATAAACGGCATGTTTTGGAATGTGCCCCAGTATTCTCCTCGATCATCATAATTATAATCATCCGATTTTTTAATCCGTATTTTATATTCCACTTTTGAAAAGTCTACTTCAGGACAGATGTAGAAGGTATCATAAGTATCCTCTTCCATACTGTTTACCATAGCAAAGCTCAGAATTCCGTCGGGATCAGCCGATCTTTGATTAGTTACAGCAATGGGGCGTCCGTCTTTCTTCATATATTTTTCGTCACTGAGGGGGGCGCCATCTTCATAAGGATGTGGATAGAAGGTGAATTCGGTCGGCATATTCACAAACATGAAGTCCCCTTGGATATCGGTCTGCTCTCCGCCCCCGGCTCGGTTGAGCACTATGCTTTCAATCACAATCTTCGACATCAGATGCCGGAACTGCAAAGGCACATCACGACCGTTTTCCTTATAATTGTAGGGTCCCGAGTTGGCGCCGATAAAAGTCTCAAACACCTCTCCGTTATTCCATGATCCCGGTTTCCCGTAATCTTCCAATGTAGTGTTTTGTAACTTTATGGTTAAGGGGTTGGTCGTAGGTTCATATATGGCCGGATTAAGAGGGGTTGAAGGCACTCCGTTATCTTCCGGAGAATCAGTTTCTTCAGGATCAGTCGGATCGGTGGGATCGGTTTCCTCCCCTTCAGTTTCTTCATTTCCTTCTTCAGGTTTTACCTCTTCCTTCTGTTTTCGTGGTTCATTCCATGGGGTGGTCCAGCTCCAGAAAGAATGATCCGACGTTGCATCATACCAGTTGAGAGCCTGAGCCCCTGCTGTCTTACCTTTCACCTCCAACTGTCCCTTATATCCCGGAGGAACAACATAGGTGCCTATTTCGTTATGAGCTACACCTTTTTCATCTTTCGGACAATCGATCTCAATATAGAAATTTAGATCAAAAGAGGCATTGGTCACAGGCAACGGATCCTGGGTAAGTTCTCGAGTCTGAACGGTATTCTTGGAATCCATAATTGACCCGTTGAAACTCAGTGCGCCCACCGGCACTTCCCACGGTGCAGACTCCTCAAAATATTCATTCCTACAGGAGGTGATTATAAGTAGCACCCCTATAGAAAGGAAACATATAGTATTTTTATTCTGTAATTTCATCTTAGGTTAGTTTCAAAGCGGTGTAAGCCGGTTCTTAATCCATATCCATTTCAGCCCCTATATATATTCTTTCGCCGTTTTCATCATGATTGTTCTCTTTCACCATAATGTTCTTTTCAGCCGCAGAATAGCCTTCCCAATCTCCGTTAGCCTCCCAAGTGAAGCCCACCGGTACAATTCCGGCAAAATCTCCGTTTTTCATGTTGTCGCGTGTGTCATCAAGCATCAATCCGTTTGATATGATTATCTCAATAGTGCCGTGAACATCAAATTCTCGAGTCTTACTTATACATCCGAACACTCCACCCATTCCATACAATACACCGTCATTCAGAGGTATAGGACTCAGCAATCCTACTACTGCCGTACAAGACATAATGGAGGAACTTGGGTCGAATTTTCCTACCATTCCTCCCAAATAAGATTGAGAACTCAAAGTAGATCCGCTTGGTATTGTGCTTTCTCCTGTCCAGGTGGATCCGCTGACAACACAATTCCTCAGCAAGGCAGACTTTTCTGACATCTGTCCGGCAATTCCTCCTATACATGAAATGATACCCAAACTGTTTCTGGTATTGATATTGATATCCGGAAGCATAATATCTTCTACGGTGCCTCCATCGTTATTACCAATGAAACCACCCACATAATATTCTCCCAGGCTACCGTTACAGGAATTATAGATATTTATTAGGGGTGTGCCTGACAAGGGACTTACTGATGAAACATTTTTTGTGTTGAGCCCTACGATACCGCCGATATTAAGTGTGGGAATTACCGGTTCCTTACTTCCTTCGCCTCCTGTATAATTCTGCACATGTAGAGTAAAGGTATCCTGAAGGTAAATTTCTGAAATTGTACCCGTATTATAGCCGACGATACATCCGATTGACAATACATTCTGGTCATCCTCCGCATTAACATTTACTGTAATATCAAGACCCTTACGGAAATGGACATTTTGTATAGTCCCACTGTTAAGAGCCACTAAGGCACCTTGTCCTGATTGGTCTAACATGTTATCCTCATCATGATAACCTATCACGTCCATCTTAACGTTTTCAATACCCACATTCTTGATTGTGCCTTCATTTCTGTGAAGGAAAGGGCTGCCTATATTTTTTATATAATGAAAGTCTCCGTCAAAAACCTTGGATCGTCCTAACCTGGGATCCCATGTAGCGGAATATTTTTCATCGGGCTCAAAATATGTGTATTTACTAAATTGCATATCTATGTTGTGAAGTAACCTTGTACCTCCGTTTACAGTCGCCTCAAGAATCTGCACTCCCTTTTCATAATAATCCTCAGTGAAGCTTATGGCATATAAAAATCTTTCAGGATCTACAATTATATAGTAATCTCCGTCTTCATCCCAATTTTCCCCGTTAGCATCACTCTCTTTTATTATTCCTTGTGATTTCGCTACATTAAAGTGATATATACCGTTTGCCTCCAAGGTATTGTTTTCGTTAACCCCGTCCTCTCCCGTCGTCTCCGATTTGGTATAAGACAAATATGGTTCAAATTTCCCTCCCAAGCCGGGATAACCTATTGAGAAACTATTATAATCGCCGGGAGCCAGGAAGAAACCTACATAAGCTTTCTCTTCCCCTTCCTCCTCATATGTTTGTTTTTTAGCCTCACCGGAAACATAATATTCTCCGTTGCTTACCGGAATACGGAGAAATTCCAGCTGAAGACTATTACCCGTGCGTGTGAGCTGATAGGCTGTTTTGAATGACTCTCCCTCTTCATTTTTCTGTGTAAACAAGAAAGTGTCGGCGATTCCTTTGGGTAACTCGTCAATGATAAGATAAGCACATGCATGCTCAAATTTAATTCTGACAGCGTGACCATAATTTTCAGCCGGATTATTAATCGACTGAAGGGGGTCGGTATCAGGACTACCGTACATTCCGGTAGTACCGGTCATCTCTGATAATGATGCAGGTTCTGAGGGCACGGAAGCACCCGGTGTCAGCATGGCGTTACTTCCATGGATGTAATATGCTTTGAAAGTACCTTTTGTTGCATTATTTGGCCAGGTCATAACGGGTGTTTTATTCGGGTTGGTGGCATCAAGCAACGTTCCCCATCTTTTCTTATCCCCATCATATTCCAAGGCAGTATAACTCGTATAAGTACCCCCCTCTCTCATTTCAAAGGTAGCTTCAACATGGATCACATCACCGTTTTCAAATTCTTTTCGCGGGTTTTCCATGCTACGGGTCTGACAGTCGTTTTCAGGCAAGATAAATTCAAACTCCACAGGAAGCTCATCTCCTTGTCTTAAACCCGTATCCAAGGTAATTTCATCGCGACAGCTGCCGAAAACCATCAATAGCAGCATTGCGGGTAATATCTTAAGAAGTCTCTTTATCATTATCGATTATTTTTCGGAAAATAATATGGAGTCGGAATACTTGCAATTCTCTATTTTCGGTTCGATTCCGGGAACCGGGTCTGTCCCGAATAATTTATTATATTCACCGCTACAAGTGCTTTTCCCTGTAAGAGCTCCGGAAAAATCAGAATCTGTTATATTGCCAAAGGCCATGGAACCGGCCAGAATACCCACCGGGCCCTCACTCACCACGTTCGCATTTATATTGCAGTTTTCAAATATTGTAGACTCTCTATTATTGGCCTGATTTCCGATTTTTTTTGCCAAAGCGCCGATGGACTCCGTATCCTTAGAAATTATGTTGATATTATTAAAACTAAGATTTATTATACCTCCGTTGCCGGTAATCTCTCCAAACAATGGCTGAGTGCTCTTAATGTTGCTGATGCTGACGTTGTAGAAATTATTGCCTCCCTCAAGTATGTCGGTAAAACTTTCTATGGTTTCCCATTTCTCTCCTGTAAAGTCAAGATTTTTGGTGATATAGAAATGGAATACCCCGTCTATATAGTTTCCATAGTTCCTCAGTTCTTCAAAGTCCTTGGCCTTTTGCTCCTCGGTGGTTTTAGAACTCTTATAACTGATATAAGCCTCCGCCCATTTTTGATAATTATCGATTGATGCTATTCCGTTGCCTCGGTCTTCAGTGATATCTCCTCCTTCAGGCTCGGGATCCCAATCCATGATGTTTACCGGATTGGCTGTGACTCCCAATTCATTGGTCTCTATGATCAATCCGTATTCATATCTGTTGGACGGAGTCTTTGAAGCTACAGCATTAGCTGATGTTTTCAAATCAATAGAACTTACATGTTGGAGCTCCCCTTTATTATCATACATCTCTATATATGATATCGACATAGCCGGCGAGTACTGGCTTCCATAAGTGCTTGAGGGGGTTAAGGTCTGGTATACCACCGGGATAATACAATAGTAGGTTTCACGAGGCTCATCTTCTCCATTTACCAAGTAAGGTTCTCCTTTCCATGCAGGCCACTTCCTGGCTTCCTCTGGTGTGAAACTTGTTCCATTCACCTTGTATGTCTGGTCGTAGTAAAACTGATTCGTCCATCTTACTTTCTCCGTTACACCGGAATTCACTATAGGATAGCTTACCACGCGATAGTGAGTAGCCGGCAGGTTCATAACTACAGTTATGCTTTTATCCTCAACCAATTCTCCTTTCTCGGTTTTCCTTACAGGATTGTCAAATCCTTCCCCCCTCATTATCAAAAGGCGGCTGAAGGCATGATAAAAAGCCCCGGAAAGGATACCTTTCTTTAGGCTTGAATCTGTCAATTCATACAAAAATGCTACGTCACGACACTTTATAAGATTATCCGTGGGGTCTAACAACCGTATCGGTAACCCAGGCATCGGATACTCATCCTTACTCTCCATATAACCGGTTTCAGGATTATAATTGTTGATATTTCCCACTCCCGGTGAGTAGGGATAATACATGAAACATTCCTTTTTGTTCATACCGGCTGTATTCACCTCAACATCATAGTTGACCAGGGTTACAGCTGTATTTCCTCCGGTTTCGTATTCCTGCCTTTCAAAATGCATCGGAACATTTATTATAGGACCCCCACCGGGTATGCTGAGATTTCCCGAACGGGTGAAAACACCTACTGTATCACCGCTTGTAAACACATATACACCTCGTTCGTTTCTTTTATCATGTGTCCTGCCTAACGACCAACCGTCATCAGGATTCACCGTGGCTCGCGTTGTGATCTGAGAACCCTCAAATCCGTCAAAGGTCACTACTGCCTTCAGGGGGCCAATAGTAGATTCCCGGGGCGTTTCCGTTTTTACTCCCAGCTCATCCTGGCATGAGGTAAGAATAAATCCGGATATCAATATACCTGTAATTAAGGTCAGTATTTTTTCTATTTTCATCTATTATTCAGTATAATAGCTATTATTATTCTTTTATATGTTTATCCGAAATGCACCCAATATCCCTAATTTTTGACGGCATAATCATCTTGATATTATTTTTGGATATTTTTTGCAGATAATCATTCCCCTTTATCTTGAAACTTTTACGGTTGATCAGTCACGTGAGTTTGGTAGGTAAGTATGTTGTATAACTCAGTGGCTCCATCCTCATCTTCCAGTTCCAGTACCTTAGGTCCTTCTTCTCCGGGATAATTTTTTACTGTTACTTTATTTGTATCTAAGTACATTCTATAGGGATGTAACTCTCCTGCCGGCATCTTCCCCACAATATCCTTATAATCAAGTATTATATCATCGCTGATTTTAAATATCCACTTCTTTTCATCTTTATCATATTCACCGAAAATTGCCAATCTTAATGCCTTCCTGGCCTTACTCTCATAAGCCTCTATAAGCTCGGAAAAATTATTTTTTTCCGGTGAAGATTCCTCAGTTTGTACCACCCCTATAGGATCAGTAGTAAGAAGTTCATATAATCCTTCATTTGCCCCATTTTTAGTTTCTAATTCATATTTTGACCCATCAGGCAAAACCACCAGTTCCACTCTGTTTCTTACATCAATTTCAAAAGGTGGTGTCACTCCGTTTTCCGTATGTGTTCCCGGTTTCATTTCCCCTTGAATTTTCTCAAGCTCCAACTCCACATTTGTAGCTCTGAACTGGAACCTCCATTTATTGGTTTTTTCGTCCATTATATATCCGTATCTACCAAGCTGGAAAGTATTGTTTGCCTTATAATATTCTATCATCTTATAGAAATCTGCAGCACTTCCAATTCCGGCCTGGTTCGATTTAGGTGCAAGATGCCCCTTGTCTACCCATGGCTCTACCGTCACAGGCATGAATTCCAGTTCAGGCTCGCCCGGTTCGAGGCTGGTATTGATAGTAAGAGCATATTCCTTCAGGAAGTTCAGACGTTCGGGCACCATTTCCTGTTCTCCCTCACCTTTCACAAACATGGATCTGGGCAAATAGCCGGAAAACTCTATATCTCCTTCTTTACCATACTCACTGGCACCGTCATTATAGTCTTTGGCAGGAACCGTAATAACGAGTCTCGGCCTTTTATCATCTGTCTGTAAAGTCTGGGGAGGAAATACAAAATCGTAGGTGGAATATACCTCATACTCGATCATCTTTTCTTCATCTTCCTCATCCGGTTCTACATAATTTTTAATAGGCTTCTCCCACCAGTAATTTTCGACCAACGTAGCAGTTTCATCCACACGGGTTTCCGGATTCTCCGGACTCTCCCCTTCCTCTACCTCATTTTGTCTATACACCATCTGGAAGTCTTGATACTGTTCGGGCTGTATTGTTTCAGATTCATTAAGTTTACCTGCCGTCTGCCCTATAAAGTATAGTTCTCCGGTCTTACGGTTATAGCTTTTAGGTACCTGCAATACATTAGTAATTTTAACCTTTGCATTCCTCAGATCAATATTCATCTGGCCTTCACGTTTTTTTACCGTGACGTTTACCTTCACTCTCGACATATAATGATGCATCTCCATCATTATCCATCTCGAATTTAATTTCGCTGTTCCTTTTCCCCATAAGAGATCGTTTGTACCCTCTTCGTCGTCAAATTTTGCAGCTATATAAGGATTATCTTCGGGAAGAGAAATGATGGTATCTCTGGGTGACAAGGCGCCGCCCGTACCGGAGGCACCGGTGCCATACAGCACATTGTCCATGAATAAAGTGGCCGTATTATCATAATAGTTCGGACGAACATACACGCCGTTGTTGGCTCCGGAGCTTTTTTCAGCCCATCTTAGTTCCACCGGACCATCTGATGTGACATTATAGGCAAAGCCTGTTGATCCCTGGAAGCTTACCTGACCGAAGGCATAGTTAAAACGAAAGGTTCCCTCTCCCACATTGATATTGGCATAATAATAGGGATAGGTTAAGGTGAATATGCCTTCCTCTATTTTGCCCGATTCAATATAACCACGGGTTGAAGCCGGTTTTTTCAACTCGGCATTTACCTGCAAAACTCCGCCTTCCTCAATCAAATCGTTTCCAAGATATGTGTCTTCCTTGCACGAACTGAAAGCCCCTGCAAAGAGTGTGGTCACAATACCATATATCAAATGCTTTCTTTTCATTACTTATCGTTTTCCTTTCCGTTCTTCGGAGGCTCCGGATTTACAAACATATCGGAACTTGCATCAGTCCAGTCTATCACGTTTGCCTCTACCAACAACACTTCGGAGCCTTTTCTCTTCAAATATAGCGTGATGTTCTGCTGGCTCCCTTCATCATTCAGGAATATTCCGGCTCCTTCAGGATTTTGATGGTATTCCTGAGAGCCGTTAAAGACAAAATTCTTAATGATTCCATCACCCAGTGTGCTTTTAACCTTAAATCTCAAGAAATCTCTGTCTGTAAAATCACTTTTCTGACGCGGTGGGATCAGTACGCTGAACTTATAGACATATACATCATCATACTCCTTATCCCGCATTGTTTCCGGAATTTCATCTTCAGGCATAAAATCTCTTACACGGATTCTTTCAACCGGTGTCTTTCCATTATTGGAATCTTCTAAAGGATGTCTGTACATCTTCAATTCCTTCACAAGATTACCGGTTTCCGTGATATCTGCAAATGTGTAGGGAGCAGCCTCACTTTGCTTTGTCTTGAAGTTTATACTGTATGTGTTATAAACATCCAACACCTCTGCTCCTATCATTGAATCTGCAAAATATCCCGACGGCTCTGCATCTTTTACGGGCGTTTGGCTATCTGTCGCTTCAGTTACTCCATCTTTGAAGACCGGCACATACACAGTAACATTCAAATTTGTCATAAGATGCCATAAGCGGAATTGCAATCGTGTATAAAGAGCCGAATTGGAATGTTTGGCCCCAAGAATATTCGATTTCCTCAGGTTCTCTAGGGTAGACTGATCTTCCTCCACCTTAAACTCCTGAATCTTATTGGAATAGGGAAAATATAAGGCGCAGAGGGCATAACCGTTACCGAAGGGGCCGTTCTGTCCTACAAAATCCCAGTCTACCATATCCTCTTTTTTTTCGGGGAAAAAATTATAGCCGTTATCCCAATCGGGATTTTGGAACATAAGACGTTCCTGGAAAAAATACTTGTAAAGGTTTACATCGTCACCTGTCACATCACCGGTACCTGCATCCTGAAATGGCACTATATTATCAGTGAGCTGGGAAATATAAAGATAGCTCTTCTTCTCGTTCCCCAATTCTTCTGAATATTTGAATTTCTCATCCAGGAAATCACTGAAAACAGGCATTTCCTCAAATCCGGGCTCTTCACCAAGAGATGCCCTTGAAACCGGTATCACCTGGAAGTAATCGAGGTATCTTCCGCAATAATCCGGTGACTCCTCTTTATTTACCACCCCTTCCTCTTGGCACGAAACCAAACCAATGGATCCTGCCAATACAAGAGATATTCCTATAGTTGCCTTTATCGGCTTTTTCATTGCTTTTCTTCAGTTAAATATCCGTTGGTGTAATGTTCATTCCAGGGCCTGATTTGGGCAAAAGCTCCTGCATTGTTCCAATCAATCATAGTGACACGGATCCTAAGACATGTACTCCGGAACATAGAGTTCAGATTCCCTATCTCGACATTGGTGAAGTTTGGCTTCTTATCTTCCTCTTTACCGGTATCTTCAAGGTCCATAGTAAGATAATACTTTTGCTCCATAACCCTTACCTCTGGCTCAGAAGGATCCTCTACAATATTATCCGTTGATTCAGAATCCACCTCATCAATTTCACCGGAAGAATTAGTTTCCTCTTCGGTTTCACTTCCCTGACTCTTTACGGGCACCAGAAAATGACTTTCAGGAAGATAAAACGGACCGTATTCCCTAACAGTAGGCTTAGATTTATTACTGTCTTCAGTTCCATATCCGCCTATTGTTCTATTGTCGGATACCTCCAAAAAATATCTCCAACCTTTTATTTCAATCTCCTCACTTTCCTCCGGTTCATTACCGATACTATCCTTTCCCGGTTCCGGGTCTTCAGAAAGGGAATAGGCGTCTGCCGGCACTCTGAAATCGGATATCCAGCCGTTTTCTGAGTTAAAGCCAATATTGGGTTCATATTCCGGATAAGAATGTGAAGCTTTCGACACGGCTGCCAGCCAGTCGGTCCACCATACTTTCTTTCCTCCTAACAACTTTTCCTTTTCTGAATCTTCGAGCTGGGGAATAATAAAGTTGGTGTCAGCAATGCCGCCTATCTCTGCAGAGTTGATTTTCAATGAATTTATACGGTAGTTTACAAACTCAAGATAGAATTTCGTGGCACAAGGCACTAAATAGAAATTATTATCCACCTGATAATCCTCAGGCCTAAGATCGGAGATATCTATTTCCAATCCTTCTGAATTTTCATCCCTGGTGTGTGAACCTCCCCACTTACTGCTCCGTGTGGCACGCGGATCTATGATTTCAAATCCTTCGTAATAGCTGGAATAAAGAAGTTTTATATTTCCGTTGTCTATATTATATTCAGGTGTGAAATAAATATGGCTGAAAATATCGAGCAATTCCTCTCCCTTAGGTTGTTCTTCCGAAATCTCGGGATAGTCTTCCTCATCTTTATAGATCTGGTAATCATCATATCCGGGAATATACTCACGGCCGAAATGATTGAGAACGTCGGAAAGACTTCCTCCGGTCTCAAGCCATTCGGGGACATCCATATCGTCAAAAGAAACAGAGTTCACCGTTTCTTCATTGGCTATAAGATAAAACTTCTTCACTCCCGGAACCGTGGATCTGGAAAAGATATAATTGAAAGTATTGGCGGAAGTGCCTGTATAATTGCCTTCTGCAGTTAAGTCAATATGCTTGTTCCATTCCACATATGTCTTTCCGTCGGTTTCACTAAGAATTATTATGCGCAGCGATGTAATCCTTTCAGTGACACGGGCATCATAACCGGTGGTGAGGGAGCTTATATTCAAAGTGATCAAAGGACGAATATCTCCCGTCGAACCTTCCGAAGCCCCGTTTAAGGGAGTCTCAGGCTCATTTGTGCAGCCGGTCAATACACCTGCCAAAGAAAGGGTAAGTATCCCGAGTTGTTGTTTTGAGATAAATTTCATCCCTCTGTTGCTGATATTACTCTTTTGTATATAATTAGATTAATCTTCCACCTCATACTGGGAAGTCACAACTCGCCATGAATTGATATAGATTGTGGCTGTGAGCCAGCCTCCATCTTCCTTATTGTCGAGGTAAAGCATTATGTTATACTGGTTCTCCCGGTCGAGATATTCCTGATCGTCATAAACCACATGAATCTCGTTGTTGACATCGGCAAATTGCTGACTTCTGAAAGTGGTGGCCCATTTCACGATTGGTATCGAATAGATGAGTTCGCCGGTTGAAGAATCGGTGATATTGATTCGGGGATCCCTGTCTTTCATAAGTCTGCAGGTGGAAAGTTCCGCCATGAAGAAATTCAAGGTCTCATCATCATTTTCAGCTTTCATGCCTCCGATATCCATAGCGCCGTCTCTCAGATGCCAGGGGCGGTAAGAGATATCTTCATCATCCATCAATGAGTTGTCATGCTTGAGATGTCCGTTGCCTTCGGTCATTTCCACATTAAACATATCGGCTGTGAGCGGTTGACCCGAAACATGCTGAAGTGATATACTGATATTATTGGTGTTCTTTATCAGATCAACCTGATAGACGTAGGTTCCCTCTTCGTCCGGGAGCGTGGCATCCAGACTTCCGTAGAACAGATGATGAAGCTGTTTGTCCTGAAAGGCATTTCCTTTGTCATCATAGTCCCGGTGCATTCTGCAATGTACCTCTTCCACACGTGTCCTTGTGGATGGAAGAGAAAACAGATTTTCCATATTGTTTTCAAGACCACACCAGGCCACGAATTGATAATTCCCCGGTTCAAGATCAAGTGGCATCAGGTAGCCCGGAGAGGATAAAACTGAGGTATCGAATTCCTCGAAACGTTTAACGATTTCCCCTGTCTGTGGATCGAAAACATAAAGTTCAACCGAGTTTACCTGAGAGGAAAAAGCATCGGCCCACTGCATATTCATGTCATAGACAAATTTTACGTAGTAGTGGGGTTCGCAATCTCCTTCGTAATCGTATACCGGGTTGTGGCACGACATAAGAGCCATGCCTACAACCGGCAACATATATTTTAATTTACAAATCATTAAGTTTTTCTCCAATCTTCAGTTTACCAGACTAACTCGTAGTTTTGAGATACTACACGCCACATCAACACTTTAATCTGAGCTGTGATCAGGTTACCGCTGATATCAGGATGTTCAGGATAAATATTCTCTTTAGGATCCCATACAGGAGTACCAAGACCCTTCAATGTTGTGATGGTCGAGTCGTAGATATGATTTCTTACCACACCGTAATAACCCATATTTTTGTCATCTGTTCCGAGGTGACGGACATCGAAATAATAGTAAGTGTAACCGTTATTCCATACCAAGGCATATCCCAATACATCTTCAAGATATTTATCTACATCCTCGATCTCATCATATTTTTCACCGGTAGGATCATTTTCATCAAGGTGATACCAGGTCTTGTCTGAAGGAAGGGTGCCCTGTTCACTTTCTGAAAGTTTTTCCTTACGAAGTGTGAAATATGAGATATATCCTCCTGAGAATCCGATAGGTTGACGATCCTTAGCCTTATAATAGCTTGAGGTCATGAAATCAAGATCTGAAGGTTTAACCTTTTCTTTATCTTCACCTTCACCGGTGTAAAGATTGAGCATATGAGCTACGAGATTCTTGAGACCTTCGATAGTATAATATTGCTGACCCCATTGGGTTATTGTAACCGGTTTTCCATTTCCGTCAACCAACTGAGCTGCCAAAAGCACTTTGGTAGGATATGAAGGATTTGCACCTGTTGCAGCTGATGCTAAAGGATTTGCGTTTTCCTGCATATAGGCAGATTCTTTTGTCATATCGAAACATTCGTCAGCTCTGGTGTTATTATTGATACCGCTGATATCGTTGTAAGAATTCCATCTATAGTTATCCTTGATAGAATTGGCATCATCCAGCTTGTCGTGGTTTACAGCCCAGAAAGAACGATGGAAGTCTGTGGCATTCCAAGGTTGATTTGCATTGAAATCATCCCATCCGGTTTGGATCTGTTTTACAAGCCTCGATTCCTTCGGTGTTGAAGTTATGGTCCAGCCTAAAAGTTTCGCATAAATCTTTGTAGGTTCTGAAACTGATGGTTTCAATTCATTATCCTCATAATTCGGATCTACAGGATTGAATTCGAATTCCACATCATAGATTGTTCCATCATCGGTTGTTTTCTTTTTGCTGTCTGCAATACCTACACTAAGATCAAGACGTGCCAGCACACGCTCCACATAGATGACGAGAGGATTTTTCTGTGAATCTTCGAGTTTAGCCTGTATATGTTTTTCCGGATCGATAGACTGGGCATCATTCACTGCATAAGCATCTGAGGTGCCTGTTCTGAATACTGAATTGCTCATCACAAAATCCCCCTTGCCCATCAAGTCGGTCTGGAAGTCGTCTACGATGGTAGTCAACGGTGATGCCACGGTAGCTTCTGCATCAGCACCCACAGCTGCCTGTACTGTAGCTAAGGAAGGATTCACAAGTTCCAATACCGTACTGTTCGGGTTGACTACTGCCAGCACCTGAGCCGGCATCACGGGAGTCTGTTCGGCATCTAATGCCGGGCCGCTTATCGCAATAGTGGTCGTCAGCATCGATTCGATAGTTTCACCGGTGTATTGATCATCCGAAGGTTTTGTAGTTACGTCATCACCGGGAGTATAGTCATTATCATTATCTGTCGGATCCCAGTCGTAGAATGAATAGAATTTGCTGTCGTCAGTCGGATTCTTTCTTACCTGAGCCGGGTTACCGCTCTCGTCGAAGAAGAAGAATCTTATCTTTCTCACATAATTCTCGTCTTCCGTACCATACTTATAGTTTTGGTCATCGTCGTTAGCTTTTGTCATATATCCACCCGGAGCTACCATACTCACTGTGAGATAACCGTAAAGCTGGGCTTCAACTGCATCGCCTGATAAATTTTGTCCAGCGTTGCCAAGATCTTCATTGGCACAACTTGCCATCAGACCGGCAAGCAAAAGAGGAAAAATCGCTTTTTTCATTGTATGATGTTTGTTTATTATTATTCTATTTTTGACAGTTAATTTTCAAGCCCTGAAGAAGTTGATTCTCCCGTGCATCCACTGAATTGATTTATTTTATTCTGCTTTTGAAATTTTCTAAAAGTTCGTCTCCTGTCGCGAGTCCCTGGTTTCGGGCCTTCTCAATCAGAATTATACCCTCTTCATAATTTCCTTGCATTCCTTTTAATACTCCACGGGCATAATTGGCTTCCGCGGATTCTCCGGCTTTCTGAAGATATTTTTCAGCTCTTTCGAGGTCCTTTCTTGCCAATGCAGAATTTGCAGCGTTAAGATTGGCTGTTTCGTCATCAGGATACATCCTGACAGCTATTTCAAATACTTCGTTATATTCCTCAGATCCGGGCTCAAGGGCACCGGCCAGTCTATACATCTCGCTTAAAGAAAGTTTCTGAGGCTTGGTGCGCATTATTTCAGCAATCTCAGCAATATCTGTGAATTCACGGATCTGATATTCAATCCTGTAGTCGGAATGACGCAAGGCGGGATAAACATTTCTCAACAGCCATTCATATTCAACAGGATAGTCTGTTTTGATCTTTGAGTTCCTTGCATATGGTTCTATATCCGAATCCACGATAGCCAATATCTCCTCTTTATGATTAAGGTTGTTGTTTTCAAGCCACTCTCTCAAACCTTTCCAGTCCACGGGATCATAGTCTGTCTGAATAAAATCTTTCGGGAAATTATAAAGAGTGGTTACATAATCTTTCAATGCAATGGTTCGGTTTTTAGCCAAATAAACATTGTTGTCGTAGGGACCCTCCGGAGAGGCCGTACCGGCTATATGAATACTGGTAACCGTAATATCCGGGTCATTTTTTACGGAATCTATTGTCGCGATAATCTTACCTAATTCATAGGTATTATTTCTGTAGTCGGGATAAATCACAATCTTATTTACGGGGAAATCAACGTAAGCTCTTCCGGAGAGTTCACGCATCTTCACACCTTCCACCACTGCTGCCTGGTAGATCAATGGAGGTTCCATTTCTAAAATTTCCTCATTATAGGCTACCAAAGGTTCCGAAAGGCTTTTGCCCTGGTTGCAGCCTGCGCATCCATAGAAATCCTGACCTATTATAAGGCTGCTTCCGTTCATCCAGGAGGAATATTCAAGATTCCTGCTGTAGACCATAGGATCTTTCCGGGAACTGTATTTTAGAGCTATCTGTGAATCTAAGGGCACCGTTTTCAATATCCCTCTTTCCAATTGATACCAGGCGGTGCGTCCGTATATTCCGACAGGCGTAAGTTTCAAGGTATCGGTACCGTTAACCAGCATAGGTGTGAGCAAAAGACCCTGGTTATGATTTAATTTCAGATCTTTAAAATCAAAAGGTATATCTACGCTCATGAGATTCCCGTTGCGTGTGAGTGCGGGCTCTCCTCCAAGATAATTTTCGTTTCCTTCAGCACCGGCGCTTAAACTGCCGGCAGATAATATCAAAAGACCAAGGAAGGCTGACTTTATTATAGCTTTTAAATTTTTCATCTCTTTCAGGTTTAGAAGATATATTCCAAAGCCAATGATACCTTTGTTGGCCCTACATAATTATGCACTCTATTACTCTCTAACTTCTTGCCGCAGTTTTTACATCTGAATTTATCATATCTTGTATAAATCCATCCGATACCTATCTCTGCTTCAAAGTTCCAGTGTTTCGCCAGCACCCAGGAATAACCGTATCCGATACCGGCACCTACGGCCCAGCCCTGATATCTGTAGTCGCTTAAATTCTTAAACTTGCTGCCTAAAAAAGTGATGCCGTTGTGAATGTTGCCGAAATTATACTGTCCTCCGATTGCGTGTAAGCCTAAGAAATGACCTGCAAAACGGTCGCAGAACCAATAACGTGCTTCGGGTTGAGCCAGCCAGTGCTTCCACAAATGGCCGTTTACACTCCAAAAATTAACTTCTCCGGTGGCATCTAAGGTCCAATGTGGCGCCAGACCAACCTCAATTCCCAAAGCGGGCGACAGTAATGCGTCTCCAACTATATTTGTCTTCACACCAACCTGTGCCGACATAGTTGTAACACATCCTATGGCTGCCATTAACAGTAGCTTAAGCTTTTTTTTCACGACTTTTGTTTTTGTGTTTTTCTTGATTTCTATGAGAAAAAGAGCCAAGAATCCCCTATTCTTTTTTCCAATAGAATTAATCGTTTCATCCCCAAAATTATAATTTTGAGTTTATATTCTAATGATATTCAAAAAGTTAAAACTCATTTTACCCCCCCCCATAGCGTAAAACGCTATAAATCAAAGCTTTATAAATTCTATAAATATTGTTAACAAATACTAATTTATATTAATGCATTAACTTTTAATAACATTCCCCGTCTCCCTATGCTTTATTTATTTATTTTATTAATTTTACATAAAATTATAAATACCTTCCCATGAAAACGTTATATAAAATTCTCATGGTATCCTCATGCTTTGTTTCCGGAATGAATGTATTGGCACAGGAGGCTCCTGTCGTGGTGGAAACTGATGCCTATATCTGGAAAGGGGATACATTGTATCAAGATGAATTCAAAGCCTGGGCGGTGAATCCTTATGAAATCCGGAGTACTTACAAAGGTCGTCCGGGATATTTCATGCCTATTGACCAGGTTTGGATCAAGAAGAATGACCTGAGCGAGTATCCCGTTGTGTCCGGAGGAAACCCTCTTATGGAGGCTGTGTATAATATGGGGCTCGATGAAATGGTGAATGCCGTAGAACCCGATACCACTCTTCGCACCGGTAAGGAATGGGCCGGAGTATGGACCAGAGATGTCAGCTATTCCATCATCCTCTCTATGGCGGCCCTTCAGCCCGAGGCTTCCATGATCTCCTTGCTAAAGAAAATCAATGACGAAGGCCAGATAATTCAGGACACAGGATCGGGAGGCGCGTGGCCTATATCTACCGACCGCATGATATGGACAGTGGCTGCCTGGGAAATATATAAAGTTACAGGCGACCGTCAATGGCTCGAAAAGGTATATCCCGTGGTAGAACGTTCAATAGCAAAGGATGCCCGGACAGTGATAAGCGAAAACGGCCTTATAAAAGGGGAGACTTCCTTTATCGACTGGCGTGAACAAAGCTACCCGAGATGGATGCAGACAGCAGACATTGCACAAAGCGAGGCGATGGGCACAAATGTGCTTTATGCGGCCGCGCTTAACTGTGCCTCACAGATGGCCGAGGAATTGGGTAAGAAAGCAGAAGCGGCGGAGTTCAAGAAAGCGGCCGACGAGCTGGCTCAAAGAATAGATGAAACATTCTGGATGGAAGATAAGGGTTATTATGGAATGTACACATACGGTCGTGACAACCTTATCTTAAATCCCAGGGCCGAGACTTTGGGCGAATCTCTTGCTATCTTATATGATATAGCCCCGGCAGACAAGCAGAAATCAATATCCGAAAACAATCCGACCACAAAATTCGGACCGGCTATCTTCTATCCGCAGATCGCTGATATTCCAAATTATCATAACAATGCCCTCTGGCCATTCGTGGCTTCTTACTGGACTTTGGCTCAGGCAAAGGCGGGAAATGAACAGGGTGTGCTTCAAGGAATCGGCAGTGTGGTGAGACCGGCTGCCCTTTTTGCCACCAACAAGGAAAATTTCAACCTTGACAACGGGGATATCTTCACTGAACTCAATTCTTCAAACATGTTGTGGAGTCTGGCCGGTAATCTTGCTCTGACCAATCAGATACTCTTCGGCATACACTTTGAAAAAGACGGGCTTCGGATAGCTCCTTTCGTGCCTGAAGTTTTAGGGGGTACAAGAACTCTCTCAAATTTCCCGTACAGAGGAGGAAAACTTAATATCACTGTTAACGGATTCGGAAATAAGGTTTCAAAAATAACTATCGACGGCAAGCCATACGATCTGGCCAAGAATCCAGTTATTCCTGCAAAGATGCTTAAAGACAATACGGCTATAGTTGTAGATATGGACAATCAGCCTATTCCGGCAATGAAGGTGAATAATGTAGCCAATCTTAAGGCTCCCCTCACTCCGATCACCTGGCTCATCAACGATGCTGCTTTGAGTCAACCGGGTGCTCCGGTAAATAATCTTCTGCAATGGAACCCGATTGAATATATCGCTGAATATATCGTGCTGAAAGATGGCAAGGAAGTAGGACGCACACGTCAGACCCAATGGGCGGCTTTAGAGCCCGGTGAATGGCAGGTGATCGGAGTGGCCACAGATGGCACGGAAAGCTTCGCATCAGAACCACGGAGCAACCGTCCCTCAAGTTTCTGGGATATGGAGGATGAAGTAGTTGTTGCAGTTTCACCGGAAATTTCCTATCCATCCACCTCAATAGAGGGTTTCAAAGGTAAGGGGTTTGCAGAAACTGACCAAACCACGGCTCCTTTGGTCAAGACTATCGAAGTTCCCAACGACGGAGTTTATTCAATATCATATAGATACAGCAATGGCAACGGACCTGTAAACACCGAGAATAAGGCAGCTATCAGGAGTTTATATGTCGACGGTAAGGATGTGGGTACCATAGTAATGCCTCAACGCGGAGTATCTAACTGGAACGACTGGGGCATTTCCAACTCTGTAAAGGTAAGACTTACGAAAGGCATCCATAAGATTGTTTTGCAATATAATCCGGAAGACAGCAACATGAATTTGCAAACCAATCATGCCCTGATTGATGGTATAGTAGTGGAACAAGTTGGCGTTTAAGATTTGTTAACACAAATTAAGTGAGATTTCAAAGATTGCCAATCATCTGATTTTCAGGGATTGGCAATTATTTTGTAATAAAAATTGCATATAAACAAGGAGATAATCTGAATAAAATTTGTAATAATTGGAAAATCAATGTAATTTTGCATCGGGTGAGTCCTGCACGACTTGCTCCCCGTAAATCCCCCAGGTCTTGATCGAAGCAAGGGTAGCGGGTTGAGCTGT
>JAFLTS010000015.1 GCA_022509185.1 Muribaculaceae bacterium | reverse complement strand
TCGAAAAAAAGAATTAAATTTGCACTATAAAGGTAAGGGAAATCAAAACCCTTACAGGGAAATTGCCTTGTGGTGTAATGGTAGCACACCGGATTCTGGTTCCGTTTGTGAGAGTTCGAGTCTTTCCAAGGCAACTAAAATTTAATCCTGCCTTGTGGTGTAATGGTAGCACACCGGATTCTGGTTCCGTTTGTGAGAGTTCGAGTCTTTCCAAGGCAACTTCCCGGTTATCATGTGTTGATAACCGTTTTTTATTTTGTCTTTAGGTCCTATGGATAATGATAATATTTCTTTAAGAGGTGTCAGGGTCAATAATCTAAAGAATTTTGACCTCAATATTCCATTAAATAAATTTATTGTAATTACAGGAGTAAGTGGCTCCGGTAAGTCTTCTTTGGCTTTTGATACTCTTTACGCTGAAGGTCAAAGACGTTATGTAGAAAGTCTTTCAGCCTATGCAAGGCAATTCCTGACGCGAATGCCTAAACCAGAATGTGATTTTATCAGTGGATTGCCCCCTTCTATTGCGATAGAGCAAAAAGTAAATACAAGGAATCCAAGGAGTACCGTAGGATCTTCAACTGAAATTTATGATTATTTAAGAATGCTCTTTGCTAAGATAGGGCATACTTTTTCTCCCGTTTCCGGAGAAGAAGTGAAGAAACATTCCACAGAAGATATAATAACGGCATTAAAAGAATATCCCGATCAAACTCGTATAGCTGTTTTAGTTAAAATGGATATACCTGAAAGCAGAAGTTTTCAAGACCATCTTTCAATTTTATTAAAACAGGGTTATTCAAGGCTTGAGAAAAATGGCGATTTTATAGATATACAAGAGATAGTTGAACAGACTGAAACATTAAATCCTGAAGATTATAATCTTCTGATTGATCGCCTTGTTATTTCAGAAGATAAAGAGGAATTATCTCGATTGACTGATTCAATTGAGACTGCCTATTATGAAGGGAATGACCAATGTATAATAAAGATCTGGAACAATTCTGAAATTAAACAACTGAATTTTTCCAAAAAATTTGAAGCGGATGGTTTAGAGTTTAGAGAACCTTCTGATTTAATGTTTAATTTTAATAATCCTTATGGAGCTTGTCCTGATTGTGAAGGGTTCGGGAAAGTTATGGGTATTAGTGAAGATTTAGTTATTCCTGATAAAACACTTTCTATCTTTCAAGATGCTGTGCAGTGCTGGCGGGGAGACAAGATGAGTGAATGGAAAAGATATTTCATTAGAATAGCTTCCAAATATGACTTCCCCGTCCATGCGCCTTATTCATCCTTGACAAGGAAACAGAAAGATTTTTTATGGCATGGTAATAAAGAGTGGGAAGGTATTGACGGCTTCTTTGACTGGGTTGATACACAACAATATAAGATACAATACAGAGTTTTAAAAGCTCGGTATAGAGGTAAGACTGTTTGTCCTACCTGTCGCGGAACAAGATTGCGTGAAGATGCTTCTTATGTTAAAATTGACGGTCATACCATTCAGGAATTAGTGACTTTACCGGTAGAAAAATTAAGAGACTTATTCAAGAATATAAATATTCCCGAAACAGATAGGTTTATTGGCAAAAGATTACTTACAGAAATATCTTCTCGTCTTGATTTTTTATATGAAGTAGGATTAGGGTATCTGACATTAGACCGCTTATCCTCTACTCTATCAGGAGGAGAAAGTCAAAGGATTAATTTGGCCACATCTTTAGGTTCGGCATTAGTGGGATCCTTATATATTTTAGATGAGCCCTCTATTGGCTTGCATCCTCGGGATACAAAGCGTTTGATCTCTGTATTGAGGAAATTACAAGAAACGGGTAATACTGTAATTGTAGTGGAACATGATGAAGAAATTATGGAAGCGTCTGACCATTTAATTGACATCGGTAAAGATGCCGGCCGACTTGGTGGAAACATTGTTTTTAGTGGAGACAAAAACATCAAAAATGTTTCTGATTTTGTAGATTCTTATACTTTAAAATATTTAAACGGAGAACTAAAAATAGACTACTCTCCTCTTAGAAGGCCTTGGAAAAAATATATTGAGATAAAAGGAGCAAATGAGAATAATTTAAAAAATTTAGATGTAAAATTTCCTCTTGGAATAATGACTATGGTTACAGGAGTTAGTGGCTCTGGTAAATCAACCTTAGTTAAAGAAATACTTTATAAAGCTATAGCAAGAAATTTAGGAGAACCTGGTCTTGTACCTGGATCTCATTCAAACGTAGAGGGTGACCTTAAGTCCATAAAGAATGTTTATTTTGTGGATCAAAATCCAATAGGTACTTCTACCCGTTCTAACCCGGCTACTTATTTAAAAGCATATGATGAAATCAGAAAATTATTTTCTGATCAACAGCTTTCCAAGCAAATGGGTTTTACTCCTTCTTATTTTTCATTCAATTCTGAAGGAGGAAGATGTGAGGAATGTAAAGGAGAAGGGAAAATAACTGTGCCTATGCAATTTATGGCTGATATTCAGCTTAAATGTGAAGTTTGTGATGGAAAGAGGTTTAAAAAAGAGATACTTGATGTGGAATATAGAGGCAAGAATATCTATGATATCTTAGAGATGACTGTAGATGAAGCCATTGAATTTTTTAATGAAAGCCCTGGTACCAATGAGAAACGTATCATTAGAAAATTGACCCCACTGCATGAAGTCGGATTAGGATATATAAAGTTAGGACAAAGTTCTTCAACATTATCAGGTGGTGAAAACCAAAGAGTAAAATTGGCATACTTTCTTTCTGAAGAAAATTCTGGAAATAACTTGTTTATATTCGATGAACCAACAACCGGACTTCACTTTCATGATATTGCAACTTTACTTAAGTCGTTAAATGCTTTGATAGATAGGGGTAATTCCGTCATTATAATTGAACATAATTTAGATATGATAAAATCTGCAGACTGGATTATAGATATCGGGCCCGAAGGAGGAGAAAAGGGAGGTGAAATTGTGGCTCAAGGTACACCTGAAGATATTGAGAAAATAAAAGAATCCTACACAGGCAAATTTCTTCGTCCAAAACTTGACAAAAGATGACAAAAAGAAGATTACGGAATATGAGATTTTATAAAAGGATGATCTATCCTCTTTTGGGGTCATTTCTCGTGATCTCTATGATTTCCTGTGTGAAAAAAGAAAATAAAGAACAAAATGAAGATTCTCAAAAGCTTTTTGAACAGAGTGCTTTATTAATTAAAGAATTTTCAGAAAAAATAAAGACGGCTCAGGATTCAGCTTCAGTGGATTCTTTATCAGAGCTCTTTGAAAAAAAATTAACTCAAATCAACTTTGATTTCCCGGCTGAAACTGATTTAAAATTATCTGAACAAGATAATGACTCATTGTTTAAGCTTATCCGGCAATATCAGAATATAAAAATTTTAAAACTTTCTGAATTAGAAAAAACCGACACTTTAGAAAATATAAGAGAAGGAGAATCATTATGAAATAAATTCTCCTACTCTTTTAATATCAAGACCTAATTTTGTAAAAAATAAAGTGAAATTTTACCGTAAATTTTACTTTTAATCAGTCTAATTTGTGAATAACGAGCCCTGATCTTAATTTAGGTTCAAACCAGGTTGTTTTAGGAGGCATAATATTACCGCTGTCAGCAATATCCATTAATTGTTCCATTGTAACAGGATAAAGAGCCAAAGCCATTTTCATCTCTCCACTGTCTACTCTTCTTTTTAATTCTTCGAGACCACGGATACCTCCCACGAAGTCAATTCTTTTATCACTTCTTAGATCTGTTATTCCCAAAATATCCCTAAGAATCAGGTCGGATGATACAGTAACATCTAACACTCCTATAGGGTCATTATCATTATAAGTTCCCGGTTTTGCTGTTAAAGAATACCATTTCCCATCCAGATACAATGAGAAATTATGAAGTTTGTCCGGACGATAAGTATCGGTTCCTTTTTCCTCTACTATGAAATTTTCTTTGAGTTTATCCAAAAATTGTTGAGGTGTGAGTCCGTTCAAATCTTTAACTACACGATTATAGTCTATGATATTGAGATGAGAAGCAGGGAAAGCTACTGCCATGAAGTAATTGTATTCTTCATGTCCTTTATGATTAGGGTTATTTTTTGCTTTTTCAGCTCCAACCAAGGCTGCCGCTGCTGAACGATGATGACCGTCTGCAATATACATATGAGGAATTTTTTCAAATTCTTCAGTGATAGTATTAATTAGCTTCTCATCTCCTATTTTCCATAATGTGTGGCCAAATCCATCCGGAGAAATGAAATTATATTCCGGTTCTCCTTTTGTTACATCTTCTATAATTCCTGCCAAAACTTCATTATCCGGGAAAGCAAAGAAAACGGGTTCAATGTTAGCATTGTTCACTCTAACATGTTTCATCCTGTCTTCTTCTTTGTCTCTTCTGGTGAGCTCATGTTTTTTAATTCTGCCTTCCATATAATCATTAACCCAAGCCGCCACGACAAAGCCATATTGGGTTCTACCATTCATGGTTTGAGAATAGATGTAATAATGGTCTTTATCATCTTGTACGAGCCATCCTTTTTCCTGAAATAATCGGAAATTTTCAGCAGCCTTTTCATAAACTTTTGGATCATGTTCATCAGTGCCTACTTCGAAGTCTATTTCAGGTTTGATTATGCGGTAAAGAGATTTTTCATTACCTTCAGCCTCTTTGCGTGCTTCTTCACTATTTAGCACATCATAAGGACGTGAAACTACATGCTCCACTAAATGTTTGGGAGGCCTTATACCTTTGAAAGGTTTTACTTTTGCCATAGTATTAGATTTTTCTTGTTGGTATGCAAATTTAAAATAGGAAGATGAAAAAAACAAGCATGAACCTTTAGATAGTTAAAATCGTTTAAGGTGTATAACCAATAAAATAAGATTATGAAAAAATATGTTTGCCAGATTTGCGGATGGATATATGATCCTTCTGAAGGAGTACCCGATGATAATATAGCACCGGGAGTTGATTTTGATTCTTTACCTGATACTTTTGTTTGCCCTATATGTCAGGCTCCTAAGAGTGAATTTTCTCCAGAATAATCAACAATAAGATATATCGATGAAGGCGGTCTCAAATGAGATCGCCATTTTTATAAATATGGTTTCCTGAATGAATTTTGACTTATAGCCTATTCTTTTTAAATTTGCATACATAACCTTATATAGAATGCCGTGAAGATTCTTGCCAATATAGGGGCAATTATTGTAATGTTGGCTTGGGGTACTTCCTTCCTTAGTTCTAAAGTACTGATGGTGAATGGAGGATTTACCCCTGTAGAGGTTTTTGTATACAGATTCACTTTCGCCTATATTCTATTGCTGGCTATGACTTGCAGAAAAATAATGGCTAACAATCTGAAAGATGAATTCATGCTCTTCATTTGCGGAATGTGTGCAGGTTCAATTTATTTCATTGCAGAAAATTATGCCCTGAAATATACCACAACTGGAAATGTTTCTCTATTGGTAAGTATCTCTCCTATTTTTACAACAGCCTTAATGGCAATTATTTATAGGTTTGTACCTAAACCAAATGTAATAATAGGTTCATTAATTGCATTCGTAGGAGTAGCCTGTATTATTTTCAGCAATGGTGAAGGTTTTGAAATTAATCCTTTAGGTGATATAATTGCTTTAAGTGCATCTTTATCCTGGGCTATTTATACCATAGTTATTAAACGATTAACTCCTATCTATTCTTCTTTGTTTATAACCCGGAAATTGTTTTTTTATGGAGTGGTAACAGCTCTACCTCTACTTATTATTCAGGATCAACCACTAAAATTATGGTTGCTCTTTGATTTGAATCAACCCCAATTTATATTAAATTTCTTATTTCTGGGTCTATTATGTTCAGCTTGCGCTTATTGGATATGGAATGAGGTTATGAGAATCTTAGGGGCTATAAAGGCAAATAATTATCTTTATGTTCAGCCTATAGTTACGATGATTGCAGGTTATTGCGTATTAGATGAGCAGATCTTTATTTTAGGTTATATTGGTTGTGCTTTGATTATTGGGGGAATTTTGATCTCAGAAAAAATAAATATGACAGCAAAAGAATAGTATTCCTTTCTGACTAAGAGTTTCTAAATTCTTTAGGAGATTTTCCAATATGCTTCTTGAAGTATTTACCGAAAAAAGATTGTGAGGGAAAACTAAGTTCATCAGCTATCTGCTGAATAGACATAGTTGTTGATTTAAGCAAAACTTTTGCTTCGAGTATTACAAATCGGTCTATCCAGTCTACTGCCGTAAAGCCTGTAGCTTCTTTTACAGTTCGGGATAAGTGTTTTGTACTCACATCTAACTTAGAAGAATAAAAATCCAAAAACCGTTCTTTCTTGAAATGTTGTTGCACTAGGGAAAGAAATTTTTCTGTAAGACGATTTGAAGATTTAGTGGAATTGTCTAAAATAGGTAAATAACATTTAGTACCACATTCATAAAAAAATGAAGCTATCGCCAACACCATGGCCTGATAGCCGTTGGCACCTTGAGAATCACTGAAAATTTCACGGAGATGGATATAGAAATTATCGAATTTTCCAACCATATTCTCAGGCACGGGGGTTACGCGGCTAAGTGTTGCTGTACCATACGAAGCACAATCTTTTAGCATAACAAAAAGATTATCACAAAATCTTTTAGATAATACTATAAAGGAAGCATCAAAATTACCTTCTATTATTGCATTTTGTATAATTTGTCCTTGACGAATATTAACAATACAAGGAGCCTTGAAATCATAGGTCATCAAGTCAATTTCAATTTTACCTTGCCCCTCTTTAACAAAAATTGAACAGTTTGATGTAAATTTAATAGGATCTGTGATTTCAGGAATCATGTCACCGATGAAGTGACAATATACCCAAAAGTCTTGTGCCAAGATATTGTTTACATCCTCAACCAGATCTATGTTATATTTTAGACCTATTTCCATAGAATCAGAAACCTTTTTCTTTCAAAAGATTATAAAAAGACTCTGAAACTTTTTCATTCAGATCTTTCGGGTATCTAATTTCAGCGAAAACTTGAGCGAGATTATCCTTGCCGGTCTCTTCTAAAAATTTCTTGTTGTCAGGATTTTCATCATGTATTTTAAAAATCTCTTTAATTTCAGAATCTGTCAGTTCTACATAAAATTCTTTATGCAAAATACCTTTTATTGGAAGACGATGAGTTTCCTCCCCTTTTATAGCAGGTAGTCCAATTGCTAATGATGCAACCGGTATTACCAATTCAGGAAGTTTTAATAACTCGGAGATTTCTTTAGCATTATAATTGACGGTTCCAAGGTAGCAAGTTCCATAACCTTGTAATTCTGCTATAGTCATTAATTGCTGGGCAAAAATAATGGCATCTGTCATTGATACAATGAAGGAATGAAAATTATCATAGCCTGCATCAGCTTCATTAATTTTGCACCAACGGTTAAAACGATTGAAGTCTGCACAGATTGTCAGAATTATAGGAGCCGTAACAGCAGCCGGTTGATTAAAATGATAATTTGCCAAAGCCTTTTTTTTATCTTTATCCTCAGTTACTATAACCGAATAAAGTTGCATGTTCCCGCAAGTAGGTGCTTTAGATGCCTGGGTAACAATATTTTCTATCTCTTTTTCAGATATTTTCTCATCTTTAAAATTCCTGCAACTCTTTCTGGATAAAAAATAATTTTCGCTCATTTTCAGTAACTCTTATAATTGCAAATATACCTATAGTTAGTTAAATTTGCAATCAAACAAATTGAAAGGAAACGCCAGTAAGAGGCCACAAAAATAACCTAAATGTCTGAATCCACCCCACAAGTTTATACATATGACGAGGCTTATACAGCCTCTTTGGAATATTTTAACGGAGATCAATTAGCAGCCCGTGTTTGGGTTACGAAATATGCTTTAAAAGATTCATTTGGGAATATATATGAAAAGACCCCAGACGATATGCATCGCCGCATTTCAAGGTCTATAGCATCAATAGAAAATAATTATCCTTCTCCGTTAAATGAAGATGAAATATATGAAGTTTTGAAAGATTTCAGATATATTGTACCCCAAGGAAGTCCTATGGCGGGTATAGGAAATGATTATCAAGTTGGATCTCTTTCAAATTGCTTTGTCATCGGTTTGGATGAAACCCCTGATTCTTATGGAGGCATTATTAAAATAGATGAAGAACAGGTTCAATTGATGAAAAGAAGAGGAGGTGTGGGTCACGACCTTTCACATTTGCGACCCAAAGGAGCTCCTGTTAAAAATTCTGCACTCACTTCTACAGGTTTGGTTCCTTTCATGGAGAGGTATAGTAATTCTACCAGAGAGGTTGCACAGGATGGGAGAAGAGGCGCATTGATGCTGACGGTTTCCATAAAACATCCGGATTCTGAAGCATTTGTAGATGCAAAAGCCACTCCAGGAAAAATCACGGGAGCGAATGTGTCATTACGAATTGATGATGATTTTATGAAGGCGGCCGAAGAAGGAAGAAGTTATCTTCTCAAGTTCCCGGTAAACTCCGAAAATCCTGATTTTACAAAAGAAATAGATGCACGAACTCTATGGAAAAAGATAATACATAATGCATGGCAAAGTGCTGAACCCGGAGTATTATTCTGGGACACTATTACCAGAGAAAGTGTGGCTGATTCTTATGCTGATTTAGGATTCCGCACTATTTCTACGAATCCATGCGGGGAGATTCCTCTTTGCCCTTATGATAGCTGTAGACTTTTGGCCATCAATCTTTACAGTTATGTGAAAAATCCATTTACTAAGGAATCTTTTTTTGATTTCGATCTTTTCAAAAAACATGTCAAGATTGCTCAACGAATGATGGATGACATCATAGATCTTGAACTTTTGAAAATTGATGAGATTATTAAAAAAATTGAAGAGGATCCTGAACCGGATGAAGTGAAAAGCACTGAATTAAATCTTTGGAAAAAGATTAAGACAAAAACTGGAAAAGGGCGTAGAACAGGTTGCGGTACGACCGGAGAAGGTGATATGCTGGCGGCTTTAGGTTTAAGATACGGAACTTCTGAAGCTACTGATTTCTCAGTTAAAGTGCACCGTGAACTTGCTTTGGCATATTTTGCCTCTTCTGTTGAATTAGCCCAACAACGTGGAGCTTTCCCGGTATATGATGCTTTGCGTGAAAAAAACAATCCTTTTATTCAAAGATTAAAGGAAGTTGATCCGGAATTAATAGAAAAGATGGAAAAAGTAGGACGTCGCAATATTGCTTGTCTGACAATCGCTCCAACGGGTACTACTTCTTTGATGACACAGACAACTTCCGGTATAGAACCCGTGTTCTTACCGGTTTATAAAAGGCGTCGTAAAGTTAACCCTTCCGATGAGAATGTAAGAATTGACTTTGTAGACGATGTAGGAGATTCTTTTGAAGAATATATTGTTTATCATCATAAGTTTTTAACATGGATGAAGATAAATGGTATTGAACCCAAAGAAAATATGTCGGCTGAGGAAATAGAGGAATTAGTAAAAAAATCTCCCTATTATAAAGCTACCTCAAATGATGTAGACTGGATGGAAAAAGTAAGGATGCAAGGAGCTATTCAGAAATGGGTAGATCATTCTATAAGTGTTACTATTAATCTTCCAAACGATGTTTCAGAAGAATTAGTAGAGAATTTATATTCAGAAGCATGGAAATCCGGTTGTAAAGGTTGCACTGTATATAGAGACGGCTCGAGATCCAATGTTTTGGAAAATGTCAAAAAAAATGAAACTGTTCAAACAGCACCAAGTCTAATCCATTCTGTTGATCATGAAGTGAAAAGACCAATTGAATTAGAGGCTGATGTAGTCAGATTCCAGAATAATAAAGAGAAATGGATAGCATTCGTTGGACTTGCTGATGGAAAGCCATATGAAATATTCACAGGACTAGCCGATGATGAGGATGGAATTTTCTGTCCTAAGAGTGTAAATCATGGCAAGATAATTAAGGCGACTGATGAAAACGGCAAAAAGAGATATGACTTCCAATTTATTAATAAAAGAGGTTATAAGACAACAATAGAAGGATTAAGCGAAAAGTTTAATCCCGAGTTTTGGAATTACGCCAAATTGATATCGGGAGTTTTAAGATATGGGATGCCGATAGACCAGGTTTTGAAACTGGTTGGAGGTCTGGAATTAGATTCTACAAGTATCAACACATGGAAAAATGGTGTGGAAAGAGCTTTGAAAAAATACCTGCCAAATGGAACAGAAGCCTCAGGAGATAAATGCCCTAATTGTGGGAGTGAATCATTGGTTTATCAAGAGGGTTGTCTGATTTGCAAATCTTGTGGAAGTTCACGATGTGGCTGATTTGAATAAATTTATTACATATAAAGAAAAACAAACTATTTAATACATGAAAATCTCGTTTAATCTAAATTATCACACTCAATGGGGAGAATCCCTCTATCTATGTGGGGATCTCATTCAGTTAGGAGCCGGAGATCCGAGAGATGCATTGGAGATGAGTCTTGTTTCTCCGGATTTATGGAGAGTTGATGTGGAATTGGGCGATAATCCTCCCCCTTTCGATTTCTTTTTTGTGGTGAAATCAAAAGACAAAGAATGGCGTTTTGAATGGGGTAAACCTCATCATTATGAAGGCTGTGAAGGTCTTAAGGAGGTAAAAATATTTAGTTCATGGAAAGATATGCCTTATGACAAGCCATATTATTCTTCCGCTTTTGTTGATGGTATCTTAAAACGTGCCCATCGAGACAATCCTTTAGAAACTTTTCCTGATTGTATACAATTACATGTCACTGCTCCAATGGTATACCCGGATGAAGTACTGGCTATATGTGGAGAAGGAAAATTGTTAGGTAACTGGCTTCCTTCAAAATCTTTACTGATGAACGATTCAAAATATCCGGAATGGACTATCAATATTCCACTATCGGAGTGCAAACAGCCTTTTGAATATAAATTTGTCGTTCTCAAGAAAGATACAAATGAAGCCGTAGCTTGGGAAACCGTAAATAATAGAATATGCGGCTTTGTTAATGAAACTCCAGGCAGTCTGATTCTCGTGGATGGATTACGATTTGCAAATCCAAGAGATCATTGGAAAGGAGCCGGAACTGCAATTCCAGTGTTTTCAATAAGGACTACAGAAGATAATGGGGTTGGTGATTTCCTGGATTTAAAAAAGATGGTAGATTGGTGTGTATTAACGGGCCAAAAGATACTACAGGTTTTACCAATTAATGACACGACCAAGACCAATACATGGGTAGATTCCTATCCATATAGTGCAAATTCTACTTTTGCTCTTCATCCTATGTATATCCGTCTGGAAGAGGTTGGAAATCTTGAGGATCATGAAAAAATGGATTATTATAAAAATGAATCCAAAAAATTAAATGAACTTAAGGAAATTGATTATGAGGCTGTAAATTCTTTAAAGGTAGGTTATCTTAAAGAAATTTATAAGCAAAAAGGTTCTGAAACCTTAGATACAGATGGCTTCAAATCTTTTGTTTCCAAAAATGAAGACTGGTTGATGCCTTATTCAGCATGGAGAGTCTTATGTGCTGAATTTGGTACCGCTGATAATAACGCATGGGGAGACCTCTCAACTTTTGAATTTAAGAAAGTAGAGAAATATTGTCATGAGCATCAGGAGGAAATAAACTTTCATTATTTTGTTCAATATCACCTTGATAAACAATTAAGAGAAGTAAGAGACTATGCCCATTCTAAAGGTGTTGTATTAAAAGGAGATATACCAATCGGAATCAGTAGATATAGTGCAGACGCTTGGCAGTCTCCAAGATTGTTCAATATGGATTGTCAGGCCGGAGCTCCTCCTGACGACTTCTCCGTATTGGGCCAAAACTGGGGCTTCCCTACTTATAATTGGGAAGAAATGTCTAAAGACGGTTTTCAATGGTGGAAAGCAAGATTCAAGAAAATGGCTGAATATTTTGATGCCTATAGAATCGACCATATCCTTGGATTCTTCCGGATATGGCAGATACCATTAGATGCATTACACGGTCTTTTGGGTTACTTTAACCCGGCTCTCCCCTTCTCTCCTGAAGAACTCAGACATTCTTATGATTTTTGGATCAACCCGGAAATTCAGACACGTCCTTTGATTCTAGAGTGGATGCTTACCGATTTCTTTGGCGAAAATACTAATGAAGCTAAAGAACTCTACCTGGATTATATAGGCGACGGTAGATATAAGATAAAAGATTTTGTAGATACGCAACTTAAAGTTGCCCGGTATTTTGCTGAACAGGATCATACTGAAAAGAATTACAGAATTAGTCAGGCACTGTTAGGTCTTATAGATGATGTCCTATTTATCGAGGATCCTTATAAAAAAGGCCATTATCACCCCAGAATCGCAGCACAGTTCACTTATCAGTTCAGAGTCTTGACCGATTATGAGAAATGGTGTTTCAACCGATTGTATAATGATTTCTTCTACCATCGGCATAATGAATTCTGGTATGGCAAAGCTATGTGGAAACTACCTCCATTAATCGATTCCACAGGAATGCTATGCTGTGCGGAAGATTTAGGTATGATTCCTGACTGTGTTCCTGAAGTTATGTCTCGTCTTGAAATTCTTTCGCTTGAAATTCAAAGGATGCCCAAAGATCCTAAATTGGAGTTTGGTGATACTTGGAGATATCCTTATTTCTCTGTTTGCACCACTTCTACGCATGATATGGGTGGAATAAGAGTTTGGTGGGAAGCCGACAGGGCTGTGACTCAACGATTCTTTAATAATGCCTTGCATGAACATGGTGAAGCTCCCTATTTTGCCGAGCCATGGATATGTAAAAAAATTCTTGATCTGCAACTTAACAGCCCTTCCATGTTCTGCATAATTCCTCTTGCCGACTGGCTTTCTGCAGATGGAAATTTAAGAAGGGAAAATCCTCATGAAGATCAGATCAATGAACCGGCTAATCCCACTCATTATTGGAGATATAGAATGCATCTCAGTGTAGAAGATCTATTAAATCAGAAAGATTTCAATACTGATATGAAGAACGCTATAATTTCTTCAGCACGATAAAATTTACATTCTTCATAATAGAAAAAATAGAGGTTTTCAATATTGAAAACCTCTATTTTTTATGAATTAAGAAGTGAGTATCGATTCTAAAAACCGCAGACTGTCATGAATTCTTTTCTTAATTCCGGATTTTCATTGAATTTTCCACTCGACTCAAATGTAAGGGTTGAAGAGTCTTGTTTTTCCACTCCTCTCATTTTCATGCATAAATGTGCTCCTTCACAGGCCACTATCACTCCATCATTAGGAATGAGATTACTTATTTCCCGGCAAATTTGAGCAGTTAATCTTTCCTGTACCTGAAGACGCTTCGCATACACATCAACTATCCTTGCAAGTTTAGATAAGCCTAATATTTTGCCTTTCGGGAGATAGCCGACACATACTTTACCAAAGAAAGGGAGGATATGGTGTTCACACATACTATAAAATTCAATGTCTTTTACTATCACCATTCCTTTGCCATCATGTTGGAATATAGCTTTAGAAGCGATTTCATTTGCCGACTGATTGTAGCCTGATGTAATAGAATAAATGGCCTTGGCAGCCCTCTGAGGTGTCTTCAATAATCCTTCTCTGTCGGGATCCTCACCAATCAATTTTAAGATAGCACGATAGTGGGAAGCAATCTCTTCAATAACCTTATCTTTATCTTCTTTCATCATTTAATTACAATAATCTGACTTTTTACCACCCTCATTTCGGACGAAAGATTTGGGAAAGCCTTCTTTAATTCTGTAAGGGCACTATTTGCTTCTGAGGCTGTGCGGAAATTTCCAATCCTCGTATACCAATTAGGCGAACTTGAGAAAGTGTAAATCTGACCTTTATATTTAGGAAACTTTGAAAGAATCATATTGCCTCTTGCCTTAGCCCGGCTTTCTAATGTGCTTTGGTTTCTTCCATCACTAAAAACTTGAATACGGTAACCTGCCATTTTATTGATGCCAGGCTTTACTTCATTTGCTGATCTTTTATTTCCAGAGGTTTGAAGTAAACTTGTAAGGATTGACTCGGGAATTTCTATTGTGATTTTCCCTTCTGATTGTGCCATTATCCTTTCAACAGCATTCTGTTTGTCCTGAGCCTGACTTTCTACAGCTACTATATAGAAGATGAGCATCAGGATTATCGTCCGGAGGAAGGTTATACCGGTTTTCCGCAAGAATATATTCTTTGGTGAGATAATTATCATTAAGGTCGTAATTTTAATCAAAAGCTTCTACTATTCCCATGAATGAAGGAGCTTCAAGAGAGGCGCCGCCGATTAATCCACCATCAACATCGGGTTTGCTAAAAAGTTCTTTAGCATTGCTAGGCTTACAGGAACCGCCATAAAGTATTGACGTATTTTCAGCTATTTCCTTGCCATATTTGTCTGCAATTACTTTACGAATATGGGCATGCATGTCTTGAGCCTGGTCAGCTGTAGCTGTCTTTCCTGTACCAATGGCCCAAACCGGTTCATAAGCTATTACAATTTTTGAGAATTCTTCCGGAGAGAGTTCAAATAGAGCTTCAACCTGACCTTTAACGATTTCATTGTAAGTTCCATTTTCTCTTTCTTCAAGCACTTCTCCTACACAGAAAATAGGAATAAGATTATTTTCAAGAGCAAGTTTTGTTTTCTTTAATAATTGTTCATCATTTTCACCGAAATATTGTCGACGTTCACTATGACCAAGAATTACATGGGAAGCACCGGTAGATTTAACCATTGCTGCACTTACTTCACCCGTATAAGCTCCTTTAGGATGCTCTGAACAATTTTCTGCACCTAATTTCAAAGGTTCATCAATAACACCCTTAACGGAAACAAGATGTGTGAACGGAACACAGATCACAACTTCGCAATTTGCTTTTTTCTCCTTCAGGAGTTCATTTACCTGACTTGCAAGTTCTACACCTTCTTCAAGCACTGTATTCATTTTCCAGTTGCCGGCTACAATATTCTTTCTCATCGGTATAGGTTTTTAATTATTTAATATAAATTATATATAATGCAAAGGTAACTTTTTTATCCCTTATTTACCTATTTTTGGCATAAATATTGCTTTATCTTATACTCTTTATTATCCCTCTCTTTTATTAATTTTGCAGAATACTCATTTTTAAAATGGAATATAAACTTACTTCAGACTATAAACCGACAGGCGATCAACCGGAAGCAATTGAAGAATTAGTGAAAGGTATAGAAGCGGGAAATCCTCATCAAACATTACTGGGGGTAACGGGCTCAGGCAAAACTTTCACTATGGCCAATGTAATACAGGAAGTAAAAAGACCCGCTTTAATACTTTCTCACAACAAAACCCTTGCTGCTCAACTTTATTCTGAATTCAAGACATTCTTTCCTGAAAATTCGGTGCAATATTTTGTAAGCTATTATGATTATTATCAACCTGAAGCTTATATTCCTTCAAGTGATAAATATATTGAAAAAGATCTGATGATTAATGATCAGATTGAAAGGCTTCGACTTTCTACTGTAGCTTCCCTTCTTTCAGGGAGAAGAGACCTTGTAGTAGTGTCGAGTGTAAGCTGTATCTATGGAATGGGAAATCCTGAGGATTTCTCTCAAAGTGTTATTGAAATTAAAGTGGGAATGAAAATAAATCGTAACACTTTAATGCGACGCCTTGTGGATGCTTTGTATTCCCGTTCAGAAATTACTTTAGCTCCCGGTGAATTTAGAGTAAAAGGAGATACTCTGGATATAATGTTATCTTTTGAAGAAATTCAACTTAGAGTGGTTTTCTGGGGAGATGAAATCGAAAAGATTCAGACAGTTGATCCTATGACAGGACTGACTTTGACATCTTTGGAAGGATTTAAAATTTATCCGGCAAATATATTTGTAACTACCAAGGAAAGAATGAGCAACGCAATAGATCAAATCTCTATTGATTTAGGAAAACAGTGTGATTTTTTTGCAAAAGAAGGAAGAATGATGGAAGCCGACAGATTAAGAGAAAGAGTTTCCTATGACCTGGAAATGATGAAATCTATTGGCCATTGCTCAGGAATAGAAAATTATTCCAGGTATTTTGACGGGCGTGAACCAGGAATGCGACCCTTCTGTTTGCTTGATTATTTCCCCCGCGATTTTATAACTATTATTGATGAAAGCCATGTAACAATCCCACAATTGCGTGGAATGAACGGAGGAGATTTGTCTCGTAAAATGAATCTGGTTGAATATGGTTTCAGATTGCCGGCAGCTATTGATAACAGACCTTTGAAATTCGAAGAGTTTGAGACTCTTACTCCTCAAAAAATTTATGTTAGTGCTACTCCTGGAGATTATGAATTAATAAAAAGTGAAGGAGTGTTCACGGAACAAGTGATCCGGCCTACCGGACTTTTAGATCCTGAAATAGAAGTACGCCCAACAATGAATCAAATTGATGATCTCATGGAGGAAGTAAGGTTACGTATTGAAAAAAATGAGAGGGTCTTGATTACGACTTTGACTAAACGAATGGCAGAGGAACTTGATACCCATTTGAGGAAATGGGGTGTTAACAGTGCATATATTCATAGTGATGTAGATACACTTGAGAGAATCAGAATTCTGGAAGACCTCAGGGATGGTATATATGATGTTTTAGTGGGTGTAAATCTTTTGAGAGAGGGCCTAGATCTTCCTCAGGTTAGTTTAGTTATTATTCTTGATGCTGATAAGGAAGGGTTCCTTAGAAATCATCGCTCTCTTACACAGACTGCAGGAAGAGCTGCAAGGAATGTAAATGGGAAAGTGATAATGTATGCTGATAAAATAACAGACAGTATGCAACGCACCATTGATGAAACAGAGAGACGAAGGGCCAAACAAATTCTTTATAATGAAAAAAATGGAATTGTACCAAGTCCTATAATAAAGAAATCCTCAGCCAGAGAACTTATTACTCTTTATGGTGGTGAGGAAATTGAAGAAATCCCAAGAGAGAATAAAAATCTACAAAAAGCCAAATCCACAAAAGTTGCACCTGTTATTCCTCGAGTCTATATTGAGGAAGAACATGAGATTGGTATGGCAGCTGATCCTGTAATTGAATATATGTCGTCCGAAGAACTGAAAAGAAGAATTGAGAAAGTAAATGAGGAAATGTTAAAGGCTGCCAAACGGACTGATTTTATAGAAGCTGCAAAATTCAGAAATGAACTCATTGAATTAAAAGAGATCTTAGATGCAAAATCAGATCAGTAAAAGGTATTTTCTTCCCACTACTAAAGAAGAGATTGAAAAACTTGGTTGGGAACAACCCGACATTATTTTGTTTTCAGGTGATGCATATGTGGATCATCCCTCTTTCGGAACAGCAGTTATTGGTAGAGTGCTACAAGATGCCGGATATAAAGTGGCTATAGTTCCTCAACCTAATTGGAGAGACGATTTAAGAGATTTTAAAAAATTAGGGAAACCACGCCTTTTTTTCGGAATCTCTGCAGGAGCAATGGATTCAATGGTTAATCATTACACAGCAAATCGCAGGCTTCGTCATACGGATGCCTATACTCCCGGAGGAAGACATGGGATGAGGCCCGACTATCCCACAATTGTATATTCAAAAATATTAAAGGAATTATTCCCAGAGATACCTATAATTGCGGGTGGAATAGAAGCTTCCTTAAGACGTGTATCACATTATGATTATTGGCAAAATAAATTATTGCCCTCTATATTATATCAGTCTCATGTTGACATGATTTCCTATGGTATGGGAGAGAAAACAATGAGACTTATAGCCGACCGAATTAATCAAGGAGTAGATATTTGTAATATTACAGATATTCCACAGACTGTTTTCTATTCAAAAACACCGGATTCAAAGAATGGTATAATTTTAAATTCGTACGAAGAATGTCTTAATGATAAAAGATTGCAGGCAAAAAACTTTAAAATTGTAGAAGAAGAGTCTAATAAATATCAAGGAAATATTATCTGGCAATCAACCGGAGGAAAATGGATACAAATAAATCCGATGTTTCCTCCTATGAATCAAAAAGAATTGGATTCCATATATGCTTTGCCATTCACTCGTGTGCCTCATCCCAGATATAAAGATAAGGTAATACCTGCATACGAAATGATTCGTCATTCTGTGACTTTACATAGGGGATGTTTTGGAGGATGTGCATTTTGTACAATTTCAGCCCATCAAGGTAAATTTGTTACTTCCAGATCTAAAGAATCAATTTTGTCTGAGGTACAGGCAGTTACAGAGATGAAAGATTTTAAAGGTTACATTTCCGATTTGGGCGGTCCATCGGCAAATATGTATGAATTAAAGGGTAAAAATGAAGAGATCTGCAAGAAATGTATTAAACCATCCTGTCTACATCCTAATGTTTGTAAAAATTTGAATGTTGATCATTCTAAACTACTGGATATTTATCGTTCAGTAGATTCATTTGAAGGTGTGAAGAAAGCTTTTGTAGGAAGTGGTGTACGTTATGATCTTGCTATGGCCCCTTCCGGTGACGTGAAGATTGATGCCAAGAATCAGGAATATATTTCCCAACTAATTAAAAAACATGTAAGCGGAAGGCTTAAAGTAGCTCCGGAACATACAAATGATAAGGTGTTGAACTTAATGAGGAAACCTTCCTTCTCCTTATTTAAAAAATTTAAGAATATATTCGATTCTATAAACCGGAAATATAGTTTAAATCAACAATTGATTCCTTATTTTATTTCTTCTCACCCGGGTAGTACTTTAGAGGATATGGCTCAATTGGCAGTTGATACCAAAGAGATGAACTATCATCTGGAACAGGTACAAGACTTTACCCCTACCCCTATGACTCTGGCTTCTGAAATTTTTTATACCGGAATTCATCCATACACACGAGAACAGATTTTCACGGCCACAACAGAAAAAGATAAAAATGCTCAGAGACGTCTTTTTTTCTGGTACAAACCGGAAGAAAAAAGACAGATACTTCAGGATTTAAAAAAAATAAATCGATTCGATATTATAAAAAAATTGTTCGGTAACAATTCATTTTCCAAAAAGAAAAATTAATTGTTATTTTTGATTTATATTTGAATATAAAATACTTTTTAACCTAAAATTAATTGCCAATGAAAAAACACATTTGGATCATGGGTACTTTGCTCTTACCATTGCTTTTCTCTTGTTCTGAAGGAAAAAAAGGAGAACAAAAAGTTATAGAAAAGCCCAAAATAGAAATAAAAGACGGAATGCTTACTCCGGAAGTGCTGGAGGCTTTTGGAAGAATTTCTCAGGTTACTCCTTCTCCTGATGGTAAGAAAGTGATTTTTACGTTATCCTATGAAGATATTGAGGAAAATAAATCAAATGCAGAGATTTACATCATGAATATTGATGGTACTGATTTGAAACGACTCACTGTCACTGCTTCTTCCGAATCAAATTTATGCTGGATAAATAATGGAGAAAGAATAGCATTTTTACGTAAAGATGATAATCTTAATTCTTTGCAGATCTTTACAATGAAAGCTGATGGCAGTGATGTAAGAAGAATATCCGATATAAAAAATGGTATTGAATGTTTTGTAATTTCACCTGACGGAGAAAAAGTCGTTTTTGGAAGTCCTGTCACTGATTATAATAAAAAGGATGAAGATCTTTTCAAAGATTTGCCAAAAACAACAGGAAGAGTTGTAGATGATCTTATGTATAAACATTGGGATGAATGGGTAACCAGTATCCCACATCCTTTTATAGCTAATTTTTCTATAGATGGATTATCAGGGACAAAAGATATAATGGAGGGGGAACCTTTTGAATGTCCTATGAGGCCTTTCAGTGGTACTGATGCTTTTACTTGGTCAGCTGACAGCAAGTCTCTTGTTTATGTTTCACGCAAACTCAAGGGAAAAGATTATTCTTTCTCCACTGATAGCAATCTTTATCTTTATAATTTAGAAGATGGTTCAACCCGTTGCCTAACTGAGGAAAATCCGGGTTATGACACAGATCCGGTATTCTCTCCCGACGGATCAAAACTTGCATGGCTTTCAATGGCTACTCCAAAATTTGAAAGTGATAAGAAAAGATTGATGGTAATGGAAATGTCATCAGGAGAGGTAAAAGATCTAACAGAAAATTGGGATTATTGGCCGGAGGAAATATCCTGGAGTCCTGATGGCAATTATATTTGGTTTGCCGGTTATTATCAAGGTACAGAACCTGTATTTAAAGTAGATGTTACTACTTCTTCAATTACTACTGTTGCAGAAGCTATTTGTGATTTCGTTAATATTTGTCCATTATCAGAATCTTCTGCATTGGCTTTACGTCATTCCATGAGAGAACCCAATGAAGTTTGCTTAATTCAAGAAGGCCAACCGGTAAAAGATCTTACTTCAATTAATGCAGACTTAATCTCACAATTAAAATTAGGTGAAGTTCAAAAAGTTATGTTATCTACTACTGATGGTAAAGAAATGCTATGTTGGATAATTTTACCTCCTGATTTTGATCCAAATAAAAAATATCCGGCTATTCTCTATTGTCAGGGAGGCCCTCAACAAGCTGTAAGTCAATTCTGGAGCTATCGTTGGAATTTTATGATAATGGCAGCTAACGGATATGTAATTATAGCCCCCAATAGACGTGGTTTACCTGGATTCGGAACTGAATGGAATCGTCAGATTTCTGGAGATTATGGGGGTCAAAATATGAAAGATTATCTTACTGCCACAGATTACATTGCAGCACAGCCATATATTGATAAATCTAAGATAGCTGCCATAGGAGCAAGTTATGGAGGATTTTCAGTTTATTGGCTTGCAGGGCATCATGAAGGAAGATTTGCTGCTTTAATAGCTCATGCAGGAATTTTCAATCTTGAGGCACAGTATCTTGAAACAGAGGAAATGTGGTTTGCGGACTTTGACCTTGGGGGCGCGTATTGGGATAAAGAAAATGCAATAGCACAAAAAACATATGCTAATTCACCTCATCTGTTTGTTAATGATTGGACGGCCCCTATTCTGGTGACTGTGGGAGAATTGGATTACAGAATTCTGGCCTCACAAGGAATGATGGCGTTTAATGCTGCCAAGATGCATGGACTTGAAGCAGAAATGTTAGTATTCCCCGATGAAAACCACTGGGTATTAAAACCACAAAATGCAATTTTATGGCAAAGGGTTTTCTTCAGGTTCCTGGATAAATATTTAAAAGACTGAAAATCCCATTTTTAATAGAGTGCATTAGAAAGTAATAAAAGTCTTTTAGAAGTTTTAATTTGTTAGATGAAAATACCTATTTATAGGTATTTTCATCTCTTTTTATAACCTACATTTTTAATTTCATTAATTTTGTAATGGACTTAAATTAAATCCATGAGACTTTCCGATCTCAAACCGGGCGAAACCGGTGTCATTGTTAAAATACTAGGTCATGGCGCTTTTAGAAAAAGGGTCATGGAGATGGGCTTTGTAAAAGGACGTGAAATTACACTTGTGTTAAATGCTCCTTTGCAAGATCCAATTAAATTTCATCTGATGGATTACGAAGTCTCTTTGAGGAGATCTGAGGCCGGTATGATTGAGATCGAACCTTTAGAGGAATGGGAAAAGAATGTGGAAGAAAAAATTAAAGTCAAACCAATCCACACACCGGAACCTAAAGTTAGTAAAGCCAAAAGTATTAATGTAGTACTGGTAGGAAATCCTAATTGTGGAAAGACTTCCCTTTTCAACATTGTTTCAGGAGCTCATGAACATGTAGGAAATTATGCCGGTGTAACGGTCGGTGCCAAGGAAGGATATATGAAATATAAGGGTTATGAATTTAATATTGTTGACCTTCCAGGAACTTATTCTTTGTCGGCTTATTCTCCGGAAGAGCTATTTGTAATGAGATACCTAAAGGAAGAAACTCCTGATATAATAGTAAATGTAGTAGTAGCTTCCAATATAGAACGTAATCTTTTCCTCACTACCGAACTAATAGACATGAACCGAAGTATGGTGATTGCTCTTAATATGTTTGATGAACTGGAAAAGAAACATATAAAATTAGAATACGAAGTTCTCGGTAAGATGTTGGGAGTGCCCATTATTCCGACAATTGCTGCCACAGGATGGGGGGTTGATCGTCTCCTTGATACAATTATCCAGGTTTATGAATTAAAAAATCCCGATACCAGGCATATTCATGTTAGAATGCGTCCTGAAATAGAGGATTCAGTGAGAAAACTTATTGATGCTTTAAAAGAGGATTCTGATCTTCCTCAACGTTTCTCACCCCGTTTTCTGGCAATAAAACTTCTGGAAAAAGATCCTGAAATCAAAAGAATGTTGGAAAAGTATCCTAAATATCCTTATTGGGAGAAGATTAGAGATGCTCAAAATGCAAAATTGGAAAAAGATTTAGGTGAAGACGCTAATGCTTTAATCTCGGCTGAAAAATTCGGATTTATTCAAGGTGCAATGGCTGAAACTATGGAAACTGAAAAGTCTTATGACGATAATTCAACCAAAATTATTGATGCATTTGTAACAAATAAACTTTTCGGCTTCCCCATCTTTCTTTTGATAATGTGGCTAATGTTTTGGGCTACTTTTCAAATCGGCTCATACCCTATGGAGTGGATTGAAAGCCTTATAACATGGTTTTCTCAGCTAATAGGGAAATATATGATAGAAGGTCCATTAAAAGATTTTATTCTTGATGGTATAATTGGAGGGGTCGGATCTGTGATTGTTTTCCTTCCAAATATTCTGATCTTATATACTTTTATATCGTTTATGGAAGATTCAGGATATATGGCTAGGGTAGCATTTATAATGGATAAGTTAATGCACAAAATGGGCTTACATGGAAAATCCTTTATTCCAATGGTAATGGGATTCGGATGCAACGTGCCTTCCATTATGTCCACACGTATTATTGAAAGTCATTCAAGCAGATTGATTACTATCCTTATTAATCCTTTTATTAGTTGTTCAGCAAGAATTCCTATTTATGTATTATTAGTAGGAGCATTCTTTCCACATTACGGAGCTTGGGTGTTTGTGGGTCTATATCTTTTAGGAATTATCGTAGCAGTGATAACGGCCAAATTAATGAGAAGATTTTGGTTTAAAGCTGACGAAACTCCTTTTGTTATGGAACTTCCTCCTTACCGATTTCCCACAGCAAAAGCTACTTTCAGAAATATGTGGGCAAAGGCTGATCAATATATAAAAAAGATGGGAGGCCTGATATTAGTTGCATCCATTATAATATGGGCGCTGTCTTATTTTCCACGTTATAATGAAAATGATATTCCTTCGGATTTTGCATTAGCTTCAATAGCAGAACTCCCGGAAGAAATAATTCTTGATTCCGATGAAGAAAAAATAGGAGAAATGGTATTGAAAGAATACCAGGAAAGCCATTCAATTTTAAGTTATATAGGAAGATTCGTTCAACCTGTGATGGAACCTCTTGATATGGGATGGAAAGCTTGCTGCTCATTATTAGCGGGATGTGCAGCTAAGGAAGTAGTGGTTTCCACCTTGGGAGTGCTTTATGTGGGAGATGACGATGCTGAATTGTTATCTCAAAGATTAAAAACGCCCTCTAAAATTTCGGGAAAGGCTCCATTTACTCCTGCATCAGCCTTAGGTTTTCTTGTCTTTGTTTTGTTATATTTCCCTTGTGTCGCTACCATAACCGCTATTGTTAAAGAAACCGGAACCTGGAAATGGGGCTTATTCTCGGTATTGTACAATACGGCTCTGGCATGGGGATTTGCCTGGATTACTTTCAGAATAGCTCTGTTGTTTTACTAAAAAAATCCGGGAAAAATTATTTCCCGGATTTAAAATTTAAACAGATGTTTTCTTTTATTCCTCTGTTCCTTGGATAGGTAAATATTCTACCGTAGGTTTTTCATCTCCTTCCTTAAAGCTGACATTTATGGTGCCTCCAAGTTTACCTTCTGAATTAAGTTTCAACATTATTTCTGCCAATTCATCTTCAAGGTATTTTTGAATAGATCTCTTTAGAGGACGTGCACCGAAGTTTCTGTCATACCCTTTCTCTGCTATAAAGTTTTTAGCTTCATCGGATATTTGAAGAGTAAATCCAAGTTTTTCCACCCTTGAGTAATAGTCTTTAAGCTCAATATCAATAATTTTAATAATGGCTTCTTTCTCAAGTTGATCAAACATGATAATATCGTCAACACGGTTCAAGAACTCAGGTGAAAAAGCGCGATTTAGAGCTTTAGAAATTACTCCGTGAGCCTGCTGTTTCGATACCTCTTCAGTATTGAATCCCACTCCTCCACCGAAATCTTTTAATTGCCGTGATCCCACATTACTGGTCATGATCAGAATGGTATTCTTAAAATCAATCTTTCTTCCTAACGAATCTGTCAATCTTCCCTCATCCATCACCTGAAGCAAGAGATTAAATACATCAGGGTGAGCTTTTTCTATTTCATCAAGTAATACTACTGAATATGGGTGTCTTCTTACTTTTTCTGTGAGCTGACCTCCTTCTTCATAACCTACATATCCCGGAGGAGCTCCAACTAATCTGGAAACAGTGAATTTTTCCATATATTCACTCATATCCATTCTTATGAGAGCATCTTTTGAATCAAAAAGGTATTCTGCAATTTTCTTTGCAAGATGTGTCTTGCCAACTCCTGTAGGACCAAGGAACATAAAAACTCCGATCGGTTTCTCAGGATTCTTCAGGCCTAACCGATTTCTTTGAATGGCTTTAACTACTTTTTTGATGGCATCATCCTGACCTATTACGGAACCTTCAAGGATATCTCCCATTTTTAAAAGACGTGTTCCTTCTGCCTGAGCAATTCTTTGAGTGGGAACACCAGTCATCATAGCTACAACCTGAGCTACATTTTCTTCATCTACAAGTTGACGCTCACTATCTATTTTTTTCTCCCATTCATTTTTTGCCTTCTCCAATTCAGCCTTTTTCTTAGATTCCTCATCTCTTAAAGTTGCAGCCAATTCAAAATTCTGAGATTTAGCAGCTGCTAGTTTCTTTTCAGTCACTTCTTCCACATCATGTTCCAATTTCTCTATTTCTTCCGGAACAACAATATTGGATATGTGTACTCTGGAACCTGCTTCATCTAATGCATCTAGAGCTTTATCCGGGAAATTTCTATCACTAACATACCGTTGTGTAAGGTCGACACAAGCCTGTAAGGCTTCATCTGTATAATTCACATTATGGTGAGATTCGTATTTATCCTTTACCTTCCGTAGTATTTCTAAAGTTTCTTCCGGACTTGTGGGTTCAACCATTACTTTCTGGAAACGTCTTTCCAAAGCTCCGTCTTTTTCTATATTCTGGCGGTATTCATCCAAAGTAGTAGCACCCACACACTGGATTTCACCTCTGGCCAGAGCAGGCTTTAACATATTTGCTGCATCCATAGAACCTGCAGCTCCTCCCGCTCCCACGATTGTGTGTATTTCATCAATGAAAAGAATTATATCCGGATTTTTTTGTAACTCATCTAAAACGGCTTTAATTCTTTCTTCAAACTGTCCTCTGTATTTTGTGCCCGCTACCATACCTGCCATGTCAAGGCCAATTACTCTTTTATTAAAAAGCACCCGAGGAACTTGATGTTGAACAATGCGCAAAGCAAGACCTTCTACAATAGCCGATTTACCTACTCCGGGTTCTCCTATTAAAACCGGGTTGTTTTTCTTTCTACGAGACAAGATCTGTGCCAAGCGTTCTATTTCAGTTTCACGACCCACAACCGGATCTAATGTACCTTCCGCAGCGGCTTTTGTCATGTCATATCCGAATTTATCCAATGCCGGGGTGTCACTTTTCCGGTCTTTACCCTTCGATGCCTGAGTAGAAGAACTTTGTGGGTTGTTCATTTGCCCGAACGGAGACATCTCTTCATCTTCATCTTCATCGTCACCAAAGTTTTTCCCTCCTTTAGGCATATTCAGGTCACTCATATTTTGAATAGTAATATCAAAATTGAGATACTTTTCTTTAATATTTTTCAATACTCCGCTGTCCATAGCTCTTTGATCATGAATTAATGCCAACAAAATATGTTCTCCCGCCACAATATGTGCATTCATTTTTCGAGCTTCCGACATAGCCAGATGTAAATGCCTGATAGCAGACATTGAAATTTTAAAATGTTGTTCGAATAATGTAGTGCTTTCTTTCGGGACCTCCTCTAATGATTGAAGGTAGGTCTCCAGTTCCTTCTCAATATCCGAAATAGGAATATTTAGGTGGTTAAGAATTTTAAAAGCATATCCATCATGGTTGTGCAAAGAAGCCAAGACAAAATGCTCACTCATAATCACCGGAGAATTGAATTTTTGAGCTTCTTGATAGGCTGTTTCCAAAATATTTCGGAATTGCCTTGAATAATCATTCTTCATCAAATATTTTTTGTTTTTACCTATAAAACTTAATTGGAAATAAAAATATTGCAAATCTTGTGCCAATAATTATAGGTAAGCTTTTGGAATTGAGTGAAGTTTGCCATTGTAAAGAAAAATAAGTAACTTTGCATATGGCGTATTAGGGCTTTTTTAGTATAAAAAATGCTTTAAAGTCATAAATTTCAAGATAATGCAAGGCGAAGACAAAATAATACCGATTAATATAGAATCGGAGATGAAAAGTGCTTACATCGATTATTCGATGTCGGTAATAGTATCAAGAGCTCTTCCTGATGTAAGAGACGGTTTTAAACCCGTGCATAGAAGGGTTCTTTTTGGAATGAATGAATTGGGTAACTTTTTTTCAGGCGATACTAAGAAATCAGCCCGTATCGTAGGAGAAGTAATGGGTAAATACCATCCCCATGGTGACAGCTCAATTTATATGACCATGGTGAGAATGGCTCAGGAATGGTCGTTGAGATACCCTTTGGTTTTCGGACAGGGAAACTTCGGATCGATTGACGGAGACTCTCCCGCTGCGATGCGTTATACAGAGGTCAAACTCGACCGAATGGGAGAGGAAATGTTAAGAGATATCGACCGTGAAACGGTAGATTTTGTTCCTAATTTCGATAATACCCTTGAAGAACCCTCCGTACTTCCAACCAGGATTCCTAATCTTCTTGTAAACGGTGCTTCAGGAATAGCAGTTGGAATGGCTACTAATATGCCTCCCCATAATTTAACCGAATCTTTAAATGCCGCCATTGCATTGATAGATAATCCCGGCATAGATATACAAGGTTTGATGCAGTATATAAAAGCTCCTGATTTCCCTACCGGAGGAGAAATTTTCGGCATGCAAGGTGTAAAAGATGCATTTGAAACCGGGAAAGGTAAAATTTTTATCAGAGCTAAGGCTGAGATTGAAAATACAGGTACTCATGATCAGATTGTGATCTCTGAAATACCTTATGGAGTTATCAAGAATGATCTTGTAAAAAGTATTGCTGACCTTGCAATAGATAAAAAGGTGGAAGGTATAGCCGATATCAAGGATACATCGGCTCGCGGTGTGATGCATATCGCTATAGAAATTAAGAGAGATGCTAATGCTAATGTGGTCTTAAATAAACTATTTAAGCTTACACAATTGCAGACCACTTTCAGTGTGAATAATGTGGCATTGGTTAATGGAAGGCCTAAGACATTGAATTTGAAGCAATTACTTGAAGCTTTTGTAGAACACCGACATGAAATTGTAATTAGAAGAACAAGATATGAGCTGAGAAAAGCTGAAGAAAGAGCTCATATTCTTAGAGGTTTGATGATAGCTTGCGATAATATTGATGAAGTAATATCTATTATCAGATCATCTCAAACTACTGAAGAGGCAAGACAACGTCTTGCAGAAAAATTTGATCTTGATGAAATACAGACTCGAGCAATTGTGGAGATGAGATTGCGTCAGCTCACAGGTCTCGAAATGGAAAAACTCAGGAAAGAATACGATGAGCTGATGAAACTCATTGCACATTTAAACGACATACTCAATAATGATGAGGTTTGTCGTCAGGTAATGAAAGATGAGCTTATAGAGATCAGGGACAAATATGGAGATGAAAGAAGAACAAAGATCAATCTTTTTGCCGGGGATCTAAATGCCGAGGATTTCTACCCTGATGATGAAATGATTATAACTATTTCTCATTTAGGTTATATCAAAAGGACTCCCCTATCCGAATTCAGAGCTCAACATAGAGGAGGAGTAGGTGCCAAAGGAAGCGATACTCGAGACTCTGATTTTATAGAATATATATACCCTGCTTCAAACCATAATTATATGCTCTTCTTTACTAAGAAAGGTAAATGTTATTGGCTTAAAGTTTATGAAATACCTGAAGGAGCCAAGAATTCTAAGGGAAGAGCTATACAGAATCTTTTAAATCTTGATTCTGATGATGAGGTAAATGCCTTTATCAGAATAAAAAAACTTGATGATACAGAGTTTAATAATTCCCATAACCTTATCTTCTGTACAAAGAAAGGAATCATAAAGAAAACATCCTTGGAATCTTATTCCAGGCCAAGAGCTAACGGAGTAAATGCCATTATAATACGGGAAGATGATCAATTAATTCAGGTTAGACTAACAGATGGCAATTCTGAAGTTATTATGGCTGATAAAGAAGGTCGAGCTATTAGATTCCATGAAAGTAAGGTTCGTGAAATGGGTAGAATGTCTACCGGTGTTAGAGGAATGACTCTCGGTGAAGACAACGATGAAATAGTCGGAATGATCACCATGAAAGAAGGTTCGGAGGAAACTGTGATGGTAGTTTCGGAAAATGGTTATGGAAAGCGTTCTGCGTTGGAAGACTACAGAATAACCAACCGAGGTGGTAAAGGAGTCAAAACAATGAATATCACAGAGAAAACCGGGGACTTGGTAGCTATTAAAAGCGTAAATGATTCTAACGACCTGATGATAATAAATCAAAGTGGTATTACTTTAAGATTGGCAGTGTCGGGTATTCGTGTTATGGGTCGAAATACACAAGGGGTAAAACTGATAGATCTAACCAAACGTGACGATACAATTGCTTCTGTCTGTAAAGTGGCAAGCGATCCTCAGGAAGAAATAGAAGAAGAGGAGAAGAAAGAAGCCTCAGAAGAAAATTAATTCAGAGACAATAAACAATTAAAATAAATTAAAGCATGAAAAAAATAGTAACTGCTATCCTCTGCATAGGAATGATAGCTCCTGTTTTTGCTCAAAAGGCATTAGTGGAACAGGCAAAAAAACTTTCAGGAAAACCGGAAAAGCTTGAGGAAGCCAGAAGCCTGATTAAACAAGCTATTGAAAATCCTGAGACAAAAGATCAAGTGGAAACGTACTTTATTGCAGGTAAGATAGAATTTGATGCCTACGATAACGCGTACAAAACTAAAATGATTAATCCTGATGATCCTGCAGCACAGGTAGATGTGATGGCACAGGAATTACTTAACGGATATAATTATTTCTTGCAGGGTCTTCCCTTAGACAGTCTTCCCAATGAAAAAGGTCAGATCAAGCCAAAAAGAAGCAAAGAAATGCATAATATCATAAAGGGCCATGCAAGTGATTTCTTTGGTGTAGGAGCTGATTACTATAATGCTAAAGAATATTATCCCCAAGCATATGAGGCCTTTATGATTTATGGTGATCTTCCTGAAACTTTACAAAACAATGATCCTACAGTTTTTAATCCGCAGCAAATTGCCACTTCATATTTCAATGCAGGTTTAGCTGCCTCACAAGGTAACGCTCCCCAAGAAGGTGCCTTGGCATTCAAAAAAGCAAGATTGGCAGGATATGAAAAACCGGAGGCAATTATTTATGAAATTGCTAGCTATCAGACCATAGTGCAACAGAATGAAGATGCATCTCCGGAAATCCAAAATAACATAAAGGAAGCCGCTCAGGCAGGTATTGATAAATTTGGTATCAGTGAACCAATATTTATTAATAATTTAATTAATTCTATGGTGAATGATGGAGAAATTGATCAATCATTAACTAAATTAAACGGATTGATTCAGGAAAATCCCGATGCAGCTAATCTTTATGCTTTAAGAGCTTATGTTTATGAAAGGGCTGAAAATGATGATCTTTCAGAAGCAGATTACCGCAAAGCAGCAAATATGCCTAATGCCGATTTTGAAACTTTAAAAAGTGCAAGTAGTAAACTTTACAGAGATGGTACTCAGAAATTGAATGCTCTCGAAGGTAATTCTCCTGAACTGAATGCTGAACGTCAGAATATAAAGACAAATTATTTTTTGGAAGCTCAAAAATATGCTACTCAGGCTGATCAGATGAATCCTAATGATCCCTATGTGGAGAGTATACTCGAAAATATTGACTACGCACTTAAGACTTTCTTTAACAATTAATAGTCAGAACATACTTTTTATTAAGGGGAGTTAATCTCCCCTTTTTTTATGCTCTTTTTTCTGTTGAAAGATATAGTTTTTTAACTATCAAAGCTTTTTTTTCAACCGTTTTGTGTAATTTTGCAAAATATATTCGTTTAAGAATACGATTTTAGGAAATCATAAGAAGAAAGATAAAAATGGGTTTATTCTCCTTTACGCAGGAAATAGCCATGGATCTTGGCACTGCAAACTCCATTATAATACATAATGATAAAATAGTTGTTGACGAACCTTCAGTTGTAGCTATAGAAAACAAGACTGACAAGCTTCTTGCCGTAGGAACTACAGCTCATCAGATGGAAGGTAAAGAACCTCCGGGCATAAGGACTATCCGACCGTTAAGGGATGGTGTAATTGCCGATTTTAATGCAGCAGAACAAATGATCAGAGGTCTGATCAAAATGGTAAGTTCAAAACGCAGATGGTTCTCCCCTTCTCTGAGAATGGTAGTATGTATTCCTTCCGGTTCTACTGAGGTTGAAATAAGAGCTGTCAGAGACTCTTCCGAACATGCCGGAGGAAGAGATGTTTATATGATATATGAACCAATGGCGGCTGCTTTAGGTATAGGATTAGATGTTGAAGCTCCCGAGGGGAACATGATTGTAGATATAGGTGGAGGTTCTACTGAAATCGCAGTAATATCTTTGGGAGGAATTGTAAGTAACAAGAGCATTCGTATAGCAGGAAATGATCTTACTGCTGATATCCAGGAACATATGGGGCGCGTTCATAATTTGAAAGTTGGCACCACTATGGCTGAACAGATAAAAATTAATGTAGGGTCTGCTCTACCGGTTCTTGAAGACGGTCCTGAACCCTTTATAGTAACAGGACCCAACAGAATGACTTCGTTGCCTATGACAGTACCGGTTACTTATGAAGAAATTTCACACTGTATTGACAAGACGATCTCCAGAATGGAGACAGCTATACTCGCGGCATTAGAAGAAACTCCTCCGGAATTATATGCAGATATTGTGAAAAATGGAATATATCTTGCAGGTGGTGGTGCTTTGCTTAAAGGATTGGCCAAAAGACTCACCGATAAGATTAAAATTGAATTCAAGGTAGCCGAAGATCCTTTACACGCAGTGGCAAAGGGAACCGGTGTGGCACTAAAAAATATTAATAAATTCTCTTTCCTTATTAGATAAGGATCGGGAATTTATACTTTATTTTATTTCATATCTCTCTTGACCTCACTGTTTTAGCCGTGAGAAATCTTCTTAATTTTTTTATTAAATACGGAGCTTGGTTCATTTTTTTTATTTATGTGATTCTAAGCTGCATAATACTGTTTACTTATAATTCTTATCATTCCTCTATTTATTTTACTTCAGCTAATGTTATCTCCAGTTCCGTTTATTCTCTTTCTTCGGAGGTTACCGGTTATTTTAATCTTAGAGAAATCAACAAAGATCTTGAGGCTAATAATGCCAGATTGGAGAATGAAGTTTTAAATCTTAAGTATCAGTTAGCAGAATATCATACTTTGAATTCAGATTCGTTAGATCGTGAAAATTCTGAAATACCTCGGTATGATTATGTTGCAGCTACCGTTATTAATAATAATGTACGACATCCAAGAAATTATTTTTCCATTAACCGGGGAAGTAAAGACGGAATAAGAAGTGGTCAAGGAGTTGTGGATCACAATGGTGTGATTGGAATAGTAAATGTAACGGGCCCCCATACTTCAAGAGTTATTTCGTTACTCAATGAAGATCAACACTTTTCAGTTAAAATTAAAAACACAGATTATATAGGGTCTCTGGTATGGAAAGGAGGAGATCCGGGTGTGGCTTATATGGAAGAGGTGCCACGACACACAAAATATCATGTCGGGGATACAGTAGTAACCAGTGGTTATTCTCTCTCTTTCCCGGCTGATATTCCAATTGGCACGGTAATGAATAGAATCAAAGGAGCTGATGATAATTTCTTTATAATTAAAGTGAAGCTTAACCCGGATTTCAAGACCTTAAGTACAGTAAGAGTTATTAAGGATAATTTTAAAGAAAGTCTTGATTCTTTAAGCCGTTATGACCTGCCTTCGGGTTTGAGAAATTAGAAAGTGGAATGACTAATACTTTTATAAGATATATATTTCTATTTTTAATTTGTATTGTAGTACAGGCTCTTATTTTTAATAAGATTGTCTTGTTTCATGTAGCAGTTCCCATCGTCTTTATTTATTTTATAATAAGGCTACCAATAGATATTAAATTACCCTATCTATTTACTTTATCTTTTTTATTAGGTCTTATTATAGATATTTTTTCAGACACCCCGGGTGTAAATGCTTTGGCATGTACTTTGATTTCGGCTATTCGCACGCCGATATATTATGCTTATATGGCAAAAGATGACATTACAAGCAGACTGGTACCAGGAGTTTCAACAATGGGATTATTGGAGTATAGCAAGTATCTAATCACCTTTATATTGATATATTGTCTTCTGGCTTTTTCTATAGAATATTTCAGTTTTGCAGACGTTAAGGCTATAGTGATACTTACTGCATCAAGCACCCTTTTTACATTCGTGATTCTTCTTGCAATTGATTGCCTAATCCCGGTAAAAGCATGAGAAAAGATTACAGACTGGCCAAAAGACAATATGTGATTGGTGGTTTTATTGTTACTATAGTAATTATTTACCTTATCCGGCTTTTTACTCTTCAGGTAAGTGATGACACATATAAACTTAATGCCGAAAGCAATGCTTTCCTAAAGAAAACAATCTATCCGGCACGGGGATTAATCTACGATAGAAACGAAAAACTCTTAGTTTTTAATCAACCAGCCTATGATGTGATGATGATACCAAAGGATGTCAATAATTTTGACACCCTGGCTTTTTGTTCTCTTCTCAATATCAGTCGTGAACAATTAAGGGATTATTGGGCGGATATGAAAAATCCCAGAAAAAACCCTGGTTATTCTTCTTATACTCCACAAAGACTTATTTCCCATATTTCATACGAAGATTACGGACGTCTTCAGGAAAAATTATATATGTTTCCGGGGTTTTATATACAGACCAGAACAGTAAGAAAATACAATTATCCAGCCGGTGCTAATATTCTAGGGAATATTCGGGAGGTTTCTGCTGAAGATGTAAAAAGAGATAATTATTATAGACGTGGAGATTATACAGGAGACTTAGGAGTAGAAAAAAGTTATGAAGAAGCTCTTAGGGGTAAAAAAGGTATGGAAATCCTTATGAGAGATGCTCTTGGAAGGATCAAAGGTAAATATGAAGACGGGGCTATGGATATTGCACCTGAATCAGGATATAACCTTACATTGTCGATAGACATGGATCTCCAGCTATATGGAGAAGAATTAATGCAAAATAAAATAGGAGCCATAGTCGCCATAGAACCTTCCACCGGTGAAATTCTTGCATTAGTTACCGCACCTAATTATGATCCCTCATTACTCGTAGGCAAAGAGAGAGGAAAAAATTATGCGCAATTAGTTTTAGATCCTTTAAAACCTTTATATGATAGATCTATACAGGGAGCATATCCTCCGGGATCAACTTTCAAACCTACTCAGGGCCTGATTTTTTTGCAGGAAGGTGTTATTAATGAGTCTACTGCTTTCCCATGTTATCATGGTTATATTAACGGTTTAAGAGTCGGATGTCATGGTCACGGATCTCCACTTCCTTTAAAGCCTGCCTTACAAACTTCTTGTAATGCATTCTTTTGTTGGGGATTTAAACATATGATTGATAAAAAAGGAACAAAGCCTGCAGACCAATTGACAAAATGGAAAGACTATTTGGTAGAAATGGGTTACGGATATAAATTAGGAGTTGATCTTCCCCATGAAAGTAGAGGATTTATTCCTAATTCTGAGTTTTATTCAAAATCTTTTAGAGGACCTCGGTGGAGTGCCAATTCTATAATTTCAGTTTCTATAGGACAAGGGGAAGTTCTGGCTACTCCTCTTCAAATTGCCAATTTATGTGCTACAATTGCTAATAGAGGTTATTTTTATACTCCTCATATTGTTAAAGAAATTGCAGATTCTGCTATAGATATGAAATATCATGAAAAAAGAATACCTAGTATAGATAAAAAATATTATGATGATATAGCAGAAGGAATGAGAATGGCTGTTACAGGGGGAACATGTAGACTTGCTAATCTATCTGGTATAGAAGTGTGCGGAAAGACCGGTACAGCTCAAAATCCTCATGGTAAAGACCATTCCGTGTTCATGGGATTTGCACCTTATCATGATCCAAAAATTGCTGTGGCGGTTTATGTAGAAAATGCAGGTTTTGGTGCTACTTACGGAGTTCCGATTGGAAGTCTGATAATGGAAAAATACCTAAAAGGAGCAATATCATCCGATAGACAATATCTTGAAGAAAGAATGTTAACTTCAAACACTATACTGACAAGTGGTGTCAAGAAACATTGAAAATAACTCTTCAGTGTTCCGAAATGTAGATTGGTTCACGGTAGTGCTATATCTTTTATTAGTAGCTGCCGGAGCCATCAGTATATATGCCGCAAGCTATGATTTTGATAAGGCTAACATTTTTGATTTTTCTGAATTTTCCGGGAAACAATTAAGATGGATAGGTCTTTCCCTGATAATAGGTTTTATAATCCTGCTTCTGGATTACAGAATATATGAGGCTTATGCCTATCCTATCTATGGAATAGTGGTGCTCATTTTGATAGCTACTATATTCCTCTCTCCCAATATAAAAGGATCACATTCTTGGCTAGTTTTTGGACCGGTAAGTCTTCAACCTGCGGAATTTGGTAAATTCGCTACATCTCTGGCTTTGGCTAAGTTGTTTGATTCGTATAATTTTTCTTTAAATGCTAAGCCAAGTAATTATTTCAGAGCGTTAATAATAATCTTTCTTCCAATTTGTATTATCCTTTGTCAGAAAGAAACGGGAAGCGCTTTGGTATATATTTCATTGATATTTGTATTATATCGGGAGGGAATGAGCGGATTCGTTTTAAGTGCCATTTTCCTTGCGGTCTTATTTTTTGTACTAGCAGTAAAATATATGGATCCCTTTATAATGGGATTAAGTTATGGAGAATTCAGTGTTTTCACAATTATCTGTGTTCTATATTGTCTCTTGTTGGTCTTTTATTGCCGGGACTTTATTATTGCAAGGAATGTAATATTGGGAATTTGTGGTGCTACATTCATAGCTGTAATTATAACTTTATGTGGAGTACAAATTAATGGGATTCTCTTTTTTTCCATTGTATTGAGTCTGGCACTTATATACACTGCTATAGCAATGTTAAAGCATCATGTGAAAAAATTCATGATTTCCATCGGATTTGTAATACTGTCTGTAAGTTTTCTATTTTCTGTGAATTATGTATTTGATAAAATTTTACAGCCCCATCAACAGACTAGGATATTAGTGCTTTTGGGAATAGAAGAAGACCTTCGTGGAGTTGGCTACAATGTTAATCAGTCTAAAATAGCAATCGGATCAGGCGGAATAGAAGGAAAGGGTTTTCTTAATGGAACCCAAACAAAATTGAAATATGTGCCTGAACAACATACAGACTTTATTTTTTGTACCATAGGAGAAGAACAAGGTTTTATAGGGTCTTCTTTAGTTTTAATTGCTTTTTTAGTTTTGATTCTAAGGTTAATATATCTTGCAGAACGACAAAAATCACCTTTCTCTAGAGTGTATTCTTATTGTGTGGTATCACTTCTGATTTTCCATGTTTGTATAAATGTAGGTATGGTAATTGGCTTATGCCCGGTAATAGGGATTCCTCTGCCCTTTTTTAGTTACGGAGGATCTTCCCTTTGGGGTTTTACTATTCTGCTTTTTATTATGCTAAGGCTTGATGCTGCCCGGAAAGAAAGAAGAGAGTGAATTTTTTAGGTCGTCTTTCGATAAATTTCCTTTTAGAATGGTTATAATAATAGAGAATATACAAAATTAATTTATAAACAGAGAAATTATGGCTAACAAAAGAGAATTTAAAAAATATGTAGAGAGTTTAGGAGACTCTGCATGTTTATCAATGGCGGACGTTTATGATACTGTTGAAAATGTTGATAAAGATAAGATTGCCAAAGCAGTAGAACAAGTTTTAACCGCTGTAGCAGCAGCTAAAACAAATGCTGATGTAACATTCGATAAAGGAGTTAAGGCTTTTGAAAATTTACAAGCATATTCTAAGGCAAAGAAAGCTTTCTATCGTCAGCTATTTCTAAAAATCAAGGAAGATTTTTATAATGAACTTGATGAAGCAGTAAAATTATTCAACTCTGCTCTTCCGGAAGAAGTAAAGAAAGAAAATAAGGAAACTGCAGCTAAATAATTTATTTATTAGGAGATATGAATTTTTGGGGCTTATTACTAAAATGTGCTGGCTGGAAAGTCGATATAGAAGTGCCATATCGCTCAAAATGTGTAATTTGTGTTGCCCCTCATACTTCTAATTGGGATTTTATTGCAGGTTTGCTTGCATACCGCTCAGTGGGAAGAAAAGCTTCATTCCTTATGAAGGAATTCTGGTTTTTCTTCCCTTTAAAATATTTATTAAAAGCTCTAGGAGGGATCCCTGTAAAAACAGATTCTTCCAATTCTCTTACTTCTTTAATTATTCAGGATTTTCAAAGTAGAAATAAATTAAATTTAGCTGTAACTCCTGAGGGATCAAGAAGTGCTGTGGAAAAATGGAGAACAGGCTTTTTAACCATTTCATATAAAGCAAATGTGCCCATTCAATTGGGCGTCATTGATTTTAAAAATAAAGAAGTACTCATAAAGAAAGAATACAAACCATCGGGAGATTATGATATAGATTTGAAGAATATCAGATTGTATTATTCCAAATTCGCTAATGCAGCAAAATATCCTGAAAAATTTATTCCTTAATTAATTATATGCTAGAAAATAAGTTAAACCTTTGTCTTGTTCCATTAGAAATAATTTGGGGCGAAAAAAAGAAAAATTTAGAAAGTCTTAAGAATATCTTTAAAAAAATTAATCCGGAAACAGATATAGTAGTACTTCCGGAAACCTTTTCAACAGGATTTCCATCTTCTGAAATGCAAAAAGATATTGTAAATCTTGCTGAATCTGACAATGGTAAGACAATATCGCTTATAAAGGAACTAAGTAAAGAATATAATGTAGCAGTTGCGGGTAGTATTATTGGAAAAAAAGATGAAAATCTATTAAACAGATCTTTTTTTATTCAACCGGACGGAAATTGTTTTTATTCAGCAAAAAAACATCTTTTTTCCCCAGGGGGTGAGCATAAGATATTCAAGGCAGGGGATCAAAAATTAAACCTAATATACAAAGGTTGGAAGATTTCAATGATAGTATGTTATGATTTGAGATTTCCGGTATGGTGTCGCAATAAAAAGAATGAGTATGATCTCCTCATAGCAGTTGCAAATTGGCCTGTATCGAGGATAGATACTTGGGATACTTTATTAAAGGCACGAGCAATAGAAAATTCCTCATATGTTTGTGGTGTTAATTGCCGTGGTATTGATGATTTAGGTGGAGACTATAATGGAAGTTCGCATGTTTTTAATTATAAAGGAAAAGATCTGGTTGTGGATGTAAATGGAGATGGTGTCCTATATGCCGGTTTATCCATGCAAAGGTTAAAAAATTTTAGAGATAAGTTCCCTTCCTGGAAAGACGCGGATGAATTTCAACTAATATAATATTTAATAAAACCATAAGGTTTTCTTTTTTCAAGATATTTCAAATCTTTTTGATTTGCATAAGCCTCCCTTTCAAAGGAAATGCTTTTATAGGCCTGATAGTTATCCTTGTATTTTAAAATTTTAATACTCCATTCAAAAATATAAAGTATATAAAAAGGAAGGATTAATAACTCCAACATTTGGCGTGAATGAATACTTTCATGGTTCAAAATTTCTTCAGAACATTCTCCTTTTGCAAAAATTAATCCACAAAGATTTATTGCAAAAAATTTTTTACCAAATGGTAATATCTTATTTTTAATAACAGGCATCTTATCCCTATAACGTTTCAATATGGAAATTTGTGTTTTAAGTATTGGCAAAATTTGTACAAAATGGATTTCAGAAGGAATAAATCAGTTTGAAACAAGATTGGAGAGATATATAAAATATTCTTCCATAATTTTGCCTGATATTAAAAATGTAAAGTCCTTGTCTAAAGACGAGATAAAGGAAATAGAAGGAGATAAAATCTTAGATAATATAGCATCATCTGATTTTATAGTGCTTTTGGATGAAAAAGGAAAGGAAAATACTTCTAGGGAATTTGCAGAATGGATTCAGAAAAATATGAATGCCGGAAGAAAGAGAGTATTATTGATTATAGGAGGTCCTTATGGTTTTTCAAACAAAATTTATAAAAGGGCTAATCAACTTTTGTCACTTTCTAAAATGACCTTAACTCATGAAATGGCAAAACTATTGCTATCTGAACAATTATATCGTGGAATGACTATTTTAAAAGGTGAACCTTATCATCATGACTAATTATGGAGGAAAAAGAATTAAACAAAATAGTAAATGAAATAAAAAAAGATTTTTTTCTATATCGGAATGGAATCATTACTGATCATTTAAAAAAAATCTACCCCGCAGGTACGTTGATTTATGGATTAAATGTGCCTCAACTTAAGGAACTTTCTAAAAAATATCCAAAAGACCTTGATTTGTCTCTTATTCTTTGGAAAGAAAAAAAAATAAGAGAAGCACGTTTATTGTCTATTTTTCTTATGCCATCCGAGAATCTGCAAGCTGAAATTGCAAAAGACCTTATTAGGGATATAGAAAGTGTTGAGCAAGCAGAATTTTTAGCTTTTAAAGTTCTGAGAAACATACCAAAGGCCCATGATATCTTTACAGAAATAAAAGGAGAGAAAAATCTTTCTCCCCTTTCTTCTTATTGCCTTGAAATGTTTCAAAAAAATCTTATTGACGAAGTCGGTCTTTAACTTCTTTAAAATTTTGGTCTAAATATTCAGAATAAATTTGAATTTGATCTTCACCAATTTTTCCGATTAAGAAATATTTTGCATCAGGATTTGAAATCCATATTCCGCTAATTGAAGAGGGAGGAAACATGGCTCCGTTTTCTGTCAGATTAATTCCTATTTTTTCATAAGGTATAAAATCTTTAGTTTTTAAAATCATCTTTTGGTCAGGTAACATTGGATAGCCCCATGCCGGTCTAATAACTATAGGCCAATAATTATTATAAATATATTTATTAAGCCATTCTGCCCCTGCCTCCACTATTCTATCCCCTAGTGTATGATATAAAAGACTTTTATAAGTTTCACCGTCTTCATTATATTTTTGAGCTCTATTTTGTAAATTGAGCCCTGCTGTTACAGAAAATAAACCGATATAATCATTTTTTGAGGCTATGAAATCACTGCATGATAAAAAATCAGTATCTGTTCTTTGTTGCCTTAACATAGGAAAATATTTATCAGCTATAGTTATACCTGAAATATCTCCTGTTGCTTTCTCAAATCTATAAATTGCTTTCCCATCAAAGATTTTTTCTTCTTTTATTTCTTTTAAACAATTCTGAGCGTCAATAAATAACTTGAAAGCCTCCGTTGCCTTATTTTTTTCTTCCTTTGAAAGGTTTATAAGCAAGATATCTTTATTTTCTCCTTTTATTATGTCATCAACAAACTTTCCTTGAAGTTTCCATGCTAAAAAAAACATTTTCCAATTGATAAGTTCTATCAATTCTTCAAATGGAAGTTCTATAATAAAAGGCAAACCCAATGGCGCATTCGGTTTATTGCGGTTATCTATATTTTTATTTCTATTTTCAACTATTTTCAAAACTTTTGGGAAAGGAACTAAGTGTGACCCAGAGTTTTGCTTCTTTAATAATTCATATTCTTTTTGAGTTTCCTCTATTAATTCTTTACTTAATTCTGGATTTAATAATTTATTTGCAAAAATTGGATTTTGAGAGGCATCATTCATATGAAAAATATGACCATCATAATAAGGAGCTATTTTTAAAGCAGTATGTAACAGGGAGGTGGCAGCTCCTCCAACCATTACAGGAACCCTAATTCCTGCTTCTTTTAATTTTTTGACTGTTTCTGTCATTTCAGCCAAAGACGGTGTTATCAAACCTGAAAGACAAATGATATCGGGCTTTTCTTGTAAAGCTTTTTTTACTATATCTTCTCCCGGAACCATTATTCCAAGATCTATAACATCATAATTATTGCAGGAAAGAACAGTGGCAACAATATTTTTCCCTATATCATGTACGTCTCCTTTTACTGTGGCGATAAGGATTTTCCCTGATTTATTTTCAGAATTATTCTCTTTTCCTGAGGTCATATAAGGAGTTAATATCTCTACTGCTTTTTTCATAGTTCGTGCCGTTTTTACCACCTGAGGAAGAAACATCTTTCCTTCACCAAATAGTTGTCCCACGGTCTTCATTCCTTCTAATAAGGGTCCTTCAATTATTTTTACTGGATCCTTAATTTCGTTCAAAGCATTATGAATATGTGATTCCAGCCCAATTAATTTTCCTTCTTTCAAATCTTCAATTAATTGCTCTCTTACATTCAATTCTTTTGTCTTGAACTTGATTGCCTTTGCTTCAATAGGAGTTGATTCCTTGTTAGTCCATTCAATCAGCTTCTCTATGGCTTCGGGATTAGTATCAAAAATTAGTTCTTCTATCAACTTCCTTATATCTGCAGGTACATTCTCGATACTTTCTATTTGACTTGGATTTATGATAGCCATGTCCAATCCTGCTTTCCTGGCATAATACAGGAAAACATTATGCATATATTCTCTTAACTTATTTTTACCCCTGAAAGCAAATGAAAGATTACTAACTCCTCCTGATGTTTTACAACCTGCAAGATTTTCTTTAATCCAACTTACTGCTTTAAGGAAATCTAAACCATAGCGGGAATGTTCTTTCATTCCCGTTCCTATAGTCATGATATTTACATCAAATATTATATCTTGAGGCCCGAACCCACATTTTTCAGTCAGTAACTTATAACTTCTTTCACAGACCTTTATTTTTTTTTCATAAGTGTCAGCTTGTCCTGTCTCGTCAAAAGCCATGACAACAAGGGCAAATCCAAATTCTTTGATAAACTTTGCTTTTTTAATAAATGATTCTTCTCCCTCTTTTAAAGAAAGAGAATTGATAATACCCTTTCCCTGAATCTCCTTTAAAGAGGCTTCAATAACCTCCCATTTAGATGAATCAATCATAAAAGGGTATCTGGCTATATCTGGATCAGCAAGAATATATCTAAGAAATTTTATCATTTCTTCCTTAGAATTCAGAAGTGGATCATCAATATTAATATCTACCACTTTTGCTCCTTTAGCTATTTGTGATTTTGCAACTTCTGCTGCTTCCTCAAGCGCTCCTTCTTTAATTAATTTTAAAAATTTTGAAGACCCAGCTACATTACATCTTTCTCCAATCACTAAAAAATTATTGGAAACCTTTAATACATCAAGACCAGATAGATTAAGATTTTCTTGTGTCCTTTGTAAAACTTTGGGGTTGTTAATTTTATTTAACAGTCTTGATAATTTATAAATGTGCAAAGGAGTTGTGCCGCAACAACCACCAATAACATTCACTAAATTATTTTCTAACAAATCTTGTATTTTTTCTGTAAATTCATCCGGAGACATATTATAGCAACCGGATTCATCAGGTAAACCGGCATTTGGATGACAAGAAGTAAAATGACAATTAAGACTATTTACTTCTTGAAGATATGTTTTCATTCTTTCGGGTCCGAATCCACAGTTCAATCCTATAATTTCTATATTATCTAAATCATTAACGGAAGCTACAAAAGCTTCTAATGTCTGACCTGATAATAATCTGCCGGCATTATCAGATACAGTGGCAGAAACCATTATTGGAATTCTTGCCATCATATCATGCATAGCTTTATTAGCTCCATTAATTGCCGCCTTCAGATTTAAAGTGTCAAAGAATGTTTCACAGATGAATAAATCAATACCTCCTTCTAACAAACCTGAGGCCTGTTGATAATAGGCCTCAAAAAGTTCATCGTAACTAATATTTCTTTTTAGGGGATCTGAAATGTCGGGACTCATGGAAGCAGAACGGTTAGTAGGACCCATAGAGCCTCCAACATAATGATCCGGACAGTTATAAATGCTTTCGTATTCTTTTACAGCTTTTATTGCTAACTCAGCACCCTCTTTATTGATTCTTCTAATGAGATTATCTTTATGCCCAAAACCATATTCTTTCATCGAAATGGCATTAGCATTAAAAGTATTTGTCGTTATAATGTCAGCACCGGCCTTAAGATATTCTCTGTGTATATCTAAGATTGCAGAAGGTTTAGTAATACAGAGCAAATCGTTAAATCCAAACAAAGGAATAGAATGGGATAAAAACTCACGTCCCCGATAGTCAATCTCACTAAAATTATATTGCTGAATCATGGTGCCAAGACCACCATCGAGAATTAAGATTCTTTCTTTTAAAACTTCCTTTAAGTCTCTCATTTTAAAATATTTTTTCAGCGATTTTTTCTACACTGTCTGCAGCACTCATTGTATAAAAATGAATACCCGGACAACCCCTGTTCAATAAATCTCTACTTTGGGAAATTCCCCATTCTATTCCAACATTTTTAACTTCATCATCATTTTTACATGCACGTATACGGGCTGCCAGCTCTTCCGGAATATCTATCTTAAAAGTCTTTGGCAAAATATTAAGATGGTGTTTCTTGGTAATCGGTTTTAAACCCGGAAGAATTGGCACATCAATTCCCTCCTCTCTACACCGTTTCTCAAAATTGAAAAATTTCTCATTATCGAAGAACATCTGGGAAATAAGATAAGATGCTCCATTTTCAACCTTTTTCTTTAGAAAATAGATATCAGAATCCATATTCGGTGATTCCTCATGTTTTTCAGGATAACAGGCCATTCCATAGGAAAAGGGAGTTTCAATTCCTTCTATTTTAGTATCGTTAATACCGACTCCCTTATTAAAAAGGTTTATTTGTTCTTGTAAATCCGATGCATGGATATTGTGAGTTTCTGGATTTTGTTTTTCTGTATCTTTGGTATTTTGATCTCCTCTCACGATAAAAAGATTGTCAATACCAAGAAAATTAAGATCCAACAGGGCATACTCAGTCTCTTCTTTAGTAAACCCACTACAAATAATATGAGGCACAGGGATTAATCCATATTTGTTTTGAATGGCTGCTGACACTGCTACAGTTCCGGGTCTCTTCACAATACTTACCCTTTTATGAGTACCATCCGGTAAAGGTTTATAAATATATTCGCTGTGATGTGATGTGATATTCACAAATTTAGGGTTAAACCTTAAAAGCTTGTCAATAATTCCATATACTTTATAAATACTATTGCCTTTCAGAGGTGGAAGTATCTCAAAAGAAAAAATAGGATTATTTGTATCCTTTAAAATATCTGAAATTTTCATTGTAAAATATTGAACCTATTCTTTTTACCTATGCAAAATTACACATTATCCTTCAATCTCTTGAAAATTCTGTAATTTTGCATGTAATTTATTTATAAATTTCCACATTTCAATATGAAAGGATATCTTGTCACGATATTATTATTGATTATATCTAACATATTCATGACTTTTGCCTGGTATGGTCATTTAAAACTACAAACTTCCGGTGTTTCAAAAAACTGGCCGCTTTATCTTGTAGTTTTAGTGTCTTGGGGAATAGCACTTTTTGAATATAGTTTTCAAGTCCCGGCCAATAGAATGGGGTTTCAAGAAAATGGTGGACCTTTCTCATTGTTCCAATTAAAAATTATTCAAGAAGTAATTACCCTTACTGTTTTTACTATAGTGGCGATGTTTATGTTTAGTGGAGAGAAACTACATTGGAATCATATAGCGGCTTTCATTTGTTTGATTGGTGCTGTGTGTTTCACCTTTCTACCAAAAAATTAAACGTAATATGAAATCAGTTTCTTTCGCTCCCGTACAGGGTCACACAGATGCAGCATACAGGCATTTTCATGAAAAAGTATACGGTACAGGTGTTGTATTTTATACTCCGTTTATACGATTGGAAAAAGGAGATATAAGGCAAAAGGACCATAAGGATATAACTTCTTACCTTAATACCAATCATAATCTGGTGCCACAGATTATTTTTAAAGATGAAAAGGAGCTTAATTCTTTAGTAGAAAAATTAAAAAAGGAGAACGTTAAAGAGATAGATTTGAATATGGGATGCCCATTCCCTCTTCAAACCGGACATGGAAGAGGAGCATCTACAATAATAAAGCAGGAATTGGCAGAAAATATTTTGAAAATTATAGAAGAGAACCCTTCTATATTGTTTTCTGTCAAAATGCGTTTAGGATTGAATTCACCGGAGGAATGGAAGGTTCTACTCCCCTTTCTAAATAGGGTGAAGTTAAAGCATATTACTTTGCATCCAAGAATAGCCAAACAACAATATGCTGGAGAAGTGGATTTAATTCAGTTCAGAAATTTTTTAGCAAATAGTGTGAATCCCGTCATCTATAATGGAGATTTAAAAACTCCGGAAGATATAAATAAGATTACAAGACTGTTCCCGGAAATTAAAGGATTCATGACAGGAAGAGGTACTCTTGGAAGACCTTCTTTAATATCGGAATATATGGAAGGAAATGAATGGGACAAATCTAAAAGAATTGATAAAATGCTTTATTTTCATAAATTATTATTTGACCATTATTCAAACATTCTTTGCGGAGACTCTCAAATTATCTCTAAAATACAGCCTTTCTGGGAATATGCTGAGGATGAAATAGGAAGAAAATCATGGAAAGCCATAAAAAAAGCTACAAATATATCTAAATATCAGACAGCGGTAGCATCCATATAAAATAACTTATAATGAAAATTTTAGTCCTTGCTGCAATGGATAAGGAGGTGGATCTCCTTCTTGAACATATCGATAATGTTAAAGAAATCGAGAGAGATAACTCGAGAATTTGGTATGGTTGTATCAGTAACAATGAAGTCTATTTGGCCAAATGTGGAATAGGAAAGGTTAATTCAGCAATAAATACCACTACCCTTTTAAGAGATCTTAACCCTGATCTTGTAATAAATTCAGGTGTTGCCGGAGGAACAGGAATGCCAATAGGAAGTTTATTAATACCGGATAAAGTGGCATATCATGATGTATGGTGTGGACCGGGCACAAATCCTGGCCAAGCTGATGGAATGCCTCTTTATTTTATACCTTCTTCTTTGGTGACAGATTTAATAAATGAATCAAATTTTTCACTACCAATAGAAAGAGGACTATTATGCAGTGGGGATAAATTCATTTCTAAATCTGAAGAAATAGTTTCTATTAAGTCTGATTTTCCTGAAGTGAAGGCAGTAGATATGGAATCGGCTTCTATTGCTCATGCCTGTAAAAAATATGGCATACCTTTTGCTATAATACGTGTTGTTAGTGATACTCCGGGAGAAGGTGAAAATATTGCTCAATATAATAATTTCTGGGAAACTGCTCCACGAAAAAATTTTGAAGTCCTTAAAACTCTATTAGAAAGAATCTAAAGGAAAGTAGAAATGAAATTTGCAATTAAAAGATCTAATTTAAAGACTATTATGATGCCCTTAGCCATGGTGTTTGGGGCTATTTTTTATCCTTGGATGGATTATATAACTTTCTTATCTCCTTATCTCATTTTTATAATGCTTTTTATAACTTATTGCAAATTAACACCCCATGATTTTAAACCCGGAAAATTTGATTTATGGCTATTAGGAGTTCAGGTTATATTAGCATGTATTGTATACCTTTCCATTTTTTTGTGGAACCGGACTCTTGCAGAAGGAGTTTTCATATGTTTTTTTATTCCAACCGCTACAGCGGCACCGGTTATCACGTCGATGTTAGGAGGAAGTATTTCTAAAGTGGCCACATTCAGTCTCATTTGTAATACTTTTGTAGCTTTTGTTGGACCATTAATTTTAGCAGCTATCGGAGATCATCCAGAAATGACATTTGCTTCTTCATTCCTCTTGATATTGAAACAAGTCTTCCCTTTGATTTTAATGCCTTTAGCATTAGCCATGGCCATGCGTAAATTCACACCTTCCCTTCATAAAAAAGTGGTAAATATGCAGCAATTGTCATTTTATTGCTGGGTCATATCGCTTTTCATTGTAGTAGGAAGTTGTACCAGTTTCGCAATCCGGAACTGGACTCCGGAAAGCACCGGAACAATGGTAATGTTGGCTTTAGGGGCCTTGGCAGCATGTTTGATTCAATTCAAATGTGGTAGAGAAATAGGAGGACATTTTGGAGATAAAGTAAGTGGTGGACAGTCTTTAGGACAAAAAAACACTGTGCTTGCGGTCTGGTTAGCCCTCGCTTATTTGAATCCTTTATCTTCAATAGCACCGGCTGCTTATGTAGCTTGGCAAAATATTATTAATTCATGGCAATTGATGCGTCATCAGTCACGAATAAATGTTCTTTCTTCAGTATCAAACTGATTTAAGGATTAAGTTTCTGGTTCTTTTTAACACCAGAATTGTATCTCTTTTTATTAAATTTTCTTGGATTTTTATTCTTTTTTTCTGATACCTCATATTCTGGTCCTGGTTCCATACCATCCGGAAGGTTACATTTAATTATCTCTTTACCAAGAAATTTCTCTATTGATTTAAATTTTCGTATCTCTTTTTCATTAACAAAAGTGATCCCGGTACCTTCTTTATCAGCTCGTGCAGTCCTACCTATTCTATGCACATATTCTTCCTGATCCCTTGGTACGTCATAATTTATTACTGTTTCAATATTGTCTATATCAATACCCCGGGAAAGAATATCAGTAGCAATTATAACATTAATTCTACCTGATTTAAAATCTAACATCACATTATCTCGTTCATTCTGATTAAGATCGGAATGCATTTCTTCTACTTGGTATTTTTTATTCCTCAGGGTTTTAGAAAGTTCTTTTACTTTTAATTTGGAACTCGCAAAAACTATAGCCTTTAGAGGAGTTTCTTTTTCAAAAATAGATTTCAATAAGGAAGCCTTCTGTCTTTCAAAGCATACATAAGCTAATTGATTGATTTTCTCGGCTGGTTTGGACACAGCGAGTTGAATCAACGAAGGTTTATTAAGAATTTTATTGGCAAGTTTCTTAATATTATCAGGCATGGTAGCCGAAAACATCATTGTTTGTCTTTTTATAGGGAGTTTACCTATTATATTCATGATATCATCAAGAAAGCCCATATCCAACATTCTGTCCGCTTCATCCAATATAAAGAATGATACCTTAGAAAGATCAACGTAACCCATGTTTATATGAGACAATAACCTTCCTGGAGTGGCAATAACAATATCAGCCCCATTTTTCAATCCTTTCCGCTGTTGGACATATGTTTTTCCATCTGTTCCTCCATATATGGGTAAAGATGTAATGGGCAAATAATAAGAAAATCCTTCCAACAATCGGTCTATCTGTTGAGCCAATTCCCGAGTAGGAGCCATTATTACACAATTCACTCTATCCTGAGGATAATCGTCATTAATCAACATTTCAATCACGGGAAGAAGATAAGCAGCTGTTTTACCGGTTCCGGTTTGTGCCATTGCCATTATGTCTTTTCCCTTCAAAGCTTCCGGAATAGCTTTTTCTTGAATAGGAGTGCATTTATCATAATGCATGTCATATATAGCATCTAAAAGATCGTCATTTGTAAGTATCTCTTCAAAAGTCATTTTTTTGTTCTTTATGCAAAATTAAACAAAACCAATTATTTATTTCTTATAATAAGAAAATTCAAAAAAATATACAGTCTGAACCGTTGTAAAATGCTAGAAATCTGTGAATTGTCTTTGTTTAGCATTTTTTAACATTTAAATATCTCTATTCCCGGAACATTTTTGAAACACGTGTCGTTATATGTTTAAAAACAATTAAATTCAACAGCAATGAAAACTAACGAAACATTTAAAGAAAGAGTATTAGGACTTCAGTCAAATTTATTAAGTTTTGCGTATCAACTTACTACAGATAAAGATCAGGCACGTGATTTACTGCAGGATACTACTCTTAAAGCATTAGATAATGAAGAAAAATATGTTGATAATGTAAACTTTAAAGGGTGGATTTTCACGATAATGAGGAATATATTTATTAATAATTATCGTCAAACTGTTAGAAAAGCCACTGTTATTGATCAAACTGAAGATCTGTATCATTTAAACATATCTCAGGATTCCGGTTTAGCTTCTCCTGAAGGATCGTTTGCAGTTAAAGAAATAACCCATGCACTCGAAGGCTTTTCAGATGATTATCGTATCCCGTTTAATATGTATGTTGCAGGATATAAATATAATGAAATAGCCGATAAAATGGGTTTACCACTTGGCACAGTTAAAAGTCGTATTTTCTTTGCACGTAAACGCCTTCGCGATCAACTTCAAGATTTTAGATAATTAAATTACTTTTAATATTAACAATGCCGGCATTAGCCGGCTTTTTTTGTAATTTTGAGCATAAATCTTGAAAAATGTTTAAATTGATGCTAATTGCAGGTGCCGGAGGTTTCGTTGGAACCTGTTGCAGATACTTAACAAATCAATGCTTCCTTAGTTATTGGAAACAGAATCTCCTTCCCCTGGCAACTTTTACAGTAAATATAATTGGATGCCTTATAATGGGATTGATTTTAGGAACAATTCAAAAGCATAATTTAATAGATCCTCGGATTAATGCTGCCATTATTGTAGGTTTTTGTGGAGGATTTACAACATTTTCTACTTTTTCTTTCGAATCCTTGTATATGGGTCAGCAGATGGGTTTTCTTTATCCTGTAATATACATAATTTGTAGTGTTGTAGTAGGAGTTTTAGCTATGGCATTAGGGCTATTACTGACTCGTTAATCTTTGCATATCTTTAAGATTAGTATTAAATTTGTATCTTTAATTATTTATACAAAACATTTTTCCATTACGATTAGTAATTGCATGAGAAAACTTCTTGTAATTGATGCCGGATCAAGCAAAACAGACTGGTCTGTAATTGAAGAGACGGGGAAAATCGAAAGATGGAAATCTGAAGGTATTAATCCATTGTTGGCTCCATCCGAATTGATTTCCCATATTATTGAAAATACTGTTGCCAAGATTAATAAAAAACAATTTGAAGCAATTTATTATTATGGTGCTGGGTGTCTGGATGAAAAACAAAAAAATATTATTCAAAATATTCTAAAATCTGTTTTATATTCAGATCAGATTCATGTAAACTCTGATATGCTGGGGATTGCAAAGGCATTATATCATGATGGTAATGGTATTGCAGCAATTCTTGGAACAGGATCTAATACTTGTTTATTTGAAAATGGTAAAATAACTGATAAAATCCCTTCATTAGGTTTTATCCTGGGAGATGAAGGTTCCGGTGCTTCTCTGGGGAAAAGATTGATTACCTATGTTTATAAAAAACAATTACCCCATGAAGTAATAAAGTCTTTTCATAGGGAGTTTCCTTTTTCAATAGAGGAAATAATAGAAAGAGTTTATAGACAACCTGTGCCCTCGGCTTTCCTGGCTTCTTTTGCCCCATTTATATTAAGAAATTCCGATAATACATCTATTTCAAATTTGATTTTGGAAGAGTTTGAGTCTTTTTTTAAAAAAAATATTCTTCCATATAAAACAGGATATGAAGTTCCGGTATCTTTTGCTGGCTCAATAGCCTTTTATTTCAATATTTTTATAAGAGAGGTTGCTAAAAATAATAATATAGTGATTAGCAATATAATAAAAGATCCGATGCCGGAATTAGAAAAATATTATTATAAGAAGTTTGGCTTTCATTGATAAATTAAGAATAATGAAAAAAATTCTGATATTTTGCTTATTATTTATTTCTTTCTCTCCTTTTCATTTATTTTCTCAGAAATATCTGGAAATACAACCTCTTTTTGAGTACCCCGTTGCACCGGAAGAGATGGAATCTTTAGAGGAAAGATGCTCTTTTTTAGTGAAACATTTTTGGGATAATTTTAATTTCAAACAAAAAACAGCCGTTGATCAACACGCTCTAAATGATGCTTTTCAAGTTTATGTTTCAGCCCTCCAATATTCCGTTGAAAAAGAAAATGAACAATCTTTAAATATTTTAATAAAACAGATCTCAGGGAATCCTATATTATTAATGCAGTTTACAAAAGCTGCTGAAGAGAATCTTTACGGACCCAGAGCTGAGATCTGGTCAGATTATATATATTTGAAATTTCTGGATGCAGTAGAGAAAAATAAAAAACTGAATATTTCACGTAAGACAAAATACATTGATCAAGCGAAAGCACTAAGAATGTCTGCTGTGGGAAATGCGGCTCCTTCTTTTGAATTTATTGATAAAAATGGAGAAACCAAGAATTATTTTTCAATGTCTACTCCTACCCTTCTGATATTCGGATGGCCTGATGATACTGACTGGAGGCTTTCCAGATTGAAAATGGACTCTAATTTTAAATTAACGGAGTTATTGGAAAAAGGAAAATTAAATGTTTTATATATAATCCCTGAATATAAGGATAATTGGCAGGAAGAAATATCAAATTATAATAAAAAATGGACTCTTGGTATTTCTCCTGAAATTAGAAAGACTTATGATATCCGCATTAATCCCTCAGTTTATTTAATAGGTGCTGATGGTAAAATTGTTAACAAAACTATAAGTATCGGGGATGCTGTGGAAAAAGCTTTGAATCTTGTAAATTAATCATATGAGAACTTCAAGTCTGTCAGGATACATTAAAAGGTATTATTTCCGTTTTACGGGTTATTCCTATGCCAATATGGGAAGACTATTTCTTCGACTTTTTATAGGAATAATGTTAATGCAATTTGGAGTAAGGCAGATTAGTAATTTCGATATTTTAAAAGAAGTGTTTCCAGGAGTAATCGGGATGACAAGTCATGCTACTCTCATAGTTATGATATGTATCGAAATCGTATGCTCCACTTTCATAATGTTTGGATTTCTTACAAGATTAATGATTATACCACCTTTTGTATCGATGGTGCTGGCTGAATATTATATACTGCATGATTATGTAGCTGAAAAAGCTTATTTACTTGATTGGCAACAAATCGGTTATGTACCAGTTCTTTTCATGGGGATATATTTCTTTTTGCTTCTCGTAGGGCCGGGAAAAATATCGGTGGATTATTTTCTTTCTTTACATATTATTCATACAGAAAATAAAAGTGAAGGGGAACTGGAAGAGGTATGAGAATAGCAGTTTTAGTATCAGGAGGAGTAGATAGTGCGGTTGTGGTTCATAAACTGTATCAAGAAGGCCATGATCTTCATTTATTTTATATCAGGATTTCCAATGATAATGGTGAGGGAGAATGTTCCTATGAGGAAGATATAGAAATGTGCAAATTAATCTCGGCCAAATATCATTTGCCTCTAACAGAAGTATCACTTCATGAGGAATATTGGAACTATGTAATGGAGTATACCCTAAAAACAGTTAAGGCCGGACTAACACCTCACCCGGATATGATGTGTAATAAAATAATAAAATTTGGTTTTTTTGAAGAAAGATGGGGTAAAGAGTTTGACAAAACCGCTACCGGGCATTATGCATCTATCAGTTATGAAAATGGGAAATATTACCTCTGCACTGCGACAGATCCTATAAAAGATCAGACTGATTTCCTCGCTCAATTAAATCAACAACAATTATCTCATCTTCTTTTTCCTTTAGGACAGTTATCTAAAAGTGAAGTTAGGTCAATAGCAAAAGAAGCTCAATTGCCTAATGCTTCGAGAAAAGATTCTCAAGGCATCTGTTTTTTAGGAAAGATTAATTATAAAGATTTTATCAAAAGACATATAGGAGAATATCCAGGAAAAATAATTGATATTGAAAGTGGTAAAATTATAGGGTCCCACTCAGGTTATTGGTTTCATACTATAGGACAAAGAAAGGGCCTCGGATTGGGAGGAGGACCATGGTTTGTAGTGAAAAAAGATACCCTCAATAACATAATTTTTGTGTCAAAAGGATACGATACTCCTCTACAATATGGAAATGTTATTAATCTTACAGAACCAAACTGGATTTCAGGAGATCCCTTCTTTCCCAATAAAAATTCAATCATTTTATCATTTAAAATAAGACATACTCCCGAGTTCTACAATGCAAGATTGGAAAGAAAAGACGAGGGAGATAACTTGATATTGTTTTCGGAGCAAAAAATTCAGGGTATTGCTCCCGGGCAATATGCAATTTTTTATTCTTCTGATAATAAAAAATGTCTTGGTTCTGCGTTAATCTCTATATAGGAAGTTATTTTAAGAAAAATGGAACAAAAATACAGGCTTGAATTAATTGGTATCACTTATAATCAAATTGAATCTGGGGTTTATGCTTTGATATTACAACAGGTAGGAACAACAAGGAGAATACCCATAATAATAGGATTTCCTGAAGCTCAAGCAATAGAATGCAGACTGCAGGATATTAAAACTCCTAGGCCTCTAACTCACGATATAATGATATCATCTTTAAAGGATTTCGGAATAACTTTACAGTATGTCCTTATAAAAAGGTTACCCAATGGAGTTTTCGCAGCTGATCTCCATTTCACTGACGGGTTAAATGAAAAAATTCTGGATGCTCGTTCTTCAGATGCCATAGCTTTAGCCATTAGAGCCATGGCTCCAATTTATACAACTGAAGACGTGATTAAGGAAGCAAGTTTTGATCCTTCTGAGAAAAAAAGTAGTGAAAATATTAAAATAAGAGAATCAGTAAATAAACAAGAGCTTAAGAAAAAGCCGGGGTTGGAAACTATGTCAATACAACAATTAAATGAAGCTATGACGAAGGCCGTAGAAATAGAGGATTATGAAGAAGCGGCTAAAATTAAGCAAGAAATAGAAAGACGTAGTGAATCTAAAGACGGAATTTAATTTTATTCTGAATTTATATAATGGTAAAGGTAGGAATTATAGGAGCTGATAAACCGATAGCAGGGGAATTATTAAGAATTCTTATACATCATCCTGAAACTGATATTAGGGCTTTGGTTGCCCCTAATCTTACAGGTCATAGCCTTTCTTCTTTTCATCATGGTTTTATTGGTGAATCCAACTTAACGTTCACAGATAAAATTAATTCGGAAGACTTGGATCTGATAATTTCATTGAATGAGGAAATGGACTCAAATGATTTTATCAGGCTAGCAAAAGAAAATGAAAATCTAAAGTTTATTTTTATAGACTATAAAAATAAAGGGGAGAAGATTGATGAAGTTGAAATTGGATTATCTGAAATAAACAGGAAAGCATTAGTGCGTGGTGCTAAGATAGCCTGTATCTTAAATCCTGCAGTGGCACCGACCCTAATTGCATTAATTCCATTAGCTCGTTATTTACTATTAAATTCAGAAATAAAGATAGAGGTTTACTTGCCTTCCGATATATTTTTTGATATCCATGATGACTCTATAAAGTATAAGGATTGTATAAGGGAGCAACTTGAATTAAATCAAAATAGTTTCAATAAAGATATTTCTCTCACAATTTCACCAGACTCTTCAACGGAAAGAGGTGCAAAGACCCAAATCACGGTTAAATCAGCACTTCCAATTGATGAAATTGAAAAAATTTATGATCAAATTTATGATGATCATAATTTTTCATTCTATACCGGGAAAGAGCTTTCAACTTTAGAGGTAGAGGGTACTCAGAAAGTCCTTATAAGATTTAGTAAACCCGATCAGGATACTCTTCGAATTGACATAGTAAATGATGCCAGAATGAGAGGAGGGGCCGGGGATATTGTTCATGTTATGAATTTGTTCTTTGGATTGCATGAAAAAACCGGATTAGATCTTAAACCTTCCAGATTTCGCATCAATTAAAAACTATCCTATATATTTAAAAATGTCAGTAAATAAAGTAATATTATTAGGTTATGTAGGAATTGATCCGGAAATCCGTTACCCTGATAAAGATAAAACTATAGCTTATTTTTCCTTAGCAACAAATGATGTTGCACCAAACGGTCTGGAAGTTACCGAATGGCATAAGTTAGTATGTTTTGGAGAAACCGCCAGAATAGTTGAAAGATATGTAAAAAAAGGCATGCAACTCTATGTAGAAGGCAAACTGGCTACCAGAGAGTATCAAGATCGAATGAAAATTACAAGGAAACGTACAGAAATTATTGTTTCTTTTTTTGAGATTCTAAACCGTCGTCAAGATAATTAATTAAACTGTCTGAAAAATGAGAAAGTGGCGTATTGAAGATTCGGCTGAAATGTATAATATCAGTGGTTGGGGTCTTAAATATTTTTCCATAAATGAAAAAGGACATGTACAAGTCACACCTAGAGAAAATTGTGCACCAGTAGATCTTAAAGAAGTTATGGACCATCTTCTGGTAAGAGATGTTTCTGCTCCGGTTTTGTTAAGATTTCCGGACATCCTTGATGACAGGATTCGCAAAATATCCATGTGTTTCAAAAAAGCAGCCGATGAATATGACTATAAAGGTCAGAATTTTATAGTCTATCCAATCAAGGTCAATCAGATGAGACAAGTAGTGGAAGAGATCGTTAGTCATGGAAACAAATATAATGTAGGTCTTGAAGCCGGTTCTAAACCTGAACTCCATGCAGTTTTAGGAGTTAATCCGGCCTCAAATTCCTTAATAATCTGTAATGGGTACAAGGATGAAGATTACGTAGAATTGGCTCTTCTGGCTCAAAAGATGGGTAGAAGAATCTATATAGTAGTAGAAAAGATAAACGAGCTCAAATTAATTGCTGATGTAGCAAAAAGGTTAAATATCACTCCAAATTTAGGAATCAGGATTAAATTGTCTTCTTCCGGTAGTGGAAAATGGGAAGAATCAGGTGGAGATGTAAGTAAATTTGGATTAAATTCTTCAGAATTGTTGGATGCACTGTCTTTTTTAGATAAACATAATCTAAAAAATTCTTTAAAACTTATCCATTTCCATATTGGTAGTCAGATCACAAAAATCCGAAAAATAAAAAATGCTCTTAGAGAGGCAATGCAATTCTATATGCAACTTTCAAAAATGGGCTTTGGAATTGAATTTGTTGATATAGGTGGCGGACTTGGAGTAGATTATGATGGAACCAGATCTTCCGTTGGAGAACATTCGATGAACTATTCTATTCAAGAATACGTAAACGATTCCGTATCTGCATTAACCGATGTATGTACAAAAAATAATTTACCCCAGCCTAACATTATAACCGAAAGTGGCAGGTCTTTGACAGCTCACCATTCGGTACTTATTATAGAAGTGTTGGAGACCACTCAGCTTCCTATATGGAACGATAATGAGACAGTGGGAGAAAATGCGCATGAACTTGCGAAAGAATTGTATAACATTTGGGATAGAATAAATCCGACAACAATGTTTGAGGATTGGCATGATGCACTTCAAATACGAGAAGAAGCTTTAGAATTGTTTAGCCTTGGTCTACTCGATCTTAAAACCAGAGCCCAAATTGAAAAATTATTCTGGTCGGTTGCAAGAGATGTTAATGATCTCACTCGCTCGATGAAACATCCGCCCGAAGAGCTTAAGAAAGTTGATCGTATGTTGCCGGAGAAATATTTCTGTAATTTTTCATTATTCCAAAGCCTGCCAGACTCTTGGGCTATTGACCAAGTTTTTCCAATAATGCCGATTTCAAAACTTGAAGAGAAGCCAACACGTCGTTGCACCATTCAAGATATCACTTGTGATTCAGATGGTAAAATTAATATGTTTGTTTCTCCTCAGGGAATTTCTTATTCTTTACCTGTTCATCCTTTAAAAATTAATGAACATTATTATATTGGTGTATTTCTTGTAGGGGCTTATCAGGAAATATTAGGAGATTTGCACAATCTTTTTGGTGATACATCGGCAGTACATATTTCTGTTGATAAAAATGGGTACGAAATAGAACAAATAATCGACGGAGAACCAGTAGCGGATGTTTTGGATTATGTAGAATATAACCCAAAGAAATTGGTGAGGAATTTGGAAACTTGGGTCACTGCATCTGTTAAAGAAGGTGTTATTTCACCGGAAGAAGGAAGACAATTCTTGAGCAATTATAAATCAGGACTTTATGGAATAACTTATTTAGAAAGGGATTAATAATTATAATCTTTTCTTATACACAGTAAAATCTGGAAATCATTAATAAGTTAAACGGTTTATTCAGAAAATATTTTGAGATATTTTTTAGAACTTTCTTATAACGGATTATCCTATCATGGTTGGCAATGTCAACCCAATTCTATTACTGTTCAAGAAGTTATTGAAAATGCTTTATCCACCGTCTTGAAAAAAGATATAGGGATTATAGGCTCCGGTAGAACTGATACCGGAGTCCATGCCCGTCAGATGTTTGCTCATTTTGATTCAGATTATGAAATTTTAAATCCAAAAAAATTTCTTCTTTCTCTAAACTCCCTGGTGGGGAATGATATTTCTATTTATAATCTATATCCGGTTTCTTCAACTGCTCACGCAAGATTTGATGCTGAAACCCGAACTTACAAATATTTTGTCACTTACTCTAAAAATCCGTTCTTAAGAAATTATTGCTGGCATTCACCTTCTCCGTTGGATATAAAGAAAATGAATGAGGCCGGAAAGTTAATACAAAATGCCAATGATTTTACTTCTTTCGCCAAACTTCATTCTGATACTAAAACAAATTTATGCTCTGTAGAAAAGGCCATTTGGCAACCGATTGAACATGATTCGGAAGCAAAGGATTTTATTGGTAACCTTAATAATGGAATTGTTTTCACTATAAAGGCAGACAGATTCCTAAGAAATATGGTGAGAGCTATTGTTGGCACTATGATTGAGGTAGGTCGAGGAAAATTATCTTTGGAAGGAGTTAAAAAAATTATAGAGGAAAAAAACAGATGTTCAGCGGGAACTTCTATGCCGGGGAATGCGTTATTCTTATGGAGAATAACTTATCCTTATATACCTCAAAGCAATGTCACCACAAGAAGCTAAAGAAAGAATTGAAACTTTAAGAAATGATCTTCACAGGCATAATAATAATTACTATGTGTTGAATTCTCCTGAAATTTCAGATAAAGAATTCGACCTTTTAATGAAGGAACTGGAAGATCTGGAATCAAAATACCCGGAATATTTTGATCCACTCTCTCCTACCCTTAGAGTTGGTTCTGACCTTAGTAAAGATTTTGAACATGTGGTGCATGAAAGGCCTATGATGAGTCTGTCAAATACCTACTCTATTGAAGAAGTTGACGAATGGTTTGACAGAGATAAAAAAGCATTGGAAGGAGAAGAATTCAATATTGTGGGTGAGATGAAATTTGATGGGGTATCTATTTCTCTCACATACAAAAATGGACGCCTGGAAAAGGCCGTGACAAGAGGAGACGGAACCCAGGGAGATGATGTCACAGCTAATGTCAAAACTATCAAAAGCATTCCTCTTCAACTACAACCTGGTGATTGGCCTGACTATTTTGAAATAAGAGGAGAAATACTTATGCCTTGGAAGGTATTTGAAAAATTAAATGCTGAAAGAGCTTATAATGAAGAACCTCTCTTTGCAAATCCTCGTAATGCTGCTGCTGGCACATTGAAAATGAGAAAATCAATTGAAGTGGCAAAAAGAGATTTAGATGCCAGATTTTATTATTTGTTAGGTGATAATCTCCCATTCGATAATCATTACGACAATATGCTGGCAGCAAGAAGTTGGGGATTCAAGGTCTCAACCGCCATGACTTTATTAAACACTCTTGAAGAGGTGGATCAATATATTCGATATTGGGACACACACCGGAAGGAACTTCCGGTTGCAACGGATGGATTGGTTTTTAAAATTAATTCATTTAGACAGCAGTTGAATTTAGGATATACGGCTAAATCTCCAAGATGGGCAATAGCTTATAAATTTAATCCTGAAAATGCATGTACGCAGCTCCGTTTTGTTTCTTTTGAAACAGGAAGAATGGGTATTGTTACTCCTGTCGCAAACCTGGAACCTGTTTTATTGTCCGGTACAATTGTAAAACGAGCCTCTTTACATAACGATGACATAATTCAGGAACTTAATATTCACCAAGGAGATTGGCTATATGTGGAAAAAGGTGGTGAAATAATTCCGAAAATTACCGGAGTAGATGAATCACAACGGCGTCCTGATGCAGAAAAAATTCAGTTTGTAACTAATTGTCCTGTCTGTGGCACAAAACTGGTAAGAATGTTTGGAGAAGCCGCTTGGTGGTGCCCTAATAAATATGGATGTCGACCGCAAATAACTGGCAAAATTGAACATTTTTGTGCCAGAAGAATGATGAATATCGATGGTATAGGAGAAGAAACTGCAGAACTTCTGTTCGATTGTGGTCTTGTTGAAAGAATTGCAGATATCTATGATTTGACTCAAGAAAAACTGGAAGCTCTCGACAGAATTGGAGAAAAAACAGCCTCTAAGATTATTGAAGGAATTGAAGACTCAAAAAAGGTTCCTTTTGAAAGAGTTGTATATGCTTTGTCTATTCCGAATGTTGGAGAAACTACTGCAAAACGATTGGCCATGGGTGTAAAGACTATGGACAATATGATTAATATGTCGGTTGACGAGCTTACCTCCCTCCAGGATATTGGACCCGTAGTTGCCAAATGCATTTATGATTTTCTGAAAGATCCGGTAAATATAGATAATATCAATCGTTTAAAAAAGGCTGGAGTGCAAATGCAACTTTCTGAAGATAAATTAGCTCCAAAAGGCGATAAACTGGAAGGTAAAACCATAGTAATTTCAGGTACTTTCTCTCATCATTCAAGAGATGAATATAAAGATCTAATAGAAAGAGAGGGTGGTAAAAATGCCGGAAGTATTTCCAAAAGCACATCGTTCGTTTTAGTGGGTGAAAATATGGGACCCGCAAAAAAAGAAAAATGTGAAAAATTAGGAATTCCGATGATTTCGGAAGAAGATTTTCTAAGAATGATCTCATAATATAAAATCACTTCCAAGTTTATTGTCGATTTCACAGATTTTGGATATCTTTGCTATAAGAAGCAGGGGTGCGATAAAAACGCTGAGATTATACCCTGTAACCTGATGCGGATAATGCCGACGTAGGAAGCTTCACCCCTATTTCTGAATAAAAGCCCGCATCTAATCTGATAGCGGTTTTTATGCCTGAAAAGCTTAAAAGTATTCTTACAATTGCGGGTTCCGATCCAACAGGAGGAGCCGGCATACAGGCTGACATTCGTTCCATTATATCAATGGGATTCCATCCTCTGTCTGCTATAACAGCTGTAACGTCTCAAAATTCTTCCGGAATACAGAAACTTGGGGTAATTCCTCCCGAAGTGTTAAAGAGCCAATTGGAATCAATCTTCCATGATGTCGTACCGGATGCGGTAAAGGTTGGGATGTTAGGTTCTCAGGAAAATTTGGAAGTGGTATATGACTTTTTAAATAAATATGCCGGAAATATTCCCATAGTTTTAGATCCGGTTTTAAAAGCTTCTGCCGACAATAATATTTTATTAAAGGGAGAAAATTTAAATAAATATATAAATAATTTAAAAGCTCTCCTTTTCCCGTTAGTTACTGTAATAACGCCCAATAAAGAAGAATTTGAGTTCTTGACCGGGAAAAAATCATTAGAGTTGATGGAACTTTCTGAAATCTTATCAGCTCTTAATCTTAAAAATCTTATTATTACTTCTGGAATTGTAAGGGAAAATGTAATTTATGATATCCTTTCGGAAGGCGAAATAATTACTTTTCAAGAGAAACCAAAAATAAATTGTCATAATCTTCATGGCTCGGGGTGTGTCTTTTCTTCAATTTTAAGCTGTGAGTTAGCCAAAGGGAAAGATATTAAAACTGCATTTGGTGTTACCTCATGGAAAATGAAGTCCATTATAGAGAAAAGTGTCTCCTATAAACTTGGCAACTCTACATATGGTCCCTTAAATCTCAATAATTATACAATATAAAATGAATATTTTCTTTAACGACCAAATCACAAAATTACCTGAGCCTGCAATGTCAATTGCTGACATAGCAAAATGGAAAAATCTCCCGGCTCAAGGTACCGCTGTAGCATTAAATGATAAACTGGTAAAACGGGAACTATGGACGGTTACTTTCCCAAAGGAAAATGATCGTATCACAGTGATAACAGCTGCTTTCGGTGGTTGATAAAATGAAGGGAAATTTTTTGACAATTGCATTGACACGTCCGGATTTTTTCCCAAGAGAATCAGAGATAATAGAAGGATTATTATCTTCTGGAAAGGTATCTTTTGTGCATATAAGAAAACCTGGTGCCTCTAGCCTTCAGATTGAAAAACTTATTGAACAGATCGATGCTTCCTTTCATCCATTTTTAAAACTACATGATGCCTTTTCTTTGATTGAGAAATATTCTTTAGGGGGTATTCACTTAAATTCAAGGAATCCTGAACCATATCCGGGTACAAATTCTATTTCTATTTCTTTTCATAATTTAAAAGACATTGAGAATTCGGATTCTTTTGATTATTTCTTTATTTCACCCGTATATGATTCTATATCAAAAAAAGGTTACAATGCAAAATTTAATTTGAAAGTTTTATCTGAAAATATCAAAGGGAAAAAAGCAATAGCACTTGGAGGTGTGACTCCGGAGAAAATACCTGAATTAAAGGATTTAGGTTTTATAGGTGCTGCAATGCTGGGTTATTATTTTCCATAAGTTTTAAATAAAAGTAGATTAAAATAAATAATAAAAAAAATTCAATATGTTACAATTTATTACCAATACGAAAGCTAAAACACCTGTGACAGAACAGATTTTTGCTGTAATAGAAGGTGGATGTCGCTGGGTGCAGATAAGAATGAAAGATGCTTCCGATGAAGAAATAAAGAAAGTTGTAGAAACTGTAAAACCGAAATGTATTGAAACAGGTACTTTCCTTTTATTAAACGATAGAGTAGAGTTAGCAAAGGAAGTAAATGTTGGAGGTGTTCATTTAGGAAAAGAAGATATGCCGGTAAGTAAAGCACGTATGATTTTAGGGGCAGCAGCTATTATCGGTGTTACAGCAAATAGTTTTGCCGATGTTGCTTCAGTCTCAAATCTGGATATTGATTATTATGGTATTGGTCCGTATGCCGATACTAATACAAAAGAAAATTTAGCACCAGTTTTAGGACTGAAAGGTATAAGAGAAATATGCTATGAAATGGAACAGAAGAATATTCTGATTCCTCATGTTGCAGTAGGTGGGATAACTTTAGAAGATGTCTTACCGCTTTTAGAAGCCGGAGTTAATGGTGTAGCGGTTAGCGGGGCCATAGCTTATGCAGATGATATCATAAAGGAAACTAGAAAATTTATTGATATCCTTCCTCACACTGAAATAGATTAATTATGTCTGATCTTCTAAAAATAGGTCCACGTTCTTTCCATTCACGTCTTTTTATAGGCACAGGTAAGTTTCCTTCTCCCAAAATTATGTTGGAAAGTGTATTGGCTTCCGGATCTGAAATGATTACAGTTGCCATGAAAAGGGTTAATCTTATGAACGAAGCTACTGACGAAATGCTTAGTCATATTAATAGGGAAAATGTTCAGCTTTTACCTAATACATCGGGAGTAAGGAATGCTAAAGAAGCAGTTTTGGCCGCTCAAATGAGTCGTGAAATTTTCCATACAGATTTTATAAAACTTGAGATTCATCCGGATCAGAAATATTTAATGCCGGATCCTATAGAAACTTTAAAGGCAACTGAAGATTTGGCAAAAGATGGTTTTGTGGTACTCCCCTATATTCAGGCCGATCCGGTGCTATGTAAATTATTAGAAGAAGCAGGTGCAGCAGCTGTGATGCCATTAGGAGCTCCAATTGGAAGCAACAGAGGATTGATTACTAAAGATCTTTTGGAAATTATTATTGATCAATCTAATCTACCGGTAGTAGTCGATGCCGGAATTGGTGCTCCGTCTCATGCAGCAGAAGCTATGGAAATGGGTGCTGATGCTGTGCTTGTGAATACAGCTATTGCTACGTCAGGTAATCCTGTAGAAATGGCAGAAGCCTTCAGATATGCAGTAATAGCAGGAAGAATGGCATTTAAAGCTAAATTAGGTATTGTTAATAAAACAGCTATAGCTTCATCTCCACTCACATCATTTTTAAATATGTAAATATGAAAATTGATAATATAAATGTTTCCAAATATCCCGGTTCAACAAAAAAATATGTAGAAGGTACTTTATATCCTATAAGAGTCGCTATGAGGGAAATTCATCAGCATCCCACAGTCACTATTGAAAAGGGAAAAAGAATTGAATGTCCTAATGATCCCATAACGGTGTATGACACAAGCGGACCTTATACTGATCCGGAGATTGAAATAAATATTAATAAGGGGCTCCCCAGATTTCGTGAAAATTGGGTAATAGAACGTAACGACACTATTGAATTAGAAGATATCACAAGCGAATATGGTAAAGCCCGAAGAGATAATAAAGGATTAGAGTCTATTCGTTTTCCTATTCTGCATAAACCGAGAATTGCTAAAGAAGGCAAAAGAATAACCCAGTTGCATTACGCACGCAAAGGAGTTATAACTCCGGAAATGGAGTATGTAGCAATAAGAGAAAATTTAGATAATAAAGAAAGAGGTATCCCGACCTATATTACTCCCGAATTTGTAAGAGATGAAATAGCTGCAGGTAGAGCAATAATTGCTGCAAATATTAATCATCCTGAGGCAGAACCTATGATTATAGGAAGAGCTTTCGCTGTGAAATTAAATACTAATATAGGCAACTCTGCATTGTCTTCAGGAATTGAAGAGGAGGTGGCTAAGGCTGTTTGGAGTTGTTATTGGGGAGGAGATACCTTAATGGATCTTTCCACCGGGGATAACATTCATGAAACTCGAGAATGGATAATAAGGAATTGTCCTGTCCCTGTGGGAACAGTTCCTATTTATCAGGCATTGGAAAAGGTGAATGGTAAAGTGAAAGATCTCACTTGGGAAATATATAAAGACACACTTATAGAACAATGTGAACAAGGTGTAGATTACTTTACTATACATGCGGGTGTCTTAAAAGAACATGCAAAACTTGTACAGGATCGTCTTACCGGATGTGTTTCAAGAGGTGGATCCATTATGACACAATGGTGTGTTGAACATGATAAAGAAAGTTTCCTATATGAGCATTTCGATGAAATTTGTGAGATTTTGAATAAATATGATGTGGCTGTATCTCTGGGGGACGGTATGCGTCCGGGTTCCACTTTCGATGCTAATGATAAAGCACAGTTTTTGGAACTTGAAGTTTTAGGGAAACTCACAGAAAAGGCATGGACTCATGATGTTCAGGTTATAATAGAAGGACCGGGGCACATCCCAATGCATAAAATTAAGGAAAACATTGACAAAGAAATTGAATGTTGTCATGGAGCGCCTTTTTATACGCTGGGTCCGTTAACTACAGATATAGCTCCCGGTTATGATCATATCACATCAGCGATTGGAGCGGCAATGATATCTTGGTATGGTACTGCTATGATTTGTTATGTTACACCCAAAGAGCACCTTTCTTTACCTAATTTAAATGATGTTAGAGATGGAGTGATTGCATATAAAGTGGCAGCACATGCAGCCGATCTAGCTAAACAATTACCCGGAGCTAATATCAGGGATAATGCGTTGAGTAAAGCCCGGTATGAATTCCGTTGGAAAGATCAGTTCAATTTATCCTTAGATCCGGAAAGGGCTAAACAATACTATATGGAATCAAGAAGAGAAGCTCCTGATGCAGATGATAGATTCTGCACTATGTGCGGACCTAATTTCTGTGCTATGAGAATTTCTCAAAATATTGCTGAAACATGCGACAAATGAAATCCGACCCTTCTCCCGATGCTATTTTCGGACATGGTTTTGCCGACCTTATAGATGAATTTGATTGGGAGGAAATAATAAAAAAAATAAATGAAACTACTTTAAAAGAAGTGGATGCTGTTTTAAATAAAGCATCCACTTCAAACACTACTCTTTCTCCTTATGAACTCGGTGTTCTTATTTCTCCGGTTGCATCAATACGTCTAGAAGAAATGGCTCAATTAGCCAAGACTATTACTGACAGAAGATTCGGTAAAACAATTTCCCTATATATCCCTATGTATGTGGGGAATGCATGCACCAACAAATGTGTTTATTGTGGCTTTAATCACGATAATGAATTTACTCGTACCGTTCTAGATTTGAATCAGGTTATTGAAGAATGTAAAGAAATTAAGAAATTAGGTCCTTTCCAGAACCTTCTGATAGTGGCAGGGGAATATCCCTCCATGTGTGGGGTGGATTATTTAGAAAAGGTTTTACAAACATGCAGACCTTACTTTCATAATCTTACTCTTGAAGTGCAACCCATGAAAGCAGTGGATTATAATAAATTAAGGAATAGCGGACTATATGGAGTAGTTTGTTTTCAGGAGACCTATAATAAGAAGGCTTATAAAAAATACCATCCTCATGGAATGAAGAGCCATTTCGATTGGCGATTGAATGGTTTTGATAGAATGGGAGAAGCAGGGTTGCATAAAATTGGACTTGGTGCCTTATTAGGATTGGAAGACTGGCATGGAGAAGCAGTTATGATTGCTCATCATTTACGATATCTCCAAAAAAAATATTGGAGGTCTAGATATTCTTTAAATTTCCCAAGATTAAGACCTTCTGAGAGCGGATTTAAACCTAATTTTATAGTATCGGATAGAGATATAGTTCAATTAAGTTGTGCATTTCGGATATTTGATCCTGATCTGGATATTTCATTTTCAACTCGAGAGAATCCTCAATTTCGAGATGCAATTATAGGGTTGGGGGTTACATCCTTAAGCGCGGGAAGTAAAACTGAGCCTGGAGGTTATAGTCATCCTAAAGAAGCCTTAAAGCAGTTTGAAATAAATGATGATCGAACTCCACAAGAAGTTGCTCTTGCTATTAGAATGCATGGCTATGATCCGGTTTGGAAAGATTGGGATGCAATATTTGATAAATAATCAATTTTAGTTTTAATTCTGTTTATATATCTATTTAAAGGCCTGACTTCTCTGTTCGGCCAAAATACGGGGAACCGAAGAGGTGGAGTCCCGGGCTCCATTCACATTCCGAACAATCCAGTGCCAATAGTTACGCCTTTAAACTCTAACTACAAACTGAAAACTACAATCCCCAAACTAAAAACTTATACCTTCCAAATAATATCTATAAACAAAAAAGCCACCCGTTTCAGGGTGGCTACTTAAGGGGGCGATTACCTACTCTCCCGCTTTCGCAGTACCATCGGCGTTGCAAGGTCTGACTTCTCTGTTCGGCCAAAATACGGGGAACCGAAGAGGTGGAGCCCCGGGCTCCATTCCCATTCCGAAACATAAA
>JAFLTS010000014.1 GCA_022509185.1 Muribaculaceae bacterium | reverse complement strand
GTGAAGGAGAAATCGTTCTCGACGGTGAAAGAAAACCTGTGAAAAGAGGAGATGTTATCAATATCCCTAAAGGACAGAAACATGCCCTCAAAGCTATTTCTTCTCTCACTTTCATCGAAGTGCAACATGGATCCAACCTTATAGAGGAAGACATAGAAAGATTCCCCTACGAATGGTAAGATCCCATTCCGTCCTATTCATCCTCAAGCCCTCCCCGGTTTCGGTGAGGAAGTCTCCCGACTTCCTCCTCCCAACCCGTCAAGATTAAATTCCTGTTTCGGAGAGGATGTCTCCTGACTTCCTCATCTCAATCCACCAAGGTTGAATTCCGTTAGCCGGTGGTGTAGGCGAAGCCGAAACCCCCGGATTTAAAATCTCATAGTCCGCAAGGACTATTCCTCTCTCCTCGTAGAGGGCCTAAAAAACCCTCGGTCTACAAACTCCATCTAACCGAAACTCACGCTTCTACAAACCAACCCGTCCGAGTTGAATACGGTTAGCCGAGGGTGTAGGCGAAGCCGAAACCCCCGGTTTAGAATATCATAGGCCATAAGGCCTATTCCTCTCTCCTCATAGAGGGCCTAAAAAACCCTCGGTCTACAAACTCCATCCAACCGAAACTCACGCTTCTACAAAACAACCCGTCAGAGTCGGATTCCTGTTTCGGAGAGGATGTCTCCTGACTTCCTCAACCCAACGCGCCAAGGTTGAATCCTGGAGAGGATGTCTCCTGACTTCCTCATCCCAACCCGTCAGGGTTGAATACGGTTAGCCGCGGGTGAAGGCGAAGCCGAAACCCCGGTTTAGAATATCATAATCTGCATACCCTTTTCCTCTCTCCTCGAAGAGGGCCTAAATCACCACTCCCTTTATCCTTTCATTCTATCCCTTAACCTCTTTTTATTTCTAAATTAAATTTATACTTTTGCCTTTGAATTTAATTATCATTAAAAAATGCAGAAATCATCACATATTAAATGGATTGCTTTAATCTTTTTGGCTATTTTTGTTAACTTTGTCAATGCTCAAACATTTCAAGATAACTCTATGCAAGACCAAAATAATAACGGAGTAATAGTCGAACTGAAAACTACTATGGGAGATATTACTGTCCTCCTTTATAACGACACGCCACTCCATAGAGATAATTTCGTTAAGCTTGTAAAAGAAGGGTATTACGACGGGCTTCTTTTCCACAGGGTAATTAACGAATTTATGATTCAAACCGGCGACCCTGAATCACGGGATGCTCAACCCGGGAAAATGCTCGGTAGCGGTAGCCCTGACTATACAATCGAAGCTGAAATTGATTATCCTAAACACTACAATAAATACGGAGCTCTCGCTGCTGCAAGAACCGGTGATCAGTTCAATCCGGAAAGAAGAAGTTCCGGCTCTCAATTCTATATTGTAACCGGTAGGAAAATGTCGGAACAACAATTCGAGGCAATGCAAATGAGAAAGCATCAGGAAGAACTTCAGAATACTTTCCAGGCTCTTGCTGCACAACATATGGATACTATTAGAGCTTGGCAAAAAGAAGGAAAGGAAGCGGAACTTGAAGAGCTACGTCAGCAACTGATAAAACAGACAGAAGAAAAAGTTGGAGACAACATAATTCCTGAAAATATTAAGAAAGATTATATTGAAAAAGGTGGTGCTCCTCATCTTGACGGTGCTTATACAGTGTTTGGTGAAGTGCTTTCAGGAATGGACGTTGTAGAAAAAATTCAAAAGGTGGAAACGGATTCTCACGATCGTCCTCTCGAAGATGTGAAAATTATTTCAGCCAAAGTCATAAAAAATAATTAAATTTGCCAATTACTCTCCTTTTGATTGTCAACGACTCAAAGATTAACGATATAAAAACTTTGTCAGATGAACGATAACGAAAACCAACCTCTAAACCCGGTTGAAGACCCTCAGAACCAGTCTTTGAATAAAGACGTAGATCTTAAAAGTAACAACGAAGCTGCTACGCCAAATGATAGCAACGATGTTTGTACTGTAGATTCTTCTCCTTCTTTAGACCTCGCTGATGCTGCCGATCAAATTAACAGCATCGATAAAACAGAAGAAAAAGAGGCCGATAAATCTTATCATCTGATGAATAAAGAAGAGCTCATTAACGCTCTCAAAAATATCGTAAACCAGAATCTTCTCGACCATCACAAGGAAGTGGCTGCTATCAAACAATCATTCTTTAATATCTTAAATAAAGAAAGAGAAAAAGAGCAGGAGGATTTCGTGGCTGCAGGAAACGATATTTCAGCTTTCTCTTATACCCCTGACCCTGCTGAAGAAGAGTTGAAAAACCTTCTCTCTGAATTCAAAGAGAAACGCAACGCATTCCTTGAAGAAAGAGAAGAGATAAGAAAGAAAAATCTTGACGATAAATACAAGATTATTGAACAGATCAAAAATATCTCTGAAGATATTGACACTATCAATCAGCAGTTCCCTACATTCCAACAGCTTCAACAGGAATTCAAGGCTGCCGGCGAAGTGCCTCAAGGATCCGAAACAGAACTTTGGAAAAATTATCAGCAGGCGGTAGAACAATTCTACGACAGACTAAAAGTTAATAAGGAACTTCGTGACCTCGACTTCAAAAAGAATTTCGAGCTCAAAAGCCAACTCATTGAAAAAGCACAAGGGCTGGCAGAGGTGCCTGATGTGCTTGACGCTTTCAGAACTCTTCAGGGGCTTCATGAACAATGGCGTGAAATAGGTCCTGTAGCAAGAGACGTGAGAGAAGATATGTGGAATAAATTCAAAGAGGCTTCTACTGTTATTAACAAACGTCATCAGGATTTCTTCCAGAATAAAAAAGACAACGAACAGGCTAACGAGATTGCTAAGACCGAACTTTGTGAAAAAGCTGAAGCTATTGATTTCGAAAACTTCAAATCCTTCTCCGAATGGGATGAAGCCACTAAAGCAATCCTTGAACTTCAGGCTGCCTGGAAAGAATTGGGCTTCGCTTCAAGAAAAGTTAACAATCAACTCTTTGCCCGTTTCCGTAATGCTTGCGACAAGTTTTTCTCAGCTAAAGCCGACTATTTCAAAAAAACTCGCGAAGAAAGCCGGGATAATCTAGCTAAAAAGGAAGCTCTTTGTGAAAAAGCAGAAGCTCTTGCTGCTGAATACGACCGTAAGGGTGCTCTCGAAGAAATGCAGGCTATCCAGAAGGAATGGAAGGAAGTGGGAGTAGTTCGTCGCAAACAAGGAGACGAAGTATGGAAACGTTTCTGCAAAGCGCTTGATGAATTCTACGGAAACCGCAAGAAACTTTTCAGCGGTAAAAAAGCTGAAGAGTCAGAAAATCTGAAAGCCAAAAAAGAAATCATCGAAAAACTTAAAGGAATCTCGGAAGAAGAAGACCGTAGCGACGTTATTGATTCTATTCGTGAACTCCAGTCTGAATGGCAGAATGTTGGTCACGTTCCTTTCAAAGATAAGGATGAAATAAATAAAGCTTATAGAGCTGAACTCGACAGGCTCTTCAATGCTTTCGACATAAAGGAATCAAACCGCAGAGTGAGAAGGTATGAATCCGAACTTAAAAAATTCGCCGGAGAAGAAGGGAAGATGAGCCGCGAACGTGACAAGCTTTCCCGTGCTCTTGAGGCAAGATTGGCCGAAGCAAAAACTATTGAAAATAACCTCGGTTTCTTTAAGGTGAAAAGTAACACTGGAAATTCCATGGTGAAAGAAATGGAAAAGAAAATCCAGAAACTGAAAGCCGAAGCCGACGAAATCAAAGAAAAAATCGCTCTCCTTGACGCTCAGGAAAAAGCTGAAAATCAATAAGTACATACAACTTTGTCACGGTTTTATTGGTGACAATAGATAAATAATGGTATAGCACGCTTAATGAAGCGTGCTTTCCTATTACTTAAAAGGATTCCACTATCATGAAAAAATATTTAGCTGCCTTTCTTAAATTTACTTTTATTTGTGCCTTTCTTATGTCCTCTTCTTTTCATAGCCGGGGAAGAGAAACTGTCGGCTTAGTGCTTAGCGGGGGAGGTGCTAAAGGCATTGCTCATATTGGGGTGATTAAAGCTCTTGAAGATGCAGAAATTCCTGTGGATTACGTTACCGGAACTTCTATGGGAGCTATTATTGGTAGCCTCTACAGTTGTGGCTGGAATCCTGAACAGATGCTCGACCTTATTCTATCGCCAGGTTTCAAATACTGGAGTACCGGAACTCTAAACAGAAAATTTCAGTTTTATGCCTCTTTTCCCCAACCAACTCCCAAATGGTTGACATTTAATCCCGGTGGTAATGACTCTACTAATATTTTCAGCCATATAATACCTACATCTCTAATCAATCCTATACCGATGAATCTGGAGTTCCTTGAACTCTATTCTCCATATACCGAACAATGTCATGAAAATTTCAATGATCTCTTTGTACCCTTTCGTTGTGTCACAAGCGATGTTTATCATAAACATAAGATTGTTTTGAAATCAGGTTCACTTGGTGATGCGGTTAGAGCTTCAATGAGTTTTCCTCTTGTTTTCAAGCCTATTGAAATCGACAGTGTATTAGTCTATGACGGGGGTATATACGATAACTTCCCTGTAGATGTTATGAGAAAAGATTTCCATCCGGATTTCATCATTGGAGTCTCAGTTTCTGCTCCCGATGGAAAACCAATTCCCGGAGATGTTTATAGCCAGCTGGAAGACATGATTATTCAGAATAATGATTATGAACTTCCGGCTGATGAAGGTGTGAAAATTCAAGTGCCTGTTCTAAATTTCGGAGTCTTGGCTTGGAATGATGCTCAGGAAATTTATGATATCGGATATAAGACCGGTCTCTCTATGGTGGATTCAATCAAAAAACGTCTACCGGTAAGAGAACCATTGGATCAACTTACGGAAAGAAGAAAAAAATTTGCATCTCAAACACCTGTTGTCAAGTTTGATTCGATAGAAGTGACCGGAGCAAAACCAAATCAGGCTAAATACCTTAAATCTCTCTTCGAGGGGAAAAGAAAGAAAGACCAACCTCAGAAGCCTATTGATTTAGCTCAGGTTAAAGATGGATACTACCGTGCCGTCACTGAAGGAAAACTCTACAATCTCCTTCCTCAAGCTAAATTTGAACCTGACGGTAAAAATATCCTCCTTCTTGAAGCAAATGTTAAAAGTCCATGGAGTATTGGTATTGGAGGCTGGATCACAACTTCCTCCAATAGTATGCTTTATCTCACTGCTGGATACCACACTTTAAGTTTCAATAGCCTTGATGTGGATCTTGGAGGATGGCTCGGCCAGTCTTATTGGGCGGCTCAGCTAAGAGGAAGAATAGCTCTTACCTCTACTTTCCCTTCATACCTGGAATTGGAAGGTATCGTTAGCAGACAAAAATATTATGATTCTGAAATTCTGTTTTATGAATCAGACACTCCTTCTTTTATTACGGATGTACAGGAATATATAAGACTTGGTTATTCTTGGTCTATCGGTCATCCGGCAAAAGGGTTTGTCAATCTTGCCTATGGAAGGGAAGCAAATATTTTTTATCCTCGGGTAGATTCTGACTATATGCCATTGTATAAAGACAAAAGTGTTTATCATATAGCGGCATTGAAAGGAGGAATTGAATTAAACACCCTTAATAATCTTATGTATCCTTGCCAGGGGAAAGAAATGCTTTTTAATTTTATCTTAAGTCATGAAAAAAATAAGTTCCTTCCTCATGACACCGGAAAGGGCACCAATTGGACTTCTCATATTAATGCATCTGTTGAACTATTATGGAATCAATATTTTGACTTGCACCATAATTTCAAATTAGGAGCTTTGGCTAATGGTATAGCCACCTTTGCTAAACTTTACCAGGATTACACATGTACAATGATACATTCTCCTGCCTTCGCTCCAACTCCTTCTACCAAAAATTATTTCAATCCTGGATTCAGATCTCCCAGTTATGTGGCTGCAGGGCTGATTCCTATATGGATGCCATTTAATCATGCTCAGCTCAGAGGTGACTTTTTTGCCTTCTCCCCGGTAAGGCATGTAGGAGAAAACACATCAGGGATGGCTTATTTTGATGGGTGGTTTAAGAAACCACAATTTATTGGAGAGCTGGCAGCCGTTTATAATTTTCCTTTTGCGAGCCTCTCATTCTATGTGAATTATCTCACTTCTCCAAAAAACAGTTGGAATTTCGGCATTAATTTCGGCCTGTTTTTCCAGGCTCCGAAACTTCTGAGATAACATACTTCTTGAAGCCGGGGGTCATTACTGTTGAATCCGTTAAGATGAACATACCTTCAGTTCCACTTTCTTGTAAAATATTAAGTGCCTCCTGAAGTGTGCCAGCCATGCAAGCGGTAGCAAGCCCGTCAGCAGTCATACAGTCAGATGCTATTACGGTTGCACTGAGTATCTCACTCAAAACAGGGCGTCCGGTTTTCGGAGATATAGTATGAGCTAACTTTTGCCCGTTCTCTATACGGTAATTTCGGTAATTCCCTGATGTTGCTAACCCAACATTTGTCAATTCCATTATTAATGCAGTAGTTTCTCCAGGCGCATTATCTTCAACAGGAGCATCTACAGCTATCAGCCATCCTTCTCCGGTAGGTCCACTTCCACTCATTCGTATCTCCCCTCCTATCTCTACCATATAATTTTTAACCCCTCCCCTTCTCAACATTTCTCCTACTGCGTCACAGCCATATCCTTTGGCTATGGCTGAAAAATTAAAACGTGTTCTTAAGTCATCTTTCACAATGAATTCTCCTTTATGACGTGTTTTCTCAATACCTGTGAATTGGAGTAAGGAATCTATTAATAATGTATCGGTTGTAGGAGTATGTCCTATACCAAAACCCCAGGCATCAACAAGAGGAGATACTGTAGGATCGAATTTTCCTTTGCTTATTCTATGGATCTCTTTTGAAGTGTCATATACCATTAATAGATGGATATCACCCTTCACACTGTCCAAGGTGTTAAGTTTGCTCACCAAAGAATTTTTATCAAAAACCGATAGACTTTCTCCTACATTATTTAAAACCGGCATTATGGAATCCTTTAAATTTTCCGGACCTTGATAAGTGACATGATACAGAGTATTCCATATCATTCCTTCACATTTTTCATATTTGGCTTTTCCTGAGCATGAGGTCAAAATGAATACAATTATAATAATACAAAAAATTGATCCGTAAACAACGTTAGTATTGGCTCTTACAAATTTTGCCTTTTTGCTAAAATTCATATTTTTATATAAATTTGTAATACTTACAATACAAAATAAATTAAAACTTAGATATGAAACAATCCTTTGTTTTTCTAGCAGCAGGTTTTGAAGAAATAGAAGCGCTGACTGTAGTAGATGTAATGAGAAGGGCAGGCATGGATGTTCAGACCGTTTCAATTACTTCTGCGCTTCAAGTCAAGGGGGCTCATGGTATAACGGTCACTGCAGACCTGATTTATGATAATACTCTCTTTTCAGATCCGGAATGGCTCGTTCTTCCGGGAGGAATGCCCGGGGCAACCAACCTTTATGAGTTTGGACCACTACAAGGCCTTCTTCGTTCTCAAACCGAATCTAAAAATGGCCGGATAGCGGCTATCTGTGCATCACCTGGTGTAGTGTTGGGACAATTAGGTTTATTGAAAGGAGAAAAGGCAACTTGCTATCCGGGATTTGAACATCTTATGGAAGGTGCTGAAGTTATTGATGCTCCGGTGGTGGTAAGCAATAAGTTCGTTCTCGGTAATGGACCTGCTTTCGCTCTTCCCTGGGCCTTGACTTTAGTGATGGAGGCTAAGGGTCAGGAAGCATCTGCTAAAGTGGCAAGCGGTATGTTGTATTATCCTACTGAACTAAATCCTCAAGACAATTTCTTCGGTTAATGGCTGACTCATTTTTCACAATCGAAAAAGAAGGTAAAGCAATCTTTAAGGAGAAGATGAGCAAATTTATCTCTTTTGCTGTGAAAGTAACATCTCCCGAAGAAGCCAAAGCTGTTGTAAAAAAAATTCAAAACGAATATCACGACGCAAGACACGTCTGTTGGGCATATATGATAGGTCCAGACAGAAATGATTGGCAACTAAATGATAACGGAGAACCTTCAGGAACGGCCGGTAAACCTATTTTAGGGCAAATTAATAGTTTTAATCTCACCGACGTTATGGTGGTTGTGGTGAGATATTTCGGTGGTATTAAATTAGGCACCTCCGGTCTTATAGCAGCCTATCGAGAGGCTGCCAGGTTGGCTCTTGAAGATGCGGGAATCCTGGAAATGCATAAAATGGAAACTATTAATTTCAGTTTTCCATACATGGTGGCCAACGATGTAATGAAATTGGTTAAATCGGAAGAACTGGAAGTAATAAACCGAAACTTCGACAATGCCTGTGAAATGACGGTTACTTTCAGAGAAGATAATGCTCCAAGAATTAAAGAAAGACTAAAAAAAATTGAGGGTCTTAGTTTTTTCTAAGACCCTCATATTTTCTAATTGTTTTAAATCGGTTTTATTTCTGTTATCTTGCCATTTTCTGAAATCATAAATGCACAAGGTGAGTTTTCTACTCCATAATCTTTAAAAACTCTTGATGAAATCTGTGAATAGGAATAGGCTTTATCTGATTTGACTCCATCTATTTTCATCACTTCATGCATCAAGGATTCATCAGAATCTGTGCATATACTTATAAATTCTACATTCTCATCATCTGAATAATCTTCTCCCAATTGTTTGTTGGCTATTCGAGATGAAGGTTTTTTGGGATTCCAGAAACTTATCAACATCCTCTTTCCTCCGGCGGAAATCTCTTCTTGAAGAGTTGTTCCTGCCATTGTTTCAATAATCGGAGCTGTATTTCCCACTTCAAGTTTCTTTTCTACTGATATTGCAGATGTAAGAAATGCGGCTGCGATCATTGACAAAATTAAATGTTTAAATTTCACAATAATCTATTTTAGTTACACTTAGCCTGTTTACGCGCCACCAAGGCGACTCACAAGCGGAATTATCTCTATGTTTTATAACGTTTGAACCTAAAGTATTGTTTTAAAAATGTGTTATAAAACATATTTTGATGCAAAATTACTGATAGAATTAACTTTTTCCAAATTTTTTAACAAAAAAATATATATTCCAGACTTTCCCCATTACAACCTAAACCAATACCCTTATTAGGCTAAACTATTTTCCTTACTAAATGTTAATATATTAAACAAGCTTAATGCAAGATAAAGTTAACCTGAGATATTATCTGAATTGATTTTAACTCTCATATAGAAATAAAATGAATTTCAATAACTTCACAATCAAGTCGCAAGAGGTGATACAAAAAGCTATCGACCTCACTCGACAAAACGGGCAACAACTCATTGAACCCGTACACATTCTTAAAGCTCTTATTGGAGAAAGCGAAACAATTGTAAATTTCGTTTTTCAAAAATTAGGAGCTAATCTGAATTTGGTGATTCAGGCTCTCGATAAAGATATCAGCAGCCTCCCAAAAGTAAGTGGTGGAGATGTAACGTTGAGCAGGGAATCCAACGATGCTTTGCAGAAGGCTATTGATTTTTCTAAATCCATGGGTGACGAATATGTTTCAGTGGAAGCAATACTCATGGGAATATTGAGAACCCGTTGTAAAGCTTCACAGATACTCAAAGATGCAGGCATTACCGAAGAGGGTCTCAAAGCAGCCATCAACGAACTAAGAAAAGGTAATAAAGTAACTCAGCAAAGTGCTGAGGAATCTTATCAGGCTCTTTCAAAATATGCCATCAATCTTAACGACAGAGCTCGTAACGGAAAGCTTGACCCCGTTATCGGAAGGGATGAAGAAATTAGAAGGGTATTACAGATACTTTCTCGAAGAACTAAGAACAATCCTATGCTTGTAGGTGAACCGGGAACCGGTAAAACTGCAATCGCAGAAGGCTTAGCTCATAGAATAGTAAGAGGCGATGTACCCGAAAACCTAAAAAGCAAACAGATTTATTCTCTCGATATGGGAGCTCTGGTAGCAGGAGCTAAATATAAAGGAGAATTCGAGGAAAGGCTTAAAGCTATTGTTAATGAAGTAACCCAGAGCGATGGTGAAATTATTCTATTCATAGATGAGATACATACTCTGGTTGGAGCAGGTAAGGGAGAAGGGGCTATGGATGCAGCCAATATACTCAAGCCGGCTCTAGCTCGTGGAGAACTCCGTTCAATTGGTGCCACGACCCTGGATGAATATCAGAAATACTTTGAAAAAGATAAAGCTCTGGAACGTCGTTTCCAGAAAGTGATGGTGGATGAACCAGATGAATTAGCAGCAATTTCTATTCTTCGAGGACTTAAAGAAAGATATGAAAACCACCATAAGGTGCGTATTATGGATGAAGCCATAATTGCTGCTGTTCAATTAAGTGTAAGATACATTACAGACCGGTTCTTACCTGATAAGGCTATCGACCTTATTGATGAAGCTGCATCAAAACTTCGTCTCGAAATGGACTCTATGCCACAGGCATTAGATGAAGCTTCCAGAAAAATCAAACAGCTCGAAATTGAACGTGAAGCTATCAAACGAGAAGGCGATGATTATAAGATAAAGGAAATTGACGAAGATTTAGCAAACTTGCGCGACACTGAAAAATCTCTTCTTGCTAAATGGAAAGCTGAAAAAGAAGAAATTAATAAGATACAGCAGAATAAGATTGACATAGAACAACTAAATCATGAAGCCGAAATAGCTGAACGTGAAGGAGACTATGCAAAGGTTGCTGAAATTCGCTATAGCAGAATCAAGCAGAAAGAAGAAGAGATTAAACAGTACCAGGAGAAACTTCATCAGATGCAAGGAGAAGGAGCTCTTATTAAAGAAGAAGTAGATGCTGAAGATATTGCTGAAATTGTAAGCCGTTGGACTGGCATACCTGTTAAGAAGATGGCTCAAAGTGAAAAAGAAAAACTTCTTCACCTTGAAGAGGAACTACATCGAAGAGTGATAGGTCAGGAAGATGCAATTAAAGCTGTAAGCGATGCTGTAAGAAGATCAAGGGCAGGTCTAAATGATCCGCGGAGACCTATCGGAAGTTTTATTTTCCTTGGTACAACAGGTGTTGGTAAGACTGAACTTGCTAAGGCACTGGCAGAATATCTATTCGACGATGAAGACATGATGACTCGTATTGATATGTCTGAATATATGGAGAAACATTCGGTTTCCCGATTGGTTGGGGCTCCTCCGGGATATGTTGGTTATGAAGAAGGTGGTCAGCTTACAGAAGCAGTACGTCGTAAACCTTACAGTGTTGTGCTATTTGATGAAATAGAAAAAGCTAACCCGGATGTCTTTAATATCCTTCTCCAGGTTCTCGATGATGGTCGTCTCACCGACAATAAGGGAAGATTCATCAATTTTAAGAATACTATCATTATCATGACCTCTAACGAAGGTTCCAACATTATTAGAGAAAACTTCGCTAATATGAAAGAAGGTCAGAGAGAGGAGGTCATATATAAAACTAAACAGGATGTGATGGATCTTCTTAAAATGAAGATTCGTCCTGAATTCCTTAACCGAATTGATGAGATAGTATTATTTACACCGTTAGACAAGAAAGAAATTCAAGAAATTGTAGATCTACAGGTAAGAAGCGTTCAAAAGATGTTGGCCTCGAATGGCGTGACACTTGAGGTTACAAAGCCCGCTCTTGAACTTCTGGCAGAAGATGGTTACGATCCTGAATTTGGGGCTCGACCTGTAAAACGTACTATCCAACGTATGGTGCTTAATCAATTGTCAAAAGATATTCTTGCACAAAAGGTTAATCGTGACAAGCCAATAAAGATTGATTGTAAAGGAGACGAATTGGTCTTCAGCAATGATTAAAAGCCAATCCCAATACTTGACTTTATTATAATTATTCAAACTTTGAGAGATCCTTTCCGGATCTCTCTTTTTATATACTCTTGAAATATAGGTTTCAAGTGATTTTAATTAAATTTGCAATTAGTATTTTGCCCTTTTACGCACCATCGTAAATGATTATAAGGTGGATATATAAAACCTTTCGAAGCATTATTTTCACAGCGGCCTTGTTTGTTGTGGCTATTTATGTGTTTATTTATCTGTTTTTTTCTATCCCATATTTTACGAATCTTATTAAGGATGAAATATCTCTCCAGGTTTCTAATTTAATAGGTGGTAAAATTCTAATTGGCGATCTTGAAGTCTTTCCTTTTAACGAAGTTAAAATAAGTAATCTTGAAGTTTACACTCCGGAAGGTCAGAAATGCCTTGATGTTGAAACAATCGGAGCCGGTATAAATATTTGGAAACTGTTAAGGGAGCAGAAAATCGAATTGTCTTTCGGTGAAATAATTGGTCTTGATGCTTTTATTGAACAGAAAGAGGAGAAAGCTCCATTAAATATTGATTTTATTATTAAGGCGTTTTCCAATCCCGATAAAACAAAAGAAAAAAAAAGCTTCGATCTTTCTTTAAAAAATGTAGTCTTAAGAAAAAGTTCTATATTATTCACACGAGATTGGCTAAAAGATAAAAAAATTGGACAACTAAACTTAGGTTATCTTCAGATTAAAGAACTGGCAGCTGATATATCTTTCCCAAAGATCAGTGAAAATGAGGTGATGGTCGACCTCCGCAGGCTCTCTATGAATATTCCTGATATTACTCGCCTTCAGAAAATAGGACTCAAAGGTAAATTCGGGAGTTCAGGTATACAGATCAGTAATTTAATTCTTCAACTTCCTTCATCTATTATAAATATTCCTTCATTGGATATAGATTTGAAAGAGAATGAAAACTTCTTGGATTATCTTCAAAGAAACCCTCAAGAATTGAAAATTACTCAAAGTTTTATCACACCGTCTGATTTTGCTTCCTTGTTTCCTCAGCTTTCCGATTTAAAAGAGCCCTTGGATTTAAATATTTCGTTAAAAGGAAATACAGAATTTATTCATATAGATAATTTCTCCTTTGGCAATCCTGAATATCTTTTTTTATCTTTTATAGGACAGGTAGAAGATTTTACTAAATTTTCTAAATTGAAAGGTGAGGTTTCTGATCTTGATTTAAGTATAAGTCCTTCTTATTGGAAAAAATTGAATTCAATACCTCTAAATCTTCCTAAGGAAGTAGATTTAATAATAAAGAATATAGGACAACTTAAGATTAAAGGAAACTTAATAACAGATCTGAGCCTAGGTAATGCCGATGGAAATCTTGAAATAAATACAGGTATTGGCCAAATATATTTCGAAGGTGGAATTAAAGGTATAAGGAATAAACCTATGCAAGGTGAGGGAGAAGTCAATATTTCCAATTTTCAACTTAATAAGATTGTTCCTCAAATACCGATAGATTATGTTTCTTCAAATATTATAGCGGAAGGTTATTGGAATGAAGGCCTCCCTGACGGAATGTTAAGCGTAGTGGTTGAAGATCTTTCCTTTAAAGGTAAAAAAATCGAGGGATTTTCTTTTAACTTAAGTAAAGAAAAAGAACTTATAGAGGGTGATTTTTTGGCAGATAATATAATCGGTTATATAGAAAGCAACTTCAACGGAACCCTGACTCAGGATTTAAAAAATGTAAATCTGGATTTGAAAATACAGAACTTGAACCTGTCTGAAATTATAGATATGAAATCTTATGACAATTATCTGATTTCAGGATTGGTGGAACTGAAGGCCGAGGGCAACAATCTTAATGACTTAGAAGGAGAACTATGGCTTAAGGATTTCCTTCTTTTATCTCCTGACAATAAAAAAAACCTAAAACTGAACAAACTTAACCTTAATTCAGCCATTATAGACAACATTCATAATATTGATTTGAAAAGCGACTGGGTGGATTTAAGGGTGGAAGGGAATATGATACCGAAAGACCTTCCGGGATATCTCAATAATCTAATAGCTTCAATTCTTCCTGCCTTCGTTCCCACTAAAGAATTTGTTTACTCGGCTTCAACCGATTCTTATATAGACTTTGATATACTTATTAAAAAAAATAATACTATACCGGAATTTTTTAACCTGCCTATTCGTCTTCTTGTACCTGTGAATATTTCCGGGACCCTCGAGTCAGAAAATAACAGTGCTTCTTTAGAAATAGATGTTCCTTATCTTCAGCAAGGTAAAGATAAACTTATATACGACACCAAAATTACGGCAATGTTAGATGGCAAGGAAGGTACTTTACATTCTTTTATACAAACAAATTTGCCTGTAAAAGTCGGAGATCTTTCTTTGAACCTGGATATTTTTGGACAAAACAATAAGATTTCCACAGATATTAGATGGATAAATTCTGAAAATTCAGATTTTAAGGGTCATCTTACACTTCAGACCCTATTATCCAAAAATCATTTTACATCACAACCAGTCATAGATCTGAATTTTAATCCTTCTACTATACAAATGGGTCAGAATGAATGGTATATAGAACCTGCACACATTTCTTATTCAGATAAATATTTATCAATTGATAATCTTAAAATTCATCATGCTGATCAATTCATAGAAATTAATGGTAAGGCCTCTCCCCTTTATTCTGATGTATTGAAAGTAAATCTTGCAGATATAGACGTTGATTATGTATTTGATCTGCTTCAAATCAATTATGTTACTTTCGGCGGGACAGCTACAGGGGAAATTTCCGGACACGCTCTGTTAAGTGGTAATCCGGTTGCGGAAACTGATTCTTTTAGTATAGAAGACTTTTCATATAACGGTTCTAAAATTGGCAAATGTTTAGTATCAAGCAAATGGAATAATGAAGAAAAAGAAATAGAAATTTCCGCAGATATCTCTCATAATGATATAAGAAGGGTTTTTGCTTCTGGAGGTGTATGGCTCGGAAGGGATTCTTTATGCTTTGATATTAATGCTGATAAGGTACCTGTAGACTTTGTTCAACCTTTTATGGCGGTATTCTCTTCACATGTAGGAGGATTTGCTTCAGGAGAGGTGAAACTTTTTGGTAATTTCCATGATATTGATATGACAGGGAAAATATTTGCCGATTCTGTAGCCGTAAAACTTGACTATACAAATACAATATACCATGGATCGGATTCTGTTTTTTTAAATCCGGGAAATATTGAAATCCCTAATTTCCGTTTATATGATAAATTTGGAAATACTGCTTTATTTTCAGGGCAATTGAACCATCGTTTTTTTCATGATCCTTCCTTTACTTTCCGCCTTTCAGATGCTGAAAATTTCCTTTGTTACGACACTACCTCCGAATTGAACCCGGATTGGTATGGCATTCTCTTTGGAACAGGGTCTGCGCTTTTACAAGGGATTCCGGGGATGGTAGATATATCTGCTGATATGACAGTGGCCGGGAATTCATCATTTACATTCGTGTTGAATGAAACAGAATATGCGCGTGATTATGAATTCCTCACTTTCTCAGATAAAAGGAAAGAACAACTTCCCAAACTTTCTCTTTCTCCTAATGATTTCAAAGAACTCTTAAAGAAGAGAATGGTTGAAAATGAAAACTCCCTTTCTAAGTTTGCTATAGACATCAGAGCCACAGTTACTCCTCAAGTCCTGTTTACTTTAGTAATGGATCCCGCGGCTGGAGATAAAATAACGGCAAGAGGCACTGGAGCCATGCAAGTTAAATATGAAAGCGATAACGATGAAATGGCTATGTATGGCAAATATGAAATTGTTGAGGGGAACTATAATTTTTCTCTACAGGACATTATCTTGAGAGATTTTAAAATTAAAGAAGGAAGTTATATTTCTTTCAACGGTAATCCTTTGGGCGCTGATCTTGATATAAGCGCAACTTATAGAGTAAATACAAATCTTTCAGACCTTGATAAAAGTTTTTCTACTGATAAAGATCTTAACCGAACAAATGTACCTGTCGATGCCGTATTATCGGTCACTGGTAATATGCAACAGCCTGATATAACATTCGATATAGAATTGCCTACTTTAACTCAGGATGTGGAAAGGAAAGTGAAAAGTATTATATCTACAGATGATATGATGAATAGACAGGTGATTTATCTGTTGGCATTAAATCGTTTTTATACTCCTGAGTATATGGGTTCTACAGGTAATGGTGGTGAATTGGCTGCCGTAGCTTCCTCTACTATCTCTTCGCAGCTTTCAAATATGTTAGGACAACTTACCGATAAATTCTCGGTATCACCCTCTTTCAGAAGTGATAAAGGTGATTTTTCCGATATTGAGGTAGACGTAGCCCTCTCCTCTCGTCTTCTTAATAATCGCTTGCTCATTAATGGAAACTTTGGTTATAGAGACCGAAGTAATTCTAGCACAACTTTTGTAGGTGATTTTGATGTTGAATATCTTTTAAGCAAGAATGGTAACTTAAGATTGAAGGCTTATAACCATTTCAATGATCAAAATTATTATCTTCGTGAAGCTTTAACTACCCAGGGTCTCGGTGTAGTTTATAGAAAAGATTTTGATGATTGGTTCACCTTTCTTAAAAAACGTAAGAAAATAGAAAAGCCGGAAGATAAGAAATCTGGCGATATAAGGATTAAAACGGAAAAAAAAGAGGATTAAGGGTTAATAATATGGCCATAAAAATAAACAGTCTGCTCGAGAGAATTGGTATCCGTAAAGATACAGTTGGCCTTGCCTTAAGTGGTGGAGGAGCTAAAGGTTTTTCCCATATCGGTGTTTTAATGGCATTTGAAAGAAGCGGAATAAAACCTGACATAATGTCGGGTGTGTCGGCAGGTGCTATTGCCGCTACCTTATATGGAGCCGGTTTGTCTCCAAACGACATGATAAAATGTTTCACGGAAGCTTCTAAATTAGGAGATTTCACAGAATGGGCTTTACCTCGTGAAGGCTTCCTTAAGCTTGACCGTTTTGGAAGACTTCTTGAGGAATGGCTTCCGGTAAAAAGACTTGAAGATCTCTCTATACCAACCATAGTGTGCGCCACAGATATTGATCATGGTAAATCAGTAGGCTGGAGTAAAGGAGAAATTGTTCCGCGCGTTTTGGCTTCTTGCAGCATACCGATAGTTTTTAATCCGCAAAAAATTAATGGTGTGAGTTTTGTAGATGGGGGGGTATTAAGAAATCTTCCCGCCTGGGCTATCAGAAGTTACTGTTCTACATTATTTGGAAGTAATTGTAGCCCTCTGCGACATTCTTTTATTGGTAAAAAATCTCTTCTGGACATAGCCTTTCGTTCCTATCATCTTATGTTGAAAGCTAATATAGCACAAGATATCAGGCTTTGTGATTACGTAATTACAATAAATGAACTTTCTCAAGTCTCAACCTTTGATTTATCCTCCCTTAGAAAAGGAGTGATGGCTGGTTATGATGCAGCTATGAAAGTATTAGAAAAATCAATTGGATAATTTTTTAATATGGAGAAACTTATAATATATCAACTTTTCCCACGAATATTTTCTAATTCAACAGAAAATTGTGTTCCTTGGGGACCTCTGCAAAGAAATGGAAGTGGGAAATTCAACGATTTTACACCCTCTCTTCTTGCTGGAATAAAAGACCTTGGGGTCAATTGTGTATGGATGACCGGTATTATTGAACATGCAACAAAAACTGACTTCTCTAAGTATGGTATAGATCCTGATAATCCTAATGTAGTTAAAGGAGAGGCTGGTTCTCCATACGCTATAAAAGATTATTATGATGTAGATCCGGCATTGGCTACTAATGTGGACAAGAGAATAGAAGAATTTGAAGCATTGGTGAAACGTTCACATATGGCCGGATTAAAATTTATAATAGACTTTGTTCCTAATCATACAGCCCGCCATTACCATTCAGATAAGGCTCCTGCCGGAATTGAAGATTTTGGAAAACACGATAATATTCATATGAACTTTGATAGAAACAATAACTATTACTATATTTCTAATCAACAGTTCTATCCGGATTTTGATCTTGGTGCTGAAGGAACAACACCATATGTGGAATTTCCTGCTAAAGCTACAGGAAATGATTGTTTCACTGCTTTTTGTGGGAAAAATGATTGGTATGAAACCGTAAAACTAAACTATGGTCATGACTATAATGATCATTCAGATCATTTTGATCCTGTGCCTGATACCTGGCTCAAAATGTTGCATATACTACGATATTGGTGTTCTAAAGGTATAGATGGATTTCGTTGCGATATGGTATTTATGGTCCCGTTACCTTTCTGGCATTGGGCCATTCCACAAGTTAAACAACAATATCCGGATATAATATTTATCGGAGAAATTTATGATATAAATCTATATCGGCCTTTTCTTGAATACGGGTGTTTCGATTATCTTTATGACAAAGTAAACCTCTATGACACTTTAGTGGGTATTGAAACTAAAGGTTGGAGTGCGGCTCAACTTACAGGTTGTTGGCAAACAGTAGATGGAATAGGCGATAGAATGCTTAATTTCCTTGAGAATCATGATGAAGTGAGATTTGCATCGAAAGCTTATGCCGGTGATTCAATGAGAGTAGTGCCCTCTTTGGTAGTGAGTGCTATGATTTCAAAAGGTCCGTTTTTGATCTATTATGCTCAGGAATTAGGAGAAAAAGGTGAAGAAAATGAAGGTTTTGCAGGAGATAACTGTCGAACCACTATCTTTGACTATTGGAGCCTGGGGAATCTTAGAAGATGGATAAACGGAGGAGATTGGGGAGATAAACTTCTCACCCCTCATGAACGTTTTCTTAGAAATCTTTATAAGAAGGTTTTAACACTTTGTAATTCTCATAAAGCAATCTGTGAGGGGGAATTCTTTGATCTCATGTATGTTAATTTACGTCAACCGGGTTTTAATCCTCACAGGCATTTTGTGTTCATCAGATATAAAGAGGAGGATATTCTTTTAATTGCAGTTAATTTTTCAAATGAATCCTCTACACTTCAGGTAAATATACCTCAAATAGCTTTTGAAATGGCTAATTTACCTAAAGGTATAATTACTACAACCGATTTATTATGGGAGAAACCTTATAAATTAAGTCTTGCTCCTGACCATGCCACATCTATATTTGTTGGTGCGGCGGATGCTGTAATTCTTCCGTTGGGAGAATCAAATAAAAAACCTAAATTTGCATCATCTAATACCTTAACGGCAAAACTCAAATAGCAAAAAAACGTTAATCATATATACTCCATGAGTAACTATCTTCCTCCTATCAAAGTGTTTGCAGGCACCAAGAGTCATTATTTAGGAGAATCAATCTGCAAAGAACTCGGCATTGAACTCGGCAAAATGAAAATTGAAAAATTTGCTGATGGCGAGTTTGAAATATCTTTTGAAGAATCAATTAGAGGTTCTGAAGTCTATCTCGTGCAATCTACATTCCCCAATTCCGACAATTTAATGGAACTTCTCCTGATGATTGATGCGGCTAAAAGGGCTTCGGCGGCAACTATTGTAGCAGTTATTCCATATTTCGGTTGGGCCCGTCAAGACAGGAAAGATAAACCAAGGGTTTCTATAGCTGCAAAATTAGTGGCCGATCTTCTTAGTGTGGCCGGAATCGACAGATTAGTAACTATGGACCTTCATGCTGATCAAATCCAGGGATTTTTCGATGTGCCCGTCGATCATTTATATGCTTCTTCAATTTTTATACCATACATCAAAAGCCTTCACCTTGAAAATTTGGTAATAGCCTCCCCTGATGTTGGTGGAGCAAAAAGAGCTAATTCCTATGCCAAATATTTTGATGTTCCCTTAGTTTTATGTCATAAACAAAGGGCCAAAGCTAATGTTGTGGAAAAAATGACTGTAATTGGAGATGTTGATGATAAAAATGTAGTATTGGTGGATGATATTAGCGATACTGCCGGCACAATAACTAAAGCTGCCGATCTTCTTCTTGAAAAGGGAGCAAAGTCTGTCAGAGCGCTTTGCAGTCATGCATTAATGAGTGGACCTGCTACCCAAAGAGTATTGGAATCGGGCTTAAATGAAATTATTTTCACAGATTCAATACCCTACGGAAAAGAGAATCATAAAGCTGTTGTTTTGCCGGTGGCAAAACTTTTTGCCGATACTATTCGTAGAATACACAATAACCAATCAATTTCATCACAATATCTTTTTAAATAATCCTTAGCTATAATACCTATATTTTAGAAAGAAATAAGTGACTTATGAAAAATTTTATATTTATAGCTTTAGCTTTATTTGGCTTAAGTGGAACTCTGAATGCTGAAGAACATTTGAAAAGCCTTAATGGTTCCGGATTGAATCCTAATGTTAAACCTAGTGAGGATTTCTATCTTTATGTGAATCAAGACTGGATGGATAAGCATCCACTTACTCCTGAATACTCTCGCTACGGGCAATTTAATGTACTGACAGACTCCAGCAACAATAGGGTGAAGAATATTGTAACAAATTTGGCAAAAACAAATCCTCAAAAAGGAACAAATGCATATTTGATTGCTACTTTATACGAGGCCGGCATGGATTCTGTAAGGCGTAACAATGAAGGTGCAAAACCTATTCTCGCAGACCTGGCCAAGATTGAGAATGCTAAACCTGAAGAAATGGGAGAATTATTCTTATGGATTCATAAGAATTATGGATCGCCTTTCTTTAATGCAGGACCCCAAGAAGATCTCACCAACAGCCAGGTATATGCTATGTATGTAGATGGTGCTCGCCTGGGACTTGGCGACCGTGATTATTATCTTAAAAACGATAAACGTAATAAAGAGGTGAGAGAGGCCTATGAAAAACTAATCGAAAGACAGATGATCAATGCAGGATACTCTAAGAAGGATGCCAAACGAATAGTTAAAAATGTAATGAAAATTGAAACTCTTCTGGCAGATTCTACATGGACTCGAGAAGAAAGCAGAAATATTCCTGCAATGTATAATCCACGGACTTTGTCTCAATTGAAGGATAATTATCCTAATATTCCTTGGGACACTTTCTTTATAGAAACTATGGGTATAGAAACACCCGAACAATTCATCGCAACTACTCCAAATACCATAAAACAAGGTGACAACCTGCTCGGATCTCTTTCCGACAGAGAGAAAAAAGATTATTACCTATGGACGTATGTCAACGGAGCTTCACCTTATCTGAGTGATGATTTCTCTGATGCTTCTTTTGAATTCAATAAAGTTATGAGTGGAGTTAAAGAACAAAGACCAAGATGGAAAAAATCTCTCGCTGTGACTGAAAGCAATTTGGGTGAAGCAGTAGGAGAATTGTATGTTGCTGAATATTTCCCGGAAAGTTCTAAAGTTTACATGGAAGGACTCGTGGAGAATCTACGCACTGCCTTAGGGAAACACATTATTAATCTTCCTTGGATGAGCGACGACACAAAAGTGGCTGCTATGAAAAAACTTAATGCATTTACGGTTAAAATAGGATATCCTGACAAATGGAAAGATTATTCGGAATTAGAACTTGATCCCTCTCTATCTTATTGGGAAAATGTGCACAACGCTCACATGTGGGCTCAGAAAAAATATCTTGAAAAATGGGGTAAACCCGTTGATAGAACTGAATGGGGAATGACACCTCAGACTATCAATGCTTATTATAATCCATTGAACAACGAGATTGTTTTCCCTGCCGGTATATTACAGGCTCCTTTCTTTGATCCCGAAGCTAGTGATGCTGAAAATTATGGAGGTATCGGAGTGGTAATCGGTCATGAATTAACTCATGGTTTCGATGATCAAGGAGCTCAGTTTGATGCACAAGGTAATATGTCAAACTGGTGGACTCCGGAAGATAAAGAGTCTTTTGATAAACTTACTCAAGGTCTTGTTGACCAGTATAGTGTTATAGAAGTCCTCCCGGGCCTTTTTGCCAATGGACAATACACTTTAGGAGAAAATATTGCCGATCAGGGAGGTTTAAGAATAGCCTATACTGCTTTCCTTGATTCTCAGAAAAAGAAAGGGGTTGATGTGAATTCTGAAGAAGCCAGAATCGACGGTTTGGATCCTTCTCAGGTTTTCTATCTTAATTTCGCAAATTTATGGGCAAATAATATTCGTGATGAGGAAATTAGAAGTCTCACAATTGGAGATGTTCATTCTTTAGGAAAGAACCGTGTAAATGTTTCTCTCAAAAATATCGTTCCTTTCTTTGAAGCTTTCGGAATAGAAGAAGGTGATCCTATGTTCCTACCCGCTTCCGAACAAGTGATTATTTGGTAAACAATAATATCTAATAAAAAAGATGTGTCAATAGTCTAATTATTGATACATCTTTTTTTCATTTCAACTCATCACATTGAAATATTTCTTGCTTTAAGTTCCGTTTCTAACCATTCCTTATCTACTGTCGATTTATCTGTTATACCTCCCCCAACATAAATACAACAATTTTTTTCATTTAATGAAGCACATCTTATCACTACATTAAAAGTAAAATCCTTAGTCGAATGAAATGGTCCACAAAAACCACCATAACATCCCCTATCAAAACTTTCTTGAGTTTTGATTATTAATTTTGCTTCTTCTTTTGGGGTTCCGCAGAGAGCTGGCGTGGGAGATAAATCCCGTAATAAACTTTCAAGTTGATCTAATTCTAATTCTTTCACGGATGCTGTTATAGGAGTACACAAATGTTCTATTATTCCACTTCTCTTCGTAATTACCGGATTATTTATGGGAATAAAACCATTAGTTCTGAAACAATTTAAAATATAATCTGTAACAATTTTCTGTTCCTCTATATTTTTTTGGTCCCATTCTTCCTCACTTCCAATTTCACGAGTGCCTGCCAAAGCCATAGTGCTTAAGATATCACTGTCCCCTTTTAATAACAATTCAGGACTAGCTCCCATCCAACAGCCTGTTGCAGGAGTACTGAAACAAAAAACATATGAATCCGGGAATTTTTCAATCAGCTCATAAAATTTTTCTGCAATATCAAAGTTTATTCCCTTAACGATAACTCTGGACGCTATAACTTTTGTTACCTCCTTTTTTTCTATAGCCTTTATAATATTAGTCACCTCTTTGGAATACTCCTCAAAAGTTGTGGATTGAGAAGGAAAATTATATAAATCCTTATCAATACATTTCATTTTTTGTCTTGAATAAGGTATAGTGATAAAAGGACGTGTTTCATCAAACCACCCTATCACAAATCCTGCTTCTCCTATTCCTTCTATATAATCTTCTGATGACCCATAACTCATCATACTATCATGAGGGTGACGGTAGGCATAAAAGGAAAGATTATTTATAAAGGCACTTCGTATCTCTTCTTCAAATTCTTCATCGTGAAAAATACTGAAAAATATCATTGGACCATTAGTAGTATCTCGATTCCTTTTATATGTGATACCCATTAGGAAACTGATTATTTATGAATAACTTCTCCAACAAGTTCAAAAGGATAGGCTTCTGTTATTTTAACTTCTATAAATTCCCCCGGCTTTAGCTCTTCATCTTTTATTATAACTTCAGGATCGACCTCAGGAGAATCATATTGGGTTCTTCCATATGCAATACCCTCTTCTATCCGATCTATTATTACCCGTTGGATACTTCCGACCATTTCTTCATTAAGTTCCAGGGATATTCCCTGTTGAATTTGCATTATCTCGTCTAGGCGATTTTGTTTTATAAGGGAATCTATAGTATCAGGACTATTTTTTGCTGCATAAGTATCTTCTTCCTCACAATAAGTAAAAGCGCCCATTCTTTCAAATCTTTGTGTCTTTACAAATTCTTTAAGTTCTTCAAATTCTTTTTCTCCTTCTCCCGGGAATCCCGTCATAAGGGTGGTACGTAATTTAATTCCCGGAACTCGAGCACGTATTTCCTTTAGAAGTTTCAAAGTTTCCTCCTTAGAAATATGGCGACGCATATTTGACAAAACGGGATCTGAAATATGTTGCAATGCAATATCAAGATACTTGCATACATTTTCCCTTTCTGCCATCACATCTAAGACTTCTATGGGGAAATCCGCTGGATAGGCATAATGAAGTCGGATCCATTTTACACCCTCTATGTCTGATATTTTTTGTATTAATGAGGCTAATACGGATTTCCCATATAAATCTTTTCCATAGGAAGAAAGATCTTGGGCAATAATATTAAATTCTTTCACTCCTTTTTTAACCAGGTGCCTAACCTCTTCTAACACCTCTTCTACGGGTCTTGATGTATGTTTACCTGTTATCAGAGGTATAGCACAAAAGGCGCAAAATCTGTTACAACCCTCTGAAATTTTAAGATAAGCTGAATGGGGCGGTGTAGTAAGTTTTCTTTCCCATGTCTGAATTTTCTTTTTTACTTTCTTTTGTTCAGGGAGGTCCTCTATAAGTTTTATCCAGTCAAACTTTCCATACCAATTATCCACCTCCGGTATTTCTTTTTTCAAAGTTTTTAAATAACGTTGGGAGAGACATCCCATTACCGCTATTTTCCCTATTTCCCCTCTTTTCTTTTTTTCACATAATTCAAGAATAGTATTTATTGACTCTTCTTTAGCGTCAGAAATAAAACCACAGGTATTTACCACTACTAAATCCCCATTGGGATAAGATGGCTCAAATCTTATTTTATACCCTTTTGATTCCAATTGTTTCATGAGGCGTTCACTTTCGACAAGATTCTTTGAACACCCTAAAGAAATAACATCTACAGTATACACTTTTTATTTTAAAGTGAAAATAGTGTTTTTACAAATTCCTCAGCATTGAACACCTGTAAATCCTCCAAGCCTTCTCCTATTCCTATATATTTAACAGGAATCTGAAATTGATCGCTTATCCCTATCACTACTCCACCTTTGGCCGTTCCATCAAGTTTAGTAATGGCCAAAGCATTTACTTCCGTAGCTGCAATAAATTGTTTCGCCTGTTCAAAAGCATTTTGACCGGTAGAACCATCAAGCACAAGTAATATTTCCTGTGGAGCTTCAGGAATTACTCGTTTCATCACATTCTTTATCTTTGTAAGCTCATTCATTAAACCCACCTTATTATGAAGGCGCCCTGCGGTATCAATAATGACTACATCTGCGCCCTGAGCTTTTGCGGAATTTAAAGTATCAAAAGCTACAGCGGCCGGATCGCTACCCATTTTTTGCTTGATTACAGGGACTCCCACTCTTTCACCCCAAATATCCAATTGTTCAATGGCTGCTGCTCTGAAAGTATCTGCTGCACCCAAGATCACTTTATTTCCAGCCTTTTTAAATTGTGCGGCTAATTTCCCTATTGTAGTTGTCTTGCCAACGCCGTTTACACCTACAACCATGATGACATAAGGCGTGCCCTTCTTTTTTAATGTAAAATCTTCTTCTACATTACTTTCTGTATTAGGTTTTGCCAATAAACCTGCTATTTCTTCTCCAAGGAGCCTATTTAATTCCTCAGTATTTACATATTTGTCTTTAGCTACCCGGTCCCGAATCCTGTCTATAATTTTAAGAGTGGTGTCTACTCCTACATCACTTGTTATAAAGGATTCCTCGAGATCGTCCAGAACATCGTCATCTATTTTGCTCTTTCCTGCTATAGCCCTTGATATTTTACTCCATACTCCTTCTTTAGTTTTTTGGAGTCCCTCATCAAGTTTTTCTTTCTTTTCCCGACTGAATAATTTGTTGAAAAAACCCATCGTTTAATCAGTATTTGTCTTTGTTTCAAATGCGAATTTAGTCAAAATTTCTTATTCCTTGGTTTGTTATGGGATTATGATTTATGAATTAATGATATTAAATTTGCATAAGGAAGAGTTTTTCCCGTTAAGATATAAATGAAGCTTTGTTACAAATATTTGATTTTATTTTTCTTGCTTTTGTTTCTAAGTACGGAAATAAAGGCTCAGGAAAATGTATCTCAAGCTGACGATATTTATTATTCTGAAGAATACGAGAATAACTGTGAAGACTTCTATATCCCTTCTGATTCTCCATATGAAGGCAACAGGATAAAACAAATCTGGAATAATGTTAAGATTTGGTCAAAGACTAACCACGTAGCCGACGGACTTCAGGCAAGTATCGATATAGGATCTATGGGTATTGGACTGGAAATTAATACTACTGTCACTAAATGGGTAAACTTACGCGCCGGAATAGACTGGATCCCTCAGTTTAAATCTCCTCTATCTTTCAATCTAAATACATATTCCGACGGCATCCCAACCGGCAACTTTAATCATGTGGCCGATATTCTATATGAAACCACCGGAATTTCTATAGATGAAACCGTTCATATGACCGGGAAAGGACATATGTTTAATTTTAAATTAATTGCAGATATTTTTCCCGTTCAAAAGAATCGACATTGGTATTTCTCGGTTGGATTCTTTGCCGGTACTTCTATGATAGCTAAAGCCATAAACACCTATGGTGAAAAACCTACTCTCGTTGGGTTAAATATATATAACCATGCTTATCAATACTTTACAAATTTGGAGAGTATTTATGATGTTCCTTTGGGAGGTGGAGCTTATATGAATCCTGAGTTAGTTGAAAAAATAAGAGATAAATTATCCGCTTATGGAAGAATGGGGGTACATATAGGAGATTTTAAGAATGGCACTCCTTATATCATGGAGCCTGCTCCTGATGGAACTGTATCGGCCAAGGCTTTCGTAAATCATTTCAAACCTTATCTTGGAGCAGGATATACAACTAATATAGATAAAGAAGGAAAATGGAATGTAGGAATTGATCTCGGTGTGCTTTTCTGGGGAGGTGTACCCGATGTTATAAATCATGATTATACTACAGGAAAAGATATAAATTTTAGTAAAGATCTTATAAATATCAGGGGCAAAGTAGGAAAATATATAGATACTTTTAAGAAATTCCCGGTATATCCGGTTTTAGCGTTAAGATTTTCTTATACTATTTTATGAAATTTATTTTGAGGTTATTCCTATTATTGGTTCTTTCAGGCTTGATTTGTTGTTTGCCCGCCTGTAAAAGTGCAAAGCTGGCAGATGCGGAAGCAGCTTACGCACGAGGAGAATATTTTGATGCTCAAAAAATCTACAAAAAGGTATATAATAAACTCACCAAGAAAGAAGAGCGTCCTTTAAGAGGAGAGGTTGCTTTTAAACTGGGTCTATGTTATGATAAATTAAACATGGCTCCTCGTGCTTCTGCAGCCTTTCAAAACTCTATTCGTTATGAATATCCCGATAGTATGGCTTACTTCTATTTAGGGAAAGCTCTTCAAAGTGAAGGGAAATATACTCCTGCCATAAAAGCTTATGAGGATTTCCTATCCTTTAAACCCGATGATGCCTTGTCTTTAGAAGGAATTAGAGGGTGTGAGATGGCTTTGATTGCAAAATCTAAGCCCAAAACTCGTTATATTGTAAAAAACGCAAAAAATTTCAATTCCAGCAGGGCTGATTATGCACCGATGTTTATTGATGCTTCTGGAGATCAGTTATATTTTACGTCAACAAACGAAAAAGTAACTGGCGATCATAAATCCGAAATCACCGGAATGAAAAAAGGTGATATTTACTTTGCTAAAAAAAATGAAAGAGGACAATGGATGAGGGCTGAACCCGTAGAGGGAGAGCTTAATTCTGAGTCAGATGAAGGTATTATCAGCTTTTCGCCGGATGGTCAGGTAATGTATCTCACCAAGGCTTCACGGTCCGAAACCTCAAATACAACTGTAGAAATATTCACTTCAAGAAGAAGTGATGCCTCTTGGAGTGCTCCGGAAAAATTCGTAATTGTCCATGATAGTGTCACAGCTACAGGTCATCCTGCTGTATCTTCTAATGGTAAATATTTATATTTCACAAGCGATATGCCGGGAGGTTACGGGGGTTTGGATATATGGAGAATAAATATTGATGATCGTGTTGGCACTCTCATTAATATGGGACCTCAAATAAATACTTCGGGAGATGAAATGTTTCCTTATTCCCGTACCGATTCTCTGTTTTACTTTGCTTCTAACGGTCATCCCGGATTTGGCGGCCTTGATCTTTTCAAAGCTAAACTTAATAGCACAGGCGACTATTGGAGCGTAGAAAATATGGGCCTCCCCATAAATAGTTCCGGTGATGATTTCGGTATTACCTTCGGGGCTGGAGAAGCCGGGTTTTTCAGTTCAAATCGTGGCGATGCGAGAGGTTATGATCATATTTATAGCTTTGAACTTCCCGATCTTAAAATCACAATTTCAGGCTATGTTATGGATAAAGACGAAGAGCCGGTTCCTGGAGCTGTTATTAGAATTGTCGGAGATGATGGAAGTAACCAAAGGGAAATAGCACGCGATGACGGCTCCTTTAAATTTAATCTAGGACGCGGGGTTCGTTATGTAATGAAAGCGGGTGCTCCGGGTTATTTGAATGTTAAACAGGAATTTGAAAGCGATATAGCCGAAGAAGACGCTGATTATGGCATCGACTTTATTTTAGCTGCTATTAATAAACCGCAAGTGGTAGAAAATATTTTTTATGACTTTGACAAAGCTACCCTGCGTCCCGAATCTAAGGAAGCTTTAGATGAGATAGTGGCTATGCTTAATGAAAATCCCCATGTTTCAATTGAAATGGGATCTCATACAGATAGAAAAGGCTCTGACGAATATAATATCGCCTTATCAGAAAGACGTGCTCAAAGTGTGATCGATTATCTGATTAAAGCAGGGATAGACGAAGAACGCTTGAGTCCGAAAGGCTACGGAGAAAGCGTTCCTAAAACAGTAACAAAAAGAATCAACAGAGACTATCCTCAATTTGAAGAAGGCACGGTATTGACAGAACAGTTCATAGAAACCTTAAGCCAGGAAGATCAAGATGCAGCCGATCAGATTAACAGGCGAACAGAATTCCAGGTGTTAAGTATAGAATATGGTCTTTTTTAAGAAAGCCTAATAAATAGCAACTAATTTTTGGAGGTAGAAATAGAAGATTCCCTTGAAAGAAATTCACTAAAGATTTTTACGAAAAATTTGGTGTAAAAGAAAAAAACCTCTAACTTTGCAAACGCAAAACAGCTCTTATAAATAAGAGATTTCAAAATGACTCCGTGGCTCAGTTGGTAGAGCAAATGACTCTTAATCATTGGGTCGTGGGTTCGAGCCCCACCGGGGTCACCTCCTAAAATTCCAATTCGTTATTCAGCGGATTGGAATTTTTCTATTAAAGAATTGCACAACAGAAATTTTGAATGGAATTCAAAATTTGCTGGAACTGACGATTGAACGTCAACAAAGTTAGTGCAAGCCATAAAGTCAGTTTCGGCAATTCAACCTATTTTTCAAATCGCAAAAGACATTGACCGACTGTCAGCCGGAGCAGGATAAAATTATGCGGTCATTTGTTCGAGATAACAGAACAAACGAGGCAATTCCACATCTTTCCCCAATTCGCTGTGTTGAAACTGGTATATACCTCTATTAGGATGGTATAAACCACCAGTAGTGGTATATTTTTTTATGTCAACGGATTTTCCTTGTGGATGTGAATGTAGGTGGGTCGCCCTTGAAGATGAAATCCTGTTTGACAAGAGACTTCCCGAATCCGTTGCTTACTATAGCCCGGTTGTATTTATCCTCATATATATCTGTTCGTTTTTCTCTTCCATCCAGATATCGAAACGGTCATCTGTCTTGTTGACATCTGTGATGTCAAAATTATCCACCAGAACCTCCACCAGTTTCGTGCGTAGTACCTTACGTAATTCCATGACGCAAAGGTAACGACTTTATGCCTGAGTCTGGCTCTCTTCCACCCGGGAAATCCGCTGATCCTTAAAAAGACATAAAAAGACATTAGTTCTAACAAAGTAGTATCTCTATCTTTGTCAAGAATTTTAGAACCTATATGTGTGCTAAAAATATCACCTATAGATTATGCATTACCAAATAGTTTTCCGAAACACCGTCTTGGGTCCGATGACAGAAAATCAGATCTTATCTTATGAAATAGATGAAAACACTCAAGTTTCAAAGGATAATGGTCCATGGCAACCACTGTACGCTTATCCCGAACTAATGTCTAAACTAGCTCAAAAGAGAAGCATGTTAAGTTATCAGAATTCAGATGTAATTTCCAAGAAGACACTATGTGGAATTATGGCAATCATATTCGGTGGATTTGGAGTACAATATTATATCATTGGCAAAATAGGCGGTGGTCTTGTAACTCTTCTTCTAACTATGGTAACATGTGGGTTATGGAGCATTCTGACTTTGGTACAAGGAATCTTGATGCTTACTATGAGCGATGAAGAATTTTATCGGAAGTATGTAGCTTCTCAATCATTTATGCCTTTATTTTAATCAATTTTTTAAATTTTATTATGGGAAATCCAAATGTTTCAAATCAAGGGTACCAAGAGGCGCAGTCTTATGGTTCACCCTTACAGGCTGAGATTATCGGCCAAGTACAAATTCCAGCTCCACAATTAGTGAGCGACCGCAAAAAAGGAACTGCAGCTCTTCTTTGCTTTTTCTTCGGTTCTTTTGGAGCTCATAGATACTACGCAGGAAAAGTAGGAAGTGGTGTCGGAATGTTTTTCACTCTTGGAGGATTGGGAATATGGACTCTTATAGATTTCATCCGCATCCTAACCGGAGGCTTTAAGGATTATAATAATTTGCCATTGAAATAAAAAAGATACTATTCAAAAATTTTTATATGATGAAAAAGATACAATTTTTTAGCGGCATCATCCTATTAATAGGCTTCTTGGTCTCTTGTGGAGGTAAAAAGGATAATAGTACTGAAGTTCCTCAAGATCCACAACAGAAGGATCTTACTTGTGTAAGCAATGAATTCGAAGAAGGCGGATTAGCTACTTACCTTAAAATAGAATCAGATAGATCTCCTCTAAAGTTCTATCTAAAAGATGAAACTCCATATCTTCAAATGAAATTATCTTTAGAACTAATAAAAGAGTGTCCAGAGGTTCAAAATGTAAATGCTTCAGAGATTTCTTTTGGTTCTATTGCCTGGCGTGGAAAGATAAACATTGTTCTTTTAGATGAAAATGAAACTAAAGTAACAACATTGGCTGTTCAAGAAGACGATTTACTTAAAATTAAAAAATTACTTCAAGGTAAAGTTGGTGATAAAACAGATCTTATCTTTTTAAGTTCAGGATCTAGCTGGAATCAAGAATCTACATTTAGTGAATATAACAACTCAGTTACATTTAAAGGAGGTGAAACAGTAGGCTTTGGAACTGATACCTTCTCTACTTATCCCGAGTCAAGTTCATCCTCCTCAGTTGTTGAATCTGAAATTGTAGAAGATGTAGCTGAAGTTGATGACGAGGATGATAAATATTCTTACTCTTCTTCCTCTATATCTGATGACGACTTTGATGAAGTTTTTAGGCGCATATGAGAAATATATAGACAAGTATATTGCATTAATGAAAAAAGCTAAAGACGGTGATTATTCTGCAATGGCTGATGCGGCAACATTAATGTCAGATGCACAAGATTATGGAGAAAAACTACAAAAAATGAGTGGTAGTCTTACTCCAACCCAATTAGCTAAATTCCAAAAACTTCAACAAAAACTACTTAAAGCTGCTCAATAAAGTTCATTTTAAGATTAAAATAATAAAACAATATAAAAGGATGGGAACTGATCTCATCCTTTATTGTTAACTACCTTTGTAATTTATGATACTCTAGACAATATAGTTATCGGTTTTCTCAATTTATCAATGAACTTAAGAATTGAGTTTGCACGTCTTCGTGGAGGTGAAATTGGTTCTATAGTTTTGCTTTTTCAGGATTAGTAGTATAGGTCATTAGGTTAATTTACTGTCCGATTTCAGTCATCTTTACATCGTTTTGTTGAAATCTATGTTGGAGTTTTTCTATGATTTCAGCTAACTTTTGTTGTTGAATCTCTTTAGAAATGAGTTCTACATTGCATAGCTTCTCGGCGATTTCGGATGAAAAATTATCATCAGAATGGATATTGTCAAAGGGAAGGGTAACGGCCTTTAAAGCCAGTTCAAGCAAATAAATTACTCTTTCCGGATCATCATTATGACCGATTTTCAAAAGATTGTCTAAATTTTTCATGTCTTTATTAGTAGAAACATTCTTTCCATATAGAGAAACCAATGCTTCAAGTTGCTAATTTGTAAATCAATTTTCGCACCTTTCAATCAGAAAATACTAAGGCTTGGAACAATTAAGAATCATTACTATATTGGTCACTAACATCTTGAATTTAATCTGCAAAGGCAGTAAAAGAGAGCTCCATGTTATCCCGATTTCTATAGCGATGGCTTAGTTTTGGATGCAAAATATAAAAGATACGAAAGTAAAAAAATTTCTGATATAAGCCGAGAAGACCTAGCCCAACTGATATCATATATGTATGTATTGAAAGCCCGAAATGGTGTTTTGATGTTTCCATCAATTTTCAGATTTTTCCGATTGGAAACTCCTTAATCATTATAAAGTGCCCTTGTAATTGATTTGGCAATTCCTGATTTCGTTCATAAATTTGTATTAATTACCGAAAAATAATTAAATATTACAAAACAATAAGTACGCTCTTTACTATGTTATTTCATTTATAAGCTCTTTAAGAAAGGAAATTCCTTTTTTCTGCGGTGTAATAAAGTAGTCTGCAGATCTCAAAAGTTATATAAAAAGAAAATTTATCTATATAATCCTTTATTTATTTGTAAGAAAAATTAATGGAAGAGGTATTTAACTTTTTAAGAGAATTAAATTTAAATAATAATAAAATCTGGTTTGATAAAAATAAAGAACGATATCAGAAAATAAGAGTCTTCATAGAATCTTTTACTCAAGAGCTTATAAACGGTATATCAGAATTTGATTCCAAAGCTAAATATCTCTCTCCTAAAGAATGCACTTATCGAATATATAGAGATATTCGTTTTTCGCAAGATAAAACACCTTATAAAACCCATATAGGTATTTTTATAAATCCTCCTTTCGGCAAAAAAAGCTTTCGGATGGGTTATTATCTTCATTTAGAACCCGATAACTCTTCCATAGGGGTAGGAAATATAGACCTACCACCTGTTTATATTAATGCAATCCGGCAGTCTATAAAAGAAAATATTGAAGAATATCTTGAGATTATAGAAAAGTCAGAATTCAAAAGGTATTTCAAAAAAATAGGAGAAAATCCTGTAAAAACAGCTCCTAAAGGATTTTCTAAAGATTGGAAGTATATTGAATTAGTAAAACCTAAAGATTTCTACACATCACACACTTTAAAAGAAAAAGAACTGTTAGCTCAAAATTTCCATAAAAAAGCGGTTGATATTTTCAAGTCAGGCTTTCCTTTTATGAATTTTATAAACTATACTATTGATGAGATTGGTGATTCAAAGGGTGTCGGAAGCATCCGTTAAAGTAAATGATATACTCATAAGTGGCATATCCAGGGGCCTTTTGATTCTTGTGGGCATAGAAACCGATGATAATAAGGATGATGCAGACTGGTTAGCAGCGAAAGTAGCAAATTTAAGAATATTCCCTGATGATAACGATATTATGAACAGATCGGTTCAGGAAATAAAAGGTGAATTGTTAGCGGTGAGTCAGTTCACATTAATGGCCTCTACGAAAAAAGGTAACCGACCCTCTTATATACGAGCTGCCCATCCATCGGTAGCGATGCCATTATATGAATACTTTTGCAATTCCCTATCAAATCAAACCGGAATAATGGTCAAAAAAGGAATTTTTGGTGCGGATATGAAAGTTGGATTAATTAACGATGGTCCGGTAACTATTATAATGGATTCCAAGAGAAAAGAATGAAGGGATGATGTTAAGTATCATCCCTTCATTAATATCTTAGTATAAGTCTTTTTTACTTCTTACTTAATAAATTTTCTACGAAAGCATAATCAGGCTCGGTAGTTATTTGTTCACAAAGATTTGTACCAATTACTTTACCGTTTTCATCAATTACCACTACTCCTCGGCCTAACAAGCCTCTCATGGGTCCATCTGCTATTTCTATACCATAGTTCTTTCCAAAATCACTACGGAAAGCGCTTCCGGTATATACATTTTCTATATCGTTGGCTGCACAGAATCTTGCTTGTGCAAAAGGCAAATCTTCAGATACACAAACCACTACGGTATTTTCAAGCTTTGAAGCATCCTGATTAAACCTTCTCACTGAAGCAGCGCATACAGGTGTGTCTACACTGGGGAATATATTTAAAACTACCCTCTTACCTTTAAAATCATGCAGATTGAAATCCTTTAGATCCTTGTCTACCAAAACAAAATAAGGGGCCTCATCACCCACTTTCGGCAAATTCCCGACTAAATGCATAGGATTGCCATTAAGAAAGATTGTTGTTTCCATATGATTTTTGTTAATAACTAATTATCTAACAAAGAAACTTATCCTTTTGTTTACAAAAGATTTAACCATCTTTCTCAATTATCTTCTACATTAGCGTCGTAAAATTGCATCAATTTTCAGTTTGATCACTCCAAACATAGCTTCACCGAAAATTGAACTGTTCATTTTCGAGGTGCCCAATCTTCGGTTTATGAATATTATAGGTATTTCCGATATCTTAAAACCTTTTCTATAAGACTTGAATTTCATCTCTATCTGGAATGCATAACCTTTAAATTCTATCTTATCGAAATCCAAAGACTCCAATACTCTCCTACGATAGCATACAAAGCCTGCAGTTGCATCACGCAACTTCATACCGGTTATAAGTCTTACATAAGCTGATGCAAAATAAGACATCAGCACCCTGCCCATAGGCCAATTAACAACATTCACACCGCTTACATATCTGGAACCGATCGTCACATCAAATCCCTTGTCCTTACTGTTGTGGTATAAACGGGTAAGATCATCAGGATTATGAGAAAAATCCGCATCCATCTCAATGATATAACCGTAATCTCTTGATAAGGCCCATTTAAAACCATGAATATAAGCTGTGCCTAATCCAAGTTTGCCGGTTCTTTCTTCAAGAAAAACTCTGTCAGGATATTTCTTCATTAATTCTTTTACGGCCAATGCTGTACCGTCCGGTGAATTATCGTCTATCACCAGTACATCAAACTCATCGGGATAGCTTACCACTTTTTCTATAATGGAGGTAATATTCTCGATCTCGTTATAGGTAGGTATGATTACTAAAGCGTTATGCAAAATTCTTTATTTTTGATTATTTCTGCTTGTCTCTCTTTTCTCAATCACCACGGTAATATTGCTGTAAGAAACAACGTGCAATGAAATCACCGTTCTCTTTCACTATTTCATAATCATCGCTTTCTGGAAAATGAGCATCAGGAAGCCAATGGTTTTCACATATAAATTTAATTAAGTCTCCGGGACAACAACCTCTTTGAGTCAATAAATCCATTGCATGTTCTTTGGCGTATGCAGGGTCATAAAGTGGATTTTCAGGGCTTGAAATACATTTAGCAACATTTCGGGCCAAAAGCATTCCCTTCTCAGGGTCTACCATTAATACAAAATCCTTATCATTCTTAACCTGTTCAAGATGATTTTCACCTTCTGCCCATCCTAAGGCATTTATGAAAAACTGATTCATTTCCTCATAATTGGCAAAAAATTGTAATCTTCTGCCATTAGTGTAAGTTGTAAACGCAGTATAATATTTATGAGGTTCCTTCTCTTTCTTTTCTTTTTTATCCGGATAAGATTTCCCTTCAACTATAAGATATAACCATTCTCCTAAAAATAGGGCCAAAGGTCCGGTGGGATCCTGCCACATGGCTATGTCAAGACGTTTTTGCAATTCTAGTATACCATCTTCAGTGCTGATATCATACTCGGATGTCAGTTCTGTCAAAGTCATGGCAAAAGCCGGGGTCATTAGGTAACAGTGAAGGAATAGCCAGTTGGCAAGTCGCATTATCTCCGGGCGGTCTTCTTCATTATGAATTTCTAACTCCGCAGAAAATCTGAATTTATCGGGAATTGGAGCAGCTTCATATTGGCTTTCCAGATATTCATACCATATATCTGCTCCTTCAAGTATTTCCTTATCAAAAGGATAACATACCCTTCTGTTCTCATAATTCATTGATAAGGCATACCATACCATAAACCTCACGTCAGCCTTATTAAGTTCATAGTCTATATACCTCTCGTTCTTAACGGAATAAAAAGGTACAGTAAAACCGTATAACCTTCTGCATTCCGTTATAAAAGATCTCCAGATACCTGCATCTGAAATAACATCCTGATAATATCCTGTAAGTGCTAAGGCTGCCCTTTCAGTCACTTTCTCCGGATATGAGGGAAAAAGCCTTTTATTCTCTGATATTTCTATCAGTTTTTTACAAATGTCAAAATAAAAGACATCTGTTTCAGTCTCTTCCGGCATGCTCGGCTGTCGTAGCTGGAATTGTTCTTTGGTTATCATTAATGACCTTCCTCTTCTATTTTATATGTTTTTCAATATCACTACTTGATACCTTGAATTGTTCTCCTGAAAACATATCTTTCAAAACTACAATCCCTTCTTCTAGTTCCGTTTCTCCTATCATGACAACATAAGGAGCCTTAATTGAATCGGCATAACTCATTTGCTTCTTCAATTTCACAGAGTCGGGATATAATTCCGATGATATTCCTTTTTTCCTCAATTCTTTCACTATTTGCATAGATGCCATAGCTTCCTTCTCTCCGAAATTCAGGAATAAAACTTTAATACTTTCGGTAACTGATTCCGGATATAATTCCAGGCTATTTAATACATCATATATTCTGTCTGCTCCAAAAGAAATTCCTACTCCTGAAAGTCCAGGCATACCGAATACACCGGTAAGATTATCATATCGCCCTCCTCCGGTTATGCTCCCTATCTCAACATCAAGAGCCTTTACCTCTATTATTATACCCGTGTAATAATTTAATCCCCTGGCAAGAGAAACATCAACATCCAATCCACAGTAATGGCCCAGTGAATCAAAATTTTCTACAACCCATTTCAACTCTTCCACACCCTTGCTCCCTTCTTCAGAATCTTTCAGAATCTTACTCAAAGCATCAAGTTTTTCAGAATTGTCGCCGGAAAGCTGTAAGAACGGTAAAAGTTTTTCTATGGAAGCTTTAGGTATTCCCTTAAACTCCAGTTCTTCACAAACTTTTTCCAATCCGATTTTATCTATCTTATCAATAGCAACCGTGATATCCACTATGCGTTCTCTTTCTCCTATCAATTCTGCAATACCCGACAGGATTTTACGATTGTTAAGCTTAATTGCCACCCTTACTTTTAAATTCCGGAAGACTTCATCAATCAGTTGAAGAAGTTCTACTTCATTCCAAAGTGAATCACTTCCTACAACATCGGCGTCACACTGATAAAACTCGCGGTAACGTCCCTTTTGAGGGCGATCGGCACGCCATACCGGTTGTATCTGAAAACGCTTGAAAGGAAGCTGGATATCATTCTTATTTTGCACCACAAATCTGGCAAAAGGCACTGTAAGATCATATCTTAATCCTTTCTCACTTATTTTCCCGCTTAAGGCTAACGAATCTTTCGACATTATTATATCATCAGGAGCATCCTTTAAATAGTCGCCTGAGTTTAGTATGCGGAAAAGTAGTTTGTCACCTTCTTCTCCATATTTACCCATTAGTGTGGTAAGATTTTCCATTGCTGGAGTCTCTATGGGTGTATAGCCGAAGAGTCGGAATGCTTTTCGGATCGTATCGAAGATATAATTCCTTCGTGCAGTTTCAAGTGGGCCGAAATCCCTGGTGCCCTTTGGTATAGACGGTTTTGTTGCCAATTTTTCTAAGATTGATTTAATATTGCAAAATTAAGAAAAAAAGTGTAATTTTGCAGTCGCGAAATCCGCCAAGGCCGAAAAAGAGAGGGCAAGATGCCTTCCGCCCAACGGAAATGATTGAAAATCATTTTATATTAATGTACGCAATTGTAGAAATTAAAGGTCAGCAATTCAAAGCTGAAGAAGGTAAATTCCTTTATGTCAATCATCTCGGTGATGACGTCAAAGAAGGCGACTCTGTAGATTTTGACAAAGTTTTGCTCATCGATGCAGATGGCGATGTTACTGTAGGAGTTCCTAACGTGGAAGGCGCTAAGATCACATGTGAAGTGCTTCTCCCTTTAGTAAAAGGCAATAAAGTAATTGTCTTCAAAAAGAAACGTCGTAAAGGTTATCGTCGTAAAAACGGTCATCGTCAGCAATTCTCCAAAGTATTAGTTAAATCTATCGTTAAGTAATAGTTAAAACTCATCAGATATGGCACATAAAAAAGGTGTAGGTAGTTCTAAGAACGGCCGCGAATCAGAAAGTAAACGTCTTGGTGTGAAAATCTTCGGTGGGTCTAACTGCCGTGCCGGTAATATCATCAAACGTCAAAGAGGCACTGTGCATCATCCTGGTCAGAATGTTGGTATGGGTAAAGATCATACTCTTTTTGCTCTTATTGATGGTGTGGTGGTTTTCTCCACTGGTAAAGAAGGAAGAAAATATGTCAATGTGCAGCCGCATGCAAATTGAATACTGAATTAAACTGAAAATAATTGTTTTACCCCGTGGTTTTTAAACCATCGGGGTAAATTTTTATTCCTCCTTCTAAATATTTCAACCCTAAGATACTGACATATTTTGGAAACATCAGTTCCGAAAAATTAGGAACTGATTCTTATAATAAGTCAGCAATTTCGGCCGTTTTCCTATTGATGAAGATCATTCAATATATATTGCCCATATTGTTTATTGTCTTATGTGGATTGCAAACCCTGGCAGAAAATGTGAAAATTTCAGGGCGTGTCAGAGATAATGAAGACAAACCTTTGGAATTCGTTACTGTCAGAATTGGAGGCACCGCAATAGGCACCAATACTGATTTAAAAGGGGAATATTCTTTGACCGTGGCCAAACAAGACACGATTCAAGTGATTTTCAGTTGCGTGGGTTTTAAAACCATTAATCGTAATTTGATTGATCCTCAAGCAGATGTTACGCTGAACGTGAAGATGATGCCTGATGACGTTCAGTTGTCTGAGGTGGAGGTGACAGGATTTAGAAGCAATATCAATGGAATGCAGACCCTCGATATGGATTCATTTAGAGGTTCTCCTGATGTTAGCGGCGGAAGTGTGGAAGCTATGCTCACAACAATGCCCGGTGTAAATTCTTCCAATGAACTTAGTTCCCAATATTCCGTGAGGGGCGGTTCATTCGATGAAAATTCTGTTTATATAAATGGTGTTGAAATATATAGGCCGCAGTTAGTTAGAAGCGGTCAACAGGAAGGTCTTAGTATAATTAATCCCGATTTAGTGGGGAATGTAAAATTTTCAAGCGGTGGATTCCCCGCTAGATACGCCGACAAAATGTCTTCCGCCTTGGATATAACTTATAGAGAACCCGAAGCTTTTGAAGCAGGGGTCACTCTCAGCCTCATGGGAGGTAGTCTGGCAATCGGTTCTAATACCGGGAAATTTTCTCAATTACACGGAGTTAGGTTCAGAAGAAACAATTCTCTCCTTTCCACCCAAGAAACAAGAGGAGAATACGATCCCACATATTTCGATTATCAGACCCATATGATTCTGAAAGCCACAGATAAATTTAAAGTAAATTTCCTGGGTAATATCTCTCTTAATCATTTTGGCTTTAAACCTACTGACAGGGAAACGACTTTTGGTACGGCCGAAGACGCAAAACAATTCAAAGTCTATTTTGATGGCGAAGAGAAAGATAAATTTGAAACCTACCTTGGTTCCCTGGCTTTTGAATATAAGAAGAACAGATCTACCACTTTCACACTGGCTTTATCCGGATTTCTTACAAATGAATTTGTAAGTTACGATGTATCAGGTGAATACTGGCTGGATGAAGCAGGCACCGGAGGCGAGGAAGGTGTCGGAGGAGAGCTCGGTGTAGGCAAATATATGGAACACTCGCGAAATCGTCTTAAAGCATCCGTGTTGACTGCCGCATTATCAGGACAGACTGTGATCGGCCGAAATCACCTCACTTATGGTGTTAATTATTCTCATGAAAATTTCAGAGATCGTACTAAGGAATGGGAATGGAGAGACAGTGCAGGTTATTCACTTCCTACGCAACCTCCCGGAGTGCATCTTATCTACAACCTCACTTCTAAACAAGACGTAGCCGCAAATCGTTTTGCAGCTTTTGCTGAAGATGCCATTTACTTGGAAACTTCTAAAGCCTTTATCACTATTAATGCGGGTTTACGATTTTCATATTGGGATTTTAATAAAGAATTTCTAATATCTCCTCGTGTAAATTTCAGTTTTACTCCGGTTGAACATACAGGATGGACTTTCCGAATAGCCGGTGGTGTTTATTACCAATCACCTTTCTACAAAGAATATCGTGAAACGGTAATGGATGACTTAGGTAACGGTTATGTTATTTTGAACAGTAATATTAAGTCACCTCGTAGCATACAGGTGGTGTTAGGCACAGACTATACCTTCAGAGCCATGAACCGTCCATTTAAAATTACGGCTGAAGCGTATTATAAGAACCTGCATAATTTTATTTCATATGAATATGACAATCTCAAGGTAAACTACTCCGGAAAAAATGATTCCAAGGGCTATGTGATGGGATTGGATTTTAAATTATTCGGTCAGTTTGTTCCGGGTTCTGATTCTTGGATCTCAGTTGCTTTAATGAAGACACAGCAGGATCTTAACGGAAAAAAAGTGCCTCTGCCAAGCGATCAAAGATATGCGTTCGGTTTATATTTCACCGATTATTTCCCTAAATTTCCCCGACTTCGTTTCAGTCTGCGTGGAATCTTCTCTGATGGTTTAACACTGACTCCTCCAAGGATAACCCGAGATCAGGCTTATTTCCGTGCCCCCTCTTATAAGCGAGTGGATATCGGTGTTTCTTATCTGATTATAGGAGAACCCAAAGACGGAGTTAAAGAACGAAATTTCTGGCGTCATTTTAAACGACTCAGCGTAGGTCTCGATCTTTTCAACCTGTTTGATATTTCAAATGTAAGCAGTTATTATTGGGTCACAGACGTTAATAATCTTCAATATGCTGTCCCCAATTATCTCACAAGAAGGCAGATTAACATAAATCTTTCAGCTGAATTTTGAAAAGAGGCTCTATAAGTATCTGCTTATAGTTTTCCAAAAGTTTTTGTAACTTTGCAAAATAGATAATAAAATTTTTATGGCTAAGCAGGAAGATCTTTTCAAAACAATTGTGGCACATGCCAAGGAATATGGCTTCGTTTTCCAAAGTAGTGAAATTTACGATGGTTTATCCGCAGTCTATGATTATGGTCAGAATGGTGTTGAGCTAAAAAACAACATCAAAAGATATTGGTGGGAAGCTATGACTATGCTTCATGACAATATCGTTGGTATCGATTCTGCCATTTTCATGCATCCCACAATTTGGAAAGCTTCCGGACATGTGGATGCTTTTAACGACCCCTTAATAGACAATAAAGACTCTAAAAAAAGATATAGGGCCGACGTGCTTATAGAAGAGGAACTGGCTAAATTTGATGAAAAGGCTGATAAGGAAGTTTCTAAGGCGGCAAAACGTTTCGGCGACAACTTCGATGAAACACTTTTCCGGCAGACTAACCCTAGAGTTCTCGAAATAACACGCAAACGTGATGAACTGCATGATCGGTTTGCAAAGGCCATGAATGATAATGATCTCAATGAACTCCGGCAAATTATTCTCGATTATGAAATAGTCGACCCTATTTCCGGAACCAGAAACTGGACTGATGTACGCCAGTTCAATCTTATGTTCAAAACAGAAATGGGATCAACGGCTGATGGGGCTATGGAGGTATATTTACGGCCCGAGACAGCTCAGGGTATTTTTGTTAATTATCTTAATGTGCAAAAAACCGGAAGGATGCGTATTCCATTCGGTATTGCGCAGATTGGAAAAGCTTTCCGAAATGAAATAGTGGCTCGTCAGTTCATTTTCCGGATGAGGGAATTTGAACAGATGGAAATGCAGTTTTTTGTTCGTCCCGGGGAGGAATTGAAATGGTTTGATACTTGGAGACAAAACAGGCTCAAATGGCACAAAGCTTTAGGTCTTGGAGATGATAAATATCGTTTCCATGATCATGACAAACTCGCCCATTATGCAAATGCAGCCACTGATATTGAATTCCTTATGCCGTTTGGATTTAAAGAAGTCGAAGGTATTCATTCCCGCACAAATTTCGACCTCGGACAGCATGAAAAATTCTCAGGAAAGAAAATTCAGTATTTCGATCCCGAACTAAATGAAAGTTACACTCCTTATGTAATCGAAACTTCTATCGGGGTAGACCGCATGTTCCTATCTGTTTTCTGTAGCTGCTATGAAGAACAACAGCTTGAAGGAGGTGATAAACGAGTTGTCTTGCATTTTCCTGCGCCTCTGGCTCCTGTGAAATGTGCTGTTCTTCCTTTAGTTAAAAAGGACGGCCTACCTGAAAAAGCTAAGGAAATTCAACAAAAGCTACGTTTCGATTTCACTTGTCAGATCGACGAAAAAGATTCTATAGGTAAACGTTATCGTAGACAGGATGCAATTGGTACTCCTTATTGTATCACTGTTGACCATCAGTCACTCGAAGACAATACGGTTACTTTGAGACATCGTGACTCTATGGAACAAGAGAGAGTAAACATAGACGACCTTGAAAAAATTCTCTCTGAAAAAGTCAGTATCAATTCCTTATTGAGAAAACTCGTCTGAAAAGTTGGGAAAAAGCTTTATTGACTTTATTTATATTCTTATTACTAAAATGAAAAGTTTCTTAAAATATTTTCTCATTATTCTTGCAGTTATCCCATTAACCTCATGCAATTACAATTCTTTAGTGGAAAAACAGCAGAATGTTGAACAAACTTGGGCTCAAGTGGAAAATCAGTATCAACGGCGTGCTGATTTAATTCCTAATCTTGTAAACACAGTCAAAGGATACTCTACTCATGAAAGTGAAACTTTTGAAAAGGTAACTTTGGCAAGGGCTAAAGCCACTTCTATCACTATAGACGCAGATAATCTCACTGAAGAAAATCTTGCTAAATTCCAGGCTGCGCAGAATGAACTTTCTCAAGCCTTAAAATCTCTGTTGGCGGTTACTGAGGCTTATCCGGATTTGAAGGCTAATGAAAATTTTATGAATCTTCAAACCCAGTTGGAAGGCACGGAAAACAGAATAACTACAGCCCGAATGAGATACACAGAGGCAGTGAAAGATTATAACACTGCTATTAAAAAATTTCCTACCACTATCTATGCAGGGTGGTTCGGTTTTGATGCTAAACCTCAATTCAAAGCTGAAGAGGGCGCCCAAAGAGCTCCTGAAGTTTCTTTTTAATTATTTATTATGCGCTTGAAAAGAATATTTCCTTTACTGATTATTGTTGTAATATTAGTTCTTCCTTCTTGTTTCAAGGATAATAAATCTGATGATTATTCTCAATGGAGGGAACTTAATCAACAATTTTTTAATACAAAGGAAACTGAACAGATTGATGGTGTTTTAATTTACCAAAGTCTGACTCCTGTATGGGACAATTCTTTTTCTATATTAATGAGATGGCATAACAACAGAGAAGAGACAGCGAATCAGCTAAGTCCTCTTTCCAACTCTACATGTTATGTAAAATACACCCTCACTAATATTGAAGGTGAAAGGCTGGATAGTTCAGCTTCTTTCAAATGTGTTCCTAATAGCATGGTCACAGGATTTATGGCAGCAATAATGAATATGCACGTAAACGACACTGTTACTGCCATTCTTCCTTACACAGCCGGATATGGAGTCACCGGATATAGTTCTGTTCTTCCTTATTCTACCCTTATTTTCGGAATCCGATTAGACAGTATCAGTAAATTAATGTAATGCCAAGTGAATCTTAGCGGCTTGAAATTCTTAAAGTCCGGAATGAAAAGTTTTACAATCATTTCAGCCATATTTTTTGCTACTTTTTTTCTTTCTAATTGTGCGCAGACAGAGAAGACAGAAGCTATAACAGCTGAAATTACTGCAGCTCAGATGGAAGGAAGAAGAGAAGCAGGAAGAATCCTGGGTCCCCATTGGAAGGACACTCTGCAATTACAGAGAGCCCTTTTAGAAGCCAAGGCAAAACAAAGTAAATATCTTATTGAAGGGAAAGGCCATTGTGCCGAGGCTTTCGATTCAAGTTTTGTATCCACTATCAGGACAGTTAATCCCGATCTGGCGAAAAAAATAATCCAATAAACTTCTTTTAGATTTATTACTCCCCGATCCCTATACCGAACAGAGCATAATCATACACTACCGGGTCATCAGGGTTCATCTTTCTAAGTTCTTTAGTTAGTTCTTCTACACTCTTTCGGTCATTTGATTTCCTTTTCAATAAGCCCAGTTCTCGGGATACATTACCAACATGAACATCAAGAGGAATATATAATTTATTCTTTGGTATAGATTTCCAGACTCCAAGATCTACAATTCCATCATCCCTTACAAGCCAGCGTAACGCCATATTTACTCGTTTCAGGGCTGTTGTGTCTAAATTTAATGGTAAGCAACGGCTGCAACTTTCTCCATTTTCATCCGCAAGTATCTGATTTATTTTTTTCACCAGTTCCCATGCCGGACTCTCACTTTCACCAATCTTATGAATCATGGAAAAAGCATCAAGAGATCCGTAATCCTTATATATTTTTCTCATTCCTTGAAGGAAATGTCTTAAATGTGAAGCGAAAAATGTACGGTGAATATTTAATCCCGGATCAAGATCTTCATAACCTCGGTCTAAAACATATTTATAGGGAGAATAATCCATTAGACCGAGCATCTTTTCTATATCCTTACAGATCATTTTCCGATTTCCCCAGGCTATCATAGCCGATAGAAAGGACACGATTTCAATATCCTGCAACATTTCAAATTTCCGGGGAAATTGAACAGGATCCTTCTCTATAAATGAAGTATTATTTATTCGTCTTGCTTCGGTATCCAATAATTCTTTTATTTCCATGTAAGCTTCACAGGTTCTGATTCACGGTTAAACCGGTCTAATGAGGTCACAATAAATGTGGAACCTTCAGCCGAGGGTCCTTCGGTGGCATCTTCCACTAATACTGCATTATAGGGAGTTAAGGCAATAATAGCTTCAGAATCTTCCATATCTACTTTTTCATCCGGGAAAAATTGATACACCACATATCTCACGGCATCAGTCCCCTTTGGCTTTTGATTGTTCTCAGGATGGTCCCATCTTAGTAAAATCTGTCCTTTTTCTTTTACCAGTTTCAGATTTTTCACCTTAGATGGTTTTAAATCTTTATTTCCATACTCTGGAGGTAAGGCTATTGTAGACTGATATTTCATGGCTAATGAATCAGCTACTCCATTCAGATTGTCAGTGACCCAATATCCATGCCACCAGACATTACCCTTTACATTTGGCAAATTCCTTGATAAACGCACCTTGGTATCCAATTCATTTTTATCGTTGTTTCCTGGGTCAGCGTTAGTCATGGTGCGTTGTACATCCTGTCCGATATAAATATCTACACCGTTGGCATTGTCATTCCACCATTTTGCCAGACTGCGGCTTGGAGCTGCTTTCATATCCAAGGTCCAGTAAAGTTGGGGGGCTAGATAATCCACCCACTTGTTTTTAGCCCATAAAAGTACATCTGCATATAGATCATCGTAATTTTGAAGCCCGGAACTCTCACTTCCGTTAGGATCATTTTTCTTATTTCTCCATATACCAAAAGGGCTTACGCCAAATCTTACCCAATCTTTTTCATTTTTTATAGTGGAATGTAATTTTTCAATCAACAAATCTACATTTCTTCGGCGCCATGAATTTCTCTCCATTCCATTACCAAATTTTTTATAACTCGAATCATCATTTTCGAATTTCTTACCGTTGGCCGGATAAGGATAGAAATAATCATCTATATGAATGCCGTCTAAGTCGTATCTTATTACTATATCTTTAACTATATCGCAAATATAATCTCTGTTTTCCGGATATGCAGGGTCAAAAAAAGTCTGTCCGTTGAATTTAATAAATCTATGGGGTTCCTGATTATATAAATGATCCGAAGGTAGTGTCTCTTTAGCATTTGATGTCACTCGATAAGGATTTAACCATGCATGAAACTCCATTCCTCTCTTGTGGGCCTCTTCTATCGCGTATTCCATAGGATCCCACAATGGGGAGGGAGCTTTCCCTCTTTTACCGGTTAGCCACGCACTCCAAGGTTCTATCTCAGATATATATAGAGCGTCTGCAGTTGGTCTTACCTGAAAAAAAATTGCATTACAGCCTGCCTGTTGGAGCAAATCAAACTGTTGTTCTATATATTTTTTTTGTTGCTCCACCGTTTTATTCTGCCATTGAGACTGTCCGATAACGTGTAGCCATGCTCCCCGGAATTCGCGTTTCGGATTTTCTCCAAACGCACTTAATACTGTTAGGATCAAGACACTGATAAGAAACTTCACTTTCATCATAAAGATATCTTTTGTTCATAATCAGAGGGTGCGTCTTATGACACACCCTCTAGTATAACGAGGTTTTATCTACCAAATTATTACATTGGAATAACTCCGTGCCATCCGAAGAGGTGGGCTTCCATACATACCCTGGAAATAATTATCCATAACGGACAGAATCCCATAAACAGAATTACTGAAAGAGTCAACGAGCTCGTTCCTATAGCTGTGTACACACCATACTCGTCGGCGATTATAATGCCCGAGAAAGCCGGTGGCAATGCACAAGCCACAACTGTCATAAGGATATTATAGTAATCCATCTTGAAGAGCAGACACAGAATCAGAATTACTGCTGGCATCATTATCATCTTCAGGATAGAGCCCAGAATAGCTTGCCAGTTAATTGTGATCTTAAGGGATGATAAGGTTATACCTGCAGAGAATACTGCCATAGAAGCATTTGCTCCCTTGATAAGGTCGAAAGATGGACTCGCCCAATCAGGCCAAGGAATTCCAATTATAACCCATATTGTGGCCAAAATCGGAGCCCATGCCACCGGTTGAGCCAATGCATGAACCACTGGACGCCACCAGGCTTGGCCTTTATGAGCCGGATCTGATTTCGCAATACCCGAATTCAACAAAGAAAGACCCACAGGAATACCTATGGCGTTTACTACGATTCCGATGATGGCTACAACCAAGGCTACTTTAGTAAGACCAACGGTTGCATCAAAAATTGGCTCAAGCACCGCAAAGCCAAGGAACCCGATTGTCGGTGATCCACTGATTAAGGCACTCACTGCTGCGCATGATTCAGGATTCGGTTTATTCTTCCTGAATGCTAAAAATATAAAGAACACAGCCATAAAACATGCCATAATTCCCACCACGGAAACTATCGACAGTTTTATGTCCTCTACAAGCATGTGTCGATTGGATTTTGCAATCGACACAAACAAAGCTGCCGGCAAAGCGTAAACAAGCACTACCTTGTTGAACTTCTTTGAGTCTTCTCCGTTGAAGGCTCCTTTCTTACCCGACAGATAACCCGCTAACATCACGACTAAAATCGGGATAATAGCATACACAATTACGTGACCGATATCCATAAGTTAAGGTGTTTGGATTTTTAATTCTTCTCGTTTTAAAAATTTTCTTAACAAGTGACAAATTTATAAAAAAAAACCGTGATTTCACATTTAATCACGGTTTTTTCTTTATTGATAATTAAAAGTTTATACTGTATAGTCTATGAGGGGTGTTGGATTCAAATATCCTATATGACCGCTCTCTTTTCCTGCATCAGGGGCAAGTTCCACATTGATGATATTTGGTTTTCCTGATGCTATGGCAGCTTCAAGGGCCGTTTTCAATTCTTCAGGGGTAGTTACATAAGCATGATCGCATTTAAAGACTTCTCCCATAAGATCATATCTGTCAAAATCAAGTGTGGTAGGTGCGGGGTCCTTTTCTGTCTCAGGATTTGTACTCGGATTAACTCCTATATGATTGTAGATACCTCCATTATTGAAAATAACTACAGTCACAGGAAGTTGGTAACGGGTAATTGTAGAGAAATCCATTCCTGAGAAGCCGAAAGCGGAATCACCTTCAATTGCTACAACTTTCTTGCCTGTGGATACCGCGGCTCCTATAGCTGATCCTATTCCCATTCCCATAATGGCCCATGTGGCACAGTCTATCCTATGACGAGGTACAGACATATCCACTGCATCTCGGGTATCATCAAGAGTATTGGCTCCTTCATTAACCAATATCACTTCCGGATGTGCTTCAAGAACTGGTTTCACGGCACTTAAAGCACTCCAGTGGTTCATTGGTGACAAGGTGGCGGCTGTGGTCAGTCTTTCGGCAAATTTTGCATTCTTGGCTTTGCTTTCTGAAGCTAAATCTGTCAGCCATTGAGGATCGGTCGACATCGTCTTTCCCTCCATTTCAGACAAAATTGCATCAAGAGACAGTCCTAAATCACCGACTACAGGAGCTGCTATGGGTACATTAACATCAATTTCTTCAGGATCTACATCTACTTGGATAAACTTCATTTCAGGATTCCATTTGCCTTTCCCGAAGGATAACATCCAATTAAGTCGAGCTCCTAAAATCATTACCACATCTGCTTTTTCCATTATATCGGAACGGCAGGAAATGGCGGATAATTCTCCGTTATCAGGTAATACTCCTTTCGCCATAGACATTGGCAGATACGGTAGTTTGTAAGTTTCTACCAGTTTTTTAATCTTATCCTCTACCTGAGCGTAAGCTGAACCTTTTCCTATTAGGATAGCCGGACGTTTCGCAGCCGTTAAAATCTCTACAGCTTTCTTTACAGAATCTTGATTCGGTGATACGGGTGAATAAATATCCATTGGTGTATAGAAAAGTTTTTCGGCCTCTGAGGCATCTATAACCTCGGCCAATGCCACCTCCGACATATCTACGTATACTCCTCCGGGACGTCCGCTTACTGCTGCTCGATAAGCCCTTGCAAGGGCTGAAGGTATATCCACTGCATGGCTACAACGGAACACTGCTTTTACAAGAGGTTTTGCGGTGTTGAATTGATCTAATTGTTCATACATACCCACATTCATATCTACCATCTCCGGATTTGAAGCACCGGAAATCTGTATCATGGGATAACAGTTTACTGTAGCATTTGCTGTCGCGGTCAAGCCATTCAAGAAGCCCAATGAAGAAACTGTCAGAAGCACTCCCGGTTGTTTGGTAAGAAAACCATGGGTGGCAGCGGCCATTCCTGCCTGTTGCTCAAAACGGAAACTTACAAATTTTGCTCCTACATACTGCAAAGCATAAGCAGCTTCCGTTACCGGTATTCCTACCAAACCATAAACTGTATCAAGACCTAACCTCTTTAAAGTCTGAGCCATGATATACATTCCCGTAACTTGTTCCGGGAACTTGGGATCTGCGCTTGAGGATAAATTATATTTTTTTTCAATTGTTGCCATAACGATTATTCTTTCTAATGAGGATTGCTATGTATTAATGGAGCAAGGTTTTTATTCCTTGCTCCTATTATTATTTGTTATTATTTTTTCTCTTCCAAAGGTTCTGTAGTACCGTTCTTTGCAAATTCTGCTATTTGTTCAGGAGTATATCCTAAAGAAGTTAATACTTCTTCATTATTGCCTCCTAGTGATGGAGCAGGACCATAAGTCGGTTGATAACTTGACATTGTGAAAGGACATCCAACGGTAACAAATTCTCCGATTTCACCACCTTGATCGATCTTTACAAGCGTATTGCCATCATAAAGAGATTCATCGGTAAGGATCTCTTTTGTTGAAAGAACCGGAGCCACCGGCACTCCGGCTTTGCCAAGTATTTCGGTAACCTCGAATTTTGTCTTATCTGCTGTCCATTCTCCGATACGTTTCCAGATTTCCTGTTTGTGTTTGTCACGTGCATCTGCTGTATTGAAATCCGGATTAGTCAACCAGTCTTCAAATCCTAGAGCCTTGCACGCCAATTCGAAATCTTTTTCACCTCTTTGAAGTATGACGTAAACATAATTGTTGGCATCAACTTCTGTATCATAACCTCCTGCCGGCTTACATTTGTAAGTCCATCCGAGAACGCCTCCACCTTCTGTATTTCCGGAACGAGGAACACAGTCACCAAATTTACCGTTTGGATACTGCGGGAATTGTGTAAGATAACCGATCTTATCGAGGGTGAGCTGATCACGGGTCTTTATACGACAGAGATTAAGACATGCATTGTGCATTGACTGGTATACATAGCAACCTTCACCAGTTTGGTTTCTTTGCTGAAGAGCTGCAAGCAAACCTATCAGTAGGTGCATTCCCGTATTGGAATCGCCTAAAGCTGCACCGGACTGTGTCGGGATGTTATATTCTCCTTCATACCATCCTGTGGTTGATGCTGCGCCACCTGTCACCTGTGCTATAGGTTCATATGCCTTCAGATTCTTGTATTGTGAAGATTCAGGGAAACCCTTGATGGTTCCGTAGATACACCTTGGATTTAGTTTATGTACCACCTCCCAGCTGAAGCCTAATTTATCCATTGCCCCGGGATGCAGGTTTTCTACAAACATATCTGCTTCCTTAATAAGCTTGGTAAGAATTTCTTTACCATCAGGTGTCTTCGCGTCAAGTGTCAGTGACTTTTTATCTGAATTAAGTTGCAGGTAATAATAACTTGGGAGATTTGGATTAAACTGAAGTTCCTTTCGGGTGGCATCCCCAACTCCGGGGCGTTCTATTTTAATTACATCGGCTCCAAGCCATGCCAACATCTGGGTACAGGAAGGTCCTGATTGTACTTCAGTAAAATCTACTACCTTAATTCCTTTTAAAGGTGCTGTTTCCATAATATCTTAGTTTTTATTGTTAAATATTTCTTTCTTATTTATTGACTTACACTTTGATAACAAAAAAATAGATATTATGGTTTACACTCTTTCATAATTTATAATAACAAAAGAGTCAGCTTGAAATTAGCCGACTCTTTCTATTTCTTAACTTCTGTTTATTCCTTTGTCACTCCGGGAGCTTGCTTTCTCTCTCCTCTATCCTTTTTACCTTGGAATCCATCTTTCTTATTATGTTTCATTCCCGGCGTTCCTTGGTTTTCGGGTGTAAATAGATAGCAGTTTTCCAAGAAGATCACATATTGTTCCGGTGTTAAAACTTCTTTTACACCATTAAGATATTTTTTCTTTGCAGCTTGTTTCTGTGCTTTCTTTTCTGATTTAAGCTGTTTTTTTTGTTCCGGTGTTAGATTAGGATTCTCCGGAATCCTTTCTTGTTGGGCTTTGTCAAGTCTTACAGGACCTAAGCCTTGTTGAAGCACTTGAAGACGTTGTTGCTGATCATTAGTCAGCTGAATACCATCGAAAGGATTGAAACCTCTTCCCTCTTTATTGAATTTGTTTCCTTTGCCGTCTTTTTTATGTTTACCGTCTTTTTGTTTTGTCTTTCCGGAATTTGAATCTTGGCAACATTCCTGATTCTGTTTCGTTGCGCCGGTGTTTGCATCTGGTGTTTGGGCCACGGCTACTCCTCCGCAAAGGGCGATAGCCAACATCATACTCAAAATTGTTTTCTTCATTTTTAAATTATGTCTATTTAGTTTTACTTCTTGTTTTTTTTCTGCAGAACTTGTCTCGCTATTGCTCGACTCAATCATATGACTTAATACAATTAGTTTCGTTTAATAACTAAACTTGTTTTTGATTTTCATTAACACTTCATCATTAATTTTTTATAAAAATATCCCCTATTCAATTTTCCTTACACAATATTTATTAATTTTACGCAAAATAAATTCAAAATGGAAAAAGTAAATGTCAAATATCTTGCCTCTTTACGCAAGGCTATGAAAGACCATAATATTGATGCAGTTGTTATTTCCGGTACTGACCCTCACCAGAGTGAACTCCCTCCAATGCATTGGAGGGGTAGAGAATGGCTCACCGGATTCGCCAGTGTAAATGGAACAAATGGAACTGCTGTAGTTACAGATAAAGACGCTTTATGTTGGACTGATTCACGATATTTCATTCAGGCTGAACAACAACTTAAAGGAACAGGTTTCTCTATGATGAAAGAGGATGGGCCGGATGCGGTTGATCTAATTGACTGGCTCGTGGAACATGTCGATGAAGGGAAAACGGTAGGTATTGATGGCATGACTTTTTCCGTAGCTTATGCCCAGAGAATTCAACAGGCTTGTAATGATAATGATATAAAATTTAACGCTGATTTCCCTCAGTTCGATTATATTTATCCCGATCGTCCCGAAAGACCTAAAAATAAACTTTTCGTTCACGATGAAAAAGTTGTGGGGCAGGATGTCGATTCGAAAATGGATGATATCATGACTCAAGTAAAAGCTGAGTTGGCTAATTCAATTCTTCTATCTTCTCTTGATGATATTGCTTGGGCAACAAATTTAAGAACAGCGAATGATATAGCATATTCTCCTATTTTCGTTTCATATTTGTATGTTGATGACGCAAGGAGAATTCTTTTTATAGACGAGGAAAAGATTACTGATGAAGTAAAAAAGCATCTCGAAAAATATAATATCGAGATTAAGCCTTATGATGAAGTTTTGAATTTTGTCGCTAACCTTCCAAAAGTTAACAGACTTCTTATTGATCCTGAAAAAACAGCAAGAGGTGTTTATGATAAAATTGGATGTACTCCCGTATTCGGAGGTGCGGGAGTTGCTCGACTCAAGAGTATAAAAAATCCTGTAATGCTTCAGAATATCGATATCGCAATGGATAAAGACGGGGTGGCACTTGTAAAATTTTTCATGTATATTGAAGAAAACGCTCACACTGGTAAACTAACGGAAGTTGGTCTTGGAAATCTTCTCAGAGATCTCAGGCTGGCTGATCCATCATGCGTTGATGAAAGCTTCCATCCTATTATCGGTTGGAATGCTCACGGTGCTATAGTGCATTATGAAGCATCTGAAGAAACTGATTTTACTATTGAAGGTGATGGTCTTTTGCTCGTTGATAGTGGTGGTCAATACACTTTTGGTACAACCGATATCACTCGAACAATCGCCATAGGAAATCCTTCAGACGATATGAAAAGAGATTTCACTTTGGTTTTGAAAGGTCATATTGCATTGGCCTGTGCCAGATTCCCTGAGGGGACCAGAGGTGCTCAGTTGGATGTTTTAGCTCGCCAGTTCCTTTGGGCTGATGGTAAAGCCTATTATCATGGTACTGGACATGGCGTTGGCTTCTTTATTAATTGCCATGAAGGTCCTCAAAATATTCGCCTGAACGAAAATCCGGCTCGCCTGGAACCCGGAATGGTTACAAGTAATGAACCCGGGCTATATATCGAAGATAAATATGGAATAAGGACTGAAAATCTTATAGCTGTGGAAAAATGGAAAACAACAGATTTTGGTCCCTTCTTCCAATTTAAAACCCTCACAATGTTCCCTTATGATAAATCTTTGATGGATCTATCTATAATGACTCCTCAGGAAATTGAATGGGTTAATGACTACCATAAGAAAGTTTATAATCGTCTTTCTCCACTTCTCAATGAGGAAGAAAAAAATTGGTTGGCTGAAAAAACTTCTCCTATTATCACAAAATAAGTTTTGAAGCAAACTTTATCGGGGATTAATTTGATCTTTTATTGAATTATTTGAAATGGCTATTATAAGAAGTGTAAGAGGTTTCACACCGGAAATAGGGAAAGACACCTTTATAGCGGAGAATGCTGTGATTGTAGGGGATGTAATTATTGGTGACGAATGTAGCATATGGTATTCTACTGTATTGAGGGGTGATGTAAATTCTATAAGGATTGGAAACCGTGTGAATATTCAGGATGGAAGCGTATTGCATACTCTATATCAGAAATCTACTATCGAAATTGGAGATGATGTCTCTATCGGACATAACGTTATCATTCATGGGGCTAAAGTAAGAGATTATGCTCTTCTGGGAATGGGAAGCATTATTATGGACGATGCCGAGGTAGGTGAAGGAGCACTCGTGGCTGCAGGGTCAGTGGTTCTCGCTAAAACTAAGATCGGACCCCACGAATTATGGGCCGGTACTCCTGCAAAATTCGTTAAGATGGTGGAACCCGATAAAGCAAAAGAAATGAATGAGAAGATAGCTAGAAACTATCTTATGTATTCGAAATGGTATGACACTCCGGAACATAAAGGACATACTAAGGAAGATATCTGATGCCTAAACCGGAAATTATAGAGCTCAAAAGAATATATGATCATCGGGGTAATCTCTCGGTGGTGGAACAATTTAAAGATATACCCTTTGACATAAAAAGAGTATACTGGCTCTATGACGTGCCCGGTGGTGAAAACCGAGGGGGTCATGCGCACAAGGAATTATTTCAGTTTATTGTGGCTGCCAACGGGAGTTTTCATGTAAATCTTACTGACGGTGCTAATGAATACCCTTTTTTCCTGAATCATCCTTACAAGGGTGTATTGATTCCACCGGGGTTCTGGCGAACTTTAGATGACTTTTCTTCAGGGGCGGTTTGTCTGGTATTAGCTTCTGATTTTTTTCGTGAAGAGGATTATATAAGGGATTACGATGATTTCCTAAAATATAAGAATCTCCTGTAAATGCCTGAACAAGATATAGAAATAAGAAAATACCATCCCGAAGATAAAAAGGTATGGAATGAATTTGTGGAAAGTTCCAAAAATGGAACTTTTCTTTTCAATCGGGATTATATGGATTATCATTCTGATAGGTTCCAAGACAACTCATATCTTATCTACCGGAAGAATAAATTATATTGCCTCTTACCGGGCTGTCGAAAGGAAGAGGTTTTCTCTTCTCATGCCGGTTTAACATATGGGGGATTGATAATGAATAGGGATTGTACTGCTGAAGGTATTCTAGAAGTTTTCTCTGATCTGAAAGAAAGATTAGTAAAAGAAGGTTTTACTAAATGGATATATAAAGCTATACCTCATATTTATCACAAGCTTCCCTCTGAAGAAGATCTTTATGCTTTGTTTATAAACGATGCTAAATTAATTGTCAGAAACGTATCCTCGACAATTCTTCTGAATAATCGTATTCCAGTCACTCGGCAACGTCGTCGTTCTTTGACCAAGGCATTGGATAATGATATTGAAGTGAAGCCTTCTTCTGATTTTGATTCTGCATGGCAAATTATTAATGATAATTTGATGGAGAGATACGGAGTGAAACCTGTACATGATGTTGTTGAAATATCTCTTCTATCAAGATTGTTCCCTAATAATATCAAACTTTACGGAGCTTATATTGAGAATGAAATGATAGGGGTTGCATTGATGTATTATACTGAAAAGACAGCTCACGCACAATATATTCATGCAAACCGGAAAGGAAAAGAGATTGGGGCGGTAGATGCTTTAATAGAGTTTTTGCTGGAAAATTGTTCTTCTTCTTATTTCGATTTTGGAAACTCTAATGAAAAAGATGGAAGATATCTTAACGAGTCATTAATACATCTGAAACAAGGGTTCGGAGGCAGAGCGGTTTGTTATGATATTTATGAAATAGCTCTTTGATATTTTATTATAATGGTTAAATTTTTGGAGCTTGAGAAAATTAATGCCCGAAATTCTCAAGAGTTCGCAGAGTCTATAAATAGGGTATTAAATTCCGGTTGGTATCTGAAGGGAAAGGAAACCGCAGATTTTGAAAAAGCTTATGCTGATTTTATAGGTACAAGATATGCTGTCGGTGTTGGAAACGGATTGGATGCACTCACATTAATTTTGATGGCTTACATTGAAATGGGAGTTATGAAGCCGGGGGATGAAGTCATTGTTCCGGCAAATACCTACATAGCATCTATTCTCGCTATTACAAGAGCCGGCCTCAAACCTGTATTAGTGGAACCTGATCCAAAAACTCTTCAAATTGATGAAAACCTAATTGATAAAAATATAACCCAATCCACTAAAGCCATAATGATTGTACATCTTTATGGACAAAACGCTTATACTGATAAAATCTCAGAAATTTGTAAACACCATAATCTTAAACTTATAGAAGATAACGCTCAGGCCCATGGTGCCATATATAAGGGTAAAAGAACAGGATCATTGGGAAATGCGGCAGGACATAGCTTTTATCCCGGTAAAAATCTTGGGGCATTAGGCGATGCAGGTGCCGTTACTACAGATGATAAAATTCTGGCTGAAACGGTTCGGGCATTGGGAAACTATGGGTCTGAAAAGAAATATATTTTTGATTTTAAAGGTCTAAATTCTCGAATCGATGAATTGCAGGCAGCTATACTTAATATAAAATTGAAACTTATCGACTCCGATAATCAAAGACGTAGGGAAGTTGCAAAAAAATATCGCGCAAGTATTGATAATCCTTTAATCTCTCTGCCGGCTACTTCGGTTAATGAAGATAATGTCTTTCATTTATTCCCCATTTTCTCTGACAAAAGAAATGAACTGCAGGAATATTTAAAAAGACATGATATAGAAACTTTAATCCACTATCCTCTTCCTCCTCACAAACAAAAATGCTATTCGCAATGGAATTCTCTTTCTTTTCCTATAACTGAGTCTATTCATAACCGTGAACTGTCACTCCCGATATCACCGGTCATTACGGATGAGGAAGTCAATAAAGTAATCGAATCTATAAATAAATTTAAATAACATAACTAAAAAAAATATCCCGTATAGTTTTCCGGGATATCTTTTTTAATTTAAAAGATTACCAGATCTACAAAAGACGTATTCTGTCATCGAATGCTGAAAGAGCTGCCTTGGCTCCCTCGCCCATCGCTATGATAATCTGTTTATAAGGTACGGAACTCACATCTCCCGCTGCATATACGCATGGAATATCTGTCCGGCAAAAAGCATCAACCTTGAGCTCACCACGATTATTGGATCCAACCTGTGGTATAAATACTTCACTGTTGGGTTGTAATCCGATTTGAACGAAAACACCATCTTCTTTGTAATGTTTCTCTTCACCTGTTATCCTGTCTTTTACGACAAGTCCGTCAAGGGTCTTTCCATTTCCCGTCACTTCCATTACTTGTTGAGACAGATGAATATTAATATTCGGTAAAGATTTCGCCTTTTCTTGAAGAACCGTATCAGCTTTTAAAGTATCTAAAAATTCAAATACATCCACATGACGACATACTTGTGCCAAATCAATGGCCGCCTCTATACCTGAGTTCCCTCCACCTATCACAGCTACATCTTTGTCCTTAAAGAAAGGTCCGTCACAATGCACGCAGAAACCTATGCCGTGGCCTATATAATCTGACTCTCCGGGAACATTCATGCGTCTCCATCTTGCCCCCGTTGCAATGATAACCTGGGGAGCCGAAAATACTTCCCCACCCTTAACTTTTATTGTCTTTTCTTTTTCTTTTAATTCTACATACTCTATGGTTCGTGATTCGTAGATTTCTATCGGATAATCCTGCATATGGCTTTTAAGATCATTTGCAAGTTGTTCACCTGTGGTATGTATCACGGAGATTACATTTTCAATTCCGGTAGTTTCTTTCACTTGGCCTCCGACCCTTTGAGCTATAACACCAACTTTTATACCCTTTCTCGCAGAATAAATGGCTGCTGCTGCTCCGGCTGGTCCCCCTCCTATTACTATAAGATCTAATTTTTTAACCTCTTGTGGTGTAATTTCTTCCTCGCTTCCGAATTTTTCTTCAAGCTTATCAAGGATTTCACCTAGAGATCCCTTTCCTATCCATACTAATTCTCCGTTTGCAAATACTGTAGGAACTGATTTCACCCCTAAAGCTTCCGCCTCTGCTACAGCCAAATTGCCGTCTATAGCTACGGAAGCTATGTTATCGTTATAAAGTGCCATTTGGTTTAAGGCCTGTATCACATCCGGACAATTAGTACACTCTAAGGTGGCATATGTATTAAATGTGATTTCACCTTTTAGACGTTTTATCCTGGATATTGTCGCTTCATCCGGCAATGTCTTTCCTTCACCGTCAGCATTCATGATGGCAAGAAGTAAGGAAGTAAATTCATGTCCTCCCGGTATCATTCTGAAGATTATACCTGTTGGAACCCCGGCCTTTATTAAAGCTGTCTCAGCTTTTTCACTGTTTATATCTTCAACTTCAATACTTAGCCTTTCTGAAGCAGTGGAAAATTCAGTAAAAAATTCCACCATCTGTTTGCCTATATCTGTAGCACTATTGCATGAAACTTTAAATTTATAATTATGTTTCAGATTTGAGAAAATTTGTTTCACTTGTGCTATTATATTCTCATCTAATTCCATTTCTTTGTATATTTAAAAACGCTGTCCTTGATAGGGCAGCGTCTTCGGTTTATAATGTCTTATCTTAAAGTTTACCCACAAGGTCAATACTCGGTTTCAGGGTTTCTGCTCCCTTTTTCCATTTTGCTGGACATACATCACCGGGATGTGCGGCTACAAATTGAGCTGCCTCTACCTTTCTAACCAATTCGTCGGCATTTCTTCCGATGTTATTGTCATTGATTTCAACAATCTTCACATAGCCTTCAGGATTTACTACGAATGTACCTCTATATGCCATTCCGTCTTCTTCAATCATAACACCAAAAGCACGTGCCAGAAGTCCTGTAGGATCAGCAAGCATCGGATATTCAATCTTCTTGATTCTTTCAGAAGTGTCATGCCATGCCTTATGAACGAAATGAGAGTCTGTGCTGACTGAATATACTTCAACGCCCATATCTTTCAGTTTGGCATATTTGTCTTGTAAGTCTTCCAATTCAGTGGGACAAACAAAAGTAAAGTCTGCCGGATAAAAGAAGAATATTGCCCATTTGCCTTCTATATCCTTGTTGGTCACTTCCTTAAACTCACCATTATGATAAGCTTGTACTCTAAATTCCGGAACTTTTGCATTTATTACCGGAGTAACAGTTTTATTTTCTTCCATTTTTTCTTTGATTTTTTGTTTTAATTTTTACTATATTATTAACAACCGTGAAAATAAAAATGTTTACCACTCCTACAGTAAAAACTTAATTCTTATTATATTAGCTTTCAAATATTTGTTTATGAAAGAAAATTTATACTATGGAACCTTATTGTTTTGAGGTAAAACTGATCAGATTTTAATTGTTTAGAACTCGTGGATAGAAATAAGTCTCCTAAATACTTTACCCACACTTAAATACCTTAAATGGGAGGTGATAACTTATACTTTTGGAGCACATTGATTTTTGATTTCTGATCTTTAAACTTTAATCTTTGAACTTTAAACTTTATTTATTAACTTTGCACCACAATTTTAGAAACCATAAAATAAACAAGAAAAAAATAACAAATGATTATCGTACAAGTTAAAGAGGGCGAAAACATTGAAAAGGCTCTCAAGAAATTCAAACGTAAATTTGAAAGAACAGGAATCGTTAAAGAACTCCGTAAACGTCAGGCTTTTGAAAAACCTTCTGTTACTAACCGTAAGAAAATGATCAAAGCCGCTTATGTGCAGCAGCTTAGACAGGCTGAACAATAATCTGGCCTGATTCTTTCATACATAATCATTTAGATAATTTATATATGTTAATATAAGACCGGGTCTTTATTCAGACTCGGTCTTTCTTTATTATTATGTTGCAAAAATATTTCGATTATCTCACTTTCGAGCTGAACCGGGCTCCCCTCACTGTGAATGCTTATAAAAGAGATATTTTTCAATTTTGCAACTGGTTAGCTCCTGATGCATCCGATAAAATTGATTTTACGCTGATTACTGCTGCCGACGTTAGGACTTGGCTCGCTTCTTTGGCAAAAGAGGGAGAAGCCCCTGTTACTTTGAGACGTAAAATAATTAGCCTTAGATCTCTTTTTAAATGGATGATGAAAACCGGAATTTTAAAAAAATCTCCGTTGACAAATGTACCTCTCCCAAAAATACCCAAACCCCTTCCCGATCTCATTAAAAATAATGAGATTGAAGAAGCTATTAATAAATTAAGGGAATCCGAAGACCCTAAGGCTCCTCAAAATTATTTGATGCCTCTTATAATTGAAATGTTGTATACGCTCGGCATCCGTAGAGCAGAACTTGTCGGAATTAATGACGAAGACATATCTTTTTTTAAAGGAGAAGTTAAAGTTTTAGGCAAAAGGTCGAAACAAAGAATTATACCTGTACCTCAGTCCCTTTTAAATAAAATTAGCAAATGGCAGACTTTTCGCGACCAAAATCTGATAAAACCGATCGATGAAAACCCTCTCTTTATTATTAAGGGCAAAAGAATTTCTCCGGAACAGGTATATAGATTGGTCAAAAAAGCTTTAGCTGAATCTTCTGCACGTAAGAAAAGTCCGCATGCTCTCCGACATTCTTTTGCTTCAGGCATGTTGAACGGGGGTGCGGAACTCGATTCCGTTCGCGAATTCCTCGGACACTCTTCAATAGCTACTACTCAGATCTATACCCATATATCCTTGAATGAAATAAAAAAAGCTTATTCCTTAGCCCATCCTAGAGCTTCTGTAAAAAAAGAGCCGGGTGAAGGATCCTGATTTTTATCCTTGTTTATTAAAGATTTTTTCAATTTTCTGTAGTCTTTTTTATCTCGTTTGTCCTAAGCTCCTTAACTTTTTATCAAATTTTATTGTTATATTAGCAAAGTATTAATGAGAATGTTTATCTTTAATACTATCGAAATTCAATAACCTAAATTTATAGATTATGGAAACTAACATCAAAGCCGTTCATTTCGACATCTCCGAAAAACTCGTGGATTTCCTCAATAAAAAAATTGAAAAAATTTCTCGCCGTAATGAATCAGTTTCTAAAGTTGATGTCGTCCTTACTTTGGTGAAACCCGAAACCGTTAAAAATAAGGAAGCTGCTGTGAAACTTACAATACCGGGTCAAAGTGAATTATTTGCTTCTAAAACAGCGGATACTTTCGAAGAAGCTTTCGACCTTGCTGTTGATGCCCTGAAACCTCAGCTTGAAAAAATCAAGGATAAAAAATAATGGCACGCTCCAAAAATAAAAAAAATGGCGCCTCGTCTACTGTGGATGTAGGCGCCATTCTTCTCAGAAAATGGTGGATTACTGCTATCGTTATTGCAGTAATTCTTGGTGGTATTATCCTTTTATATATTTTCCTCCCGGCATTCGCAAACAAGACCGATTCCAGCGTCGTTATCAAAATCCCTGCCAATGCCACTTCTGAAATGGTAAAAGATTCTTTGGCAAAATATTACGGCGATAAATTCGCTGATAAGGTTATTATGATTTCTAATCTGAGGGGCGCAGATTTAAGCAAACGTAATGGAGCTTTCAGAATTGACAGCGGTATGTCTCCTTATCTTGCTGAACGTCATCTGAGAAGAGGGGTTCAACAACCTATGGTTGTGGTGGTAAACAATGCAAGAGGTATCGATGCTCTGACTCAAAAAGTAACAAAAAATCTTGAGATGAATCCTGACTCACTTAAAACTTATCTGGCTTCTGATGAAGTGCTGGATCAGTATGGATTTACACCTCAACAAGTCTCTGCTCTTTTCTTCGACGATTCTTACCAATTTTATTGGAATGCCTCTCCTAAAACTATAGTTAATAAAATCGGAGAAAACTATATAAAAATATGGAACCCACAAAGATTGGAGAAAGCAAAAGAATTGGGTCTTACTCCGGCCGAAGTGGTCACTTTGGCTTCTATTGTGGATGAAGAGACTAATAAGAGTGATGAAAAACCTCAGGTAGCTCGCTTATACCTGAATCGGTTAAAGAAAGGAATGAAACTCCAGGCTGATCCTACAGTGAAATTCGCTCTCAATGATTTTTCTCTTAAAAGAATCAGGGGAGAACATCTTAATGTAGATTCCCCTTACAATACTTATAAAGTGGAAGGATTGCCTCCGGGTCCTATCAGAACCGTAACCGTTGCTGACATTGATGCAGTGCTTGACGCTCCCCAACATGATTATCTGTATATGTGTGCCAAAGATGATTTCTCAGGATATCATAATTTTGCCAAAGACTACAATACCCACATGCAGAACGCACGAAAATACCAAAAAGCTTTAAACCGTATTAATATCCTCTAACCAAAAACACTAAAACCAATGCGTCTACTTAATCAATATTCAAACGAAGCTGAAGCATACATTGATAAAGGCTATCTTGAAAGCAACGGAATAGAATGTGAAGTTATCTCTAATGCCATGTCGGATATTTTCCCGGCACCGGGCAGTGGAAACGGCTCTATCGACCTTTACGTTGATGACAAACAATATCAGGAAGCTGCCGATTTGCTTTTCCATAGAAAGTAATTTCAATAGAATTGTGTAATTTTGCATCTTGATGAAGATGCGTTCGTATTTATTTTGTCTGCTTTTTGTCCTGATAATCACGGGATATAGTCGTGCGTGGGCAGATGAAACCGATAAACAAAGAGATGAATTGATTGAAACTCATCTCAATGATGAATCAATTAAACAAGGAGACGAAGCCGCTGATATAATAGGAGATATAGAACACTTCGGCGAAAAATTACTTGGTGATATTAAAATTGAAGGTCCTTATACTAAGGCACCTCTACCCCCGGAGGATGCTAAAATAGAACCATTAGTGTATTCCCGGGAACAAAATTGGTGGTGGAATCGTCTTAAACATGGCACTCTCGCTATGAACGATACCACTGTGGTCTGGCCTAAATTCCTCCAGTTTTGTGTTAATGTGTATAATTGGGCTGACCATACCTTCAATTCTTATGATCCTGAATATGTTATTGGAACCGGTAAACGTTGGAAAGTCAGGTTAGTTAGCGATAATTGGCTCGATAGTTATGCACTAAAACTTCCTCCCGGAATAAACACTACCATGAATAGTGATGTCTATGCAAATCTGGGAGCTTATATTCAATATATGGCTGTCAGCATCGGCTCTTCTTACGATATTGAAAAGCTCTTTAAAAAGAAGGAACCAAGCCATAAAAAATATGAATTCGGTTTTATCTGTGCTTTGTTTAATGCCGAACTTTACTATCATGAAAACCGGGGAGGAGTGAATATCCGCAGGTTCGGAGATTATAAAGATGGTAAATTTATAAAAGAATATTTCCCGGGAGTAAGTCTATACACTTTGGGGTTTGACGCTTACTATTTCTTTAACAATAAAAAATACTCTCAAGGAGCTGCCTACAACTTTGCTAAATATCAGCTTAAAAGCCAAGGCTCTTTCCTTCTGGGTCTTTCCATTACTAATCAGAAACTCAGATTCGACTTCAGCAAATTGCCCGATAATCTGAAACCTCTGTTGCCAAATTCGGAAATTACTGATTATTATTTCCATTATAATTCTTATGCTGTGCTTTTCGGTTACGGCTACAATTGGGTTATTGCTCCTAAATTCCTATTTAATGCCACTGTAATGCCTTCTATAGGCTTCAGCCATTATTATGAAGATTCAATTGAGGGAAATAAATACCTTCTTTCCCTTAATATCCAGGCACGTTTGTCTTTAACATATAATCTCGGTAACTATTTCTTCGGAGTTTTCGGTAAAATGAATGGTCATCTTTACAAACAAGGTAATTATTCGCTTTTCAGTTCTATCGAAAATTTTTCGGCCTATGTGGGTCTGAGATTTTAAGCTTTTCTGATATTCCTTAAAAATTCCTTTTATGAAAAAATTTATTTTTGGTTTGATCGGCCTTTTATCTTGCAATCTCGCTTTTTCTTTCGAGGTTCAAAACATTCAGCCTCCTTATTGGTGGACAGGAATGAAAGATCATACCTTACAACTTCAGATTCATGGAAAAGATATCAAAAATGCCGAGTTCAATGTTGATTACCCTGGTGTAACTATTGACAGTGTAGCTCGACTTGACGGATCTGACAACTGGCAGTTTGTTTATCTCAATATTGCTCCTGACACTAAACCGGGAGAATTGAAGCTCACTTGGAAAGAAGGCAAGGAAACTATTGAAAGAAACTATGAACTAAAAGCCCGTAAACCCCAGAAAGGCGCACAAGGTTTCACTTCAGCTGATGTTTTATATCTTATTATGCCTGACAGATTTGCTGATGGAAATCCCGATAACAATGTTATCTCCTCAATGAAGTTCCCGGCTGATGTTGATAGAAATAATCCGAATATAAGGCATGGAGGCGACCTTCAGGGTATTCTTGATAATATTGATTATCTTGATTCTCTCGCAATTACAGCTGTTTGGGTCAATCCTGTGCAGGAAAACGATATGCCCGGGGGAAGTTATCATGGATATGCAACAACCGATTATTATAAAATTGACCCTCGATTCGGTTCTAACGAAGAATATGCCAACCTGATCGAAGCCCTTCACGATAGAGGTATTAAAACCGTTATGGATATGATTTTCAACCATTCCGGTATCGCTCATCCATGGATTGAAGACCTTCCCGCTTCAAACTGGCTTAATTTCCAGGATAATTATCAACAAACAAACTACAGACTTTCTACTATCAACGACCCTTATGTCTCGGAATATGACAAAGCCTTAACCTCCGACGGTTGGTTTGTTTATGGTATGCCTGACCTTAACCAGAATAATCCTCATCTGATGAAATACCTAATTCAGAATTCTATTTGGTGGATCGAGGATTCTCAGATTGACGGTATTAGGATGGATACTTATGCTTATGCAGATCCCGACAGGATGGGTGAATGGATTGTCGCCGTTAATAATGAATATCCTGACTTCAATATTGTTGGAGAATGTTGGCTTGGCGATGTAGCAGGAGTTGCTAAATGGCAATCCGGATCTCCCGTGGCTCAGGATTATGATACTAAGCTCCAGACGGTTATGGACTTCCCATTAATGACCCTTTCTGAAAATCTCTCTCCTTTCAAGGCCGATACGGATCCTTGGAATGGACTAAATAAAATTTATGACCATCTGGCCTTGGATTTTGTCTATTCCGATCCTAATAAAGTGTTACGTTTCCTTGATAATCATGACACTGACAGGCTGATAAAAGAAGATATTGATTCTTTAGGCTCCTGGAAACAGGCTATCACTTTGTTGCTCACGGCTCCTGGAATTCCACAGATTTATTACGGTACTGAATTGCTCATGAGCGGAACTCGTCAAGGAGGTGATGGAAACATACGTAAAGATATGCCGGGTGGTTTCCCGAGTGATTCAGTTTCAGTTTTCTCACGCCAAGGTCGCACTCCTCTCCAGAATGAAGCCTTCGATTTTATTGCAGGTGTAAATAAATGGAGAAAAACTAATTCTGCAGCCGCAAATGGAAGGTTCAAACATTTTATGCCTACAAATGGACTCTACCTTTACCAACGTGAAAATAATGACGACTCTTTCATTGTGATTATGAATGGTAAGGATACACCAAATGAAGTAGAGATGACGAGGTATCAGGAAATTATTCCGATAGGAAAGCAATATCGTGATGTCATTTCTGGAGAAACACTGGTTTTACGTCCTGAAAACGATATTTTCATTTTTCAGCCAAGAGAGACTCGAATACTGGAACCCTTAAATTAAATTCCGATGAGAAAAATTATTCCCTTTCTGGCCCTCTTTGCTTTATTATGCACATTAACCGGTTGCAAACCCACTGAAAAAAATTATAAGTCTGCCTATGATGCTGCTTTGAATAAACGCGAGGCGGCAAAAGTGGAAATAGATATAACCATACCCGACGCTAAATTCCAACAGGTAGACGGGCCTCAACTTAAAGAAGTAGACGGAGTTCAGGTATACGTTTTAAACCAAAGGATTAACCCTGTTAAAGAAGGAGAAAAGCTTCCCGGACAATATAATGTGGCTATCGGCACTTATAAGATGAGCACAAACTGTATGGCACAGGCTGAGGCTCTTTGCAGTGAAGGTTATCTGGCTTTCCCGGCCAAAGAACCCGATGGCATGTATTTTACTATAGCAGGTTCTTTCCCTTCTTTATCTGAGGCAGTTGCTTTCTACCGCAAATATCAGGAAGGGAAAAACCGGGTATATGTAGGTCTCCCGGATTCTCCCGTCATAATTTTTTCTCCTCTTTGAAAAGGATTCATTTGCTAAGATATTTTTGTTATTTGAACCCAACAAAATACAAACTAAAAAACCTTTACCAAATTTAACTTTGCACTTTTAAACTTTTATTATTAACTTTGCAAAGCAAAAGCGCAGGATAAACATCCATGCGTCTGGAGAGATGGCAGAGTGGTCGATTGCGGCGGTCTTGAAAACCGTTGAGGCTCACACCTCCGGGGGTTCGAATCCCTCTCTCTCCGCTTGATAATAGCTAACTGCTTGATAGAAAGACAGTTAGCTATTATTTTGAAAAGTCACTTGGACACTGGATGGACAGTGATATCCATTATTTGGAATCTATCCTGGAAAAATTATTAAAATTTTTTTTCAGAATAGTTTCTTACCCTCTAAAGGGTTTGGCTCCATCCAATCCCTATCTCTGCCAATCCCTATCTCTCTGCTAATCCCTATCTCTCAGCCAATCTCTCTCTCTGCCAATCCCTCTCTCAGCCAATCCCTCTCTCCGGTAAACCTCTC
>JAFLTS010000013.1:46464-70793 GCA_022509185.1 Muribaculaceae bacterium | reverse complement strand
GCTGTGCGATGTAGATCGCTCTCCCACATGCCTCTTTAGCTCAGTTGGCCAGAGCACGTGATTTGTAATCTCGGGGTCGTTGGTTCGAATCCGACAAGAGGCTCAAAAAAAGCTGCTTCGCAGCATAGCGTTGAATGTTTTTCATAATTTTGTTTTGGCGGTATGTTTTTAAAACATGCCGTTTTTTTATGCATTATGTTCACTTATAATATTACTTTTATTGTGGCTCCCGATAAAGAACAGGAGCTGATAGATTACCTCAAAACCGATATACTTCCTAAAGTGACTGACCCCAATGTCTCAAACAACAATATCTCAATTAAAAAACTGATTGAGGCCGGAGGGGAGAAGCCGACTCCCGACCATGGACTGAGCATTGCTATGGCTATGGATTTTCTTTCGGAAGATAACGCGGTTTTATGGCACGACAATGTTCTGCTACCTGCTCTTCAGGATTTCAATTGCAGATTTGGAAAGGAAGCCATCTTTTTTATCACATTGCTTCAAAAAATTCTTTAATGATGAATCAGGATCAAGATTTTGAAAGAATTATAATGGGAATAGACCCGGGTACCAATGTGATGGGGTATGGCATTCTGGGAGTGAACCAAAAGAAACTGACACCTGTAATGTTAGGAGCTATCGAACTTAATAAAGTGGGCGATCATTATCTTAGGCTTGCAAGAATTTATGAACGTATTACAGGACTGATAGAACAGTTCCTTCCCGATGAACTGGCTATCGAGGCTCCTTTTTACGGGAAAAACGTACAATCGATGTTAAAGCTCGGACGTGCGCAGGGAGTGGCTATGGCAGCCGCTTTAGCTCGTGACATACCCATTACTGAATATGCTCCTTTGAAAGTGAAACAGGTGGTGACAGGAAATGGTGGGGCTTCAAAGGAACAAGTTGCCAATATGCTTTGTTATATTTTAAAGCTTCAACGGGAAAAACTCCCCTCAATGCTCGACGCTACCGATGCAATGGCAGTGGCATTAACCCATTTTTATGAGAGCTGCAAGCCAACTGCCGGAGGAGGAGCCAAAAACTGGGAACAATTCCTGAAGCAACACCCCGAAAGAATTTATAAAAAATAAAATTATGGACAGATACAGAAAAGTTATTGCCGAAAGTAATGTCCCTGTGGACAAAGACTTTATCAAAAAAGAAGTTGACAAAATCAGAGAGAAGCTACCGGAATATAGAAATCCGGATGTATACACAAGGATTTTTAATTGTATCGATCTCACCACGCTCAACACTACCGACAGTCAGAACAGTGTCACCGGTTTTATCCAGCGTGTAAATGATTTCGATAACGAATATCCCCAATATCCCAATGTTGCAGCTGTATGTGTCTACAGTAATTTTGCAGGCTTAGTGAGAGCTTCGCTTGAAGTTACCGGAGTAAAGATTGCAGTGGTGGCCGGAGGTTTCCCCTCGGGACAGACTTTTACAGCCGTAAAAGTAGCTGATGTGGCTTTAGCTGTGGCTGAAGGAGCTGACGAGGTTGATGTAGTGATGAATCTGGGAATGTTGAGAGACGGCAATTATGAAGAACTCTGCGACGAACTGATAGAAGTGAAGCATGCTGCCAAAGATGCCCATATGAAAGTGATAATTGAATCTGGTGCGTTACGCAATCCTGAAGATATAAGAAACGCCAGCCTGCTCGCCATGTGGAGTGATGCCGATTTTATAAAGACTTCCACAGGAAAGGTGTATGAAGGGGCTTCTCCGGAAGCTGCTTATGTGATGTGCAGTTGTATCAGGGAATATTATGAAAAAACCGGACGAAAAGTCGGTTTTAAGGCAGCCGGTGGTGTGAGAAGCACAGAGGACGCATTGCTTTATTATGCAATAGTGAAAGATGTGCTTGGCGACGAATGGCTGGATAACTCCCTCTTCAGAATAGGAGCCAGCAGTCTTGCCAATGCCATGCTGGCAGACATGCTTGATGAAGCTGAAGTGAAATATTTCTGATCAATATCCTGACTTCCGGTGACCGGCAAGACCGGATGACTCAGTTAGCTCCGGAGTTAAATATTGATATCTAAATTGTCGATTATATCAAGGAATTCCTCTTCAGGAATTTTGATCAAAGTCTGATAGAGCTCAGGATTCAGGTGATAGCCTTCCTGAGCTTTCTTTATTATGTCTCCGATGATATGACCTAAACTCTCCGCTCCATCCACGTCATTAGTGGTGATTTCATCTACCTTACACCAAGTGAGTTTTCTTGAATTCATACTAACCACCTGGTAGACATTAGCCTTATTATCGGCTACATATACTACCAGATTATAACCGGGTTCATAATAATAAACTTCAGTGGTCCATCTTCCTATGCTTAATCCGTCCTGATATTCCACCTTCAGGTTCTGAATTTCATAGTTATCCAGAAATTCCAGGTAGGTATTTTCCCCGGGTGACCATACACCCAGAATATCGGCCGGACTGCGCACCTCTTCCTCATGACTGCATGCACCGAGACTGAGCGCAGAAATTAAAATAAAGGCCCGGATGATTATTTTTAAGTTTACTATTTTCATTTGGTGAGAGAGTTTGGGTTTATAAACAAGGGTGCGTCTTCAACCGGCGCACCCTGTAAATATCCTGGAACGAGGTTCAATCAGTCTTTATACTTTTTAAAGATAATGGCCGCATTATGACCGCCGAATCCGAATGTATTTGAAAGTACGGCATTCACGTCGCGTTTCTGGGCCTTGTTGAAAGTGAAATTGAGATTATAATCGATTTCGGGATCATTGTCACCCTCCTCATGGTTGATTGTAGGAGGTATGATACCATCGGTTATTGCCTTGACACTCATAATAGCTTCCATCGCTCCGGCAGCCCCCAGAAGGTGACCTGTCATAGATTTAGTGGAGCTGAGGTTCATGTCGTAGGCATGTTTTCCAAACACTTCCTTAATAGCTTTTTCCTCGCTGATATCACCCAAAGGTGTGGATGTGCCGTGAAGATTTATATAATCGATATCTTCCGGTTTCATTCCGGCATCTTTGAGAGCGTTTTCCATCACAAGCTTAGCTCCCAAGCCTTCCGGGTGGGTTGCTGTGATATGATGAGCGTCGGCGCTCATACCTCCTCCGGCCACTTCTGCATAAATGTGAGCTCCGCGTGCCTTTGCATGTTCCAGCTCCTCGAGAACCAAAGCGGCTGCTCCCTCTCCCATCACGAAACCGTCACGGCTTCCGGAGAAAGGTCTTGAAGCGCTTTTGGGATCATCGTTGCGTGTGGAGAGTGCTTTCATAGAGTTGAATCCACCCACACCTGCCGGGAAAATGGCAGCTTCTGCACCACCGGTGACAATAGCATCAGCCATTCCAAGACGCACAAGATTGAATGCATCGATTAGGGCACTGTTGGATGAAGCACATGCTGAAACGGTGCCAAAGTTTGGTCCTCTGAACTGATGTTCTATAGAGATATGGCCCGCAGCGATGTCGGAGATCATCTTTGGAATGAAGTATGGGTTGTATTTAGGGCCTTGTTCGTCGCCATGCAAGGCGAAATAACCGGCTTCCTCTTCAAAAGTGTGGAGGCCTCCGATACCCGCTGCAAAAATCACCCCAATTCTATTCTTATCGAGATTCTCATCGTCGAGGTTTGCGTCTTTGATGGCCTGGTTGGCTGCCACAAGGGCATACATCGCATACAGGTCTAAAGTACGGGCCTGCTTACGGTCGAAAAACTTCGAAGGATCGAAATCCTTTACTTCGCAGGCAAATTGGGTTTTGAACTTTGAGCAGTCGAAATGGGTGATCGGGCCGGCACCGCTAACGCCGTTAATGGCGTTTTCCCATGTGGTCTCAACGTCATTACCTATCGGTGTCAAGGCTCCAAGCCCTGTGACTACAACTCTTTTTAATTCCATTGGCATTTACCGGAGGGCCCGGTCCTTCTTATTTAGTTTGAGTGCTCTTCAATATATTTCACTGCATCACCAACGGTTGTGATCTTTTCAGCTTCTTCGTCGGGTATAGTGATGCCAAATTCTTTCTCGAATTCCATGATGAGCTCTACCTGGTCGAGTGAGTCTGCTCCGAGGTCTTTGCTGAATTCTGCTGTCGGGGTCACTTCATTCTCGTCTACTGTGAGCTTGTCTACGATGATAGCCTTCACTCTTGATGCTATATCTTCCATAATTTCAATAAGTTTAATTATTTATGTTTCGTTTTTCTTTTTTTCCGGTGCAAAGTAAGAGAAAAAAAACCAAATGAAGAAATTTTTTCCATTTTATTGCACGCAAAATTGACTTTTGTGCAATCTTTTTATTCCTTTTTCAATCTTCCACGCTTTAATTTCCTTATTTCACCTCCCAGGTTTCCCGCGATTTTATTATCATATCTCGCAGAGAGGTGAAGCCTTTCTTGGTTTTCACTTCATTCACCTGATGCTCAACATCTTCTTCGTAAGTAAGACCGGAAACATCACGGATCACTCCTATTGCCAAAGGAAGATTATGGCCGTCCATCAATGCCAGTTCTCGTTGAAGTGTATCGTCTTCCTTATGAGCATCATGCACCAGTACGTCATCGATTGTGTATCCGTCTTCTCCGATAGTTACTGCCTTGAGAGAAAATCCGTCTTGAACAAGTCCTTTGTTCTTATCTTTTCCGAAAAGCATCTTTTCTCCATGCACAAGATGAATCACATGGTCAACCCGAGCCTCCTTATCTGTGAGCCAGGAATAGATTCCCTGGTTGAAGATGACACAATTCTGAAGGACCTCCACAACTGATGTGCCTTTATGCTTTGCGGCGGCTATCATTATCTCCTTTGTGGTGTCAAGGCTAACATCGAATCCTCTGGCAAAGAATTTACCTCGGCATCCGAAAACGAGTTCGGCCGGTATGAAAGGATCTTCAGTGGTGCCGTAAGGGGAGGATTTGGATACGAAACCTCTGTCGGATGTGGGCGAATATTGACCTTTTGTAAGACCGTAGATCTTATTGTTGAAAAGCAGGATATTGATATCTACATTTCTGCGAAGCGCATGGATGAAATGATTTCCACCGATAGCAAGGCCGTCGCCGTCGCCCGACACCTCCCAGACCATTAGGTCGGGACGGGCTGTCTTGAGGCCTGTGGCTATAGCTGCCGCACGTCCGTGGATTGTGTGCATCCCATAGGTGTTCATATAATAAGGTAACCTGGAGGAGCATCCGATACCGGATATCACAGCTGTGTTATGAGGGGCTACTCCCACTTCAGCCATCGCTTTGTGCAATGTGCTTAGAATAGCATGGTCGCCGCAGCCCGGGCACCATCTTGCTGCTTGTTCATTCTTGAAATGGGCTGCCGTATATTTGGTGTTGTTTGCAGTGTCCATGGTATTAATCTTCTGATAAAAGCTTTTTAACTCCTGAGGTTATTTCATTCACCATGAAAGGCTGACCCTCTATTTTATTGATTCGTAGTATCTCCTTGCCGGGAAGATGCATCTGAAGATAATCGGCAAACATTCCTGTGTTGAGTTCAGCAACAATTATTCTCTTGAATTTTTTAAGAGTTTCGAGAGCGTTAGCCGGCAGAGGATTAATATAGCGGAACTGAGCCAAAGCTACGGGAATGCCATCGGAATTCAATTCTGCACATGCCGAAAGAAGATGACCGTAGGTGCCTCCCCATCCAACCAGGATGGTATCTGCATCAAGAGTTCCCTCCACTTCCAGCAAAGGTATGTCGGCGGCAATCTTAGCCACTTTCTCACGCCTCGTTTTCACCATGAGTTCATGGTTGGGGCCATCTGTGGATATCACTGAAGTATGATAATCTTTTTCAAGACCTCCTACCCTGTGCATGGCACCTTCAGTGCCGGGTATAGCCCAGTATCTAACCTTGGTTTCTTCATTTCTATGGAACGGCTTCCAACCTGCTTCGAGAATATCACCGGTGATATAATGAGGTTTGATTTCCGGATAGTCCTTTTCATCAGGCACCCTCCATGCTGAAGAACCATTGGCTATGAAAGCGTCGGTGAGAAGAATCACCGGAGTCATATGCTCAATTGCTATTCTGGCAGCCTGGAAAGCCATGTCGAAACAGTCGGTAGGACTGGTTGCTGCCACTACACATAGAGGACTTTCACCATTACGTCCGTAAAGCGCCTGCATAAGGTCGGTCTGTTCTGTTTTTGTGGGCAAACCGGTTGAAGGTCCACCTCTCTGAACATCCACTATTACCAATGGGAGTTCAGCCATTACTGCAAGACCTATACCCTCGCTCTTCAAAGCCAGACCGGGTCCTGAAGTTGTAGTGACGGCCAGATGACCGCCATACGAAGCTCCGATAGCTGAGCAAACGCCTGCTATCTCATCTTCCATCTGGCAAGCCTTAACTCCCAAATCTTTTCTCTTGGCAAGTTCATGAAGGATATCAGTGGCCGGAGTGATAGGATAAGATCCTAAGAACAGAGGCCTGTGACTCTTCTCGGAAGCCATAATCAGACCCCACGCAGTCGCAGTGTTTCCATTGATATCTGTGTAGATGCCCGGTTGTGCTGCATCAGATTCTATACGGTAGGTGGGCATTCCGGCATGAGTGTTGTGACCGTAATCCCAGCCGGCATTCACCACTCTCTCATTGGCTTCATAAATCGCCGGTTTCTTTGCGAATTTGGCCTTCAGTTTTGCGAGCACTTTATCTACGGGTTTGTCGAACAACCAGCAAATAAGACCCAATGCAAGCATATTCTTACATTTCATGATGCTCTTGGCATCTAAACCGGAATCAGCCAAAGTGTGTTTCAAGAGGGTTGTCATCGGCACCAGCATTATTCTGTCGGGATCGATTCCAAGCTCCTCTATAGGATCGTTGGTCTTATATAAGGCTTTCTTAAGATTGGCTTCAGTGAAAGAGTCTGCATCGCATATGATAATGCCTCCCGGTTTTAGATACTGAAGGTTGGTTTTCAAGGCAGCCGGGTTCATTGACACCAGCACATCAGCCTCATCTCCCGGAGTATGAACATCTTTACCCACACTCACCTGAAAGCCTGACACTCCGCTTAGGGAGCCCTGAGGTGCGCGTATCTCCGCAGGATAATCAGGGAATGTGGAGATCATATTGCCCTCTCCTGCCGATACGTCGGAAAAGATGTTGCCAACAAGTTGCATGCCGTCGCCGGAGTCCCCCGAAAATCGTATCACGACTTTATCTAAGGTCTTTACATTCGGTTGCGCTGACATAGTTATTGTGTTTTTATGGTATTAGAAAAGGTTAAGTATTCAGTATAAAATCCTTATTTTATCAATTTTTTATAATAAGGAGACTTTCAAGCAAATTTACAATTAGTTTTTGACTTTGCAACTCAAAAAGGCCTTGAAAAGTATGGAAAAATGATTATACTCCATTTAGAGGCTCTTGTTTTTATAATGGGGATGATGGTCAAGAAGCTCACGGCGCAGTCGGGAACGGTCAAGGTGTAGATAGAGTTCTGTGGTTGCTATGCTTTCATGGCCCAGCATCTCCTGGATTGCACGCAGATTGGCACCTCCTTCGAGAAGGTGGGTAGCGAAGGAATGTCGGAGCGTATGAGGGCTTACCCTCTTTTTTATTCCGGCCAACGCTGCCAATTGTTTTATAATATAGAAAATCATAACCCGGGTCAAGGGTCGGCCCCGTCGGTTTAGGAAAATTATGTCATTCCCTTCCGGTTTCACATTCAAAAAATTTCTTTGCTGAAGCCAGTTTTCGAGAAGTGAAGCACTCACCGGTGATATCGGCACAAGACGCTCCTTGCTCCCTTTTCCCTCCACAATCAATAACCTTTCATTGAGATCCAGACGGGAAATACGGGCTTCTACAAGTTCCGAAACCCTCAATCCCGAACCATACAAGGTTTCAATAATGGTGTGATTTCTCAGGCTCTCTTCCTTATCCGACGGAATTGCCGCTATCATGGCATCAATCTCCTCAATACTCAACACGTCCGGTAATTCCCGTGAAAGTTGCGGTGATTCTATGAATTCGACGGGATTTTCCTCAATATATCCCTCTAAAATCAAAAATTTGAAAAAAGATTTAATCCCTGACAACATCCTGGCTTGAGAACGGGGGGATATTCCCATGTCATGCACTATGGAAAGAAATTCATGCAAGACATTTTCTGTAACTTCAGTCACCCCTATCTTTCTCTCCTCCAGGAAATCACCCAGATGTCTCACATCAGTGCAATAGGAATTGCCTGTATTAGCTGAAAGGCCTTTCTCCAAAACAAGGTGAGCCTCATAATCCTCCACTATTTTTTTGAAAGGTTTCATTTCTCTATGGAGTTCTTACATCCAGCAGTATATCATAAGACACATAAGCCATCTCCTCGCGCGGAATCAATACTATTCTTTCATTATCCTTAAAAGCAACTCCGCGGGGTATAGGGGAAGAAAGTATTTTTCTCGTTTCTTCATCAGGCTTTATAGCAAATACCGGAATATTCTCTGCAATTGCTTTCTGAAGGTATTCACCTTTCACATTTCCTTTCTCCGATATCAAAAGATCTCCCTCCTGAAAAAGGAAACCGGAAGTTCCTAAAGTCCCATATCGCTTCAGGTTCAAAGCTTTTGAAACGATTTCTGCCAACCGAGATTTACCGGGAGCAACTATTCTCTGTGTCTTTAAGAAAACAGCAAGACGGAGCGTGAATTTTATAAGTTCCTGAAATCTATAGTTTTTTCTTTCCGATCCCTCTAAAAGAGAATCTAACTCATCATAAGAATAATACTTGTAGACACCCGGACGCACCACATCATTCACAAACCGGAAGGCATATGGGGAATGTACACCGAATCCTTTGGAATGTCTCCAACGGATAAAAATGTCAATGAGGCTCATTTCAGATCCCTGCCTTCAGTTTCGTCATCCCTTACGCTTAAAGGACGGAAAACATGGTAGCCCCACAGTCCTAAAGCTAAGGCACAGATCATTCCGATCAAGACCAACGATACGATGGCCAGGGCATTGGTTGCCTTCAGAGACTGAGGATCGAATACAAATTCGATATCATGCTCTCCGGCCGGAATCCTCAAAGCACGCAACACATAATCTACTCTGCCTATAGGTGCCTTCTCTCCATCAATAGTGGCTGTCCATCCCCAGGGGAAATAGATTTCGCTGAACACCGCCACGTTCTCCTTACTTGTTTTCGACCGATAGTTAAGACGATTAGGTGCGTATTTTGTTTCATAAATTGTGTCGCCGGGAGCCGGAGGAGTTGTCTTTCCCAAGACATATTCAAAAGATTTATCTGATACAGCATATAGACCCGGATTGATCGAGTCAAGAGCCGCCATCTCCAGATCCGGGGTAGCAACATAAGTTATACCGTCGACAAACCAGGCATTTCCTAAGGCATCGGGATTCACTTCATATTGGTCGCCACTGAGAATATATTTGGCATTGAGCATATTGAGTACTGCCGGGTTACCCTTGGATATCTGATGGGTGATAAGATCATTATAACGGGTAAGCTTTGCTGCATGATAACCGCCGATAGTCTTATGGAAATAAGATGAACGTGCTTCGTTGAAACCCGGTACATCCAGAACACGATAGTTGCCCTTGTCTTTCAGAATTGCCTCGTCAGCGGCTGTCTTAGCAAACACACGGTTGTTTGAAACTGCCGGTGTGAAATTCTCGGAATTAACGTAACGCTTGTTAAGTGGATAAAGGTCGATCACAGCCAGCACTGTCAGACAACAGATAAAGAAAGGGGCGTTTCTGAAAATCCCTTTCAGATACATCATGACAAGGCAGAAACCTAAAATGATGAAGATAAGTGAACGGAGACTGTCGCCCGAAACAAGACTCAGTCGACTCTCAGCCACTGCGTTCAATATCCGGGCATACTCCGGAGCTCCAAATATTCCCATCTGCGTGAGTTGTTCGGTTTCAGACGCGCTGAAGGGGCTCCCGAACACCGAAGGACTGACCCATCCTACAAAACATATCACCCCGAAAATGGCAAATATGGTATACATAGTATACTTGTATTTCCCCAGGAAGTTATCTGTCTTTATCATTTTTCTAAGACACATGGCCGCCAGAAGCGGGACCGTGAATTCCACAACCACAAGTATACTGGAAACAGTACGGAATTTATTATAGCCGGGGAAGTAATCTATAAAAAAGTCGGTTAGGGGATTGAAATTATGACCCCATGACAACGCCAAAGCCAGCACGGATACTGCAAAGAGAGCCCATTTCACGGCACCCTCCACCACAAAAAGAGCCAGTATTGCCAGTACGAAAATGAAAGCTCCCACATAAACGGGCCCGTTGGTCATCGGTTGATCCCCGAAATATTGGGGGAACTGGGCCATAAACATTCTTTCCTGCTGGGTCAAGGGGATATCCTGCGCCTTTGCTGTATCACCTGAACTAAGTATCACATTGTTTCCTGCGGTGGGTTTTATAGTAGCTCCACCCTTTACATTGGGAATCAGGAAAGTCATAGATTCATCTACTCCATAACTCCAGGCTGTGATATAATCTTTGTCAAGGCCTGAAGCCTGGCCACCGCTTTCTGTGGTGAGGTCGGTGGCTTTTCCTCTGATTGTTTCCTGTGCGTATTGCCAGGAATTATAAAGATTTGCCGAATTTGCTCCCACAGCGAAAATGCCTGCCACGAGACAACATACCGTGCCCATGGCCCATTTCAGCATCTGATCCTTCCGAAGTGCGTTCCATAGCCATGCCAATACGAGGAAGAAGATCACAAAGCAGAAATAATATGTCATCTGCGGGTGATTGCTCTGGAGTTCCAGCGCTCCGAAAAGGGCCGTCAATGCCGTGCCGGCAATATACTTCCCACGATAGCAGAGAGCTATACCTCCTATTGTAGGAGGCACATACGCCAAAGCAAGAAATTTCCATATGTGTCCGGCCCCGATTATTATGATGAAATAAGTGGAAAAACCCCATGCCACCGAAGCGAACAGTGCAGTATACCACTTGAACCTCATGCAGAGACACATGATGAAGAAACCTACCATCATGATGAAAAGAAGGTTGCATGGAGCGGGAAGCCATAGTGAATATACCTTGGCAAACCCTGAGAGCACCTTGTTGGCCGGATATGAGGGAGAGATCTGAAAATTGGGCATCCCAGAAAAAAGAGAATTTGTCCAGCGCGTGGTTTCTCCGGTAGCTTCATGATAAGCCACGCCCTCCTGCCCGTTAGCGATACCTTGCAAGGTATCTGCCTGCCGGAGTACATTCCCTTCCTGTGCATCGGGGAAGAAAAAGAAGAAGGCTACCACCGCCAGAAGCAGGGCAGCCGATATGGAATAAATGTAATTTCGTTTGATCATTTTATTTACTCATCCACCGGAATATTTATCTGGCGGTTCAAACTCTGTTCCAAGGATATCAGGGTTTCGGTTTCGGTTACCCCCGGTATATGTTGGATCCGGTCGTTCAAGAGTCGCATAAGATGCTGGTTGTCTTGAGCATACACTTTTATCAGCATCGAGTATGGACCCGTGGTGTAATGACATTCCACCACTTCGGGTATATCTTCAAATTGTTTCACCACATCTCGATACATGGAGCCTTTTTCCAGACTCACGCCGATATAGGTGCAGGTATTGTAACCCAACACCTTAGGATCTACATAATAACCTGATCCGGTTATTACTTTCATTTCTATTAGCCGCTGTATTCTCTGATGAATAGCAGCCCTGGATACTCCACATTCGATAGCCACGTCTTTTGATGGTATGCGGGCATTGTTCATTATAATGTTGAGTATCTTTTTGTCTAGATTGTCAATCTTTTCCATGCCTTTTTTGCCAATTTTATGCAAATATATCTTAGAATTAGGCTAACTACAACTTATAATAGTAGATTTAACAACATTTATGCCTTTTCAGCCAATTTTGGGTTAATCTGACAAAGAAAACGCCTCAAAAAGGATGAAAATGACCAAAAAAAGATTATATCAGTTTAATGATTTTTTAAGACGGCTCCGGGCAAACAGATCGCTGATCCAGGCTGTGACCAGACCTATGGCTGCAACAGGTATAAGGGTGATGCACAGATCAAGCCATTCCACCTTAACCGGATAGGCCTGCATCACCAAAGATTCCGGATCGCCGGCTAGTTTCAATAAGCTGAATTTTTCCTGGATTAAGGATATTACCAATCCCAGAGCCAATCCTATAAATGCTCCCCAGAAAGTGACAAGCCAGCTTTCCCACCAGAAAATTCTTCCGATTCGTCCTTTTGTCAATCCAAGAAAAGACAAAGTATGGATTGAGTTTCCCTTATCCAGAATAATCATGCATAAAGTGCTGATTATATTGAAAGAAGCGATTAAAAGAATGAACACTAACAGAATAAAGGTGATCCATTTTTCAATTTCCACCATGCGGAAATTAGTCTCTTGCTGTTGGAGACGGTCTTTAACTATAAAATCCGGTCCTAATAGATCTCTGATAACTTTTGACACGTCGGATGCATTTTCTCCCGGTTTCACCTTCAGGCTGATGGAAGTAGCCTCGGTATCATATTGAAATAGCTCACGAGCCGTAGATATGTCACAGATCACTGTGTTTTCATCAAATTCATTCTGAAGGGAACGGAAAACTGATGAGATATGAAGAGAATCCGAAAGAAAAGAGGAGGCAGGATTTGCAATATTCACTCTTCCTATCCTCTTGGGAGCAAATACAAACAGGGAATCTCCGGGCGACAGCATTCCTAAACGTTGTGCCACCCCTACCGAAACAGAAGATTCTCCCGGTTGATAGGCATTTATGGGAGTGCCATCGAGTAAAAGGGAATCGACAGATGTGATTTGAGAATATAATTCCGGAACTACTCCCTTAAGTTTGACAGGCATCTCCTTCGCACGGGCTATGATCAATGCATTATCCGCTACTTCCGGCATGGCCAAAGCGACTCCCGGGAACTCACCAACCACCTTTGCCAGGGAGTCTCCCGAACTGATGGTTTTCCCATAAGCCGGCATTACTGTTATATCCGGGGTTAAGGTGTCAAGTCTTGCGTTGAGATGATAACGAAACCCGTTAAATACCGACAATACAATAACAATGGCGGCTGTGGCAACTGCCACCCCCGCCACCGATATAATAGATATGGCGCTTACCGCCCCGTGAGATTTCGGGGCAACCATATATCTCCAAGCTATGCCGAGCGCCAACGGCCCTCTTTTCATACTTTCTCTTTCTCCTCTTCCGAGTCTGCTTTATGCGGACCTAACAAGCGGTCGATATTTTCTATATAATCTAAAGAATCATCAAGATAGAACTGAAGTTCGGGACACTTTCTCAAAACTTCCTTTACGTTTTGCGCCAGCTCATATCTCACAGTCTTGGACTGCTTCTTTATATTTTCTAATATCTCCTCACTTCTTTCCGGTGGGAAGATACTGAGATAGGCCTTTGCAATACTAAGGTCAGGAGTAATCCTTACCTGACTTACACTTACTATTACTCCACCAAGCGATGAAGTCTGACGTCGGAATATTTCGCTAAGTTCCTTCTGAATATACCTTGCGATCTTTGCTTGTCTTTTTGTTTCCATAATCTTGTGGTTTGAATGTTATATAATTCTGCCCTTTTTTCTATAACATTTTCACAACCCTTATCGTTTAAGAATTTTATTCTTTATGGCTACTTTCAGATTTTACGGATAAGTGTCAGTCCGTCTCTCATTGGGATCATCGCAATCTCTACTCCGGGAGTTGAGGCTACAATATCATTGAATTGTATGATTCCCTGCGTCTGCGATGAGTGTTTTCCTTGTTCTGTTACATGACTGTCCCATAAAGTATTGTCGGCCAGAATATAGCCTCCTGACTTCACCATGGGCAACAGTTTCTTGAAATATTGGGGATACTGTCGCTTGTCGGCATCTATCACAGCCATATCGAAACAGAGTCCTTTAAATTTATCCAGCACACTCAGAGCATCACCTATATGCAATGTTACTTTGTCGCCGTGAGGTGAATTCTTAAGATTTTCTTTTATTTCATCTTCCAGCTCATCATTAGCTTCTATCGTATGTATTTCAGCATCCTCTTCCAGCCCCTCGGCTATACATAAAGCTGAATAACCGGTGAAACTCCCTAATTCAACAACCCTTTTGGGGTTTATCATGGTGGTGAGCATTTTTAAGAGTCTTCCCTGGATATGACCTGAGCACATCCTTCCGTTGAGATGATGAAGATTAGTATGCCGGTCGATCTTTTTCAAAAGATCTGATTCCGGAGAAATATGTCTCTCAATATAATCTTCGAGTTCGGGGGTCATCTTTGGCTTAAAAACCGTTGATTAAATCATTTGTTTCACTTCTTCCGCGTCTTAAGATATGCCACAGCCGAAAGGTATCCATGAAGACCTAGACCGGTGATCATACCGACACAAGAAGGAGCAGTAACAGACTGATGGCGGAATTCTTCCCTTCCCATGATATTTGAAATATGCACTTCAACAACCGGCACAGGCACAGAAGAAATAGCATCAGCAATAGCAAATGAATAATGCGAATAAGCACCGGGATTAATTATGATACCGTCACATTCGGGGTTTTCATACCCCAAATGATGAATCTTATCGATTATTTCACCCTCATGATTAGATTGGAAGTATTCAATAGGATCCGCTGGGAATGTCTCACGGATCTGCCTTAGAATAGTTTCAAACCTGTCGTGTCCATAAATTTCGGGTTCTCTCTTACCCAAAAGATTAAGATTTGGTCCGTTGATAATAGCAAACATTATTATAATATAATTAAAGAAAAAAGGGCAACAGGAAACCTAAGTTTACGCTGCTGCCCTTCCTCTCTCCTCGGCGGTGCGGACGGGACTTGAACCCGCGACCCCCGGCGTGACAGGCCGGTATTCTAACCAACTGAACTACCGCACCAAAGAGTTTTAGACAATCGGGATTGTGATTCTTCCAGGAGGATTCTTCTTGTTCCCGTTTGCGAGTGCAAATTTATGGTGAATTTTTAAATTCCACAAATTTTATTGAAAAAATTTTTCAAAAAAATTAAATTCCATAAATTTTACGCCATTGGACCACCGGGACCACCACCAGGACCGCCACCGGGACCACCACCGGGACCACCAGGACCGCCACCGGAACCACCAGGACCTATGGGTGTACCAATGGGCCTACCCGGAACCGGCCTGCCCATGTATCCGGGTCGGAAGCCGGGACCACCAGGACCTCCGGGCCTGAATATGTGTGGACCTCCGGGAGGAGGAACCATTATAGGGGCAGGATAAATACCACCCCCGACTACTACATCAGGCGGACTCGTAACCAAAGTGCCGCAGCTACTGGCTAAAAGGGTAATAATCCCTGCTCCGGCAATTAAAAATATTTTCCCTTTCATAATCTTGTTTTTTCTTACTAAGACAAATTTACCGTTAGAAAAGTTTAAGAATCCTTCCCCAATTTTATTAAAAGAGTACCTTAGGATCATTATCTGTATTATCGAATCAGTTTATTTCTTAACTGAGTTGAACATATAAAAATTCAAATATTGATTGTTTTATCAAAAAGCGGTTTTTTTCTTAACTTTGCCTGAAGGTCTGATATGGCAGTAAGTCTGGTTTAAAGTTATCCTTTCACCTTAACCAATAATTGTGAACAGACCATGACTTTACAATCATTAATATGAAAATCTTGATTACCGGAGCCGGAGGAATGTTAGGAAGCTATCTTGTTGAGCAATTTAAACAACACGAAATTGTTTCCCTTGGGCTACGCGACGACTCCGATTTCAAGGTGGATTTAAGAAAAGAAACTCCCGATTTCTCTGACATAGCTTTTGATACTGTGATTCATACAGCAGGCAGTGAAGACAACACTAATGCCATGGAGCTTAATCTGGAGGGAACAAGAAAGCTTCTGGAGGCATTGGAAAATCATCCGCCCGAAAATTTCGTCTATATAAGCAGTAACCGTGTTTATAGCCGTGATGCGGGTGAAAATATCACTGAAGAGACCAATACATGGGCCAGTGATGATACAGGACGCTCAAAAGCCTTGGCTGAAGAGCTTCTAATAGAATGGAGTCGCCGGCACGACATCACCCTGACTATTATCAGACCGGCAAGGATGTTTGGAAACGGAGTGAAAGGGGAAACTCTCAGTCTATTCAATGATGCTTTGTCAGGAAAATACATACATATCCGAGGCAACGACGCCAAGGTGAGTCTTGTGTGCGCTTACGATGTGGCCAGAGGAATAAAACAAGTTTATAAAAAAGGAGGGATATATAATGCTTCCGATGGTCACCCAGTCAAATTTATCGAAATGGTGGAAGCAATGACCGCTAATGCAGGCTATAAGAAAAGAATGACCCATTTACCGGCTCCATGGGCAGAATGGATCTGGCGTTTGGGCCGCTGGATTCCCTCTATTCAGCGCAATCTTTCACCTGAAACTGTGGAAACAAGGATGAAAACCCATACCCTTGACGGATCTTTTTTTGCATCGGAAACCGGAATAGAATATTTCGACACAATCGCTGTGATTGAGAGAAGGGATAAAAATTATCCTTATACACAAGGGATGGTTAAACAAAATAAGGCCGTTCATGAAGTTTGAAGGAATCTCAGATTTTATTTCACATCTCAGCGGTTCTGTAGCATCTCTGGTGAAGATAGCACTCCTTTCAAAAGGAGCATCCGCGTCATCCGACATTGGAAAAGGTAAGGAACTCGTAATCTTAGGCAACGGGCCTTCATTGAGAAACACAATCGACAATGACATCGACTGGTTGCTTGCTCATGATATGATGGCGGTGAATTTCGCCGCAAACTCTCCGGAATTCTTCAGGCTGCGGCCAACTTATTATGTACTTGCAGACGGTCATTTCTTCAATTCATTACGTTCAGACATAAATGTGAGGAGATTATGGGAGAATTTTGCAACCGTGAGCTGGCCAATGACCCTGCTTGTGCCAACAAAATACCGTCATTTCGTCAAACCTCTTCTATTGAACGCTCCGGAATTAAAGATAAGATTTTTTAATCTCACTCCAATCGAAGGGTTTAAATGGCTCAATCGAAAGTTTTTCTCATTAGGCCTCGGTATGCCACGTCCGCGTAATGTTTTGATTCCGGCAATAATGGAAGGTATCAGGCTCGGCTATTCCACAATTTATCTTTGCGGAGCTGACCATTCCTGGACCAAAACCCTTGACGTAGATAAAGATAATTTTGTGATCAGTATCCAGCCTCATTTTTACCGGGATAATGAAGAGGAACATCAAAGAGTGAGAGAAACTTATAAAGGGCTTAAACTCCATGATGTATTGGGGAGCATGACAGTGGCATTCCGTAGCTATTGGGAAATAGCGGATTATGCAGATAAAAGAAAAGTGAGGATAATTAATGCCACGCCGGGATCCATGATAGATGCCTTTGAGCGCAAGTAAGAATAGTCAGTTTATCCTTATTCATTCAGCATATGCGCCCAAAGCCGGATTTCCAAGGGAAAGACGGTAAATACCATCCATATCATATAGACATTCAGGCGTGAGATACGAAGGATTTCCTCTGTCTAATGCCGGAGAGTCGGGTTGCAGACTATAGTCGAAATAATAATCACTCCTTATGGTATAGAACAATGGGTCTTCGTTCCATACGCAATTAATGAAATTTTCATCGTCAGAGCCATTTGCCTTAAACAACATATATCGCATGTAAACGTTGCTCCCTATAAGATCGCCGGGATATAAGGGATCGCCAATCTCTCCCCAGATGATACCGTTTTCAAACGACCCTCTCATCAAGGGCTGGTCATTTTCTTCTGCATTTTCCGGTAGACAATGTCCAAGATAAAGATTAGGTTGGTAAAGGGCTGAAAAGAGATAAGAATTGGCTATGGTGCATTGCACAAAATTATGTGCGCCTCCCACAAGCCTTACCACAGAACCTGCAGCCTCTGAGAAACAGCATCCATAGGCATCTACTGCCGAATATTCCGAACTCAAGACATTTCCTTGGGAATTATGAAGCCATGAATTTACAAGGGTGAGTTTATTTTTCGACAGATCTCCGCAAGAATCCACTCTGAGGCCTGATACTGTGGAACGCATATTTACAAATTCCATCCGGTTACCGAAAGATTCCGGTGCGATGTCAATACCTCCCCACTGGCCTGCAAGTTGGTCATAGGCAACATCGGGAAGGATATCGTCAAGACGGTCTCCGCTCATTCTTATCATATTGTCCGTTTCTCCTAAAGCCAACAGGGTGCCCTTTATATTCATTGCTGCCTTGTCATGAAATAAGAGCCAGGCTCCGGGTTCAATATTTAAAGTCACGTTTGGCTCCACTGTAAGAGTGTCGAAGATTACATAAGGGCGTTCGGCAGTGAGAGTCATATCTTGGTTCACAGTTAAATCATGCAGCCTCACGACATTCCATGCCCAGGCTTCCACTCCCACTGTCTGTGTCACGCCGTTAGTAACGAATTCAAGTTCATCGGTGACCTGACGTGGCTCCAATTCCTTATCTGCATCTATAAAACATTCCATGAAAACATATATGGAATCATTACCCCTGATCTCCACATCAGTAAAAGAAGATCCGCTCATGCCATCCACATTCAGACGGAAAGGAGTTTCAGGATCCTTGAAACGTATTGATGAAATAATCACCCCTTTTTTATTTCTGTTGTAAACTTGCAGACGAGCGGTAGGAGTGGTGAGATCTGTAAAAATAGTGCCGAAATTCACTGTTTCAGTTGAAAAGTCCAGGGTTGCCGAAGGTGAATCCGTGAAATCGTCTTTAATACAGGAAGTGGTCGCCATACCAAAAATGGCGATAAGAATAAATAATATATGGCAACGCACGTTCATATTATTAGAAACGCTTGCTAATAGGCAATATTGCACGATGAAATATATGCTTGTGGCCGGCGAGGCATCCGGCGACCTACATGCCTCTAATGTGATAGAATCAATCAAAAAGCTTGATTCAGAAGCGGAATTCCGTTTTATCGGAGGAGATCTGATGTCGAAGGCAGCAAGAAAATCTCCCGATATCCATTATGATAAACTGAATGTGATGGGATTTTCTGAAGTGCTCAGGAAACTTCCGGCCCTTCTCTCCAATCTTAAGGCTGCTAAAAAAATTGTCAGGGATTTCCATCCGGATGTGCTGATTCTGGTTGACTACCCGGGATTTAACCTTAAGCTGGCAAAGTTTGCCCACAATAACGGCATAAGGGTGGATTATTTCATTTCTCCGAAGATTTGGGCTTGGAAAGAATGGAGAGTAAGGGATATCAAGAAATACGTAGACAATATGTATTCCATTCTTCCCTTTGAAGAAAATTTCTATTCAAAGCACAAGTATAAGGTGAAATATGTAGGAAATCCCTCGGTACAGGAAATAGACTTTGCCCTGGGACATCTGCCACCGAAAAAACATTTTATAGAGCGGCAGGGACTTACAGAAAGCGACAAACCATTGATAGCATTGTTGCCCGGCAGCCGTAAAGGGGAAATCAGGAACAATCTCCCCATTATGATAGAGGCTATGAAAAGATTTCCCGACCATCAGTTCGCCGTGGCAGCGGCCCCGGCAATTCCGGAGAAATTCTATCGGGAAGTTGCACAAGATCCGGGTCTGCAGGTGGTGTTCGGAGCAACCCCTATTTTGCTTAAATATTCTGTGGCGGCTTTGGTCACCTCCGGCACTGCTACCCTTGAAACAGCTTTGATAGGAACTCCCCAGGTAGTTTGCTACAGAGCCAACGGAAATCCTGTGTCTTACAAAATAATGGAAAAGCTACTTAAGGTTAAATACGTGGCCCTTCCGAATCTTATAGTGAACAATTCTATTGTACCGGAACTGCTTGTGCACAATTGTACGGTAGACAGCGTGGCACGTGAGTTATCTCCATTATTGCAGCCCTCCCCTAAGAGGGAATGGCAGATCAACGGATATAGAAATATGCGTCGCCGCCTGGGCAACAGTGTGGCTTCAGATTATGTGGCTGAACTGATTGTGGAATCTCTAAAGGACCAATCCACTAAACATTGAAACGGAAGTGCATGATATCTCCGTCCTGCACTATATAATCCTTTCCTTCTACACCCATTTTCCCGGCTTCTTTCACTGCATTTTCCGAACCTAAAGCCACGAAGTCCTGATACTTGATCACTTCGGCTCGGATAAATCCTTTTTCAAAATCTGTGTGAATTATTCCTGCAGCCTGAGGAGCCTTTGTTCCTCTGAGGAAAGTCCAAGCCCTTACCTCATCAGCTCCGGCGGTAAAATAGGTTTGAAGGTCAAGCAACGCATAGGCTGCTCTTATCAGTCGGTTAACTCCACTCTCAGAAAGGCCTATTTCCTGGAGAAATTCTGCTCGTTCTTCTGGAGTTTCAAGTTCAGCGATATCACTTTCAGTGGCGGCCGCCACAATCATCAGACTTGCGTTTTCTCCCTCTATAGCTTTCTTTACCGCCTCTACATAGGCATTACCTTCCACAGCGGAGGCATCGTCGACGTTACAGACATAAAGCACCGGCTTATTGGTAAGCAAAAACAATTCTTTTGCAAATTTCTGTTCGTCTACTGTATCGAAATGAACAGATCTGGCTGGTTTTCCTTGTTCCAAAGCCTCTTTATAAGCCGTGAGCACCCCTAGCTGCATCTTGGCATTTTTGTCTCCACCGCTTTTTGCTGCCTTTTCTGTCTTGGCAATACGGGAATCTATCGTTTCCAGATCTTTAAGCTGCAATTCGTAGTTAATGATTTCCATATCTCTGACAGGGTCGACTGAACCGTCAACATGAGTAATATTATCATCATCGAAACAGCGCAAGACATGCAGAATAGCATCAGTCTCCCGGATATTAGCAAGGAATTTATTACCCAACCCCTCTCCTTTTGAAGCTCCCTTCACCAGTCCGGCGATATCCACTATTTCTACGGTAGCAGGTACAATGCTCCGTGGGTTGCACATCTCCACAAGCTTGTTAAGCCTTTCGTCCGGCACAGTAATCATCCCGACATTGGGTTCGATAGTACAAAACGGAAAATTTGCCGATTGGGCCTTAGCACTGCTAAGACAGTTGAAAAGTGTTGACTTGCCTACGTTGGGTAGGCCTACGATACCGCATTTCATTGCTTTATATTTTTGTTTCGGATTTTGGGGTTGAATTAGTCTCTGTTGTTGTCGAAAGGATTATATCTCCTTTCAAAGTCGCGCTTGAAGCATCCGTTATCTTTACTTTGACAAAGTCTCCGGGCTTTGTATCCATTTTAGGGAAAACCACTACTTTATTCTGGGAGGTCCGTCCGAAGTGTTCTTCTTTATTCCTCTTGGACTTCCCTTCCACCAAAACTTCAAACACTTTGCCTATATCTTTCTTATTGTTTTGAAGAGAGATGTTGTTTTGAAGCGCAATCATTCTATTCAGCCTCTCGATTTTCACTTCTTTTGGTACATTGTCCGGCAAATGTTTGGAAGCGAAGGTACCGGGCCGTTCGGAATATTTAAAGAGGAAAGAGGAATCAAAGCCTACTTCCTGCATAAGAGAAAGAGTCTGAAGAAAATCCTCTTCCGATTCATTGTGGAAACCTGTGAAAAGGTCGGAGGTTATACCGGCATCGGGCAAAATCTCACGTATGGCTCGAATTCTGTCAAGATACCATTCACGAGTGTATTTACGGTTCATATCTTTGAGCACCGAATTACTCCCGCTTTGCACTGGCAAATGTATATGTCGCGCAATATTAGGATAGGCAGCCACAGTCTTTATTATCTCATCACTCATATCTTTTGGATGAGAGGTAGTGAATCTGATTCTCATATCCGGGGCTGCCTGAGCAACTATTCTTAAAAGAGCCGGGAAATCCGTGACCTTTCCCTCTTTATCTACAAAATTATAGGAATTTACGTTCTGTCCTAAAAGAGTGACTTCCCTGAATCCTCTTTTCCTCAGGTCTTCCAACTCGCTTAGGATACTTTGGGGCTCACGGCTTCTTTCCCTGCCTCGGGTATAAGGAACAATGCAATAAGAACAGAAATTATTACAGCCCCTCATGATGGAAATGAATCCTGAAATGCCGTTGGCTATTGCTCGGCTGGGAATGATATCACGATAAGTTTCTGTGGTCGACAAATCAATATTGATTGCTGCCTCACCATTTTCAGCAGCTGCGATCAGGTTCGGAAGATCCAGATATGCATCAGGACCGGCCACCAGATTAACGCCATGCTTCTCGATAAGCTCTGACTTCAGGCGTTCCGCCATGCAGCCTATGACACCGATCAGAAGGTTTTTCCCGCTTTTTCTTTTCACAGAATGCCAGTAAGCGAGACGTGAATATATTTTTTGTTCCGCATTATCACGTATGGAACAAGTGTTTAGAAACACGGCATCTGCTTCGGAGTCTATCTCTGTAAGTGAATATCCGGCCATCTGCATCACAGCTGCAACTGTCTCAGAATCAGCAACATTCATCTGACATCCATAGGTTTCGATCCTTAATTTTTTTGAGAATTGAGAGGGTGCGAAACCTTCAGGCAAAAGAAATGGTTTTATATTATTGTTTTTTAACAACTTTTAGGCTATTTGTAAAATTGAACAAAAATGCTATTTTTGTGCAAATTTAATCCTTAAATCTAAAGCTTACAAATGAGTTTTCCATTTATCAGTGCAGAAGAGGCAGCTGAACAGATACATCATGGAGACACTGTGGCCACATCCGGTTTCACTGCTTCGGGTACTCCGAAGATTGTTCCTGTGGCCTTGGCGGAAAAAGCCAAAAAACACCATGAAAACGGAGAGCCCTTCAAAATAAATCTATATACAGGGGCTTCAACTAATGATTATATAGACGGAGCTTTATCAAGAGCAAATGCTATTGCCATTCGCACCCCATATCAAGGGACTCCCGATGCAAGAAACGGTGCTAACAATTATGAGATGGATTATTACGATCCACATCTCAGTCATATGAGCCAGGATCTTCGATATGGATTTATGGGTGATATTGATGTAGCCATTATTGAAGTTACGGAAATGAACCCTTCAGGGGAAGTGGTTCTGGGTGCCGGTATTGGCTTGGCTCCCGTTTTTGCCAAGATGGCTAAGAAAGTAATTCTTGAATACAGTTCTTATTATAAGACTTCCTTCCGAGGATTCCATGATAACTATATTCCTCTTGATCCTCCTCATCGTAGGGAAATCCCTATTTATAAGCCCTCTGACCGTATCGGTAGCCCGGTATTAAAGATTGACCCTAAAAAAATAATCGGTGTGGTTCCTTCAAATGAGTCGGAAAGTATCAGTGCTTTCACCTCTTTGTCAGATTCAACCAGAGCCATCGGACAGAACGTGGCAGATTTTATAGCTCGTGAAATCAAACTCGGAAGAATTCCCAAAGAATTATTGCCTTTCCAGAGCGGCGTAGGCAATATTGCCAATGCAGCATTATATGGTCTGGCTGATCATCCCGGAATTCCAAAGTTTGAGATGTACACCGAAGTAGTGCAGGATGCCGTGATGGAACTTATGGAAAAAGGGAAGTGCAGTTATGCCTCCACTTGTGCCCTCGCTTTCTCTGACGATGCCATGCTTCATTTCATGGATAATATAAATTTCTTCCGCGACAAACTTCTCATGCGCCCGGCAGAAATAAGTAACCATCCCGAAGTGGTGAGAAGACTCGGTCTAATTGCGATGAATACTGCGTTGGAATGTGATATTTACGGAAATGTCAACTCCACTCATGTGAACGGCACGAAAATAATGAATGGAATAGGGGGAGCTGCAGATTTTTCCAGAAACTCTTACCTTTCTATATTCATGTGTCCTTCTATCCAGAAGAAGGGAGCCTTATCCACCATTGTACCCATGGTTTCCCATCTTGATCATAGCGAGCATAGCGTAAAAGTGATCGTCACCGATCAGGGTGTAGCCGATCTGAGAAATCTTTCTCCTCTCCAAAGGGCAAAGACCATCATAGAAAACTGTGTGCATCCCGACTATAAACAACTTCTCTGGGACTATCTTAAAGTGGCACGCAAAGGGCATATACCACATAATCTTCGTGCAGCTTTCGCAATGCACAACACCTTTGAAGAAACCGGAGATATGCGTCTAACTGATTTTTCAAAATATGCCTGACGGCTTTAAATCCCATAAAAAGGAAAAGGAAATAAAAAGATAATTTTTTTGAAAAAAATTTGCAGGGTAAGAAAATATACCTAACTTTGCAGACGCAATCGGGCGTTTAGCTCAGCTGGTTTAGAGCATCTGCCTTACAAGCAGAGGGTCTGCGGTTCGAATCCGTAAACGCCCAC